>NZ_LR130576.1 GCF_900625025.1 Lachnoclostridium sp. Marseille-P6806
TAGCTTCTGAAACCGGTCTTCCTCTGACATCATATTTTCTCGGAAATGAGGCCATAAATAAAATGCTAAACCACAGGTTCTAAACCGTGGTTTAGCACTACTTTTTTTCTCAAGTCCGAAAGACAGGTAGTATAGGTAATCGTCTGTTATATGTCAACTCATTCTTAAATATTCTGTAAAGTCGCAAAATATAATACAATTGACTTCTGCTTTCTCGGCTGCAAAAACTGTATCTGCAAAATGATACAACTTGCCCGTTCCCGTCACGCAAGAGGATATTTCTTTGTGAGCTCCGAGACGATATGTCTCGCCTTTTCAATACCGTCCTCTTTCTCACGGATGACGAGCGCGATGGCCTCCGCAATCGTATCCATATCGTCCTCTTTCATCCCACGCGTCGTGACCGCCGGGGTGCCGAGACGGATGCCGCTTGTGACAAACGGAGAGCGCTGCTCATTCGGAATTGTGTTCTTGTTCGCCGTGATATGCGCCTCATCCAGCCAACGCTCGGCCTCCTTGCCGGTGATATCGTAATTCGTCAGATCCACCAGCATCAGGTGATTGTCCGTTCCTCCCGAAACGATCCGGATTTCCCGGCGGAGAAGACCTGCGCAGAGCGCCTGCGCATTATCCAGAATCTGCTGCTGGTACACGCGGAAAGACGGCTCCAGAGCTTCCCGGAAGCAGACCGCCTTGCCCGCGATAACGTGCATCAGCGGGCCTCCCTGAATTCCGGGGAAGATCGCCTTGTTGAGCTTATACCTGTCTGCGGCCTCCTGCGAAGCCATGATCATGCCGCCGCGCGGGCCGCGCAGCGTCTTGTGCGTCGTCGTGGTAATGATATCCGCAACACCAACCGGGCTCGGGTGAAGCCCCGCCGCAACCATGCCGGCGATGTGCGCAATATCGGCCATCAGAACCGCCTGCACCGCGTCCGCCACTTCGCGGAATTTCGCGAAATCAATCGTTCTCGCATAGGCGGAGGCCCCGGCAATGATCATCTTCGGCCTGTATTTCAGCGCCGTCTCCATCAGCTCATCGTAATTGATGCAGCCGTTCTCATCGACGCCGTAGGGAACGATATTGAAATATGCGCCGGATATATTGGCCGGGCTTCCGTGAGTCAGATGCCCTCCCTGATTCAGATCCATCCCCATCAGAGTATCACCCGGCTTCAGAACCGCAAATTCGACGGCAAGATTCGCCTGCGCCCCCGAATGAGGCTGAACATTGACGTATTCACAGCCAAAGAGCTTCTTCGCCCTCTCGCGCGCAAGCTCCTCCACGACATCCACACACTGGCAGCCGCCGTAATAGCGATGACCCGGATAGCCCTCCGCGTATTTATTGGTAAGAGGACTGCCCATCGCCGCCATAACGGCCTTGCTGACCCAATTCTCCGAGGCGATCAGCTCGATATGATCGTTCTGCCTCTGCATCTCGCTCTCAATCGCCTGCGCAATTTCGGGATCTTTCATCCGCACTTCTTCCAATGAATACATCTCGGCCGCTCTCCTTTTCTCGTCACAGTTGCTGCAGCAGCTCGAAGTGTATCACATGAACCCCGGTTCTGCAAGCCTCAGGCGGATGTTTGTTTTTCTGTCGCGGACACTCCTGTCGTTCCGCACATGTCCTTATGCGTTCTGTTTGTGAAATTTCTATAAATATTGAAGTATTTGGACAATTTCAATATTGTCTAATCCGCATCCGGGCGCTACAATCAGCACGAACCATTGAAAAGCACCGGAGAGGTCTGTTCTGCGCTATGACAGCAAGGTCTGAAAAATTCCGCTCTGAAAAAACTCATCTGCCCGTCTGCCGTGTCTCTTCCCGGAAATCCGGAAAGGAGCAGCAGGGCGGCCGCAGCACTCTTCAGAAGTTCCGGCTCGCCGGCCGGTCAATGCAGGACCTCATCCCGATGGTGATTTTCTTCTCCGTCTATCTGGCGTGGTTTTTCATCATCGAGCATATGAACCGGCTGCATTATACCGTGATTCATACCGCGCTCGACGATTACATCCCCTTTGTCGAGGTCTTCGTCATTCCCTATTACCTCTGGTTCTTCTACGTGACCGGCGCCGTTATCGTACTCTACTTCACGGACCGGGAGATGTATCACCGGACGGCCTCGCTCCTGTGCATCGGGATGACGGCTTTTCTTCTCGTCTCGACCCTGTGGTCCAATATCCAGTACATGCGCCCCTCCGAATTTGCGCGCGACAATCTCTTCACACGGATGGTAGGGAATATTTACCGGGTTGACACGCCCTCGAATCTCTGCCCGAGCATCCATGTGTACAACTCGATCGGCGTCGCGTTCGGCATTCTCGGTAGTCGCTCAAAGAAGCTGCGTTCTCATGCCGTCCGGGCAGGGAGCGTCGTCCTGAGCGCGGCCATCTCGCTCTCCACCATGTTCATCAAGCAGCACAGCGTCTTTGATGTCTTGTGTGCCTGCGCCATGGCAGCCGGAGCCTATGTACTCTGCTTCCGCTGGGGCTTCACCTTTGCCGGACGCTACAATATGCAGGGAACTCTTGTCCGGAGAAGACGCCGGAGACAGCGCCAGTTGATTCACTGATAAACAGCTCTGCTGATATGTAAAATATTCATTGATACAAAATATAACAGTAGCGGCCGATGGAATTGCGTTTCCATCGGCCGCTACTGTCCGGCGCTGTGCCGCCGGCTCCGTCCGGCCGGTCCCGGTCAAATCGGACGCTGCCGAGGCCGTCCGGCCTGATTTCTGATCCGTTGAATTTCAGATCAGTTGAATTTGAAGAAATGTCTCGCGATCTTGTAGCCCCCGACCGTGATATCCCGTCCGCCCTTTCCGGGCGCGTTGATCGCAATGCCGAAGATCCCTCTGCGCAGTCTGGAATACAGGAAGAAATCCCTTTTCTTGATATACTCCCACAGCTCTTTCTTGCGCTCCATATCCTCCTTTGTGTAGGAGCAGAGCGCCAGAACCGATGAGATCGTGGTGATGATCTCCAGATAATTGTACATATAATGGTGGCACATCGGCATCGAGCCGATCCTTGTCCGGTGCTCCTTATCGATGTAATAGTCCACCATCAGCTTGTTGACCCGGATCTGCTGATCCAATCTCGAGATCATGACCTGCTGGTTGACCGACTGATCCTGCCGGCCGATGAAATAGTGGTAGAAATTCACATCCATATAATACATGTTCTGCACATAGGGGAGGGGCTGGAACACATACAGATTGTCGACATAAAACGTATGCTCCGGCAGGCGGATCCCGCACTCCCGAAGAAGTCCCGTCCGGTAGATCACACTGTGCATCAGGATATAGTGGCCCTTATGGAAGCGCTTTACATCCGCCCATGTAAACATGCGTCCGACAGGCAGCGAGCGCCGGTACTGCATGACCTTGTGACGCTTTTCTCCCACCTTGTCATAGACAAAATTCGAGATCAGCATGTCGAGCTGGGGCGCTGTACCCGCCACGGAGCGCAGATATTCAAGAATCTGCGCAAGCGCCGTATCCTTGACCCAGTCGTCGCTGTCCACCACCTTGAAGTAGAGCCCCGTCGCGGCCTCCAGTCCGGCGTTCACCGCGGAGCCGTGGCCTCCGTTCTCCTTGTGAACGACGCGGACGATGTTCGGATTCATAACCTGATAGCGGTCAGCAATCTCCGCCGTCCCGTCCTGTGAACCGTCGTCAACGATGATGATTTCCATGTCCTCCCCGCCGGTCAGAAGCGAATCGATGCACTTCGACATATATGCCTCTGAATTGTAACAGGGAATTGCCACCGATAATAATTTCATAAACATCCTCCATACCGAAGCAGCTTAGCAGGACGCATCTCAAAATCCGCGCAGGCGGTTCCGAGACTGCGGCCAAAAACGATTCCGGCTTCAATGCAAACCGGCCGGTGTGTCTCCCGGTGCTTTTTTCTTTCCGGCAGGGCGGCTCCCCCGGATGCCTGCATACTCCGCATAGGCCGCAAAGGCCGACGGGATGGAATACCGGGTCAGCGCCTCTGCCGTCTCCACCAGAAGAAGCCCCGGCGCCGCACGCTCCTCCAGCTCATCCACACGAACCTCATAACCTGTCATATGCCACTCCACATGAGAAAACACATGCTTCGCCGGTCCGATGCCGCGGATATGAAGAGGGCTGAGCCCCAGAGAACGGACATATTCCAGCGCCTCCGCCTCATTCAGGCAGCCCTCCGTATTCGGCAGTTCATAAAGCCCCGCAAGCAGGCCCTTTGCCGGGCGCTTTCGCAGCGCTGTGCGCTCCGCGTCCCGTATGACAAGAACCGTCCTCTCCTCAACCCGCCGCAGCCTTTTCTTCGGCAGAACAGGCAGCCTGCTCTCGCAGTGCTCCGCATGGGCAACGCACGCATGCTCCCACGGGCACTCATCGCAGTGCGGCCCGCCGTTTGGCAGGCAGACCGCCGCGCCCAGATCCATCAAGGCCTGATTGCAGTCGCCGTAGTAATTGCGGGGACTTCCGGGCGCCTCGAGCGGGCTCCCGTCAGCATTCCGGAACTCCTCTGCCCCCTCATCCATACGCGCCGTCCAGAATATCTCGGCGGCCGACAGCGCCGCGGCGGACTTGATGTTCTGCCGATAGCCCGTGAGCCGGGTAAAGATCCTCTGCAGATTGCCGTCCACGGCCGCCGCTCTCCGTCCGAACGCAATCGCAGACACCGCAGCTGCCGTGTAGCGCCCGATTCCCGCAAGCTTTTTCAGCTCGGCGGCATCCGCGGGCATCTCCCCGCCGTACTCCTCCATGATCTGAACCGCCGCCCTGTGAAGATTGCGCACGCGGGAATAGTAGCCAAGCCCCTCCCAGAGCTTCATGTACTGCTCCTCCGGTGCCTCCGCCAACGCTCTGATATCCGGGAGCGCCGCAAGAAAGCGCTCGTAATATCCTCGCGCCGCCTCCACGCGGGTCTGCTGGAGCATGATTTCCGACAGCCAGACATGATAAGGCGTCGGCTCCTCCCGCCACGGCAGTACACGGCGATGACCGTCATACCAGCTGAGCAGGACGCGGATGGACGGGGCGCTTCCCTCCCTATTCAAAACGGCTCCTGCTCTGCTCATATCTGTCGATGGTAAGGAGGCATTCGCGCAGATCGTTCCAGCGCACGGAGATATCGCCGGGCTCGATCTCCAGACCGCAGGCGATCGCCATGGTATCGATCATCTCATCCGTAATCCGCCCCCGCAGCGCCATAAGAATATTCAGTCGCTCCTCAGGGGAGGCGCTGTCAAGAAATTTTTCCAGCATGGGATCAAGAACGGGCTGAGGCTCGCCGGGCACCGGCTGAACCGTTCCCGCATCCGGCCGGGATTCGTCTGTCTCCAGAGCCGCCTTTTCTGTCTCCGGCGGAGCCTGTCTGCCCCGCGCTTCCCCGTCCCCGCTCTCCTCCCCGGAAAGCACTCGCTCAAAGCGAAAGCGCTGCTCTGCGTCCGGATAGCGCGAGGGCTCAAGACGAGCGCAGAAATCCGAGAGCTTTCTCACCCATACGCCGTAGGGCGGGTAAAGGGCCTGATAAACCACCGCTGTCTCCCCGGTCTCCGAATCCTTTGCCAGCGTCACGATCTGATACAGCTTTCCCCTGAAATGCCGGTACAGCTCCTGAGGCCGGGGTTCTCTCTGCACAGCTTCTATTTCTTCCGTCATATTAATCCTCCATACCGAAGCGTCTTTTGCGAGGCACGCGCCGCAAGCGTCCTGCGCCGGCGCACAGAGATGCGAGCCGCTTTGCGGCTCATGCCGTCCCACTGCGTAACAGCACTTTTCGCTCACAGCGCCGTGATCAATGCCTCCAGCGCAATCCGATCCGTCATCTGCCCGCTCTTGTAATCCGCGTCGGCCTGTACGCAGGCATCCAGAATCCGCTCAAGCTGTGCGGCGCTCCGGTACCGTCCGACAAGCGGGTACAGGCGGCGGAGCATCCAGACGGGCAGGCCGACCACGCGCGCAATCTCTGCCGTATCCTGTGTCTGCCTCTGCAGCTCCCTGATCTGAAGCAGGCGGTTGTACTGCTTCTGCAGCAGAGAAAGAATCACCTGCGGAGGTGTCTGCAGGCGGATGAGATCCATATAGATTCCCATGGAGCGATCCCTTTCGCCCCCCGCAATCGCGTCGATCATCTCAAAAATACGATCCTGCACCACCGGTGTGCAGATCGCCCGAATATCCTCGGACGTCACCGCCTGCCTGTCTCCGAGAAAGCTGATCAGCTTATCCGTCTCGGAAGCTATATTCATCATATCGTCCCCGGCATACTGCCGGAACAGGGCGAGCACCGCGCCGTCAATCGTTTTCCCCTCCCTGCGCAGGCGGGCCTGTATCCATTTCCGGAGCGTGGCGTCCTCCACATTTTCGCAGGCAAGGATCGACGCGCCGCCGGCCTTTCCGCCCGCCATTTTCGTGTAAAGCCGCCGCTTCCGGTCAATGCCGGGCTCTGAAAAGACAAAAAAAGTGGTCTCCGGCTGCGTGCCGAAATAATCTGCAAGCGCGTCCGCCTCCTGCGTCATCTCCCGGCCCCAGAGCCCGGTGCTCTCAAAGAGAATCACGCGCCGGGGAGCAAAGAACGGAAGCGTCTCCGCGAGGTCTATGACCTCGCGCGCCGTAAAATCGCTGCCGGTAAAAACCGCGCAGTTCATCTGCGGGTCCCCGCCGTCAAGGAGCGCCTCCCTTACTGCATCCCGGCTCTGATTCCTGAGATACGCCTGTTCCCCGTAAACAATAAAATACGGCGTAAACGCGCCGATTTGAAGCACCTCGTTAAATTTTGCCAGCCGCTCGAGAAAAGGCGGTTCTTTCCTGTCATGTCCTGCCATGCCTGTATCTGTCCCCTGCCCAGGCAATTCCGGCAAGGAGTATCGGTTTTGCCCGTCCTCCCGGAAAAGCCGCTGTCAGCTCCGCCATGCCTGAATCCCCGGAGAGCCGCACTATTCCGCTGTCCGCCGCATTGTGGATGCAGAGCGCTCCGCCCTCGCGTGTGATACAGACCGTATGGATCTGCCGGCGGATATCATCCCTATCATTATACAGGGTAAGCAGAAAACTGTCATAGCTTTTCAGCGCCCCGGAAAAATCCGGCTCCCGCAGCGCCTCGCGCACCGAAAAGCCACGCCTTTCAAGATGACGGAGAATGGCCCGCGGCGAGCTTCCCCACCGGCCGTCCAGAACCATGCCGTCCCTCTCGACGGCAGCGATCAACTCCGGGAAGCTCTCATGCTCCGCGCCGTAAAATTCAAGAATATTATACAATGCAATGATCTCACAGCCGGAATAGGCGATAGAAAAGAGTCCGAAGCGAATTCCGGCGCAGCGGCTCTGATATTCGATGTACCTCTTTCCTCTGAGCGGCTCGCCGAAATACGCGTCCCGCGCCGCCTGCCCGGAAACGGAGGAAAGCCGGCTCTCCTCCCCTCCGGCTCTCCTCCGCAGCCGCTGCAGAACGCGCAGAAGCTCAAACACCCAGAGCACGGCGCCGCCGCTCACATATCTGGGAATCCAGCCATAGCAGCCCATCATTCTGAATCCCGCCTCCGTAAAACCTATTCTCCGCACAAAAGTCCGTCCCGGCGGAACCGATATTTCTCCTCGCCGGCGGACGAATCCTGCCAGAGTCTATTGTAACGGGATTTTTCTCAGATTGCCACGCGGAGATTTCACGCAGAGCTCAAGCTCAGCTGCAACAGCAGGAAAGCGTCACCGCAAAAAGCGTTCCGTCCGGAGCCGCCTGCCGTCCGTCGAAAAACAGATCTCCCCGTCCTGCCGTGTCTCAAGGATTTCACAGCCGGCCTCCTCCAGCCTCCGCAGCGTCTCCGCAGCCGGGTGGCCGTAACGGTTGTTCTTTCCGCAGGAAATCACCGCTGTGCGGGGACAGAGCTGCGAGAGCCATTCCGCCGAGCTTGCGCCGCCCGACCCGTGATGTCCGACCTTGAGCACCGTGATCCCGCCCTCTTCCGGAAGCCCTCGCTCTATCAGAAACGCAAGACAGTCCTCTTCTCCCCGCTTCTCGAGGTCCCCCGTCAGCACCGCCGTAAAGCTTCCATAGCGAAGGAGAAAGGTAAGCGATCCCTCGTTCGCCCCCTCATAGGACGCAGCGGCAGACGGATGCAGGCAGAGCATACGGAGGCGCGGCGAGCGCGGGAACAACAGCTCATCCCCTCTTTCCGGAAAACAGATCGGAATGCCTCTCTCCCGGCACAGCGCCGTGATTTTCTGATAATTCCCGTCCGTCTCCTGCCCTTTCCCTTTTTCCGCACGCAGAACCGGAAGTGCCACGCGCCGGATATCATAGCCGTCCTCCAGCATCGCAATGAGGCCGCTGCAGTGATCCGTATCGTCATGCGTCAGCACCGCCAGATCGATGTGTCCCGCGCCGACCGAATGCAGAAACGGCTCGATCTGATATTTTCCCGTATCCCTTTTGCTGACCGAGCCGCCGTCAATCATGATATTCACGCCGTCCGCGCAGATCACAAGACCGTCTCCCTGTCCGACATCCAGAATATGGAGCTCCAGCCCGCTGCGGTCTCTATGAAAAAGCAGCAGCACCGCCGCGAGCACCCAGAGCGCTTTCCAGAGCTCCGGCAGCCTCCATCTTCTCCTTTCCATCAGAATCAGCACAAGCAGCATGGCAAAAAAGAGCACCGTTTCCCACGGCTCCGGCTTTCCGCAGATCAGCCGGCAGCCCGGCAGAGCCATGCTGAACCGGCACAGACTCCGGTAAGAAAAGAGTATTCCGTGACACAGCAAACCCGGGAGACGTCCGAGGGGAAGATACAGCCCGCCGAGAAAGAGTGTCGCCAGCCCGCCGAGCATGAGAGCCGTCATCAAAGGCAGCACAAACAGATTGAGGAGCGGAGAAAATACAGGAAACAGGCCATAGAAATGGAGATAGACGGGGAGCGTCGCAAGAGGAATCGACAGCGCTTTCATGCCCCTTGACTGAAATACCGGCATCAGAACCGCAATGGCCGCAACGGCCCCGAACGAGAACAGGAAGCCGGCGCTGCACAGACAGCGCGGCTCGGCGGTCAGAATGAGGGCCGCAGCCGCTGCGGCCGCCGTCGACAGATCATATGTCCGGCGGCACAGAAGCGCTCCCATATGAAAACAGAACATGATCACGGCGCGGGCCGACGAGCTGCTCATGCCCGTCATATTTCCGTAGAAAAGCATAAAGCTGACGGAAATCAGCGCCGGACCAAGCGCCTGCCACGTAAGAAAGCGCAGCGGAAGAAATCTTTTCTGCACGCGCAGCAGGAGGCGGAACAGTCCCATTCCAAGGATCGAAATATGAAGTCCTGAAATCGCAATGATATGGATGATGCCGCTCTCCTTATAGAGCTCGCGCGTCTCCTCCGGGAGCCCTCCCCGCTCCCCGAGCAGCATGGCGCGCAGGATTCCGGCATCCTCTTCGCTCCATGCGCAGTGCTCCAGAATACGGGCAAGGGCGCGCTTGATCCGATACAGCGCAACGCCGACAGGAGCGCCGGAGCCCTCCGACGAGAGAATCCGGACATCGTCAATACGAAATGAAATTCTGAGCGTCTGATAATAGCTGCGGCTGTCAAATTCTCCCGGATTGGTCGCCTGCGGAAAGCAGCGGAGCGTCCCGGCAAGCCGCACCCAAGAACCGATCGGCAGCGCCGCATCCGCTGTGCGGAGCGCGGCGCCCTTCCCAGAGAGCCGGGCAATCGCCCCCTGTGCACAGGGAAAGCTCTCAGGCGTTTCTCCCTGCGCACGGAAAGCCTCTCCCGGCGCGGCGGATATCGGATCCGGCTCATCACATTCCGCTGCGATTTCTCTCAGCGTAAGCTGCAGGAATTCTGTGCCGTCCGCGGAGCCCTTTGGCTCCTTGGCGC
The DNA here is from genome assembly GCF_900625025.1 of Lachnoclostridium sp. Marseille-P6806. GTDB lineage: Bacteria > Bacillota > Clostridia > Lachnospirales > Lachnospiraceae > CAG-791. Next base: position 9,877 of record NZ_LR130576.1, read on the forward strand.
ACACGATCCCGCTCACCGTGATGGTTTTTCCATCCCATGCCGCAAACGGATACGGCTCAGGCGGCGATAGTGCCAGAATAATAAACAGAACAGCAGCCAGTATCAGCGAAACAGTACAAAGCGGTCTTCGCATACACGGCACCTGAAATGAAATACTGAGATCGGACTGACGCAGACTCCTGTCACGGCGTCTGCGTCAGTCCTCTGCGTCCTCCACCATGGAAAGATCGCGTTCAAAGGCTGTTTTGAGAGAGAGCGTATCCATGTAGCTGTACGCCGCATCTCCCTCAACGGAGATGTGGACCCTGCTGATACCGGCAAGCTCCGTAATAGAATTGACGATAGAATAGATGGACACTTCCGCCGTCACCGCATTGGGGTTGGAAAGAAATGCCTTGTCGAAATTGATATAACACACGCCGTCCCGGCTGGTCACGCTGATGAGCGTGGTCTCCGGATTCACCGTGGGATAGATGCCCGATCCGTTCGGACCTTTCAGGATTTCCTCCACAATCAGCTTGTCCATGGAAATATTGCTGTTGTAGATCACCGTCCGGTTGACGTTCACCAGCGAATCGCCCTCCTTGTCCGCAAAGTACAGATGGAGGCGCGCTTTCTCATAGGAATTGATGTCCTTGCCCAGATTAAACACAAAATGTTCTGCGGACATCGGGCCGATCAGCTCCCCCCGGTCATCCGCAAGAGGAAGCCCCTCAACCTCGAATGTGACCGTGCGTACGCCGTTCACCTGCGCCAGCGTATCGACAATCGCCGCGCGGGAAAGAATTTCACGGATGACGTCAAGACCGTGATATTCCGCCGTGAAGTCCAGCGTGAGATTCCCGTTGAGCAGCGTTCTGCCAAGAAGAGAAAAACCGCTGATCGGTGAGACGTATTCGATCTGATCCTGTTCGCGGGAAAGCTGCGCGAGAAGCTCATCGATCATGCCCTCCGTCGATGTGTCCTCCGGCACATAGCTCACGGGAACGATGCTCGTGATATTTTTACTGAGATAATATATCTTTACGGAAGCTCCGTTCGAGGCATCCGTGACCACCGACGAGCTGAGCGCACGCTCTCCTGGCTCCGGATCGCCGCGCATCGCTGACAGCAGAACAAAGAGCATCAGGGCAAAGCCCAGAACGCAGATACCGAGCGCCGCCGCAGACGGCTTTCTGCTCTGTATGAAATTCAGCATTCCGCGGATTCTGTCTCGCATCATGTCGACTGCTCCTGCTGACGCTTCAGCTCCTTTTCGATTTCTTTCACAGAGGGCAGCGTCAGCGTCTTATCAAGCTGCGCTTTGCGGTCCTCCCCGCTGCTGCCCTGCCGCAGCGGCACCGTCACGGAAAAAACCGTCCCCTCTCCGAGGCGGCTCGTCACATCGATACGGCCGCGGTGCATCAGAATGGCATTTTTTGTGATGGAAAGTCCCAGTCCGGTTCCTCCCACCTCGCGGCTCCGCGACTTGTCCACGCGATAGAAGCGGTCGTATATCCTGTCGAGAGATTCCTCGGGAATTCCGACGCCGGTGTCCCGGACCGTCACAGTGAAGTTCTGGTGATCCGCATCCAGCGTCACCTCCACTTTGCCGTGCTCCCTGTTGTATTTGACCGCATTTTCGATCAGATTGCTGAGAGCCATGGTGATCTTGACCTCGTCGACCTCCGCGATCACCTCCCGCTCGCTGACGAGCGTCAGCTCGATATCGCGTTTCTGCGCAATCGGCCGCACACGGCGGCAGAGCATCTCCACCAGCTCTCCCATTTTTACGGTGCTGAGACTGAGCCGCGCCGTGCCCCGATCCATCTTGACAAGATTCAGAAGATCGCTGATCGTGCGGTTTTCGCGGTCGATCTCCTGATCGATGTCGAGAAGAAACTCCCGGTACATTTCCGCCGGAACATTTTCCTCCTGAAGCAGCGAATCCGCCAGAACTTTCATAGAGGTCATCGGCGTTTTCAGCTCGTGGGAAACATTCGAGACAAATTCCTCCCGGCTCTCGTCAAGCGAACGCATCCGGAGAAGAACCCGGTTGAACGCGCCCACGATATGCTCCGTCTCCCAGTATGCCGGCTCCTGCACCAGCTCGCTGGAATAGCCCTCCTTGATGTCGTTGATGGAGGCGGTGAGCCGGTTGAACGGCTGTACCATGACATGCGACAGAACAAGTGCCAGTGAGAAGATCGCAAGCAGAACAATGATCTCGATAAGCGTCGCCTTGCGGTCGAGAATATTTCTTGTCTGAACGATGGAATCCGTCGAGACGCTGGCGAGCAGAACGCCGCGGACCAGCTCGTCCTCAGACCCCCCTGAAAAGAAATCGCCGCCCTCGAGATACGCTGTCTCGCTGATCGGCGTGACCACCTCGATATAACCCTCCGTCCTGTCATAGGAGACCGCCGAGCCCTCGCTCCCCTTGGCGAGACAGTTCACGATTTCCTCGGAAACCATGGTTTTTCCCTCGGAGATCCCGTAGGTATCCTTGATCACCCGGAGATGGTCGTCGATCACGAGCACACGCCCGTCATTCAGCGTCGAAAACTGATCGAGCTCCGCGTTGATGGTGTCTCTCCCCGGACTGCTCATGTAGTTGTAATAAATCAGATGATTGGCGAGAACCTTCATCTGCGTCTGCACGTCAGAGGTGCGCAGAGCAACCGCCCGGCTCTCATAGCTCGATGTGATCCCGGCATGAAGTATCAGACACGGTATCATGCCTGCGAGAAAAATTGTAAGAAAAATACGCGGCCGAAGACTTCGAAGCAGCTTCGATCTGCGGTAGAACCGGAGTAATTTCTGTGACATCTGCTGCTCCGCTGTGAAATGCTGTGTTTACTGCTGCACCCGGAAATAATAGCCGATCCCCCACTTGGTCTGCACATAGCGCGGTTCCGACGGGTTGGCTTCGATTTTCTCACGGAGCCGGCGGATATGGACGTCAACCGTCCGCACATCGCCGGGAAAGTCCTCTCCCCAGATGTCACGGAGCAGCTTTTCTCTCCCGTAAACCTTGCCCGGATTGCGCGCAAGAAGCTCCAGAAGCTCAAATTCCTTGCTGGTCAGGTTGATCTCCTTTTCCGCAATATAAAGACGGCGGTTCTCCCCATCCAGCTTCATGGCACCGCTCTCGAGCATATTCTGCCCGGCGGCCTTTTCTCCGGCCCTGCGGACCGTCTCCTCCGCCCGGCGGATTGCGGCCGTCCGGCGGATGATCGCCTTGATGCGCGCCTTGACCTCCAGAATATTAAAGGGCTTCGTGATATAATCGTCCGCGCCGTAATCAAGACCGAGGATCTTGTCCATATCCTCGCCCTTTGCCGTCAGCATGATGATCGGAACCGACGAGAACTCACGGATCTGCTGACAGACCTCGAAGCCGGTCATCTTCGGCAGCATGACATCCAGAAGAATCACGTCGAACGCCGTCTCTTTCGCTTTCTGAAGAGCCTCTTCTCCGTCGTAGGCACACTCGACGTCGTATCCGTCCTGCATAAGACTGAACCGGATCCCCTTTACAATCAGTTTTTCATCGTCTACAACCAGAATCTTTGCCATTGCTCCCTCTGTGCCGGGGCACTTTTCATTCTAAAACAATCAGTGCGTGCGCATGCTTTTCCGCTCTCATCTCTTTCCCGCCGGGCGGCAGACTGCCATTTGATCCGCCGTCATTTATGGCGCCCGGCTTTATTCATTATACATCCGAAGCACCGCCTTTTGGGATGCCGGGAGCGACTTTCCGAAAGATTTTTCAAAAAGACTGATGCGGACCGGTGCGCTGCCCCCACGCCTCCCCCGCTCGCCGTCCTCCCGGTCTCATTCAACGCCGATATACGGCTTCATCTTTTCAAAGAGTCCTGCCTTGATTCCGCGGATCTTCATCACCTCCTCCACGGAATGAAAGAGCCCGTTCTGCTCCCGGTAGCAGAGAATCGCCTCCGCCTTTGCCTTGCCGATGCCGGGAATGGTCATAAGCTGCGCCGCATCCGCCGTATTGAGATTGATCCTGCCGCCGGCGCCATCCCCGGAGGCCGCAGAACTTTCTTCCTTAGAAGCGCTGCGCACGCCGGGAGTCACCCCCTGCCGCCCCGCATCGCTCTCTCCCGGAAATCGGGACCCTCCATCCGGAGCGCTTCCAGAGCTGTCCTGTCCCTGCGAGCGCCATTCTTCGGCCTCTTCCCGGGTCGGCACCCGCAGCTCATCCGCATCCCGAAGAACCAGCGCCTGATTGATCCAGCTTTGCTCCGCATCGTCGGAAAAGCCGCCCGCCGCTTTGACGGCCTCATACACACGCGCCCCGTCCGGAAGCTCATAGACCCCCTCGCGGCGGACTGCTCCGCAGACAAACACCATGATTTTCTCCGCTTCTCCGGCGATTTCGTTTTCTCCGCGGAGCGCCTGTTCCCCCTCGGCTTCGGTTTCCGGCAAGTTTCTGGTCTCCGCCGCCTGCCGGAGCAGCACGGCCTCATCCCGGCTCCATCCGCAGGCCGCCGCGCCGGCGCCCAGCGCCGATACGACAAGAAGCAGGCCCAGCGCTCTGCTGAACCTGCTCCGCTTCATATTTTCTCTTTTTTCATGTATCCGCCTCACGGCGGTCCTGAGCATAAGCCACATATGCGTCCTCCCGGAGTCCTGCTCCTGGAGGGCACTGCCGTACCGCTTTTATCATACGTCCGGAGAGAGAGGAACGCAAGCCCGCTTATTCTCCGCCCGACAGCTCCGCGTTGATGTCGATTTTCTCCGGATCCTCCAGCGCCGGAACAGAAAAGCCGTCGTTCCCGGTGATCTGAATCATGGTCTGCTCATACAGCGCTTTCAGCGCCGCGTTCGGGTCAGCCCCGTCCCATATTTCCGAAAACGCATTCTCGAGCAGCATCCAGAAGTTGCTTGTGGCGCGCATCTTGGAGATCGGCACCGAGTCCGCATAGGCGCTGAAAAATCCGTCCATATGCTCATCCGGATAGCGGCAGCCGTTCTGCGCCAGCGGCTTCCCCGTCCGGGGGAAGAAATCCTCGCTTTTCTCATAGAGAAGATAGCGTATGAAGCGGTTCGCCTCGGTCTGCTCCTCCGAATAGCCGTTCACCACGAGGCAGCTCGTCACCGAGAGCCCTCTCGTCTGCAGATCGTCGCTGATATCCGGGAGCTGCAGAACACCGTAATCCCCGGTAAAGCTCCCGTCCGCTTTCGCCGCAGCAATCGTCTGCACCGCGTCGGAGGTCGCCACGGTAAACACCAGCCCGCCCGCTATGAAATCGCTCAGCACCGATTCGTAGCTCACGCTCTTTGTATCAATGGAAAAAAACTGGTTGAGCTGCTGGTAGACCTGCAGCGAGCGGATGGCCGGCGCATTGTAAATATCAATGCGCGAGCTGTCGTCCCCGCACGGCCCGCCGACGTCGATCATATTTCCGACAAAATAATAATTATAGAAGATATCTCCCACATCCCAAGTAAATACGGAGCTCACTCCTTCGGGAGCGTCGTACCCTCCCGCAAACTGAATAATATCAAGTATCGTCGACGGCAGCTCCGCGCTGCTCCCGCTCTCCTCCCCGGCGTCCTCTTCGGCATCCTCCTCCGCCGCCTGCGCCGCCGCGACATACTCCTTATTATAAAGAAGCGCTGCCGTCTCAAAATAGAACGGATAGCCGTATACCGCATCATGGCAGGTGACGGCGTCGATGGCGGTCTGCGGATAGGTCTCCGTGTTCTCAAAGGCCGCGCTGTCGTCAACCGGAGCCGCCAGTCCCGCCAGCACCGCTTTTTCCAGCGCGTCGTTGCTGATGACATACACGTCCGGCATGTCCCGGTCCGCCTCCACAGAGGCGCGGCTGATGGCCTCCAGATATTCCACGCCGCTTCGGAGCGAGGGTTCGATCCGGCAGCGGCTCTGCGATTCGTTGTAGGCGACCGCAACTTCGTTGAGATAGTCTGTCAGTGCTGCGTCGGCATACCAGAGATTGATGGTGGTTCTGCCCGCCGCAAACAGAGAACCGCCGTCCCCGTCGTCGCTTCCCAGCGTGCGTCCGGAGGCGGCGACCCAGATAAGGCCTCCCATAAAGGCCATAACCAGAACGGCCGAAACGATTCTTGTTCTGAAGCTCATTCCCTGTTCTTTTCTTCCTCTCTCGCAATGGCGGGTTCAAGAATCGAGAGCATTTCGTCGATCTCCCTCTCCGTGATGATAAGCGGAGGGACGAAGCGGAGGATGTCAGAACCCGCATTGATCAGTATCAGACCGTGCTTCATTGCGTCCCCGATGATGCCGCCGACCGGCCGGTCAAAGACCAGCCCCTGCATGAGCCCTGCTCCGCGGCGCTCACGGACGCTCTTGTATTTTACCACAAGGCCGTCCAGTTTTGATTCAAAATACGGTGTGAGCTCCCGCACATGCTTTACCAGCTCCATCTCCTCAAAGAGATCCAGCACCTTGTTCACCGCCGCGCAGGCAAACGGATTGCCGCCGTAGGTCGTCCCGTGGTCGCCCGCGGCAAGGCTCCTCGCCGCAGCCCGTTCCGTCATGAGAAACGCTCCTACCGGGACACCGCAGCCCAGCGCCTTGGCGCAGCTCATGATATCCGGCTTCACCCCATACTTCTGCCACGCGAACATATATCCGGTGCGCCCCATGCCGCACTGCACCTCGTCCATGATCAGGAGAATATCCCTCTCGTCGCAGAGGGCACGCACGCGCGTAAGGAACGCCTCCTCCGCCGGGACAAGACCGCCCTCTCCCTGCACCGCCTCCAGTATGACGGCGCAGGTTCTGTCGTTCACCAGGGCCTCAACCGAGTCGAAATCATTGAGCTCTGCAAACCGGACATTGCAGGCCATCGGTCCGAAAGACCGGCGGTAGCGGTCATTCCCCGTGACCGAGAGCGCACCGTAGGTGCGGCCGTGAAAGGAATGGTGCATCGCGATGACCTCGTGGTCGTTCCTCCCGTCCTTTGCGCAGGCATATTTCATCGCCGCCTTGAGCGCTCCCTCGTTGGATTCCGCACCGCTGTTGGTAAAGAAAACGCGGTCCATGCCGGAGAGCTCCTTGAGACGGTGCGCCGCGCGGATCGCCGGCTCATTGTAAAAATAATTGGACGTATGAATAATTTTTCCGATCTGATATTTCAGGGCGTCATTGAATTCCCTGTTGTTGTAGCCGAACGCAAATACCGCGATTCCCGCCATGAAATCCAGATACTTTCTGCCGTCGCTGTCATAGAGATATACCCCGTCTCCTCGGTCCAGCACAAGCGGATACCGGTTGTAGGTATGAAGCAGATCGCGCTCCGCCTCTTCGATCATCTCGTTCATCTGTCTGCTCATTGCCGCTCCTCCTGTCTTGATTCCGGCTCTCTGCACCCGGATCGTCACAGCTCGTCGCCGTCCGGGCAGAACATGGTTCCGATTCCTCTGTCAGTAAAAATTTCCAGCAGCATGCTGTGAGGGATTCTCCCGTCAAGAATGTGCACGCGGTCGACGCCCGCCTCCACCGCCGAAAGGCAGTTCCCCAGCTTCGGCAGCATGCCTCCTCCGACGACGCCCGCCTCCATGAGCTCCCGGGCCTCCGAAACCGTGAGGCGGGACAGAAAGGAGCCCTTGTCGTCAAAATCCCGGTACACGCCCTCCACATCGGTCAGAAACACGAGCTTGTACGCCCCGACCGCCTTTGCAATCGCGCAGGCCGCGTCGTCCGCATTGATGTTGTATGTCTGATACGCGCTGTCGAGCCCCGTGGGCGCGACGACCGGCAGATAGTCCTTTTCCAGAAGATCGAGAAGAACGCTGGGATTCACGCGGTCGATCTCGCCGACAAAGCCGATGTCCTCTCCCTCCACAAGCTTCCTGCGGCAGTGGAGAAGCCGGCCGTCCTTTCCCGAAATGCCGACGGAGCGGACACCCAGCTCCTCCACCATGGCAACGAGCTGCTTGTTCACGCGGTTCAGCACCATCTCCGCAATTTCCATCGTCTCCTCGTCCGTCACCCGCAGACCGTTCACAAACCTTGCCTCTCCTCCCGTCCGCGAAATCCAGCCGCTGATCGCCTTGCCCCCGCCGTGGACGAGAATCGGCTGAAAGCCGACCAGCCGGAGCAGCGCCACATCCGATATCACGCTGCGCTGCAGTGCGGGATCGCTCATGGCGGAGCCGCCGTATTTGACGACGATGATCTTGCGGTGATAGCGCTGAATATACGGCAGGGCCTCAATGAGAACCTCCGCCTTGCGCTGTGCCTCGTCAAGATTTCCCGTCTTCTGATCTGCCTGTCTCTCTTCCATCGCTTTCTTCTCCCTGCCGCGTCTTTTCTGCTTGTTTTTCCTCAGCTCCGGTAATCGGCGTTGATCCGGACATAATCAAATGTCAGATCACAGCCCCACGCGGTCGCCTCTTCTTCTCCCATGTGCATATCGCAGAGAATACGGACCTCCGCCCCGGAAAGGAGCTCTGCCGCCTCCGCCTCGCTGTAATCCTCGGCACGTCCGCCCGAAAAGATGAGCAGCCGCTTCTCCCTGCCCGCTTCCCCGGGGGCTGCAAAATAGAGCTCCGTCCGATCCGGGTCAAACGCGGCTCCCGCATATCCCAGCGCGCAGAGTATTCTCCCCCAGTTGGCATCTCTCCCGTAGACGGCCGCCTTGGTCAGATTCGAGGATACGACCGACCGGGCGAGCTTTCTCGCATCATTCTTCGTCGCCGCGTGCATGACCGTCGTCTCAATGAGCTTTGTCGCTCCCTCGCCGTCCGCCGCCATCGCCCTCGCCAGAATCCGGCACACCGACCGGAGCGCCTCCTCAAAGGCCGCGTAATCCTCATTTTCCGCGGTGATCTCCATGTTGCCGGCAAGGCCGTTCGCCAGACACAGAAAGGTATCATTCGTCGAAGTGTCGCCATCCACGGAAATCATATTGAACGTATCTGCCGTCACCGCACGCACCGCCTTGTCCAGAAGCGTCTTTGAAATCGCGAGGTCCGTCGTGACATAGGCCAGCATGGTGCACATGTTCGGATGAATCATGCCGGAGCCCTTGCTCATTCCTCCGAGTGTGACGGAAACCGCCTCGCCCGGCTGCTGTCCCCGGACCGTGAACGTGCAGGCCGCCTCTTTCCGGACGGTATCCGTCGTCATGATGGCCGCCGCCGCCTCCGTTCCTTTCTCCCTCGAATGGCCGGCGCCCGCCGCCAGACTCCGCACACCCGCCCGGATCTTATCCATCGGGAGCGCCATGCCGATCACGCCGGTGGAACCAAGCAATACCTCCTCTGCACGAATCCCGAGGGCAGAGGCCGCCGCCTCAGCCGTCTCCCCACAGCAGCGCAGGCCCTCCGCACCGGTGCAGGCATTGGCAATGCCCGCATTGACGACAACCGCACGGACGCGGGCAGAATCATCTTTCAGCCTCTCTCTGTCCCACTGCACCGGCGCCGCCTGCACGATATTGGACGTAAAGACCCCCGCCGCCGTGCAGGGAGTCTCGCTGAATACCAGCGCCATATCGCTTCGTCCCTCATATCTGATATGCGCCGCAGCCGCCGCGGCATGAAAGCCCTTCGCGGCGGCAACGCCGCCCTCCGTATACTGCATGCTCCGCCTCCGTTTCAGTCCTGCTCTCTCACAAAGCTCGTGATGTTTTCCTCGTTCAGCGTGAAGTCATAATAATTAAGATCCTCCCGCTTTGTCCAGCGCTCGGATTTCCAGAATGTATTGCCGACGTCATTGCACGTGAACGCGATCGGACTGACCTTGTTGATCCCGATCTCCCGGAGCGAGCGCATACAGCGCTCGACCATGCCGGCGCCGATCCCCTCTCTCCGGTAGCGCTTCTCCACGCACACATGATAGAGGCATCCCCTGCGGCCGTCCTCCCCGCAGAGCACCGAGCCCACGACCCGTTCCCGCCGGCTCTGTGCACCACCCCCCGGCGCGGGCGTCTCCTCCTCTGCGACCGCCACGACGCTGAGCCCCGGATTGCGGCGCAGGAAGCGCGTGATTCCCTCGCGGGAGTCATCGATGCTGCGCAGCCCGAAGCCGTCAATATGCTCCCAGAGGCGATGCACCTCTTCGTAATGTTCCGCTTCCATCGGTATGATACGCACGGCGTTCCTCTCTTTCTGCCCTGAATCCCGCACTGCCGCCTCCTTTGCCCTGCTCTACGGAAAGCGGGGAACCAGCTCCAGTCCGCTGCTCTCCGGGAGTCCGAACATGATATTCATGTTCTGCACCGCCTGTCCCGCCGCGCCCTTTACCAGATTATCCAGCGCCCCCAGCATGACGACGCGCCCGGTTCTCGAGTCAATGCGGAAATTAATGTCCACATCGTTGCTGCCCTCAACAAAGCGCGTCTCGGGAAGATCATCCCCCGGAAGCAGGCGGATGAAGTGTTCCCCGCCGTAATACTTCTCATAAACGGCCCGCAGCGTCTCCTCCTGCGGCAGAACGCCCGCGCGCGCGGCCGCGGCTCCGCACAGCCCCGAGCCGTCCGCTGCCGCAAGCTCCGCATAGCCGGTCACAAGAATCCCCCGGTTCATCGGGACAAGATGCGGCGTAAACTGCAGCGTCAGCGCTCTGCCGGCCGCTTTGCCGAGCTGTTCCTCGATCTCCGGCGTATGGCGGTGTGACGTGACACCGTAAGCTTTCACATTTTCATTGACCTCACAGAACAGGCTGGCGATTTTCGCCCCCCGCCCCGCGCCGGACACCCCGCTCAGCGCATCAATGATCAGCGTGTTGGGATCGACGAGTCCCTCTTTGATAAGAGGATAAACCGTCAGAATCGCACAGGTCGTAAAGCAGCCGGGATTTGCAAGAAGACGCGTATGCCGGATTTCCTCCCGCATGAGCTCGCTCAGACCGTAGACCGCCTGCTTCACCAGCGTTGGCGCACCGTGCCGGATTCCGTACCACTGCTCATAGACCCCCGTGTCCGCAAAGCGGAAATCCGCGCTCAGATCGATCACTTTCACCTTTTCCAGCAGCTCCTCTGTGACAAGCGAGCTGCTGGCGCCCTGCGGCGTCGCTGTGAAAATCACATCCACATCTTCTGCAAGGCGAAGAATATCGCGCCGCAGCGTCTCTGTATCGTCGTCGATGCAGACAAGCCCGCTGATCCCGCGCAGATTGCCGTATACCTCCGAAAGGGGATGTCCCGCAAAGCTCCGGCTCCCCGCCCAGACCAATTCCGCCTGCGGGTGTCCCATAAGGAGCGCGGCGATCTCCGCTCCCGCATATCCTGTCGCACCGACCACACCAGCTCGTATCATACGCTTCCTCTCTGCCGAAACTCTCCGCACAGCTCCCGCGCGGCTCTCCTCCCGGCTTTTCGCATACTATACATCCTCAATGAATATTTATCAATAAAAACTTTTGATTTTTCACTTATTTATTCATTTATTCCGTATTTGCTCCTGCTTATTTGCATAAAATTACACTTGTATTCCGCGGCAGGCTGCTGTATATTCATGTACTGAGAAGCGCCGCTGCCGGCGCCGGAGCTGTAAGATAATGATTTGCTTCATATTACATGGAGGGTTCTCATGACAGACAGAAAAGAAAGCGCTTATGTCGACAAAACAACAGTCTCGCAAAAGAAAAAGGTGATCCTTGCCTATTCGGGCGGCCTCGACACCACCGCCATCATTCCGTGGCTCAAAGAAGTTTATGATTATGATGTGATCGCCGTCTGCATCAACGTAGGACAGGAGTCCGAGCTGACCGACCTCGATGAGAGAGCGGCCGCCTCCGGCGCGTCGAAGCTGTACGAGCTCGATGTCGTCGATGAATTTGCCGACGAATATATCGCCCCCTGCATTCAGGCCCACGCCATCTATGAGAACGAATATCTCCTCGGAACCTCCATGGCCCGTCCCCTGATTGCCAAAAAGCTCGTCGAAATCGCGCGCAAAGAAAACGCCGCCGCCATCTGCCACGGCGCAACCGGAAAGGGCAACGATCAGGTTCGCTTTGAGCTCGGCATCAAGGCGCTCGCTCCCGATATCCGGATCATCGCGGCATGGCGCGATCCCAACTGGACCATCGATTCCCGCGAGGCAGAGATCGTCTACTGCGAATCCAAGGGCATTCACCTCCCTTTTTCTCCCGACAGCAGTTACAGCCGCGACCGGAATCTCTGGCACATCTCCCATGAGGGGCTCGAGCTCGAGGATCCGGCCTGCAAGCCGGATTTTGACCATATGCTCGTGCTCTCCGTCACCCCGGAAAAGGCGCCGGACAGGGAAACCAGTCTGTCTATCGACTTTGAAAAGGGCGTTCCCGTCGCTCTGAACGGAAATCGGATGAAGCTCTCGGACATCATCCGCAAGCTGAATGTCATCGGCGGCGAAAACGGCATCGGCATCATTGATATCGTGGAAAATCGGGTCGTCGGAATGAAGAGCCGGGGCGTCTACGAGACCCCGGGCGGAACGATTCTCTATGCCGCCCACGAGCAGCTCGAGGAGCTTATTCTCGACCGCAGAACCTACGAGGTCAAGAAGCGTCTATCCGGAGATTTCGCCTCCCTTGTCTATGAGGGCAAATGGTTCTCCCCTCTGTGCGAGGCCGAGCGCGCGTTTTTTGAAAAAACGCAGGAATACGTCACCGGCACGGTCAATCTCATTCTTTACAAGGGAAATATCATCAAGGCCGGTACCACGGCTCCCTATTCCATGTATAATGAGAGTCTGGCTTCTTTCACCACCGGCGACCTCTATGATCACAAGGACGCCGCCGGCTTCATCACGCTGTTCGGTCTGCCCGAAAAGGTACGCGCAATGAAGATGCTCGAGGTGGCAGGCAAGGTCAGTATGAAGTCTTCGCAGAAGACAAAGGAATAACGTTTTTTACAAAAGGATAACGCTTTTTCAAAGCGCCTGCACAGGAGCGGGTCTATGCCTACGATTCTGATTCTTGCGGTCTATTTCGCCGCTGTAAATCTCATTGCATGGCTCTTTTACGGAGCCGACAAGCACCGGGCGGTCAATCATGAGTGGCGGATTCCCGAGGCATCGCTCCTCCTGCTCGCCCTGATCGGCGGCTCCATCGGCTCGCTGGTCGGCATGTACGGCTTCCGGCACAAGACAAAGAAGCCGCTGTTCCGCTTCGGCATTCCCGCCATTCTCGTTCTGCAGCTGGCGTTTCTCTTCCTTTTGAATTACCGTTTTGCCGTTCTCATACAATAAAAAATGTCAGACCTCCGCAGATTGTTGTACAATGATCTCCGGAGGTCCGACTTATTTATGACAGAACTTATGATACAGAACGTAAGCCCTTTCATGGGAAAGCTTTTCTCCTCCGAGTGCTTCGACTCTTTTCTTCTGGAGGAGGGCACGGTACGCACCGCCGTGACATGGACGCTTGATTCCCGCCTGAACCGCAGCTTCTACAGCGAGGAGGAGTGGAACGATCCGGAGGAGAGACGCTATGAGTTCGCCTCATGGAGCGAGCTTCGCCCGCTCTGCCGGGAGCTTATCAAAGGAAAAAAAGCTCCGGTGGGCTTCCGCTTTGTTCTCCGGCTCCGCCCCGAGTTCCTCCCCCGCACTCTGGGGGAGGAAAACATCTCGCTCCCGATCGGCGCGCTGCTCATGACGATACGCTACGACGGCGGGCAGGTCTGCATCGTAACCGGCATCTCCTACTCCGACTTCACGCTGGACCGCAGCGCGGAGAAGCTCTGGGACCGGACGGTCTGCCGCTTCCTCGAGCACCACGGGATCGCCTATGACGCCGGCTGATTCCTTTTTTCCGGGCGCCGGCCGCCGCGGCGCAGAAAGCCGCAATGGAGGATTAGTGTGAAAAATCACGCTGATGCGCTGATTTTTCACACGGCTATTTGTGCCGAAGCCCAAATAGCCCCCATCGCAGCCGTAAAACCGCCTGCGCGGATTTTACGGCGCGTGCCTCGCACAAAGTGCTTCGGCATGGTGATTTTTATGAAGCATCTCTTGACACCGCAGGACTTCACGGTCGAGGAGCTTGAAAAGCTCTTCCTCCTCGCTGACGACATGGAGGCGCACCCCACAAAATATGCGCATGCCTGCGAGGGCAAAAAGCTGGCGACGCTGTTCTTCGAGCCCAGCACGCGCACCCGCCTCTCTCATGAGACAGCCATGCTGAATCTGGGCGGCTCTGTCATCGGCTTTCCCTCTGGCGGGGTATCCTCCGCTTCCAAGGGCGAATCGGTCGCCGATACCATCCGCGTCATCTCCTGCTTTGCCGATATCGCCGCCATCCGGCATCCCAAGGAGGGAGCCGCCGCCGTCGCCGCGCAGTATTCCGGGATTCCCGTCATCAACGCCGGAGACGGAGGACATCAGCACCCCACGCAGACTCTCCTCGACCTGCAGACGATACGGCGTCTCAAGGGGGGCCTCGAGCACATGACCATCGGACTGTGCGGCGATCTGAAATTCGGCCGGACGGTGCACTCGCTGGTGAGCGCCATGGCGCGCTACGAGGGTATCCGCTTCGTCTTCATCAGTCCCGACGAGCTCCGCATGCCCGACTATGTGAGCGATATGCTGCGCGACCGGAATATTCCTTTCGAGGAGGTCACGAGGCTCGAGGACGCCATTCCGCAGCTCGATATTCTCTATATGACGAGAGTGCAGAAAGAGCGCTTTTTCAACGAGGAGGACTATATCCGCCTCAAGGATTTCTATATTCTGGACAAAAGAAAGCTCTCGGCGGCGCGTCCCGACTGCTATATTCTGCACCCTCTGCCGCGGGTCGGCGAGATTGCCCCCGAGATTGACGATGATCCCCGCGCCGCCTATTTCCTGCAGGTGCGCTACGGCGTCCTCGTCCGGATGGCGGCCATTCTGACACTGCTCGGACTTGCTCCGGACTGAGCCGTCCGCTCTGCACTGATTCAGCTCCACAAAAAAACAGACGAGCTCATCGTCTGCACCGGGAAAAAACCATATGGAGGATCATGTGAAAAATCACACTGATGCGCTGATTTGCTCCGTGAGCGAAAAGTGCTGTTACGCAGTGAGACGGCATGAGACGCGAAGCGGTTCGACACACTACGCGCCGGCGCAGAGATTTTTCACATAGCTATTTGTGCCGAAGCCCAGATAGCCTTTGATCGCAGCCGCAAAACCGCCCGCGCGGTTTTGCGGCGCGTGCCTCGCACAAAGTGCTTCGGCATGGTGATTCATATGCTGAACGTAGGAAAAATCGAAGAGGGCTTTGTTCTGGATCATATCCCCGCCGGAAAAGCCATGTACCTCTACCGCCATCTGGGACTTGACCGCCGGGACTGCCCCGTCGCCATCATCAAGAACGCCCGCAGCAATGCCATGGGCAAAAAGGACATCCTCAAAGTGGAATGCCCCGTGGGAACCCTTGATCTCGACGCCCTCGCATTCATCGACCACAACATCACCGTCAATGTCATCCGGGACGGGGAGATCATTGAAAAAAAGAAGCTCGACCTGCCGAAGCAGCTTGTCGACATCATCCGCTGCAACAATCCCCGCTGCATCACCTCGGTCGAACACGAGCTGCCGCATATCTTCTATCTCGCCGATGAGAGCCGCCAGATCTACCGCTGCCGGTACTGCGACGTAAAATACGACGAAAGAGACGGCGAGGAATTCCCTCTGGGGTAAATTCTCCCGGATCAGAAGCCCATTCATCGGATATTTTCAAGTCTCAGCCCCCACGCGGAATATCTCTCAGACAGGGAGAACGCCCGTCAGAAGACCGACCAGTATCGCGGCGAGCGCGATAAGAAGCGCAAGAAGCACAGAGAGAGAGACCACATGCCGTCTCTCTCTTTTTTGTGCGAGCCTCTCCCTCTCATCCGCAATCTCTGAAAGAGACGGCAGCGGCTCCGCCGTGGCGTTCCCGGAGGACAGCGCGGCTTCCGAAGCGGCCGTTCCGTCCTGCTCCGTCATCCCGTTTTCCGTTTTGTTTCCGATTTCTGTCATAGCAATCCTCAAACTGCCGGGGCCTCCTACACCGGGCAGACATACCATGCACCCCGCCGAAACACTTTATGCAGGCACACACTCAGCTCTCTCTGTGGGACAACCGTCCCTTGAGCTCCGGATGCTCACGTACCATCGTCGCCAGCTCCTTGAGTCTGCGGTTGAAGCGCTCCTCATGACTGAGCCCCTCGTCCGGATCGGCGCTGATGCGGGCATTAAGCTGCTGCTCTTTCGCCTTGACCGCCTCAAACTCCTTTTTGGCATACTCATGGAGCTCGGAGGCCGCCGTCCGCTCTTCCTGTGCGGCTTTCCGCGCCTCCTGCGCCTCCCTACGGTCTTCCTGCGCCGCCTTGCGGTCCTCCTGCGCCGCGGCACGCTCCTGCTCCGCCATGCGCTGTGTCTCCATGGCGATCGCGAATCTCTCGCCGGCCTGCTTCTCCTCATTCCTGATGCGTTCGCCGGATTCAAGAATCAGCGCCTCGGCCTCCCGCTTTTTTTCTTCCATGGACTGCAGAGCGGCCCTTGCTTCCTTTTCTTTCTTTTCTGCGGCCTGTGCCGCCTGCTGCCGCTGATGGAGCTCCTCTTCGGCGGCCTCCCGGCGCGCCGCCGCTTCCCGCAGCTTCTCCTGCTCTTCCTGCTCTGCCGCAAGAAGCCGGGTCCGGAGCTCCTTTATCTTTTCCCCGAGCTCCGCCTGCTCTCCGCAGAGCGCTCTCAGCCGGTCCGATACGTCCTGCTGCTCCTGCTTCAGCTCTTCAAGCCGCAGCTTTTCCGCATTCACCGCATCCGATTCCGCGGCCTCCAGCTTCTCCTGTGCGGCTTTCAGCTTGTCGTCCGCACGATTATGTGCCTCCACCGCCGCTTTCAGCTCAACCTGCGCTTCTGCCCGTGCGTTGGAAATAATGCGGGCCGCCTGCGCCTGTGCATTGCGGAGAACAATATCCGCCGGCGTATGTCCCCTGGCGGCCTGCCCGTAATACCGGAGAGCCTCCGGCTCATCCCCCTCCGCAGCGTCTTCCGCCTCCGGCTCCGCCTGCTCCCCGGCGCTTATGATTTCCGCCGCGACTGCTGCCTCTGCCGCCTCGTTCTGCCGCTCTTTTTCCTCCATTTTCTCCTGCCCCCCGCGGAGTCTCGCCTCAAGCTCGGCCTTTTCGTTCGCAAGCCCCTGATTCCGAACCGCCAGATCATAAATTACATCGATCAGCTCAAGACGGCTCATTTTACGCAGCGGCCGCTCTCTCCGGCGGGCGGGAATTTCCCCCGCGGCTTCTGTCTCTTCCGCCTCTTTTAACTCTTCTTTTATTTTTTCCGTCTCTTTCATATCTTTTCCGCCCGGTGTCTCCCCCCTGAGGCTCTCCGGAACCGCCGGTTCCTTGAGCTCCTCCCCGGCGCCTGCATCCTGTGCGCTCTGCTCCGGTCCTGTCTTTGCCGCAGCCTCGACCGCTCTTGCGATTGCCTGCTCGAGCGTCTGATCATCCTCCGGCGCCTCACCTGCCGCAGCGCTCCCGCGGAGCTCCTGCTGTATCTCCTCATTTTCGTGGTCTGTTTTTTTCCACCTCGAAAAAATTCCCATAACTCTCCTCCAAGCCGAAGCACTGTCGTGCGAGGCACGCGCCCCTCCGCTGTGATCTCCTCCAGAAAGCGCTCATCCTCCGCCGTGAGTCCGCCATCCCCGCGCAGACGCTCCACGAGCTCCGGGCGGTGCAAAACGGTAAGGCGCAGCGATTCCTTTCGCCTCCACTGCCGGATCCTCTCATGATTCCCCGACAGCAGCACCTCCGGAACGGAGCGCTCGCCGTCCTCCGTCATGAGCTTTGCCGGCTGCGTATACTGGGGATATTCCAGCAGGCCGTCCTCAAAGGATTCCTGCACAGCGCTCTCCCCGCGGAGCACGCCCGGAAGAAGGCGGATGACCGAATCGGCGACGACCTCGGCGGCAAGCTCCCCTCCCGTAAGAATGTAATCTCCAAGGGAGAGCATTTCATCCGCACAGGCAAACGCACGCGCATCAATCCCCTCATAATGTCCGCACAGCAAAATCACATGCTCATACCGCTCCGCGAGCTCATGTGCTTTTTTCTGCGAATAGCGCTCCCCTGCCGGAGAAAGGAAAACGACGCGCACCCCCTCTCCGTCTCCCCGCGCATGGCGCACCGCGTCCATAACCGGCCCCGCACGGAGAATCAGCCCCGCACCGCCGCCAAAGGGCGAATCATCGACTGCGCGGAAGCTCCCGCGCGCAAATTCCCGGATATCCACGATCTCAATTTCAGCAACTCCCCTGCGCACGGCGCGGGCGATAACCGGGGACCGCAGAAAATCGCCGAAGCGCTCCGGACAGATCGTGAGAATTGTGATCCTCATATATTCCGTTCCATTTCCCGTTTTTCTGCCCCTGCAGGCCTATACATACAGTATTATACGATGTTTCCGCTGCGGCGGCATCCTGTTTTTCCGAAAAGAAACAGTCGAAAAAAGTGTCGAAAAAAATACGCTGTACGCCTATGATAGTGCTGAGGGAAAAGAACGGGCTCTGCCCGAAAGAAAGGATGGACTCATTATGAGCTTCAAGGATTCCAAGGTCGTAATCGTCGGGGCAGGAAACGTAGGCTCCACCACCGCTTACAGCATCATCAATCAGGGACTTTGCGAGGAGATCGTACTGATCGACGTCAACTGGGACAAAGCCTATGCAGAGGCGCTCGACATGCAGCACTCCGTCTACTTCATGAACCGCAACATCAAGGTGCATGCCGGCGATTACAGCGAGTGCTCCGATGCCGATGTCATCATCATCACTGCCTCCGCGCCGATGCCAAAGGATTCACACAACCGGCTGGAGATGCTCGCCCCGAGCATGAGCATCATGCGCAGCATTGTCGGAAGCGTTATGACAAGCGGCTTCGACGGAATCTTTCTCATCATCTCGAACCCGGTCGACATCATGACCTACTACGTATGGAAGCTCTCCGGCCTCCCGAAAAATCAGGTGATCGGCAGCGGGACAAATCTCGACAGTGCGCGCCTTTGCTGCGAGCTCGCGGCGATGTATGATCTCGACGCCAAGAGCGTGGAGGCCTTTGTGCTCGGCGAGCACGGAGACAGCGAATTTGTTTCATGGAATTCCTCCAGCATCGGAGGGAAGCGCATCGATGACGTTCTTGCCGACAATGCTGATCGGACGCGGGACATCACCAAAGAGGAGCTCCTGCGGCGCACGGGACAGGCCGGCTGGGACATTTTCAACCGCAAGGGCAATACCTGCTACGGCATCGCCGCCTCCGGAGCGGCCATCGTCAAATCCATTCTCTTCAACGAGAACCGAATCTATCCCGTCACGGTCTGCGTCGACGGGCAGTACGATCTGAACGGCGTCTTTCTGTCCGTTCCGACCGTAATCGACAAGACCGGAGCCAAGGAGACCGTCGAGATCAAGATGGAACCGGACGAGCTCGCATCTCTCCACCGCTCCGCCGAGATCATGACCTCCTTTTACCGAGAGCTAAACCTGTAACTTCCGACTCTTCGCTCTTCTGACGTCAGCGGCGATCCCGGACCACACGTATGCTGTCTCCTCCGGCCGCCGCAGTCAGCCAGAACTCATCCGGAGACGTAAGGACAAAGGAATTGATCCGCTCCCCCTCCTCACTCAGCATATCGATTTCCAGCTCGTAGAGAGCCTCCGCGTTCTGTACCATATATCCTTCGTACTCCACGGCGCCGGAAGCGTAAAAGGCGGTGTAATACCCGGTCTCCTCAAAGACAAAATATGCCGTCCCCTCCTGTCCGTCCACACGCCATGTCCCCGCGAGCTCCTCAAACAGTCCCGCTTCATCATCCGCAGGCGGCGCGCTCTCACCGCTTCTTTGCGACAGCGCCTCAGGCAGCCCGTCCGCTCCGATCGAATATTCATCCGTCACCGGTCTGTCATCCATCCGCTCGTCAAAGGTCGTCATGTACATATGAGCCGGATCAATCGGGTAATAGGATGACGTATCAAAGGCCGCCCCGATATTTTCCGGTTTCTGCAGGCTGAAATCTTTCCGGTTCAAATCAAAAATATCCGTGGAAAATGAAACGTCCCCCACCGGCACATGGATATACAAATAGTTTTTGTTCCCTGCATGCACCAGATAATATTCATCCGGAAAGCGCATGTATTCCATACTGTAATCGTTGTTCGCGAGCCAGACCGTCGTCATTGCCGACTCTCCCGACAGCTCCTCGGTCCCATGCCGGGAAGTATTCTCGATCCAGAGCGCCGGACCGGCCGTTCTGCCCGGCAGGAGATAGGACGATCCCTGCTCCAGTGTCTCAATGAAATTCTCCGGCGTCACGGTATATTCCTCCCGGATCAGCCCGCGAAATCTGGCAAAAGACAGGAACGCCGTGAGAGGACGAGGCTGTTCCATCAATACTTTCTCGCGAAAATACAGCGTGAGCCCCGTATAGCCGAGCGTCCATGACAACGCCTCTTCTTCCGGCCCCCCCGGCATACACGACTTTATTTTCTCTGTAAGATCACGTCCGAACGGCAGTTCTCCGCCGCTCTCCTCATATACCTCCCGCAGAATCGTCTCCGCCGCCGCGCAGAGCGCATCCGTGCCGTCCTGCAGCACATCCTCCAGAAGCAGTTCTTCTCCGGTCTTTGCATCATAAGTCGTTCCGATCCGTTCCGTCTGGAGCTCTTCATAGAGATAGACCGAAATGTCGTCCCGGACGCTGAGGATCCTTGTATCCGCACGGAGAACCTTTGCCTCGTCCACACAGTAAGCGGAGAGCCGCTCTCTGCCATTCCTCTGTTCTTGCAAAAGCATCTCCCGCGCTTCCATCCCCAGCTCCTCTACCGCTTCCCGGATCGCCCCGTTATGCTCCGCAAGGGCTGCATTCAGCTTCGGATGCTCCGGATCCATGTTCTCGCTTCCCGCCTGATCCGTGACGATATACTCCGGATACCGCAAATCAATCGAAAACTGTTCATCGTCCGAATCCACGGATGGGTTCATCGGAATGAAGCGGACAGACAGAAGCTGCAGGCTCTCCTCCCCGCTCTCTGCCCTCTGCGCTCTTTCCGTCTCGCGCCCGCGCCCGGCCTTGTTTCCATCCATGCTTTCCGACGAAACGTTTCCTGATCCGTCTCGGCCGGACGATTGATTTTCTGTTTCTCCGCTTCCTGATGATACGCTGCTTTCCTGCGCCTTGCTCTCTTCCGCCGTCCGCCCGTCGCGGCGGCTCATCCCGCAGTCGGAACAGAAAACCGCCATGCACAGGAGCAGCACTGCCGCTCTCCTTTTCATTTTTCCTCTTTTCCGCGAGGCGAATTTCAGATTCGCCGATGCAAACTGCTACTCGGCGTCTCGCTCCGAGTCGAGTTTGAACGTGCTGCATCAGCAGGACTTTCAAACGGATGCCTCCCTAGCCGGCATAATGAATTCCGTCAAACAGGTTCCCCTCCTCATCGCCTCCGATGCGGTAAGGCCAGTCCGACCGGTTCTCATAAATTCGATAGACCGGTCTGCTGTAATCGGGCGCCGGCAAGAGGGGCGCCGCCTGATCCGTTCCGTATTCTTCGCCGGACTCTGTCACAGCCCCGCCGTCCACCTCCTGCATGTCAACCCAGTGCTCGCCGTCCGTACGGATGAGTCGGAAATAGCAGTTTTCCGGCAGTATTCCCTTTTTAAGAACCGCTCCGCTCTCGTCCGTCAGGCGGCACGAAACCGCCTTTTTCGTCCGGAGAATGACCTCCTCCCCGATGCGGAATCCCCGGCTGTCCGCCTCCGGCCAGCCGTCGCTTCCGACATGGCAGGTCCGGATGCCGGTATAGGTTCCGAGCAGGTGGATCGTGCTCCCAAGCTCAAAGCTGCGGGGATTGCCGAACGCCGAACGGGTGCTGTAAAACAGGGATATTTCCCTCGCATCCTCTCTGCCATGCCCCTGCTCCGGGAAAAATGCGTTGGTTTTTTTCCCGACATCGCAGTTCATCCTCGCAAGGTCAATGACGCCCAGAACCGTGTGATCGTTGTCCGAGAGCTCGAAGAGATACAGATAATAGCGACCATCCGACCGCACCAGATAGCTCTCCTCCGAATAACACCAGTCCTGTATCCGGAGCGTCCGGCTGCCGGCATGGATCACCCAGTCGTAAAAGCTGTCCTCCTCATCGTTTTTCTCCCAGACGACGCTCACCTCCTCCCGCGTGCCGTCTCCATCGGCATCCACGAAACGGGGCCCCGGGAAGAGAGGCAGGACATAAGCATCCGGCGCTTCCCTGTATTTCAGAGAGAAGAGCTCCGGAGCCTCGTCAAAGCGGACGGAAACGGTCTGCCACTCCTCCGCACCGGAAGCGCCGGATGCTTCTTTCCTAAAATAATAATTCACACCCTCCGCGTCGATGGTCCATGCCCCGTCATCCGAATCCCCGCCGGACGCGGGAAAAGCCTCACCCGGAAGCTCCGTATCACGCTCCGTCTCAGGGCAGCTCTCCCGGAAGTGCTCGTCAAGGAGCTCCGCGAAACGCTCCGGGTCCGCAATCACATCCGAAAGTGAGAGGCGCTTCCCCGTCTCCGCGTCAAAATTCACCCCATAAAAAGAGAACTCACGGGCGGCGCCCCCTGTATAGCGATCCGTCCTGAGAAGCAGACTGACCGCCGCAGTATCCGCCCTCATCAGAGCGCCGGTCGTTTCACAGAGGAACGACGGCGTTCCGCCTTCTCCGCCGGACGCTCCGCCCGCCGCCGCATAGCTTGCCGTCAGCTCCTCCAGCTCTCGCTCTGCCGCAGCTCTCGCCGCTCTGCCGTATGCCGAGAGCGCATCCGCAAGCGCTGGGTATCGTTCCGCCTCTTCTGCCGGAAGCTCCGGCACAAGCGCAGATACCGCCGGCAGCCAGTCCCCTTCTCCCTCCCTTTTGAAAAAACTCTGTTCGGTAAGAAGCAGCTGGATATGACGTATTTTTTTCTCCGCCGCATCGCCCCCGGCCTGCGCGCCTTCCTCCTCTGTCCGTGACAGGCGGCGGTGTGACGGATTTTCCGGCTCTCCCCTCACGCCGCGGACTTTGTTTGAAAGCGGAACGCCCCCGGTTTCCGGCAGATCACCGTTCTCCTCCATCCGGACAGACACTTCCTCCATCGTCCCTCCTGCCGGAGCCTCTCCGGGCATCGCAGCCTCCCCGCTCTGTCCGCAGGCCGCGAGCATAAACACTGCCCCGGCCGCTGCCAGCATCCGCATGGCCCCGACCACCGCACGGGCAGCGCGCGTTCTCCTCTCCGCTTCCGACATCCTGTGTCCTTTCCCCGCGGGCTTCCCCGCAGCGCTTTTCTTTCTGTCACTGTTATGCCATCTTCCGGAGAAAAGTTCCCCCTCTGTTTGCCCGGAATCAATGGGAACAGCACAAAAGTTTCGCCCGGATGCCGGAGCAGAAGCTCTTTTTGTCCCTCTTTTTATTTTGATGAAGAGGTATTGACACGCCATTACAATGTGATATTATTTTGATATCAAATAGACTCGAATCGGCTCGGAAGAGGCACTTCGGCATGGAGGATTATCATGAGAGAAAAACAACTTGTAAAGCAACCGAACGGAATGATCGCTATGCTCTTATTCATTGCTCTGTACATTGCCGCCATCGTCCTGTTCACCTTCGGAACCATGGGCCTCGCGGGCAGCGCGCAGGACAGACCGCATGCGCTGAGGCTGGTCTGCTTTATTGCCGGCATCATCTGGATGTCTCTCGGCTGGTTTCCGTTCCTTGGGCTTAAGGTTCTGAAGCCGCAGGAAGCACTGGTTCTCACGCTCTTCGGGCAGTACGTCGGCACGCTTCGGGGCGACGGCTTTTATTTTGTCAATCCGTTCTGCGTCGCGGTGAACCCGGCCGCCAAGACCCGTCTCGGGCAGAGCGGCGATGTAAAGGACGGGAACGGCTCTCGCCAATCCCTTGAGCTCAATATGAATATTACCTCCGGTCAGGCACTCGCCGAATCAAAGAAGATATCCCTCAAGGCCATGACGCTGAGCAACGCCCGGCAAAAGGTCAACGATGTGCTCGGAAACCCCGTGGAGATCGGCGTCGCGGTGATATGGAGAGTCCGCGACACCGCACAGGCCGTGTTCAACGTGGACAACTACAAGGAGTACCTCTCCCTGCAGGCAGATACGGCCGTTCGCGATATCGTCAAGATTTATCCCTATGATATCGCCCCCAATGTCGATACCACCGGCGACGGACAGGCGGACGACGGAAGCCTGCGCGGCTCCACAACGGTCGTGGCGGAGCGCATCCGGGAGCAGATACAGGGCAAGGTCAGCGAGGCCGGGCTGGATATCCTTGAGGCGAGAATCACCTATCTAGCCTACGCTCCGGAAATTGCCGCCGCAATGCTGCAGCGCCAGCAGGCCTCTGCGATCATCGACGCGAGAAAGATGATTGTCGACGGCGCTGTGGGAATGGTGGAAATGGCGCTGGAACGTCTCCGCGAAAGCAGCGTCGTAGAGCTCGACGAGGAGCGGAAAGCCGCTATGGTTTCCAATCTTCTGGTCGTACTGTGCGGCAGTCACGACGCGCAGCCGGTCGTCAATTCCGGCAGCCTGTACTGAGGATGCCGCCATGGCCAAGAAGCAGGTGCCGCTCCGGCTGAACGAAGCGCTATACGACGCGCTCGCCGCGTGGGCAGAGGACGATTTCCGTTCCGTCAACGGTCAGATCGAATATCTTCTGACGGAATGCGTCCGCCAGAGAAAGAAAAACGGAAAATATGTCTCTGAGCATCTCGATGAACCGCCGGAGCTTACATTTCCCTCGTCGTAAATATGCCGCAGCTCCCATCGAATGCATTGCAACCACCCGGTCTCTCCTCTATGCGGCAGGAGAGGCCGGGGTGCTTTCGCCCTTTATAAAAAACAGAGGAGCTCATGAATTTTCCGAAAGAGGAGCATACGGCTCCAGACGATCCGCGTAGATCCCCGGACGGCACAGCTGTCCCGAACCGGTGACTCCCTGCGCCGACGCGGCGATATACGGATCCGAATAGCTCACGAACCACGCCTCCATCCTCCGCCGCATGGCAATGATTTTTTCTTCATATTCCGGCGCACCGTACAGATTTCTGTTTTCACCCGGATCCTCCGTGAGATGGTAGAATTCATTTCCGCCGTAGGGATAACGGACGATGAGCTTCCATTCCCGGTCACGTATCATCCGAACGGGACCGTATTCATCAAAGACGACGACCTCCCGGTCCTCCGCCCCGCCGCCGGAGAGACTTCCGGCAAAGCTCCTGCCGGGCAGCCCCTCCGGGAACTGCTCCGAGAGCCCCGTGAGCTCCAGAATCGTCGGGTAAAGATCATAGGCGCTGACCAGCGCATCGCAGCGAACGCCCTGCGGGAGCCTCGCCGGGCAGGAAATCAGGAACGGCACCTTGACCGATGTATCGTACATGTTCATGGGAAAGGTGCCGTTTCCCTTTCCCCATATTCCGTGCTGCCCCATATTCATGCCGTTGTCGGCGCTGAAAATCACAATCGTCTCCTCAGCAAGCCCTTTCTCCTCAAGCGCGTCCAGAATTCTCCCGATCTGCTCGTCCATCGCACTGACCGCCGCAAAATATCCCCGCAGGTTTTCATGCCGCTTCGGCGTGCCGAAGACCGGCCCTGTCGTGATGTCCGGATGGTCCGGCACGTCCGGAATGCTCGGGAACGAGCAGCCGTCATAATAGTCAATCCACCGGGCCGGGTGGTTTTTTGCGTCCCACGGAGAATGCGGCGCGGTGTAATGCACCGCCAGATAGAACGGCTCCGGCCCCGCCGCCAGCTCGTCCAGATCACGGAGCGCCCGGTCCGTAATGAGCTCCGTGACGTACTCCCCGTGCCGGACGGTAATCTCGCCGTGATCTACAATGTCCGGATGATAATAGCAGCAGCCCCCCATTCCGATCGTATACCAGTCGTCAAAGCCGTGCTGCGGGGTCACACTGTCTCCCAGATGCCACTTGCCGGACAGTGAGAGGCGGTAGCCCGCTTCTTTCAGGATATCCGTATAGCAGCGCTGCTCTTTGAGATACGGGATCGGCTTCGTCTCGCCCCGGTCCCCGCCTGCATAGGGATTCTCCTCTCCCTGCCGGCGGAACCTCTCGCTGTCGACATTGCCGCCGCGGAGCCAGTCGAGAACCCCGTGCGCCGACGGCATTTTCCCGGTGAGGAGCGACGCTCTCGCCGGAGAGCAGACAGGGGATGCACAGAAAAAGCTCTCAAGCATCACACCCCGCTCCGCGATCCGGTTCAGATTCGGCGTGTACAGCTCCGGCGTGCCGGCGCAGTTCATGGCCCATGCTCCCTGATCATCCGAAAGAATAAATACAATCGATGGTTTTTTCATCATTCGCCTCTTGCTCATCCCCCTGCTCAAAAAGGGACAGGGCCTCCCCTGTCCCCCACAACCTCCGCTCTGCAGCATTCTGCCCGCTGTCTACTGCGTTTCCTGCGCCCGGTACGCAGCTGTGACCTCCTCGAGCACGGCATCTCCGCCGTTCGCGCGCCACTCGGCGTCGAGCTTCTTCTGTCCCTCCTCAATTCCGATTTTTCCCTGAAGCATATCGGAGAAATACTGAATGAAGATATCATTCAGCGCCGACTTGTCGGAAATTTCCGCCGGGGTCTTCTGCTTCACCAGATTCGGAACCTGACACTTTGTCGCGAGCTCAACCGTTTCGAGCGCTCTCTCCCGGTTCGGATCCGTGAGAGGGATATAGCCGCTCTCCAGAGGCCAGAAGAAAGAGCCCCATGCAAGCGCATGCGCCCAGCCGTTCGGCGCGAATGCGTCTTTTTCTCTCTCCTCCTCATTGTAGACGATGGTATCGCCGTCTTTCGTGTAATGCACGCCCTCGATGCCGAGACGGACAAGCTCGATTCCCTCCTCGGAGAGCATGAAATTGATAAACGCCGCCGCCTTGTCCGGATGCTCACAGGCCGCCGTGACACAGGTCATAAAGCCGTCTTTGCCCTGCCTGCTCAGACCGCGTTTTCCATTCTCCCCCGCCGGAGCCAAATCATAGCAGATCGATGCCTCCGGAAAGAGCTCCTGCAGCGAGGACTCGTGCCTAGACACATGGCGGAACAGGGCTGCCTGCATAGCTCCCGCCTTGCCCTGATAAAATTTTTCTTCTTTTTTGGACGTATCGTTGAGCATCAGCTCCGAGTCGATCACTCCGAGATCCCAGAGCTCCTTGATGTAATTCATCGCCGGGACAAAGGACGGGTCGTCAAAGGTGGGAATGATCTCTCCCGCCTCGTTCAGAGCATAGTCGCCGTGCTCCAGACCGTATGCATGGAAAACCCAGTCAAAGGGTGTCGCGCCCGTCGTGCTGGACGGACCCTCCGCCGTGAAGCCGTAGGTATTGTCCTTGCCGTCTCCGTCCGGATCATCGGTCGTAAAGCGGATCAGGACCTCTTTCATCTCCTCCAGCGTCTGCGGATATTCCAGCCCGAGATTATCCAGCCAGTCCTGCCGGAACACAATCAGCGTATTCGCGACATTGTACTGGGCGATGAACGGAGCTCCATAATACGCTCCGTCTACGGCCGACCACGGATAGTCCTGCTCGAGCCACTCTTTCAGCGCCGCATTGTCGTCCAGATAATCATTGAGCGGAATAACCATCCCATTCTGGATCCATGACTGCGTTGCGCTGGTTCCGTAGGCACCTGTCACAATATCCGGAAAATCTCCCGACGCCATGGCGACATTGACCTTTTCCGTATTCGCCTCCGGAACGATCTCCACCTGCAGATCGATGCCAAGCCTCTCGTTGATCGCTTCCACGATGCGGTCCCCGTCTTCAATCGCTTTCGCCGCGGCATCGCCCGTCGTCAGCCACCGGATGGTCGGGCGTTCATCCGTTTTGGCTGCGGTATCTGCCTCCTGCTCCGTCCCGGCCGCGGCCGCCGGCTGTGCATCCCCGCCGGTTGCTTCCGTCGTCTGCGGGGCCGCGCTTCCGCAGCCGGCGGCCGAGATCAGCATGACCGCTGCCAGAAGAGCACTCGCCAGTTTCCTCGTTGTTCCTGTGTTCTTTTTCAAATCAGCCTCCTTTGCCTTTTGCCTTTATCTATCGCTATCCCTTGACTGCGCCGACCGTCATTCCCGCCGTGAAATACCGCTGGAAGAACGGATAGGCGCACATGATCGGGATAATCGCCATCATAACGGCCGCCATTTTCATCGGCTGTCCCAAGAGGAACAGACTCTCGCCCCCGCTGGCATACGCCGCGTCGTTCTGGAAAAGCATGGATCGCAGGAAGAGCTGCAGTGGCCATTGCTGCTTCTTATTGATATACATGATCGCGGAAAAGAAATCATTCCAGTGATCCACGGCGTAAAACAGCGTCACCGTCGTGACCGCCGGCTTCGAGATCGGGAGCATGATGCGGAAAAGCACACCCGCCTCCGTGCAGCCGTCGAGGAGCGCCGCCTCCTCCAGCTCGGCCGGGAGATCGAGAAAAAAGTTACGCAGAATGATCAGGTTGTAGGTGTTCACCGCCGTCGGAAGTATCATCGCCCAGAGGCTGTTCATGAGCCCGACATCCTTGACCACCATATAAGTCGGAATGATGCCGCCCGAAAACATCATCGTGAAGACCGCGAGAAACATCAGAACCCGGTGGCCTTTCAGATTCCTCTTGGACAGCACGTAGGCCGCCATGATCGTGATGATCATATTGATCGCCGTTCCGCCCACGGTGATGATGATGGAATTTGCATAGGAGCTCCACAGTTCTGCGCTGGAGACCATGTAGCGGTAGCCCTCGAGGGACCACTCGGACGGCCACAGGTGCACGCTCGTCGCAAGGTAGCCTTTCAGGGACGAGAACGATACGACGAAGCAGTCCCAGAACGGATAGAACGTCGTGAACGCGATAAAGCCAAGGAGAAGCACATTGACGACATTAAAAATACGGCTTCCCAGAGACTCACGGATATGAGAAGATGCCTTTGTCCTTTCAGTCCTTGCCATCATCAGAAAATTCCCTCCTCACCCGCCATTCTCGCCGTCCGGTTGGCAATGACCAGAAGAATGAAGTTCACGACGGATTTGAACAGGCCGACCGCCGTCGCCAGCTCAAACTTGCCGTCCTGCAGGCCGATGCGGTACACGTAGGTGTCGATGATATCCGCCGTCCCGTAGACGCCCGGGTGATACAGCACAAAGATCTGCTCAAACCCGGCCTGCATGAGACTTCCGATTCTTGTGATCAGCACGACCACAATGATGGAGCGTATGCAGGGAAGCGTGATGTGCCACAGCTTCTGCCACCGGCCGGCCCCGTCGACGGTCGCCGCCTCGTAGAGCTGCGGGTCGATTCCCGTCATCGCCGCCAGATAGATGATGGTGTTCCAGCCAAAGGTTTTCCATATCATCGAGACGACCATCGTCGGCACAAAGAAGCGCTCATCCGTAAGAAAACCGACCGGTTTTGCCCCGAGCGAGGTCAGAAGCCCGTTGATCACTCCGCCGTCCGTCGAGAGAATGCTGGTCAGGATCCCGCCCAGAATGACCCATGAAATAAAATTCGGAATGTAAATCACGGTCTGAATCACCCGCTTGACACGGACACTGCGAAGCTCGTTGAGAAGCAGCGCGATGATGATCGGAAAGGGGAAGCCGAACACCAGACGGATCAGTGAAATCCGTATGGTATTCCAGAACACCTGATAGAACTTTCCCATGGAAAACAGCTTCCGGAACGTCGCAAAGCCGGCCCACGGGCTCCCGAGAATCCCTTTCATCGGATTGAAGCTCTTGAATGCGATGACCAGCCCGCCCATGGGGGCATAGCAGAACACGCCGTAATAGATAAGCGCCGGAACCAGCATCAGATACAGATACTTGTTTTTCCAGAGATATCTGAGCGCTCCGCTTCCGCCGTTTGCACTGCCCGAAACCATTTTCCTCTCTTTTTTTGTATATTTTTTATCTTTCAAAGCGCATCCTCCGAAAGTCTTTGTATAAATTGATTATATATAAGCCCATTCAGATGAAACAATGCACTATTATACCGATAAGTAGCACATTCGGTGCTTTTGGTCCTCCTGTATGATCGTGCTATGGTTTGTGCCGTCCGGCTCCTCTCCACACAAAAAACATACGGGGCCTGTGCTCCCCCGCATGTCTCACTGTCGTATTCCGCTGTGTATTTCCCTGCCGTTTTTCCTCCGTCGTCTCAGCCGTCGTTCCGGTGCTTTTCCGCAATCGCCTTGATGGACCGGTCATATTCCGACGGGGTCATCCCCGTGTACTGGTGAAACTGGCGGGTAAAATAATTGGCCGATCCGTATCCGAGCCGCTCTGCAATCTGCCGGCAGGAGCCGGCCTGCTCCCGAAGAAAAATCTGCGCCTGCTCAATTTTCATCCGATTGAAGCATTCGATCACACCCATGCCCGCAAACTTGCGGCATATATCCTGAAGCCTTGTCCGGCTGAGCAGATTGTCCCGGCAGATCCGGCCGACATCCAGCTGTTCCGCTATGTGCCGCTCGAGATAATTCCGAAGCTGCTCAAAGACCGCGGAATCGCGGTCCGTATTCAAATCCCTGCCGCCTCTTCTGCCCGGCGCGTCTTTGCCGCCCGAAGCGACGGCATACCGGCGGTACAAGTGCAGCAGAAACATTTCAAGATACAGACGGATCATCTGCTCCGCGCCGAATACGGCGTCCTCCTTTCTCTCCAGATCCTGAAGATAGGGATTGTCGAGTCTGCCGGAAAGACAGCCCTCCGCTTCCGCGATGATTCCCGCAAGAAAATGCTTCTCCGCCTGATCCACACGAAGAATCCTGTCCTCAAAAAAACGCATGGCGGGACTGCTGCATTCAAAGGAAATCACCACCAGATTGGGCGCAACCACGCCGTTTGCCTCGATCCCGTGAAAAAGATTCGGCTTGCGGAAACAGATATCATCCTCCCGGATCAGCGTCAGCTTGTCCCCGTTCCGGGCAAATACCTCTCCCCTGTCCACGCACACAAATTCCCAGAAATCATGCGACTCCCCCGAAAAGACAAAGTCCTTTCGGTACTCAAAATAATGGATGCTGTAAATTTTGTGAATGGTGATGCTCTGTTCGAGACGAAACGCCCTGTATGCCATCTGCTTTCCTTTCAGCCGAGCTCTATGCTCCAGCAGTTTTCATAGCATTCTCCCGGAAGCAGCCTCACCAGATCCTTCCGCTTCTCCAGAACCTCGGGCACGTCCTGTCTTGAGGGGAGGGAAACCCATGGCTCGATGCAAAGGAACGGCGTGTCGCTCCCCGCCGACTGCCAGATGCCCAGATAGTCCATCTGCGGATAGCGCACCGTGACGCAGCGCCGCCCCCGGTCCGAGCGTATCGTCACCCCATGCGCCATCCCGCGGAGCACCACGGCGTCATTGACAAACAGCTCGTGCCGCAGGGGAAGAATATGACCGTCCCGCAGAGAATACGGCGTCTCTTTCTCTCCGACAAAGCCCTGCGCCGTAATCTCGAGCTGAACCGGTTCCGCCTTTTCCTCAAAATCGAGGTAATAATCCTCAAAGGACAGCCCCTCCTCCATCGGAACAAAAAAACCGGGATGGCCGCCGTAGCCGAAGTACATCACTCGTGCATCCCGGTTTTCGACGAAAAAGCGGATCAGAAGCTGTCTGTCCCGAACCTCACAGCGTATCCGAAGCTCCCACTTCCGGTCGTACTGCGCCCGGGTCTTCGCCGTGTCCGACGAGCAAAAGGTCACCGCCTCCGCCGTATGCTCCGCGGCCTCCAGCTCCATTTCGCGGAGAAAGCCGTGGATCCCGAACGACGCCGTTCTGCCGTCCATCTGATAAATGCCGTTCGTGAGCCGTCCCACCCACGGAAAAAGCTGCGGCGCACGCCCTTTCCACCACGCGGGATCCCCCTGCCACAGGTATTCATGTCCCTCTGCGTCCCGCAGCGACCGGAGCTCGGCTCCGACCGACGACAGCTCCGCCTGCAGCATGCCGTTTCCGATACTGAAATTCATAGCGCTCTCCTGTTCTTTGGCTTATGCCCGTTCTCTGATATATGGCGGACTGCTTTCTGTCCCGACTCTTTCATTGTAACGGAAAGCAACGCTTTTCGGGCATTATTTTCCGTTTTTCCTGAAAATAGCATTTTCTTTCCAGATATAAATCATTCTTTTGAGCTAATCGTTTTCCATCCTGCCCGTTTTCCAGCTTAATATTTTTCCATCTTGAGATTTTCGCAAAAATATTTTTCAAAAAATAATTTCGGGCGCACAAACGCTTCCTTTTTCCGTTATATCATAGAGCTCTCCAAAGTTTTTCATGATCCTGAACAGGTTTTTCAGTGAAATCGCCTCTGTTTCTATGGCTGCCCTCCTTAGCCTTGCATCCTCAATTCGATTTTCTAAGTCAATGATAACTTCATACAAACCATCCAAACGCAGCGTCATATCCTGGATTTTACGTTCCCGGTATGCCTCAGAAATATAAGAATTACCTGCGATGATGAATAATGTTTTTCGCCTTATGACGTGCATGGCCTGCCTCCATTTCATATCCCGCCTTGCTGTATATGGTACAGCCTGGAGAACAGTCCGTTGCCTGCAAGAAGCTCTTCACCGGTGCCTTCCTCAACGATACGCCCTTTTTCCAGTACAACGATATGGTCTGCATGAAGAACTGTGCGCAGACGGTGTGCGATCATCAACACCGTTTTGTCGGCTACAAGCCGGTTAATTGCCTGCTGGACATATACTTCACTTTCAGGATCCAGAGAAGCCGTCGCTTCATCAAGGATTACGATTGGAGCGTCTTTCAGGAACGCCCTGGCAATGGAGATCCTCTGGCGCTCTCCTCCGGAGAGTGTTGCTCCGTTTTCGCCCAGCATGGTCTGGTATCCATCCGGAAGCTTTTCAATGAACTCGTCGCAGCGGGCCGTCTTCGCCGCGGCACGGACTTCTTCCTCGCTGGCGTCGGGCTTTCCGATGCGGATATTGGCCTCAACCGTATCATTGAACAGGATGACATTCTGAAACACAAAAGCAAACTTCTTCATCAAATATTCCGGATCGAGTGTCTTTACCTCCGTGCCCCCAACTTTGACGCTCCCTCTCGTGGTATCCCAAAAGCGAGCTGCCAGCTGTGAGATCGTGCTCTTCCCGCTCCCCGACGGCCCCACCAGAGCGGTCACTTCTCCTTCACGGGCAATAAAACTGACCTCTTTCAGAACCTCGTCATCATGATAGGAAAAACTTACATTTTCAAAGGAGACCGTGTTGCCGGGCATGAAAACCTCAGTATCGCCCGCCATAGGTTTGCTTTCCATAAGCTCGTGAAGCCTTTGGGTTGCCACGCGCAGGTATAGCAAATCCGGCAGCATGGACAGTACCGTCAGGATCGGACCGTAAATCCGGCTGGAAATCAACAAAAACATCAGGAACACAAGGAAATCAAGGCTACCCTTCGTAAGTAAAGTTACGCCGACGAAAGTAACAATACCGATCCCGCCGCGAAGCAGCATAGTGGACAGGGCAATAAAGACCCCGGAAACCAGTTCAACCCGGATCGCAACGCGGCGCTGCTCCGTAAATTCTTCATCCAGTTTTCTGAATTTGTCGCCGCCGAGACTACAGGCCCTGATCACCTTGATCCCTTCCAGATACTCCTGGGACTGCTTTTCCGCATTCAAACGCGCTTCTACGTGGCGTCCAAAAAGCCGGTTCTGTGCTTTTCTGCTCAGAAACAGGACAAGCGTCGCCACCGGCAGCATGATAAATACGGCAAGTGCCATTCGCCAATCAAACACAGCGAGGATCGCGCACACGATCACGGAAGAAATCACGTTAGCAATGAGTTGCGGAACAATGTTGGACATGACCTGCTCGATATTGGTGCAGTCCGCCATGATGTTGGAAGAAAGCTCCGACAAGTCTTTCGCGTTAAAGAAACTCATGGGCAGGCTGCGCATCTTTTCCGCCACCTGAAGTCTTGTGGACTCCGAGTTTCCATAAGAGGAGACATAGGTTTTCCGATAGTCGTTTTTCGAGAAGAAAAAGATGACCACAAAGGCTGCAAGGCCGATTCCGAACATAAGCCACATTTTCTGCCAGGAAATAGTCTCACCGGCCAAGGGCGTCAGTGCCTCCGTGAACACCAGGATCGTGATTGAAAAAGGGATCATCAGCGAAAGGCTGGTCAGCAGGCAGGCTATAATGGCACTGCGGAGGTTTTTTTCTCCCTGTTCATCCAGGAACAACATTGTTTTCAGTCTGTTCATGCCATGACCTCCTTTCGGCCGACGCCCCAGGAGAGGGTCTGTGTATATCTCTTCCACATTTGCGTGTAAAGACCGTTTTCCTCTATCAGGCTTTGATGCGTGCCTGTTTCTGCAATCTTCCCGCTTTCCATGACCAGGATCATATCCGCATCTTTCACAGTTCCAAGACGGTGTGCGATCATGATAACCGTCTTTCCTTTCATAAGCCGTGCAAGGGCCGCCTGGATCATTTGCTCATTTTCCGGATCAGCGAATGCCGTCGCCTCATCCAGCACAAGAACCGGTGCATTTTTGATAATGGCGCGGGCAACAGAGATCCGCTGTGATTCTCCGCCCGAAAGATGGACGCCTTCTTCTCCCAAAACCGTGTCATATCCATTTGGCAGCCTTAGGACAAATTCGTCGCACATTGCCGCGCTTGCGGCCTGCCGGATTTCTTCGTCAGATGCGTCGGGGCGACCCATGCGGATGTTTTCTTTGATACTTTGATGGAAAAGATACACGTCCTGAAAGACAAAGCTTACCTGGCTCATCAATTCAGCCTCTGTCATTTCGCGGATATCTACGCCACCGATTGAGATGCTGCCCTGGGAAACGTCCCAAAACCGCGGGATCAGGTGGGCGATCGTGCTCTTCCCGCCTCCGGATGACCCTACGATTGCCGTAACTTTTCCTTCCTGTGCCGTAAAGCTCACATCAGACAAGGCCATTGCTTCCGCCCCTTCATAGGAAAAAGAGACATTTCGGAAGGAAACTGCGGAATCAGCGGGTGTACCGGAATGTACTGCTTCCGTCAATTCCGGCAGTGCCATCATGGAATCAAAATTGGCCACGCCGCCTGCAATCCTCATGCTGGAGGAGGAAACATACATAAATTTATGAAGGACGGAAGCAATCGCCGGAACAAAAAGCAGATAAAACAGGAAACTCATCACGAATCCCGGATAATCCGCGGTTCTGCTTCCGATGAGAATACCCACAGGCAAAATGAACAGATAGATGTTGTTGATGATCGCAGTAAACGCAGAGAGATAGTTTTCCCACTTCAGCGTGTAGGTAAGCGTGATTTTTGCATAGGAGCGGATCGCATCACACAGCTGGCGGAACGAGAGCGCCGTCTGCCCGAAAGCCTTCAGCACAGGCATCCCCCGCACATACTCTACGGAGGCTTCCGACATATCCGCCTCTCTTTTCTGCATTTGTTCTATTACCTCCGGGCCGGCAGCACCAATGGTCATCATCTGAATGGCGAACGCAAGGATCACCGCTATAAACGTAGCCAGACCAAAGCGCCAGTCGAACACGAACAATAGCACAAGCAGAACAATGGGAGCGGTAAAAGATGCCACCATATCCGGATAGGTATGGGCAAGAAACTGCTCCATCTTCTCAATATCTTGGTTGATTACCTTACGCAGACGCCCCGTTCCTATCGTCAGATGGAATCCGAGAGGGACTTTGGCCAGGTGTCTGGCATAAAGTGATTTCAATTCGTATTGCGTTGCAAAAGCGGCCAGATGTGCGCAGATAGAAGAAAGCAAAAAGCAGACGACATCGGCCGCGATGCCTGCCACTGCCAGCAGCCCGTAACCCGTGACCCGGCTGACATCCAGACCTGCAAAGTCCGGATAAACAGAAACCGTCTCTTTCACAACAAGATATACCGCAATATAGGGCACAAACGAGGCGACAGAAGCCAGTACCGCAAAGATCCCGCTGACTGTGAGCAATCCCTTATGGGCAGAGGCAAGCTCAAACAGTCTTGCCATTCCGCTTTTTCGCTTCTTTTCTTTTGCCATTACCGGACCTCCTTTAACAGCCCTGCCTTTACAAAATGCTTCTTAAAGAGCGCACGGGCGATCAGCGTCCCGACGAAAGCAGCAATAAAAGTGACGACAATGGCAAGCACCAGATAGGGGCCGCTGATAAACTCCACCAGCTGCGCCATGAATTCGTTGTCTACACTGTTTGTCTCAGCCAGCTGGCGGTAGTACTCCTTCATCGTCAGCAGCGGGACGTAGGAGCCGATGGCCGTGGCAGTCATCAGGATTGCATAGCCGATGGATTCCCGCCCATACTTCTGATACTGTCCGCTTCGGGCGATCAGCTCGGCAATAAGCGCCCCAGCGATCACGGCCGCCAAAATCGGCCAGCCGCTGCCCATGACGAACATGACAAGCCCATACAGCACGCCGAAGATCGTGATCGCCCAGGGTTTCGAGGTCTTTGCGCGAAGCAGCATATAGACCGGCCCGGCAGCCAAAGCTCCGGCTGCCGTACCGAACGGCTGCGTGTAGATGGTGGTGCTCATCAACAGCATGCACACCATGAAAAGTACGATGAAGATCACTGTGAAAATACCGAGATTGATGAAATCCCGCCCCTTGAGAGTTGTGTTCTGATTCATGGAAAATACCTGCCTTTCTGTTGTTTAGGTTTATCTTGCCAGGGAGATGATGCGTGTGCAGGCCATGTTCAAAAACTCATTGTCATGGGAGATCACAAGCACAGCCCGCTTGTCGTCGGCCAGCTTGTGAATCATTCCCGCAACACGCTGCATGTTCCTGTAGTCAAGCCCGCTTGTCGGCTCATCAAAAATGAGGAGCCTTGCCGGAGACAGGGCGGCAAGGGCGATGCACAGCCTTTGCTTTTGTCCCCCAGACAGAGAAAGCGGATGCCTTTCCCTCATTTCTTCCAGATCCATATCCCGGAGCACTTCCGTAATAGTCGCATCCTGCGGTGCTTCCCTGTGAATGGTCAGCTTCAGCTCGTGCTCCACGCTGTCACTGAAAAGCTGGTAATTTGGGTCCTGCATGACAAGAAACGTACTTCGCTTTCGCAAAGAGGCCCTTGCCGGGACACCATTAAGCAATACGCTCCCGCTTTTTTCCTTCATCAGTCCGCAGACGATTCGTGCCAGCGTGGTCTTGCCAAAGCCATTTGGCTCAGTGATCCCAACGATTTCGCCCTCGGAAACGGTCAAATCAACATGATCAAAGATCACATTCTTCTTTCTTGCCACGGCGAGGCTTCGTATGGCAAGCACAGGGGTCTGTGCCGGCAGGGGCGGCTCGGAAAGCTCCACTGTGGTATCGCGGATGGACCGGAGTCCCTTTTGATGAAGTGTCTCGTCCGTACACCCCTCCAATGTTTCCCACGGGTGGATTTCTGTAATCTTGCCCTGTTCCACAAGTGCTGCCCGATCCGCGACGCCCCGGAGATAATAGAGTCGGTGTTCTGAGATCAGGATCGTCTTTCCCATAGTTTTGAGCTTCAGGAGAGTATCCCGGAGCCGCCGGATCGCCTGCCGGTCCAGGTTGGCGGAGGGCTCGTCCAGCAGATATATTTCTGGAGATAAAGCGTAGATGCTGCCAAAAGCAATGCTCTGCTTTTCTCCGCCGGAGAGGGCAAAAATATCCCGGCCGCACAGCTTATGTAATTGCAGCTCCCGCACTGTCTGATCATATCGGCGGTGCATCTCCGCATAAGCTACGCCGCTGTTTTCCATACCGAAGACCAGCTCGCTGTCCGTATCGGTATTGAAAAACTGTGTCCGGGGATTCTGGAAAACGGAGCCGACCATAGAGGAAAGCTCGTGCGGCTGTTTTTTGGCAATATCTTCTCCGTCAATAAAGATGCTCCCGCTCAGCTCGCCGGGGTAAAAGTCCGGGATCAGGCCGTTGATCAGACGGGTGATAGTCGTCTTTCCGCAACCGGAGAGTCCAGTCAAAACCATACATTCGCCCCTCTCAATGGTCAGCGATACATGGCGCACCGCCTGCTCTTTTGCTCCTTCATAGCGGAAGCTGACGTCCTTCAGTTCAATCAACCCACCACCCCCAACCATTCTCCCGCAGCCACAACACGCCGAAAAGCGCTGCGACAAACAGGATTGTGATCGCAATATCCAGCATCGTAACATGAAGCCGGACAAAAGCCGTCCTGGGCGCGGGATTGTCCAACCCGCGGGTGATGGAGGCTGCCGACAGCTCCTCTGCAATCGTGAAGGAACGGACCAGCAACGGCGTCATGAGCCCCTCAAACACAAGTGCAGGACGTCTGAGTACATTGGCGACGGATAGGTTGATCCCCCGCAGCGTCATGGCATCCCGGATGTGACCGAATTCTTCCTTTGCCGTTGGGAAAAACCGCATTGCTACGGCAAAAGTGATTACAAATCCCCTCGGAATGTGCAGGGCATATAAGCCGGTCACCATTTCGCTGACGGGCGTTGTTTTCATGAATGTCTGTCCATACAGCGCGATGGGCATGCACATACGGATGCACAGGACAATCATCAGGATCATGCCGCGAAGAAAGGTCGGCACATGCTTTGCCAACAGAATAAATGCGACAAGCACCAGATAGGTAATGATGTATTTCACTGTTTTCCTTCCCTGTCCCAAAAGAAAAGTCAGCAGGCAGACCAAAGAAAAGACAAGGCTTCCATAGAAAACATCTTTTGTGGAAAAAGCAATCACACTGATTGCTATTAAAATCAAAAACTTGCAGCGCACATCCAGTTTCACGCGACAGCCTCCCTTGTGTTTTCGGGCGTTGGATAGTATAATATATTGAGTTAGCAATATCTAACTTGAATCATTGTAGAATACAAGGCACCTTTTCGCAACGGCTCGAACTGCCAAATGTCTTTTCCAAAAAGAAAAATGTCCAATAAAAAAATAAAGGAGATCTACCATGTTTCAAACACTTCTGGATATGTGCTCCGACATGGGCATGGAGAAACACAATGAAAATAATCCATTTGATTGCGGCACCTATTTTCAGGGAGATGGCAACACCTCGAAAGGATATTTCTGGTGTCTGTCGCACGACAGCCACTTTACCATCACAAAATGTGATTTCTATTTTTGCAAGGATACTGAGCTGACCATGCCGCATAACTCCCGGTACATTTCTCTGCGTCTGGAATATGCAAAGCATCTCCCGCCCGGAAAGATCACAGCGTATCTGGAGGAAGCGGGCAACACGGTCAGCAGGCTCATGCCGGCGGGGAGCCGGGTCGCCTATACGGAAGTTCTCTATGATCCTGCCTTTTACAAGCGCCATTTAGGGACGATGTTTACCGCACAGAACGTGAATCCCCTTGAAATTCTGAAGCACATGGGCGGGGAGCATAACTGGTCCGGAGAAATGATGAATGTCCTCACGAAAATCAATCTTTGCAAGCTCAAAGGCATGGCGGCGGAGCTTTACTATGTAGCTGGGGCCTATGCGCTCATGTCCGCGCTGATCGAGATGGGAAACGGGAGGCTGCCCAAGAAAAATACGGATTATGAAAATATCTTACATGTGATCCGTTATATAGACGAACACTATACAGAAGAAATCCGTCAGGATGAGCTGGTCCGTCTGGCAAGCATGAGCGCCACAAAGCTGAAAAGCCTATATCGACAATTCACCGGCAGTACCATTACAGAGTACATTCTGGACAAAAAAGCGGACCACGCCTCACACTTGCTTGCAGACAGCGATTTAACGATTGAGGAAATTTCCAGGCAGGTTGGCTTTAATACAGTAGCGGGCTTTTCAACTTCCTTCAAAAAAAGAATGGGACTTTCGCCATCTGAATACAGAAAGAGGATCGAATTCAACTGTTTTATCAATCCTTCCGTGGACTCTTTTCGATAAAGAAGATTCTACAATGCCCACATGGTCGGTTTCTCCATCTCCTTCCCCGTCGAAAAAGATGATCTGCCCCGCATCGGGAATGAAATCTCTCTCCTCCCATTGCCCGTGCTCTTTGAACCATTCTGCGCCGGGTACGCAGCCGGCAAATTTCGGAATCACGCCGGTATCAATGTAGCCGCACTCATTGGCACACCAGGAAGCAAAACAGGCACACCATTCCACGCGCCCGGAAAATCCGTACCAGAACCAATACGGTTCTGCTATGTTGTCCTTTGTCTCCTTGACGGCCTTCCGGCCTCGCTTGTCCAGCTGGTGCCCGGCCTCATGGAGTGCGGAGCCGGACAGGGCGGAAACACGATCCGTGGCGTATTCCTCCGGGGAGTCCTCCACACTGTAGTAGCCGTGCTCCGCCTTATCTTTCACACGCACATAGGCGTCTTTCATAATCCAGAGCCGACCTGCCGCCAATCCCGTGGGAAAACCAGTACCACTTGCTGTTAGAGATTTTCAGGCTGTCATGCTCGCGAGTGCAGTAGGTATTCCCGCTAAAATGCACCAGCTCCTGCGGCCCATAATTTTGGAGATAGGTCAGAAGATCCATCCGTTTGGCTTCACGTACCACCTCCGGTGCGATATAGGGCATCCCTTTCACCTACCTTTCTTCCCGTTTGGAACGGATAAAGTCCTGCCGGAGGATGGCATTGGCTCGGCTCTCCATCGTTTCCCGCATATCCTCCATATGTTCGGTTTCCCGCTTTTCCCAGTCCTTGAATACATCCGCCAGCGGAGCAGGGGACTTAAGCAGTGCCTTCGCCTGTCCGTCGGACAGGTCGCCATACTCCAGGCACAGCAGGATGTCCTCCCGCATTACGTACTCGTAGGCATGGTTCAGGATTTCTTTCGGCGTCTGCGAAAGAAGCCAGCTGCGGTAGTTCTCCTGCTCGGCAAACATCTTTTCGTAGAGCCTTGTGTTCAGTTCCTCGTTTGTCATTTGATCTCACCTCCGATCGGAAATAGAAAAAGTCGGATGCTCCTTTGTGGGGAAACACCCGGCTATGTAAAAACCGGCTGATTTCTGCTGAAACCAATCGGTCTGAAGTCCAAATATGTGATTATTCAAATAAGACTGTCATCCAGAAGAAAGTCTATGACCCCGATGTTTAACACGCCGCTTTCGTCATACCATCGCTTTCTTACATCGTGGCGTACTACAATTTTCGGAAAGGAATCGCCAGTCAGAGAAAACGGTCTCATCTCGGTATTGATTTTTTCCGGATTTTCCATGGCATAGGCAGATTGGATATACATCTTTTTGCCACCTTTGGATACAACAAAGTCAATCTCCCTTGCGGTTCTTTTTTGCTTCCCTTTTTCATCTTTTTCATTGGAATATACGATTCCAATATCCACGCTGGCACGGCGGATTTCCAACTCGTTATAGATGATGTTCTCCATGATATGCGTCATTTCCTGCTGGCGAAAGCCGATCCTTGCGTTGCGAAGGCCGATATCTTCACAATAGTATTTGTTCGGATACTCGAAATAGCTCTTGCCCTTCACATCATAGCGTTTGCATTCACTGAAAAGAAAGGCATCTTCCAGGTGAGCCATATAGGATTTCACGGTATTGGGAGCGATTTGGTCTTTGCTCTTCAGCTTTTGCATGGAGTTGATCGCGTTTGCCACATTATTCGGATTTGTAAGCGAACCTACCGAAGAACAGAGCAGATCCAAAATGTCAGACAGAACGTCTATACGGGTGATTTTTTTCCGCTCTACGATGTCTTTGATATATACTTCAGTAAACAATGCTTTCAGATAAGCCATGCGAGCCTCATCATCCGGCCTTGAGAGAATGAGCGGCATCCCGCCGTAAAAGGCATAATTGTCAAAGGCTTCCGCCTTGTTGCCTCCGGCTGCAGCATAATACTCCGCGAAGGAAAGCGGATGTACGCGCACCTCGTCGCTGCGGCCACGAAATTCAGTCAGAATATCACTGGACAACATCCGTGAATTGCTTCCGGTCACATAGACGTCAAGATTGGAAAGGGTTTTCAGATCATTGAGCGCATCATAGAAAGTGATAGGCTTTCCATTCGAGTTATAGGGGTTCGGAACCTCGTCTGACATCTGTATCTCATCCACGAATAGATAAAACTGTTCTTTCTGATTGCCAATGCGTTCCTTCACATACGCTGTCAGCTCCAATGGGTTGCGATAGCGAATATCCCTTGCAAGGTCAAGTTCAATGACGATAATATGATCCTCGTTTATTCCGTTTTCCAACAGATAATTCTTATACAGGGTTCGCAGCAGATAAGACTTTCCGCACCGGCGCACACCGGTAATGACCTTCACCTGTCCGTCCCATGCATAGCCGATCAACTGCTTCAGGTAGGAATCTCTTTTAATTTCCATAACGTTCTCCATTGATAACTTGTCAATATTATTATGCAAGTTCGCAATCACATTATGCCTGATGACAAATATAAAATCAATGGTTACATTGAGAAGTACAATGATAATATGATGAACTTATCAACGAAGATAAACCTCACGATTTTATGGAACCGGCTGATACCCGTTGATGTCTACTCCGGCGTTCAGCACTCTTTCACGCCTGCAAAGCAGCGGCCAGTAGTCTGCACTGGTACTGTTGTGGATGTGTCCGTGGATCATATAGGACCGTTTTGCGTGCTTCCACGTGAGAAGCGGATAATGGCACAAGGTCAGGCCATGCTTTCCATCAGAGATTTCAAGCATGGTATCCACGCCGGAAAAATAGCGGGGAAGATCCACCTTTCCTGTCCATGAGCCGTCGTGATTGCCGAGGAGCAGGCGTTTCTTCTCCTTTTCGCCACGGAAATGACCTTTGTCTTTGCCATTGGGGTTTCTCCTCCTTTCAAAGATTGAGCCGTCTGCGGAAACAGACGGCTATGTAGGAAAATGAAAAAAGCCGCCTACTCTTTGTCAGAATAAGCGGCTCCCAAAGGAATGATATGTAATTGTTTTCTCACATCAGACGAGATACCTTCAGGATCATTTCATCAACACAATCAGTGTATCTGCCCTCACGGATCAGCTTGTTTTTACAATGAACCTTTTCTTATATGTAACCTGTTCTTTCGGTTTGTACTTTTCTGCCCTCTCCGCTATTTTATCAAGCGGCACCTTTCCTTTTCCCTCGCCAAACTCCACTTTTACGTTGATATGACTGTCCGGAGCCTTGTGGGAAAGCAGTACCACCGTCTCCACATTCGCTGTCCGCGGGAACTGATCGACCGCCACCACTCTCTCCAGCCGGTACCCCGCCTCATAAAAGCCCGCGAGATCCCGCGCGAGGCTTGTCGGCTTGCAGGAAATATAAAGGATATATGGTACGCCGTAGGCGAGAATCTTCGACAGCGCTTTCGGATGCACCCCGTCCCGCGGCGGATCGAGCACGATGATATCCGGCTTCTCCTCGATGGCGTCCAGCACTTTCAGGACATCCCCCGCAATAAATTCACAGTTGGACAGCCCGTTACGGGCCGCGTTTTCCCGCGCCGCCCGCACCGCCTCCTCCACGATTTCCACACCGACCACCTTTTTTGCCGCCGGGGCCATCAGCTGCGCGATCGTTCCCGTTCCCGTATAGAGATCAAAGACCACCGGGCCGGGAGCCTTTCCCCGTTCCCCGTACAGACCGATCCCCCGCAGATATTCCCGCGCAGTCTCGTACAGCACCTCCGCCGAGTAGCTGTTTGTCTGAAAGAATGAAAAGGGCGTCACCTTGAACGAAAGTCCCAGCAGCGTCTCTGAAAAGAAGTCCTCGCCGAAAAGGATCTCCGTTCCCCCGTCCTCCACCGCATCCGCCATGGAGTCATTGGTGGTATGAAGAATTCCCTGAATATGCCCCGCGATCCGGCCCTCCGCCTCGATCGCCCGGAGCCGTTCCGCCCAGAGACGCAGCTCCTCCGTGTGCTCCTCCTGCGAGGTCGTGACAATATCGATCAGAATCTCCCCGGTGTGAGACGCCTTGCGGACTAAGAGATGCCGCAAATATCCCGTATGCCGGAGCCGATGATACAGCGTGACCTCGCGGCGCTCCTTGAGCGCCGCCCAGAAGTCTCTCGTTTCACGGAGAATCGTCCGGTAATCCCCGTCAACGATCCGGCAGTCCGTAACCGTGAGAATATCATAAAAACCGCCCCGCCGGTGCTGTCCGAGCTCCAGCGGACCGTCCTTGGAGCTGTCGCCGAACGTAAACTCCATCTTGTTGCGGTACTCGAATATCCTCGGCGACGCCTTGATCCCCTCGTAGATATAATCCTCGGAAACCGCCTGATCAAGCAGCGCTTTCACCTGCGCGGATTTGAGCTTCTGCTCCTCCTCGTAGGGAAGATTCAGCCACGTACAGCCCCCGCA
The DNA here is from genome assembly GCF_900625025.1 of Lachnoclostridium sp. Marseille-P6806. GTDB lineage: Bacteria > Bacillota > Clostridia > Lachnospirales > Lachnospiraceae > CAG-791. The sequence goes on from NZ_LR130576.1 coordinate 54,125, forward strand.
GAGGCCAAAGTGCGGACAGGGCGGATCACACTCCTCCGGAGCGCGCGCAAGGACGCGGGTTCCCACACCCTCTGCACGGTTCCCGTGCCGCTTTTTGATGCGCACCGCCACTTTCTGGCCCGGCACGGTGTTTTTTACCGTAACCGTGAAGCGCTCGCTCTCTCCGTCCGGCCGCTGCTCCGTCACGTGCATGATTCCGCGATTCGGAAAGCTCACATATTCAATGATGCCGACAATCTCTTCACCCTTTTTCACGTAAACGAGATTTCCTCCTGCCCGGCGCCGGCATCATCCGCCGTCTCTTCGTCGCCGGGGGCAGCTTCCTCATCCTCAAAATCGTCGTCGAAGTCCTCGTCGTCATAATCGTCGTAGTAATCCGGACTCATGAACTGATAGACCGCGCAGGCAATTCCCGCGACTACCGCCACGCCGCCGATCACGGCGAGCGCCGTCACCAGCGGATGCGTTTTCTTTTCCCGGGGATTCAGAAGCTCTCCCAGCTTTGTCACCTCAATCAGATCCTCTATCTTTTCTTTTGTCATATGTCCCTCCGATCTAGAGCTTTTCCAGCTTTGCAAAGGCCGCATACATGACCTTTTGTCCGTAATCGTCAAACTGCACCGTAACCTTGTGATCGCGGGCCGCCGTCTCGATGGCCGAAACCGTACCCTCGCCGAACTTCACATGAAGCACCCGGTCCCCGACGCCGTAGCCGAGGCTTCCGCCGCCTGCCGGCGCGCCCTTGGTAAGAGCCGAGAGCGCTTTCTGCCGCTCGTTCGCCTGCGCGATGAACGGCTTATGCTCATCCGCGGTCTGCTTTTTCCTCGCCACCGCACGGAGCCTCCCGTCAGCACTCCGTCCGCCGGTCTTTCCATAGGTCACAAAGGTCCGTCCTCCCGTGCGGAACCCTCCGGCCCCCGCGCCGCGTCCGTAGCCGCCGCTGTAATCCGCAAAAGGGCCGTTCTCCTCAAAATCAAAGTCCTCTTCCAGATAATTCTTCGGCTTTGCCGGCCTGCCGTCGAGCAGCTTTTCCGGAATCTCATAGAGAAAGCGGCTGGGCGGATTGAACCTCGTCTCTCCCCGGAGCATCCGCGCACGCGCCGTCGTGATCGTGAGATCGTCTTTCGCGCGGGTGATGCCCACATAGGCGAGGCGCCGCTCCTCCTCCATGTCCTCTTCATTTCCTGTGTCTATGGTCATCTGCCCGGGGAAAATACCGTCCTCCATACCGGCCAGATAGACCTGCGAAAACTCCAGTCCCTTGGCACTGTGGAGCGTCATGAGAAGAACACGGTCGTCCTCCTCCCCCACGCTGTCGATATCCGCGACAAGGGCCACATCCTCCAGAAAACCGGACAGTGTCGGCGGCTCCTCCTCTGCGGCCTCCTCGTAGGAGACCACCTTGGAAATCAGCTCGTCGATATTGGCGAGCCGGTCCTCCGCATCCTCCGGGTCCTGCGCTTTCAGATCCTCGATATACTCCGTATCCGCAAGAACCTTTCGCAGAAGCTCCGACAGCACATCCGGCTGCGCGTTGTTCTCCCTGAGATACTCGCGGAAGCGGGTGATCATCTCCGTAAAGGGTGCGAGCTTTCCGGCCGCGCCGCGGGAGAGCGTCACGATCTGCCCGCTCTCCTCCATGGCCTCATAGAAGCCGATGCCCCGCTGCCGGGCATGCTCTGCAATCCGTTCTATCGTGGTGGCGCCGATTCCGCGCCGCGGCACGTTGATGATGCGCTGCACGGCAAGATCATCCGCCCCGTTGTCGATCACCTTGAGATAGCAGAGGAGATCCTTGATCTCCTTTCTCGCGTAGAAATTCACGCCTCCGACTACCCGGTAGGGAATGGACTCCATGACAAAGCGCTCCTCAAGGACGCGGGCCTGCGCATTGGTCCGGTAGAGCACTGCAAAATCCCTGTAGTGCAGCTTCGGGTCGCGCCGGAGCTTGCTCTTCACATCGCCGGCAATGAAATCCGCCTCCTCCAGCGCGTTGTCCAGCTGGCGGTAATGCACCTTGTGTCCCTCGCCGCGGTTGGTCCACAGCGCTTTGTTCTTCCGGTTCACGTTGTTATGAATCACCGCATTGGCCGCGTCCAGAACATTCTGGGTGGAGCGGTAGTTCTGCTCCAGCTTGATCACCTTTGCATCCGGAAAGAGCTTCTCAAAGTCAAGAATGTTCCGGATATTCGCGCCGCGGAAGCGATAGATCGACTGATCGTCGTCCCCCACGACGCACAGATTCCGGTACCTTGCCGAGAGCAGACGGATCAGCTCAAACTGCGCCGTGTTGGTGTCCTGATATTCGTCGACCATGATATAGCGGAAGCGCTCCTGATAATTCTCCAGCACCTCCTCGTGAGAGCGGAACATCTCCACCGTCTTCATCAGCAGATCGTCAAAATCCAGTGCATTATTCTTATGGAGCTGCCGCTGGTATTCCTCGTAGGCATCTCCGATCCGCCGCTCCATATAATCGAAATGGTGCGTCTCGCGATAACGCAGGGGCGTCATCAGCTCGTTCTTTGCTGTGGATATTGCGCCGAGGATCGTCCGTTCTTTCAGCTCTTTCGGGTCGATGCCAAGCGTCTTCATGACCTGCTTCATCAGCGTTCGGGAATCGTCAGCATCATAAATGGTAAAGCCGGTCTCATAGCCCAGCTGATCAATGTGGCGGCGCAGAATCCTGACGCACAGGAAATGAAAGGTGGACACCCATACCGATTCCGCACCGAAGCCGACCAGTCTGTCGACCCTCTCCCGCATTTCTCCCGCCGCCTTATTGGTAAAGGTGATGGCGAGAATATTCCACGGACTCACCCCCTCCTCGTCGATCAGATAACAGATCCTGTGTGTCAGAACACGGGTTTTGCCGCTCCCCGCACCGGCCAGAATGAGCACCGGCCCCTGCGTTTGGAAGCAGGCCTCCCGCTGTTCTGTGTTCAGTGTGTCATAAATACTCATGCAAACTCCAATTTACGAAACGGTTCAGCATTCCGAAAGAAATCCCGGAATCGAGGATAAAACAGACCGCAAAACGGCTGCGAATGAAATGCTGAACCGTGATTGATTTACAGCTTATTTCCGCAGTTCGGGCAGAACTTCGGCATGTTCGACGGATCAAGGGTATGACCGCACTCCGGGCAGAACGACGCTTTCGGCTCCGGCTTCTTCGCTCCGCATTCCGTGCAGAATTTCCCATGATTGAGCGCGCCGCAGGCAGGACAGTTCCAGTCGTCCGCTCCCGGAGCCGGCGCCGCCTGATTCTGAGACGCCGCGGCCGCTCCCTGCGGAGCCGTATTTGCCTGCGGCTGGGGCGGCGTCTGCTGCGCACTGAAGCCGCCGTCTGCTGCGGTCTGATACGCCGAGGCCACCGACTGCTGTCCCATGCCGTAAAGCTGGGAGGCATTCACGCCGCCCGCCATATTCGCCATGTTCATTCCCATGAACGCCATGGCCGGGCCGGCATTCTGGTTTTTCGCCGCATCCTGCATCGCCTGCGCCTGCGCCGCCGTAAGCGTCGCCGCTGCCATGGCGGGATTCCGGAGCGCCGCATTCATCTGAAGCTGCTTGATTCTCTCCTCATCTTCCTCCGACGCCTTGATGGAGCTCATGCCGAAAGCGACGATACGGATTCCGCGCAGCTTGCTCCAGTTCTCGGAGAGCTCCTCATTCAGCGCGTCCGCCATCTCGGAGGTATGGCCGGGAACCGCGCTGTAACGGACACCCATCGCGGAAATTTTAGCAAACGCGGGCTGCAGCGCCGTCAGAAGCTCACTCTTCAGCTGGCTGTCGATCTGGTCGCGCGTGAACTCACTGCTGACATTCGCGCACACATTGGTATAGAACAGGATCGGATCCACGATGCGGTAGGAATATTCACCGAAGCAGCGCACCGAAATATCCACGTCCAGCCCGATATTCTGATCGACGACACGGAACGGAACCGGATTTGCCGTCCCGTACTTGTTGCCCATCAGCTCTTTTGTATTGATGTAATAGACTCTCTGATCCTTTCCGGAAGCGCCGCCGAACGTGAACCGGCGTCCGATGCTCTGGAACGTCGCGGCAATGCTGTTCCCCAGATCTCCCGCAAAGATGCTGGGCTCCGTCGAGCTGTCCCATGTAAACTCGCCGGGCTCCGCGCAGAGCTCCACCACCTTACCCTGCTCCACGATCAGCATGCACTGTCCGTCTCCTACGGCAATCACCGAGCCGTTTGAAATGATATTGTCGTCTCCCTTGCTGTTGGAGCCGAAATGCTTATTTCCGGTCTTTTTGCGCCCGCGCGTCATCAGCACGTTTTCCGGAAGCGCATCACAGTAGAAAAATTCTTTCCACTGCTCGGAAAGTGTTCCGCTTACCGCTGTTACCGCTGCCTGTATCAGTCCCATAATCCATCTCCTGCCGAAGCGCTTTATGAGAGGCTCACCGCCGGGACCTCTCTCCTCCCGCCTGTGAATGACCGCCGCCCGGGCTCCGTGTCGGGCGGGCCGCCATACCTCCTTTGACGATCCCTGTCACACTTTACGAATCTGCGCGCTTTACGGACTGCGCCATTTCGCGCATCTCCGCGGCATTCCGAAGCGTCGCCTCCGTGACGGCCGCGCCGCCGAGGAGACGTCCCAGCTCGCCGAGGCTCTCCTCTCCCGAAAGCTCCTCGATATGCGTATAGGTTCTCCCCTCCTCGCTGTCCTTGCGGATGCGGAAGTGCGTGTCCGCCATCGCGGTGATCTGCGGAAGATGCGTGATGCAAAGGAGCTGATGATCCCGGGAGAGCCTGCCCAGCTTCTCCGCTACCCTCCACGCGGTCTGGCCGCTGATGCCCGTATCGATCTCATCAAAGATGAAGCTGTGAATCTCATCGCGCCCCGCAAATACCGTTTTCAGCCCCAGCATGATGCGGGAGAGCTCGCCGCCGCTGGCGATCTGATCAAGCGGTCTCGGCGATTCGCCGGGATTCATGGAAATCAGAAACACCGTGCGGTCGATCCCCGTCCCGTCCCCACGGGACTCATCGCTCTCCACCTCGATATTCAGCATGACCTGCTGGAAATTCAGTTCAAGCAGCGCCTGCCGGAGCCGGCCGGCAAACTCCTTTGCCGCCGCGCGCCGCACCCCAGAGAGGTCACGCGCCGCCTGCAGATAGCTTTCCCTTTCCTTATCGAGACGCACACGGAGCTGCCCCCGCGTCTCCTCATAGTCCGTGAGAGCAAGAAATCTCTCCTGCCTCTCCGCGAGAGCCGCAGCAAAGCCGTCCTCCGAAGATCCGTATTTTTCGGACATGCGCCGGATCAGGTTGAGACGTTCCTCCGCCTCCTCCAGTTCCGAGGGATCAAAGGAAAGCTCCTCCGCATAATCCATAAGCGTCCGCGTAAAATCGGACAAAAGGATATCAATTTCTCCGATCTGTTCTGCGACCGGCTCCAGCGCCTCATCCTTGCCCGATACCTCCCGAAGCTCCCGACAGACTCTGGCGATCAGCTCCGCCGCCCCGCCGTCGCCGTCCACAAGCTCCGCGGCAAGTCCGATTTTCTCGCTGATTTTTCCGGCGGAAGCCATTCTGCGGCAGCGCCGGTCCAGCTCTTCCTCCTCGCCCGGCTTTACCGCCGCGGCTTCAATCTCATGAATCTCAAAATCGAGAAGCTCCAGCTCACGGCTTCTCGCCTGTCCGTCCATATCCCCGCGGTTCCACTCCTCCTCCAGCGCGCGCCGCGCCCGATCATGCTCCCGCACGCGCTGCTTCAGCGCCGCGGCTTTTTCTCCCGCATAATCATCGAGAATATCGAGCTGCCGCCCTCTCTGCAAAAGAGTCTGATTCTCCCGCTGTCCGTAGATATCAATGAGGAGAGAACCGATTTCCCGGAGCTGATGCGCGGTCACCGTCTCGCCGTTCACCGTGCATATACTGCGCGAGGGGAGGATTTTCCGCTTGATGAGAATGGTTCCGTCCTCCTCGACCGGCAGGGAAAGCTCCCGGAGCCTGTCGAGCTGCGCCTCATGATCCGCGGCAAAAAGCAGCTCCACCAGAGCGTACTCTGCCCCGTCCCGAATCACGGCCCGATCCGCCTTTGCTCCCAGCGCAAGATTTACCGAGCCGATCAGAATCGACTTTCCGGCTCCCGTTTCGCCGGTCAGAATATTGAGGCCGTCCGTAAAGCTGACCTCCTCCTCGGCGATCAGTGCAAGATCTCTTACATGTAAACTGAGTAGCATATATTCATCCCTTACGCCGCTGTCATTTCACCATTTCCGCCAGCTGCTCCATCACGCGCTCCGTCTCCTCACCCGTTCTTACGGCTGCAAAAATCGTATCGTCCCCGGCGATGCAGCCTGCCAGTCCCGGAAGCTGCAGCTCATCGAGCGCCACTGCGCAGGCCATCGCCATGCCCGACACGGTGTGGAGAACGATGATGTTCTGCGCTCTGACCATCGAGACATAGGCCTCGCGCAGCACACGGATATACTTGTCCGTCATGTGCCCGTCCTCCGACCGGAGAACCACGTATTTCTGGTGTCCCTGTCCGGTCTGCACCTTTGTCAGGCCCAGTGCGCGGATGTCCCGCGATACCGTCGCCTGCGTGACATTGTAGCCGCTGCGCCGCAGTTCGTCCGCAAGCTCTTCCTGCGTCTCGATGTCGCGGCTCTCGATGATCTGTATGATTCTGGCATGTCTGTCTTTTTTCATTGACGGCAAATCTCCATGGCAATCCCTTATGCCGATGCACTTTGTGCAAGGCACGCGCCGCAAAATCCGCGCAGGCGGTTTTGCGGCTGCGATGGGGGCTATTTGGGCTTGGGCACAAATAGCCGTGCGCAAAATCTCTGCGCCGGCGCGCAGAGATGCGAGCCGCTTCGCGTCTCGTGCCGTCCCACTACGTAACAGCACTTTTCGTTCACGGAATAAATCAGCGCATCAGCATGATTTTTCACACTAAAAGCATCCTACCCGGTCATTTTCCGGTGGAGTGTCTCCAGAAAGCTCCTCTGGCTGAGTTTCACGATCCGGACCGTTCTCCTGTCCCTGCAGACGCGTATTTCATCTCCCGGATGGACGATCCGACGGCTCCCGCTCCCGTCAAAATCGACCTCTACCTGCGCGTTCTCTCCCTCCCGGCTCTGCCCGATCACGATGGAGATCACGTCCTCCGCCGAGAGAACGATGCTGCGGGCATTCAGGGTATGCGGACAGATCGGTGTCAGCAGAAGAGCCCGGGCCGACGGCTCGACGATCGGTCCCCCCGCAGACATATTGTAACCGGTAGAGCCGGTCGGCGTCGAGACAATCACTCCGTCCGCCTGAAAGGTATTGAGATACTGTCCGTTGACGTATATCGCGTAGGAGACCATCTGCAGGGACCCGAAGCGCGTGATCGCCACGTCGTTCAGCGCGTGATCGGCGCGGCTCTCCCCGTTGACCACACCCTCGAGCATCATGCGCTCCTCGATCAGATAGTCTCCGGAGAGAAGCTGCCTCAGCGCCTGCTCCCAGCCGTTTTTCTCAATCTCGGCAAGGTAGCCCAGCGTCCCGAGGTTGATTCCGAGGAGAGGCACGCCGCGATCCACGTTCTCCCGCGCGGCCTGCAGCATGGTGCCGTCTCCGCCGAGCACCAGAATGCAGTCCGTATGGTCGCCGGGGCTTTTTTTTGCGCCGTCCGGCGTTTCACAGGCAAAACGGCAGCGCTTTCCCCGGGCCTCAAGAAAATCGGCAATTCTCCGCTGATACCAAAGCTCCGGGTCCTTATTCGTATTTGTGATGATAAAGAACTCTTCCATCATGCCTGCCGATCCAGCTCCTCGTGCGCCGCTCCGACCAGCGCCGCGATGCTCCCGTCCGTAAGCTCCGTCCTCTCCCCCGCGCCGCCGAGCCACAGGAGATACTCGATGTTTCCCTCCGGCCCGCGGATCGGGGAATAATCAAGTCCCCGCACACAAAATCCCGCTGCTTCCGCATATTCCGCGACGCGCCGGATCACCCCTTCGTGAACGGCCGGATCGCGGACGACGCCCTTTTTCCCGACCCTGTCGCGGCCCGCCTCAAACTGCGGCTTGATGAGGCATACCATCTCTCCCTCCATAGGGAGAATATCCCGCGCTGCCGGTAAAATTTTTGAAAGAGAGATAAAGGACACGTCGCAGGAGGCAAATTCCGGAAGCGCTGCCGGATCCTCTCCGCCGGCCTTTTCATCGGCTTCCTCAAGCTCCCTACGGGTAAGATAGCGGAAATTCGTCTTTTCCATACACACAACCCGGGGGTCGTTCCTCAGCTTCCAGTCGAGCTGCCCGTAGCCCACGTCGATCGCATAGACCCGCGCGGCGCCGTTTATCAGCATACAATCCGTAAAGCCTCCGGTGGATGCGCCGATGTCCATGCAGGTTTTCCCTCTGAGGGAAATGGGAAATACCGCGAGCGCCTTTTCCAGCTTGAGCCCGCCCCGGCTCACATACCGCAGCGCCTGCCCCCGGATCTCAATCGCCGTATGCTCCGGGTCCGGGTCAAAGCCGGTTCCCGCCTTGTCCTCCCTCTGCCCGTTCACATATACGATGCCGGCCATGATACAGGCCTTTGCTTTTTCCCGGGTCGGCGCGAGGCCGCGCTCCATCAGAAGAATATCCAGACGAGTTTTCAAATTGATCTCCACGCGGATGCCACGCGCTCCGCCGCCGATTCGGCATCGATGCCGCATTCTTTCCGAAGCTGCGGGACTCCTCCGTGCCGGACAAAGCTGTCCTCAATTCCGATGTTGCAGACGGAAACGCCTGCGTTCCCCGATGTAAAATACTGATCCACCGCCTCGCCGTAGCCACCGCGCAGCTCATTCTCCTCTATCGTGACAATCAGACGGTGCGTCCGGCACAGGGCATCCAGCAGCTCTGTATCAAGCGGCTTCACAAAGCGGGCGTTCACCAGCGAGCAGGAAAGGCCGCGCGCCCGGAGCAGCTCGCGGACCCGAACCGCCTCCCCGACCATATGTCCCACCGCAAGAAGAGCGATATCCTTTTCCTCATACAGAAGCTCCGACCGTCCGTATTCCACCGGCTGACGGAAGCTCTCAAGGCCGTCGTAGGCCTCGCCTCTCGGATAGCGCAGGGCGACCGGCCCGTCACAGACTACCGCAAATTTCATCATGTCCGAAAGCTCCCACTTGTTTTTGGGCGCCATGACCGTCATATTCGGCGCAGAGCTCAGGAATGAAAGGTCAAAGATCCCCTGATGGGTCTCGCCGTCCGCCCCTACAAGTCCCGCCCGGTCCACACAGAAAATCACATGGAGCTTCTGTATGCAGACGTCATGGATAATCTGATCATAGGCCCTCTGCAGAAACGATGAGTAAATACAGACGACCGGGATCATTCCCCCCGCCGCAAGCCCCGCCGCAAAGGTCACAGCATGCTGCTCCGCGATGCCGACGTCAAAAAAGCGCTCGGGGTAGAGCATGCGGAAGCGCTTCAGCCCCACGCCGTCCCCCATGGCCGCCGTGATCGCCACGATCTTCGGATTGCGCTGCCCCTGCTTGACCATGACCGTCGAGAACACATCTGTCCAGTCCGCCCTTGTCTTCTGGCTCTTCGGAAGTCCTGTCCGGATATCAAAGGGACCGGTCCCGTGAAATCTGGCCGGATGATTCTCCGCCGGCTCATAGCCCTTTCCCTTGCGCGTCACCACATGGATCAGCACGCACTTGTTGATACGCCGGGCATCCTGCAGCACGCGGAGCATGGAGTTCACGTCGTGGCCGTCCACCGGCCCCAGATAGGTGATGCCGAGATCCTCGAAATACATACCGGGAATCATGAGCTGCTTGATGGAATTCTTCGCCCTCCGGATTACGCTCACCGCCTTGGGCTGACGGTCGTTGATCGAATAGTAGACCTTGTCCCGCAGATGGATATAGCTGTCGGAGGTCCGTATATCATTGAGATAGCTCGAGAGCCCGCCCACATTCCGGTTGATCGACATCTCATTGTCGTTGAGAACAATGACCATGTTCGTGGTCAGCTTGGCCGCGTTGTTGAGAGCCTCGTAGGCCATCCCGCCCGTCAGCGCCCCGTCGCCGATCACTGCGACGACCGTATTCTTTCCTCCCTGCAGATCGCGCGCCCTCACAAGTCCCAGCGCCGCCGAAATCGACGTCGAGCTGTGCCCCGTGTCAAAGCAGTCGCAGTCGCTCTCGCAGCGCTTCGGAAATCCGCTCATCCCGCCGTACTGCCTCAGCGTGTCAAAACCGGCTTTGCGCCCTGTGAGGATCTTGTGCGTGTACGACTGGTGCCCCACGTCCCACACGATCTTATCCTCCGGAAGATTCAGCGCCAGATGAAGCGCCATCGTCAGCTCGACTGCCCCGAGATTGCTCCCCAGATGACCGCCGGTGACCGAGAGCTTCGCCACGAGAAATTCGCGGATCTCCTGCGCCAGACGGTCGTAATACTCCACCGGAATTTTCTTGATGTCATTGGTCTGTTGAATTGAATCCAGTAAAATACCCATAATTTGCATTCCGCCTGCAAAGCTCCCGCAGACGCCTCATTTCCCTGTCTTCCATGTCCCCGCCGGTCAGTGCGTCCGGCCGGCCAGAGAGACAATCAATTCCCGCAGAAACGGGTTCCTTGCCGAAAGCGCATCAAAACGCCGAAGCGCTTCCTCCGTCATGCGCTCTGCGTCCTCTTTCGCTTTTTCCATGCCGAAAATGGATACATAGGTCGCTTTCGCCTCCTCGGCGTCCTTTCCGAGCGTCTTGCCGAGCTCCTCCGGGTCTCCCTCCACATCCAGAATATCATCCCGGATCTGAAACGCAATCCCGATATCGTCGGCAATCTCCCCGAGGCCCCGAATATCGATCTCCGGCGCACCCGCAAGAATCGCTCCGATCTGGAAGCCGCTGCGTATCATCGCGGCTGTCTTATTGCGGTGAATATAGAGGAGAGTGTCTCCGTCGATCCGCTTTTTCTCAGAATCCAGATCGCAGCACTGGCCGCCCACCATGCCGAAGATCCCGGCTCCCGCCGCAAGGAGCTGCAGCGCCCTCACAACGCGCTCCGTCTCCTCCGCGCTCTGCGCCTCCGCAAAGCTCTTCATCGCCGTCTCGTAGGCATAATTCAGAAGTCCGTCGCCCGCAAGCACCGCCATGCCCTGCCCGTACACCGCATGGGTCGTTTTTTTCCCCCGGCGGTACTCGTCGTTGTCCATCTCCGGAAGATCGTCATGAACAAGAGAATAGCTGTGTATCATCTCCAGCGCCGCCATAAAGGGCTCCGCCAGAGCCGGACGGCTTCCGTACATGGCGCTTGTCTCAGCCGTCAGCATGGGCCGCAGGCGCTTCCCGCCCGCGCGGACGCTGTAATTCATCGCCTCGATGACCGTGCGGGGGTACCCTTTTTCCTCGGGAAGAAAGCGCTCCAGCACCCGATTGCAGTATTCCGTTCTTCCCCTCAGCTCTTCGTCAAATCCCATACCGCCTCCCTGCTTTCCGAATGTTCCCGTCACTCTGCGGACGACTCCTGCTCCTCGCCGCGCAGTGCAAAATCCTCCAGCGAACCGTCCGCGGCGAGCTTCTGCACTTTCTTTTCCACTGCGTCGATCCGCTCGCTGCAGGAGCGTGTAAGGCGCATGCCCCTTTCATACAGAGCAAAAGCCTCCTCGAGGGGAAGCTGCGGATCCTGCATGTGCTCCAGCAGTCCCTGCAGCTCCTCGAGAGACTGCTCTATGGTGTTTTCCTGCATTTCTTCCGGCTTTTTTTTCATAACTGATCCTTACTCCTCCGCGCTCACGCGGTCCACCGTCGCCTCCACGCGCCCGTCCTGCATCCGTATCGTCAGAGCATCCCCCGGCGAAAGCTCCGCCGCATGCTGCACGGCGAGCCCCGACCGACCGGTCACATAGCCGTAGCCGCCGGAGAGGCGCTTCAGAGGAGAGACGCCCTCGAGCTCCGCCGCCGAGAGTGCAAGCCGGTGCCAGAGAAGCTCAATTCTCTTCTGCATCTGCTCCGTAAGCGTTCCGGGAGACAAGGCCTCCGCCGACCGGTGCGCCGCAGCAAGCCGGGCCGTCATTCCGCTTTGCAGCGCCTCCTCCATATGCAGCAGCTCCATGCGCTGTCTGCGGATCCGGCTCTCCGGAGAGAGATGGCGCAGCGCCCGCCCGCAGCCCGCCGCTTCCGCCCGGAGACGGTCGAGGCGGGAACAGATCCCGCGATACAGCCCGTCATGAAAAGCGCTCAGCGTCTCGGCAAAGCGCCGGTATTCAAACACCGCCTTTTCCGCCGCCTCCGAGGGCGTCGCCGCCCGCAGATCGGCCACCCAGTCGGTGATCACGGTGTCCGTCTGATGTCCGACCGCGGAAATGATCGGAACCTTGCAGTCAAACACCGCCTCCGCAACCGCCCGCTCGTTGAACGCCCAGAGATCCTCAATGGAGCCGCCGCCGCGGCCCACGATAATCGTCTCCGGGCGGATCTCCTCCGGCAGCGCGCACAGCGCCCGGATGCCGTTTATGATGCTGCCCGGCGCTTCGTCCCCCTGCACGATGGCCGGATAGAGTATGATGCGCAGAAAGGGATTCCTGCGCAGCGCGATAGAACAGATATCCTGCACGGCGGCGCCGGTCTCGGCCGTCACCACCCCGAGCGTCCGGATGTAGACCGGAATCGGCCTCTTATAGCAGGGGTCGAACATGCCCTGCTCCTCCAGCTCCGCGCGCAGCTTCTCATAGCGCTCCGCCAGAACGCCGATCCCGTCGGCAATAATGCGGCTCGCATAGAGCTGGTACTTCCCGCTCTTTTCAAATACATCCACCGCACCGGCGACAATGACGCCGTCGCCCTCCCGCATGCGGAAAGTGAGACCGCCGCTGCGGGCCGTTCCTGCCCACATCACGCAGGACAGGGTTCCGCCGGCATCTTTCAGGGTAAAATAAATATGTCCGGAAGAATGGTATGTGCAGTTGCTGACCTCGCCTCTCACGAGAATCGACTGCAGCATATAATCCTGCCGGAACATATTTCTGATATATGCGTTTATCTGGGATACGGAATACGGCGTTCTCATTTCTTTGCTTTCACAATGTAGACGTTTGCCCGTTCCCTGTCCCTTGCCTCAGTCTGCTCCCTGCGGGCGAGACGTTTCGCCGCGGCGCTCCGCTCGGCCCGCGCCCTGCCCTCCTCGGTAAAGCGCGAGAGCACGGCGTTGACAAAGGACGGCGCACCCTCCTGTCCGAACTTCTTGCACAGCTCAACCGCCTCGTTGATGGCCACGCCCTCCGGAACAGCACTGTCATAGCGAAGCTCGTAGACCGCAAGACGCAGAATCGTCAACTCCACCTTGCCGATGCGGCTAAGATCCCAGCCCTCGGCAGCCTCCGCCAGCGCGCCGTCAATCCCGGGCAGAAGCTCTGTGATCCTCGCAAACTTCGCTTCGATCTCCTCCCGGTCCTTTTCCGTAAAGGTCACGTCGTCGTTCTGAAAAAAAAGCTTTTTCTGCTCCGCCATCGCCTCTTCGGAGTTAAACTCCACACGGAACAGCAGCTTGAACGTCTGCTCCCGTAAACTTCTTCTGTACATAAATGCTGAAATCCTCTGCTTATTTCTCCGACGGCTCCGTGCTTCCGCCGGGGACGGTGATTCCCGCAATGCGGACATTGACGTCCGTGACTGTAAGACCGGTCATGTTTTCAATCGCCTGCTTGACGCGGCTCTGTACCTTGGAGCTGGTCGCCGGAATATTATAGCCGTAGCCCATGACAATGGAGAGGTCTGCCCGGACGCAGCCGTCCTCCACCTCTACCTTTACCCCGCGCAGCGGATTTCTGTACCCGACTCTGCCGAGCCATTCTCCCGGTGCGGTTCCCGCCATATCCGTCACGCCGTCGATCTCGCGAGCCGCATAGGATGCGATCATGGCGACCACATCATCCGCAATCCGGATCACGCCGACGCCATCCCCGCCGCTCTCCCGCTTTGCGGCAGACTGCTCCTCCGGGCTCTTCCTGCGGAGCCTTGCCCCCGCATCATCCAGCTTCTCCCGAAGATCGCTGGCCGTATTCAGAATGCTCTCCCGGAGCTTTGCCGCCTTGCCGGGGCGCTGCTCCTCTCCCGCCTTTTCCTTTTCGGGCTGTTCCATGCCGATCACTTCGTCCCGCACCGCATCCTCCGGCTCCGCCGAAGTCTGAACTGCCGCATCTCTGGTCGCCTCCGCGGCAGCCTGCACCTCATTGTAGATTCTGTCATCTTCCATCGTTCCACCTCTCGCTGCGTCTGCCCCCTGTGCGGGACACAGATTTCCTGCCCGCCGCACAGTTTATTATGTAAATTGTATCATCGAAAGCATGATTTGCATAGAAATTAGTTTTTGCGGAAGTCGGAGAGCTCCAGTCCGCGGTTCCTCTCGAGCACCATACCCACCGACCACTCGTTGACAAAGAGCAGCAGAGGGTTCCCTTTCAGATCCTCGATCCGCTTCATATCCGAGGTTCCGACTATGCTCTTCACATCGCCGTCCCACTTCGAGACCCAGCGGATATGCTCATAGGGAAGCTGCTCCAGAATGATCTCCACATTGTACTCCGAGCGCAGACGGAACTGAAGAACGTCAAACTGCAGAACACCGACAACGCCGCAGATGATCTCCTCCATCCCCATGCCGATCTCGCGGAATATCTGAATGGCCCCCTCCTGCGCGATCTGATTGATCCCTTTCACAAACTTCTCGCGCTTCATGGTGTCGACCTGCCTGACCCGGGCGAAATGCTCCGGCGCAAAGGTCGGGATCCCCTCGTAGCGGAACCTGTCCTTTGGCATGGCCAACGTGTCGCCGATGCTGTAAATCCCCGGATCGATCACGCCGATGATGTCCCCGGCATAGGCCTCCTCCAGAATCTTCCGGTCGTCCGCCATGAGCTGCTGGGGCTGAGACAGCCGTCCGACCCTCCCGCTCTGCACGTGCGCCACATTCATGCCGGCCTCATACTTCCCCGAGCAGATGCGCATGAACGCGATGCGGTCCCGGTGCGCCTTGTTCATATTCGCCTGAATTTTGAAGATAAATGCGGAAAAGCCACGCTCACAGGGGTCGATCGCTCCGATGTCGGAAATGCGCGCCTCCGGCTCCCGGGCCATCCTCAGAAATTCGTGCATAAAAATCTCCACGCCGAAATTCTGCAGCGCCGAGCCGAAAAAGACCGGCGTCAGCTCTCCGGCGCGCACCTTGTCCGCATCAAAGCTCTCGCCCGCGCCGAGGAGAAGCTCCAGCTCCCCGTCGAGCGTTTCCTTTGCCCCAGCCCCGACCGCCGCGGCAATCGCCCCGCCGTCCCCGTAGGCAATCCTCTCCTCATGCCCCTCCTTGGTTCCTTTCAGCGTCTCCGAATAGGTGAGCACCTCATTCCGCTTCCTGTCATAGATCCCCCGGAAATTTTTTCCGGAGCCGATCGGCCAGTTCATGGGGCAGGTGGCCACACCCAGATTTTTCTCAATATCATCGAGAAGATCAAAGGTATCCAGCGCATCCCTGTCCATCTTGTTGATAAACGTAAAAATCGGAATATGCCGCATTGCGCAGACTCTGAACAGCTTCCTTGTCTGTGGCTCAACACCCTTGCTGCCGTCGATGACCATGACGGCCGAATCCGCCGCCATCAGCGTCCGGTAGGTATCCTCCGAGAAATCCTGATGCCCCGGCGTATCAAGAAGATTCGCCACATAGCCGTCGTATTCAAACTGCAAAGCCGAGCTTGTGACGGAAATTCCACGCTGCTTCTCGATCTCCATCCAGTCGGAAACCGCATGGCGTGCCGTAGCCTTTCCCTTGACGGAGCCGGCGGTGTTGATCGTTCCGCTGTAAAGGAGAAACTTTTCCGTGAGCGTCGTCTTTCCGGCGTCCGGATGCGATATGATAGCAAAGGTGCGCCGTCTTCTGATTTCATCTTGTACTGTCATTGCCTGTCACTGCCTTTCTGTCCGGATTTGGTGCACGGCCGCAGAGCTATCCTCCCCGACAACAAATCGGGGAGGAATGGGCCGCATGGTCTTTAAACGCAAAGATACCCGGCAGAAACAGAGCGGATTTCCGTCCGCCCTGCCGCCGGGTTGCTGCTGCGCACTGCCGCGGCGCGGTCAGCGTGCAGCCAGTATCGTCACTGTGCGTCTTTGATCGAGAAAGAAAGCCGTCCCATCCGGTCCTTGCCGAGGCACTTGACCGTGACTTTCTGTCCGAGCGAAAGGACATCCTCCACATGCGCGATACGGTGATCCGCAATCTTGGAAATATGAACCATACCCTCCTTGCCGGGCGCAAACTCAACGAACGCGCCGAATTCCTTCATCGAGACGACGACGCCGTCCAGAATCTGTCCCTCCTCAAAGTCCATGGTGATGATCTCGACCATCTCCCGCGCTCTCTCGAGAGCCTCCTTATCGGTTCCGCAGATCGAAACCTCGCCGTCGTCGTCAATATCAATCTGGACGCCCGTGCGCTTGATGATCTCGTTGATCGTCTTGCCCTGCTTGCCGACCACGTCTCCGATCTTCTCCGGATCGATCTGGGTGAAGATGATCTTGGGCGCGTACTCGGAGACCTCCTTGCGAGGCTCCGCAATGGCAGGGGTCATGACCGTAGCCATGATATACTCGCGCGCATCCTTGCAGCGCTGGAGCGCACCCTCCACGATTTCACGCGTCAGGCCATGAATCTTAATGTCCATCTGGATCGCCGTGATGCCGTCATGCGTTCCGGTCACCTTGAAGTCCATGTCGCCGAAGAAATCCTCGAGTCCCTGAATATCCGTGAGAAGCACGAAATCCTCGTCCCTCTCTCCCGTCACCAAACCGCAGCTTATGCCCGCGACCTGCTTGCGGATCGGAACGCCGGCTGCCATCAGCGCCATGCAGCTCGCGCAGGTCGATGCCATCGAGGTGGAGCCGTTCGATTCCATCGTCTCGGACACCGCGCGGATCGCGTAGGGGAACTCCTCAATCGAGGGAAGCACCGGCATCAGCGCTCTCTCCGCCAGCGCGCCGTGGCCGATCTCCCGCCGTCCGGGGCCGCGGCTGACTCTCGTCTCACCGACCGAATATGCCGGGAAATTGTACTGATGAAGATATCTCTTGGAGGTCACGTAGGGATCCAGTCCCTCGACCCGCTGCGCATCGCTTAAGGGAGCCAGTGTGACAATATCGCAGATCTGGGTCTGGCCGCGGGTAAACATGGCGGAGCCATGCACTCTCGGAATCAGATCGACCTCCGCCGCCAGAGGACGAATCTGCGTGATCTCGCGGCCGTCCGGTCTCTTATGATCCTTGAGAATCATTTTGCGGATCGTCTTTTTCTCGTACTGATAAACTGCCTCATCGAGCTGCGCGAGATATGCCTCGTTGTCCGCAAAGGCTTCTCTCATCTGCTCGGTGATCTCCACGATTCTCTTCTCTCGCGTCTGTTTGTCGTCCGTGAAGCAGGCCGTCTCCATCTCCTCCGGGGAGACGATCTTCCGCATGGCCTCGAACATCTCCTCCGGAACCGCCACCGAAGTATACTCCTGCTTCGGCTTGCCGGCCTCCGCCACGATCTGGTTGATAAAAGCGATGAGCTGCTTGTTCAGGGCGTCCGCACGGTAAATATAGTCAAGCATATCCCGCTCCGGGATCTCGTTGGCGCCCGCCTCGATCATAATGACCTTGTCGGCGGTCGAAGCCACCGTCAGCATCAGATCGCCCTTGTTCCACTGCTCCTGACCGGGGTTGAAGATCACCTCGCCGTCCACAAGTCCGACCTGCGTCGCCGCGCAGGGCCCGGCAAACGGAATATCCGAAATCGAGGTCGCGACCGACGCGCCGATCATGGCGACAAGCTCCGGCCGGCACTGCGGATCCACGCTCATGACAAGGCACTCCAGCGTGACGTCATTGCGCATGTCCTTGGGGAACAGCGGCCGCATGGGGCGGTCGATGACGCGGCTGGTCAGCATGGCGTTTTCCGAGGGCTTTCCCTCTCTCTTGTTGAAGCCGCCCGGGAATTTGCCGACGGCATAGTACTTCTCGGAATATTCCACGCTGAGCGGGAAGAAATCGATCCCGTCGCGGGGCGCTTTGGATTCGGTCGCCGTGCAGAGCACGGTGGTATCGCCGTAGTGCATCAGCACGCAGCCGTTCGCCTGCTTCCCCACCCGTCCGACGTCGATCGACAGCTGCCTGCCTGCCAGTTCCATGGAATACGTTTTGTACATCTCTCTCTCCTTCTTCTCTTCTGAACTTCCGGTACACGTCTGCAAGAAAAAACCAAAAAGACAACCATCAACCGGAAACCGGTCAATGGCCGTCTCTCTGCATACAGGATTTACTTTCTGAGCCCGAGCTCCGCAATCAGCGTACGGTATCTGTCGATATCTTTTTTCTTGAGATAATCAAGAAGACCTCTTCTCTTACCGACCATCTTCAGAAGTCCGCGGTTGGAATGGAAATCCTTGGGATTCTTCTGCATGTGCTCGGTGAGCTCCTGAATTCTCTCGGTCAGAACGGCGACCTGAACCTCCGGCGAACCGGTGTCCTGCTCGCTGCGTGCATACTTTTTGATCAGCTCTGTCTTCTTCTCTGCGGTAATCATGTCTGCTCCTTTCGCCGGTTCTTTGCCGGCCTGTCTCTTTGCTGTCTCCGGATACCGGGATGCGGTCGGAGTTGTCCGTCACCCAGGCATCGGTCTCCCGCCGTGTCCTGTACAGACACAGCGTAATGATAATAGCACGATTTCTCCGGCATTGCAAAGATTTTCTTTTCTCATCAAAATATACTTCCCTTATGTTAAAATAAATACATCAGCTTTACATCCACAATTTCACGGCATGCCCAAAGCATGAGAAGGAGTACGGAATGAAATTCTACAAGTGCAGCAAATGCGGCAAGGTCATCGAGATGGTGATGGAGACCGGTGTTCCCACCATATGCTGCGGCGAGGCGATGAGCGAGCTCATCCCCGGAACCACAGATGCCGCTCTTGAGAAGCACGTGCCGGTTGTTGCCGTCGACGGAAACCGGATCACCGTCAATGTCGGCGAGGTCACGCATCCGATGCTGGATGAGCACTTCATCGCCTTTATCGCGCTGGAAACCGAAAAGGGCGTGCAGCGCGTCGATCTGAAGCCGGGTCAGGCGCCCGAGGCGGTCTTTGCCGTCGCCGACGGAGACAAGGCTGTCGCCGCCTATGAATACTGCAATCTTCACGGCCTCTGGAAAAAAGATATCTGAAGCGCTGCCGTGCCGTAAGTGAAGCCGTTTCATAGACAGATCATTTTTACAAGAAGATCATTTCTCGGCAGTATTCGCCGAAATGAAAAAGCGGCGTCGGAGGGAAGTCCCCCGGCGCCGTTTTCCATTTCTGCCGTCTCAGTGCCCCGCATGGAATTTTTCCCCCGCTTCGATATCCGCGTCCATCGTCTCACGCAGCGCTTCGAGAGAGGCAAAATGCCGCTCCGGCCGGCGGAACCCGAGGAGCCGGCATTCCGCTGTTCTCCCGTAAACATCCCCGTCAAAGTCATAGAGATAGGTCTCCACGGTGACAGGCGGCCGCTCGCCCGGACGCTTTCCCTCCCGGATCGTGGGCTTGATGCCGATGTTCGTCATGCCGTAATAGCGTCGCTCACCGGCCGGGGCTCCGTCCTCCGGCCGCATCCCTGCCCCTGCCGGCTCCGGTTCGTTCTCCGTCCCGGCGTCCCGGAAGACCACCTCGGAATAGTAGACGCCGAACGGAGGCAGGAGTTTCCCCTCCTCCGGAACCTGATTCAGCGTGGGAATACCGATCGTTCGCCCGATCTGGTTTCCGCGGACAATCTCTCCCAGCACGGAGTACGGTCCGCCGAGAAACTTTGCCGCCTCCTCCATGCGTCCCTCCTGAATCAGCTCGCGGATATAGGTCGAGCTGACGGCTACTCCCTCGATCCTCAGCTTATCCACCTGCTGCGTGAGATAGCTGTACCGGTCGGACAGCCGATCAAGCAGCGCAAAATTCCCCCGCCCGCCCGCGCCGAACGAGATGTCGTTCCCCGCCACAAGATAGCGCACGTTCATCTGCTCTACGAGATAGCGGCGGATATACTCCTCCGGCTCCGTGGCCGCCGTCCCGGCATTCAGCGGAAACTCGATCAGATAATCGACGCCGAGCGCGGCAAAGCATCTTCGCTTCTCCTCTCTCGTCGAGAGCTCATGCACCGTCCGGCCTCTGCCGAAAAAGACCGCCGGAGACGGCACAAAGGTGAAGACCGCCGCGGCCAGTCCGAGCTCTTTTGCCTGCAGAAGTACGCGCAGGAGCTTCTGATGCCCGAGATGAATGCCGTCAAATTTGCCGATCGCCGCCGCAGTCGGCTCCGCAATATGAAATTCCGCAGAATTTATAATTTTCATAGTACCACCATACCGAAGCATCTTTATGCAAGGCACGCACTTCAAAACCGCCTGCGCGGATTTTGCGGCTACGATCAAAAGCAATTTGAGCTTCTGCGCAAATTGCTATGTAAAAAATCCGCGCATCAGTCCGGCAGAAACATTTTCTCGGGGCGCAGACGCTGTCCGTCAAAGGAATACAGCCCCGCGAAGCGGCCATCCGAAAAATACATCCGGACGCGGACATCTTCTTCTCCCTGTGCCGACGCCCGGAGAGCGCGGAGCGCCGCTCCGTCCCCGTCCGTCTGTCCGGGCTCCATGACGTTGCCGTTCCGCAGGCGGAAATCGTGCTCCGGAAGAACATGCAGCGGAGGCGCAGACGCAAAAAAGCTGTCCGGAGGAAGAATGTGCTCGCAGAGTCTCCCCTCCTCCTGCAGCTCTCTGATCCCATCCAAGGTCAGCGCATCCTCCAGAAAGAAGCCTCCGACCCGTGTGCGGAGGAGATGCTCCATCGCGCCGCCGACACCGAGCTTCGTCCCGATATCGTCGCACAGCGTCCGGATATAGGTTCCCTTGGAACACTGCACCCGCAGCGTAACGCAGGGGAGCTCGACGTTCTCAACGAGAAGCGCATGAATCCGCACCCGCCGCGGCGCGCGGGGCACCGTCTTCCCCTCGCGGGCGAGCTCGTAGAGCCTTCTGCCGTTCTGCTTAAGCGCCGAATACATCGGGGGGATCTGGTCATATTCCCCCACAAACGAGCGGCATACTGCCGCGAGGCGCTCCGGCGTAACGCTCTCCCGGATCCGCTCCCCGGAGCATTCCGAGAGAATCACCGCCCCCGCGGAGAGATCCTGCGTATCCGTCGCAATGCCGAGGCGGAGCAGGGCCACATATTCCTTGTCGCGCTCCGCGATGAGATCCACAAGCCGCGTCCCGTTCCCGAGGCATACCGGAAGAACGCCCTCCGCATCCGGATCCAGCGTTCCGCCGTGGCCGATTTTCCGCATATGCAGGATGCCGCGAAGCTTCGCCACCACATCGTTCGAGGTGTAGCCCGCCTCCTTGCGCACGGTCAGCATCCCGTTGTAATTCGACTGTATTCTATCTGCCATGTATTCTGTCCAGCTGAATGTCAATGCTGTCGGAAATGTTATTGATGATGTCGTGATACGGCGCGTTGATCGTGCAGCCGGCCGCCCGGTCATGCCCGCCGCCCCCGTAGAATGCCGCGATATTCGCCACGTTCACACAGCCGTCCGAGCGGAGACTTACCTTGTAGGTCAGCGGCGCGATCTCATAGAGAAAGATAGCGACATGAACGCCGGATGTCAGCATAAGCTGGCTGACAATTCCGTCCATATCCTTGGATTCCGCGTGATAAAAGGACATAGTCCGGCGGTCGATCACGCTAACGATGCAGGTGCCGCCGCGTATCAGCATACTCTCAAGCAGAGCACGGCCAAGAATCTGATGCTGAATATAGCTCTTCTTATAGAAAATCCCGTCGATCAGCTCCCCCGGCTCCACCTCTCGGAGAAAACGCAGGAGATGCCCGCCGACGCGCATGGTATGCTCGGAGGTATTGGCATAACGGAATACGCCGGTATCGGTGATCAGGCCGATATACAGCGCTCTGGCAATTGGCTCGTCAAGCAGCGTCTCCGCCGGTTTCCCATCCGGCAGCGTCTCTTTCATGATCAGGTCATAGACGAGCTCACAGGTGCTGCTGGCGTCCGGATAGATATAGTTCGTCATTGCGCAGCCGGTATTGCTCTCATGATGGTCGATGTTGATGGTCCGCACCGCATTGCGGAAGAACGGACGGACATCTCCGAGGCGGTCGTCCGCCGTATCCACCGCAATGAACACATCGTAGCGGCTCACATCGGCACGGGGCTCAAAGCATATCCGGTCCGTCGCCGGCATATACTCCCGCAGGGATTCCTTAAAATCCTCCGCGAAAATGTCAACACGGGCTCCCGGCAGCGCTTTTTCGATAAACAGTCCAAGCCCTACCGCCGAGCCCACGGCGTCTCCGTCCGGGTTCACATGACCGGAAATGCCGACCGTCTTCGCATTCCTGATTTCTTCTAAGATTCTCAAGACTCCGTCTCCGTTTCCCCGTCTCCTGCCGCGGGCGCTGTCTCCGTTCCCTCCGCGGGTTCCGTCTGCTCATCCCGCGCTTCCTCCGCCGCCCGGTCGGCCGCGATTACATCGTCGATCCTCTGGGACATCTCCACACCGTAGGCGATGGAGTCGTCGAGAATAAAATGCAGCTCCGGCGTATTGCGCAGATTGACGCTGCGGGCCAGAGCGGAGCGGATGTAGCCCTTTGCGCTTTCCAGTCCGCGGACAGTGCTTCTGCCCGATTCCGGGTCTCCGTATACGCTGATCCAGACCTTGCAGGTCTTGAGGTCCGGAGCCACCTCCACCTGCGTCACGCTGGTCATGGGACTGATGCGGGGATCCTTGATTTCCCTGCTGATGAGCGAAGCGAGCGCACGCTGAACCTCATCGTTGATCCGCCGGTTTTTCACACTGTTCTTTCTCATATTCGCCTCATTAAACGCTGTGCCGGAAAGCCTGACTCGCTTCCCGGCACAGAGCGTCCGTCTTTACTTATTTATTCTCCGCAGAAGCCTTTTCTGCCTCTGCCTTGGCCTTTGCCCTGCGCTCCGCCTTGATCTGCGCCGCCCTCTCGCCGATCACCTGCACCATCTCGTAGGCCTCTACCCGATCATCGACCTGAATCTCGTCAAAGCCGTCGAAGACCAGACCGCACTCATAGCCGCCCTTGACCTCCTTGACGTCGTCCTTGAATCGCTTGAGCGATTTCAGATCGCCGTCGAAAATCTGATCCCTTCCGCGGGTGATGCGCACCTTGCAGCCGCGGCGGATCACGCCGTCCACCACCGTAGAACCGGCGATGTTTCCGACTTGGGAAGCCTTGAAGATCTGACGGATCTCGGCATGGCCGATCACCTGCTCCTCATAGACCGGAGCCTCCATGCCCCGCATCGCGGCTTCCACCTCGTTGATCGCCTCGTAAATGACCTTATAGAGCCGGACGTCGACGCCCTCGTGCTCCGCAAGGCTCTTGGCCATGGGATCCGGTCTGACATTGAAGCCGATGATGACCGCATTGGACGCCGCCGCCAGAGAGATATCCGACTCATTGATCGCGCCCACGCCGCCGTGGATGCACTTGACCACCACCTCATCGTTGGAGAGCTTCATGAGGCTTGTTTTCAGCGCCTCGACGGAGCCCTGCACATCCGCCTTGATGATGACGTCGAACTCTTTCAGATTGCCCTCTTTCATCTGCGTGAACAGATCGTCGAGGCTCATCTTCATCTTGGTCTCTTCCAGCAGGTTTTCCTTGTGCTGGTTGCGGTAGGTTGTCGCATACTGCTTTGCGGTTCTGTCATCGTCGTGAGCAAGAATCACCTCGCCTGCGCTCGGAGCCTCGGAAAGCCCGAGAACCTCCACGGGCATCGACGGGCCGGCAGCCCGAATGCTCCGGCCGCGGTCGTCGACCATGGCGCGCACCTTGCCGGATGCCGCACCGGCGGAAATGAAGTCGCCCACGCAGAGCGTTCCTTTCTGCACGAGAACATTCGCCACCGGGCCGCGCCCCTTGTCAAGCCGCGCCTCCAGAACAAGACCGCGCGCCTTTCTGTCCGGGTTCGCCTTGAGCTCAAGGATATCCGAGGTCAGAAGAATCGTTTCCAGAAGATCGGTCACTCCCTGCCCGGATCTTGCAGAGACCGGAACGAACTCCGTGGTTCCGCCCCAGTCGGTCGCAACCAGCTCATACTCCGTCAGCTCCTGCTTCACCCGGTTGACGTCCGCCTCCGGCTTGTCGATCTTGTTGACGGCCACGATAATCTCAATGCCCGCCGCCTTGGCGTGATTGATCGCCTCGACGGTCTGCGGCATAACGCCGTCGTCCGCCGCCACAACGAGAATCGCGATATCCGTGGATTTTGCTCCGCGCATACGCATCGCTGTGAAAGCCTCGTGCCCGGGCGTATCAAGGAACGTGATCTTCTTTCCGTCGATCTCCACCTGATAGGCTCCGATGGCCTGCGTGATGCCGCCGGCCTCCTTATCCGCCACGCTGAGCGCTTTCATCTTCCTCTCGCGCTCACGCTTGTCCTCGTCGGTAATACCCATGGAGTAGGCTCTGATATAATCGAGCAGCGTCGTCTTGCCGTGGTCGACATGTCCCATGACGCAGACGACCGGCGCACGGTCCTCCATCGTCTCCGGGCTGTCCTCCTCCTCGCGCAGGAGCTCCTCGATCACATCGACCTGCTCCTCTTTCTCACACAGAATGTCGTAGTCGATGACGAGCTTCTCCACCTCCTCATAGCTGAGCTCGGTGTTGGGCGTGGTGATCTGTCCCTTGAGGAACAGGTTCTTGATGATATCGGCGTCGCGCATGCGCATCTTTTCCGCGAGATCGTGGACGGTGATCTTATCGGGTACGGAGATGGTCTTGATCTGCTCCTCCTGCACCTCTTCGATCTTGCGCTCCGGCTTTATGAAGCGGCCGGGCTTTTTGCTCTGCGCGCTGTTTCCGTCGTTGTAAAGGTATTCCCTGCGGCTGCGCTTATCGCGCTCCTGCCCCTGCTTGCGCCGGTTCTCGTCGCGATGCTTCTCGGCGTCCTTGACAAAGCTGTCTCCGCCTGCCGCCGGAGCAGGTCTCCCTCCCGGCGCTCTTCTCGAGCGGTCGAACGATCCTCCCGGGCCTCCGGCGCCGGGACGTCCGCTCCCGTAGCCGCCCTGTCCGCCGCGGTTTCCGCCGTAGCCCTGACCGGGTCTTGCTCCCGGGCCGCCGGTGCGTCCGCTTCCGTAACCGCCCTGTCCGCCGCGGTTTCCGCCGTAGCCACCCTGTCCGCCGCGATTATTGTTATTTCCATAACCGCCCGTGCGGGGAGCCGGCGTACTGATGATAAAGCTGCCGTCGCTCCGGCGCGGAGGCCAGCTCCGGGGAGCCTCTCCCTGCGTACGGCCCGCGACGCCCGAGCGGCTCTGTCCGTCTGCATTCTGGCCCCTTCTTGCCGGATTTCTCCGTTCCGGCGCAGGAGAGCGTCTCTCCTCCGCGCGAGGCGAGGTCTCCGCCGGCGCGGCAGAGGTTCCGCGGGAGGGCGTCTGCCCCTCGCCGGTCTGCGCCTGCGATACGGGCGTCTGTGCCGTCGTCTCCTGCGCCGCAGGCGTCTGCTGCTGTTCCGCGGCCTGTACCGTGTTCTCCTGCCGCTTCATCTCCTGTGCGGCGCTCTCCTCTGCACCCGCGGTGTGCTCCCGTCTCGGCTGTTCCGGCTTGTGATAATCGATCTCCATCTGGGACGGAACCGTCTTCGGCTTGATGATCCGATGTACCGGCTGCACAAAGGAATTCCGGCTTCCGCCCGCACTGCCGCGGCCGCCGTTCATGGGCGCGCCCTGACGTCCGCCGGATCTCCGCTGGCCTCCCTGACCGGAGCCCATCCCCTGCGCCGGCCCGCGACGCACGCCGCTGCTGTTATTGGTGACAATAATGATCTTCTTTTTTTTCTTGACCGGGACAGGAGCCGCTCCGGCATCCGGAACCGTCTGCTTCGCAGCGGCCGCCGCGGGCCGTGCCGCTGCATCTCCCGCCGCAGTTTTCCCCTCCGCAGGCGCAGACTTCTGCTCCTGTGTCTCCGGTTTTGCCGCCGGCGCCGACTCCTCCGGAAGCTCTTCTTTTACCGGGGCCGTCTGCTTCGCAGAGCCGAATTTCTTCGCTACCATGGCAACGGCATCGTCGTCGACACTGCTGCTCGCGGTCTTGACCTCCACTCCGTTCTCCTTAAGGAAATTCAGAATGTCTTTCCGCTCCGCATGATACTGACTTGCCAATTCACTGATTTTCGTTTTCGCCATTGCAACCTCTCTTATTCTTTCTCTGCTCTGCAGAGCCCTCTTCGGGCGTCTCTCTGTCCCTGCCGCGGGCTTCCTCTCCGCCGCAGGCATCCAGCATATGGATCAGCCGATTCGCAAAACCGCCGTCCAGAACCGCGAGAACCGTGCGGTCTTTCTTTCCGACCGACCGTCCCAGCGCATCTCTTGTTCCGTAGCTGCGCAGCGGCACATGATAAAACGCACAGGCGTCCCGGAAGCCCTTGGCCGTATTCTTCTGCGCGTCCTCCGCGACGATCACGAGAGCGGCCCTGCCTGCTTTCACGGCTTCATCCGCCGCAAAATTCCCGGCCGCAATCCGGCCCGCCTTTTCCGCAATTCCCAGAAATCCCAGCACCCTATCCTGCATCCGGCGCCTCCGTTCCGCGGCTTCGTCCGCTGTCCGCGCGGGGCAGTATGGCTTCAAAGCTGCCTTTGAGCCGCTCGGCCGCCTCCGGCGGAACCTCCGTCTCAAAAGCGCGGCCAAGCGCCTTTCTGCGGATTGCCCGGTCAAGGCATTCCGGATCCGAACAGAGGTATGCGCCTCTCCCCGGGGCTCTCCCCGTTCCATCCGGAACGATCTCTCCCTCCGGTGTACGAACAATGCGGACAAGCTCTTTCTTCGGTCGGTTACGGCCGCAGCCGATGCAGCTTCGCATCGGGATTTTCTTCTGCTGCATACTAATCCTCCATGCCGGAGCGTCTCTCAGCGAGGCACGCGCCGCAAAATCCGCGCATGCGGTTTTGAGGCTGCGATCAGGGGCAATTTGGGCTTCGGCACAAATTGCGTGTGCAAAAATCAGCGCATCAGCGTGATTTTTCACACGAATCCCCCATGCCGGAGCGTCTCTCAGCGAGGCACGCGCCGCAGGCACCTTGCACCGGAGCAGACGATTATTCCTCGGTTTCCGCCCCGTCCTCCTCATAGACCTCAATCGGATTCCCGTACTCATCGACCGGGTTGCCGTTCTCATCGACGTACATGATCTCTTCGGGCGGAAGAGGGTTACCGTTGATGTCGACCGGATTGCCGAACTCATCGATAAACTCGACTTCCTCGTCTCCGTCGCCTCCGTCCAGATAATCCTCATAGCGGAAGCCGGGCGCGTTTTTCGCCTGTGTCTCGCTCTTAATGTCAATTTTATAGTTGGTCAGCTTTGCCGCCAGACGGGCATTCTGCCCCTCGCGGCCGATGGCCAGCGAGAGCTGATAATCTGGCACGACAACCTTGGCGGTACGGGCCTCTGGATCCGCAAAGACCGCGGATATCTTGGCCGGGCTCAGCGCGTTCTGAATAAAGTTCCCGGGATTTTCATCCCAGTTGATGATGTCAATTTTTTCTCCGCCGAGCTCCTCGACGATGCTGCTGACACGGGTTCCGTTCACGCCGACGCAGGCTCCGACCGGATCCACGTTCGGGTTATTGCTCCAGACCGCGATCTTGGTGCGGCTCCCCGCCTCGCGGGCAATGCTGCGGATCTCGACGATGCCGTCCCGGATCTCCGCCACCTCCTGCTCAAACAGGCGCTTAACCAGCTCCGGATGGGTGCGGCTGACAAGAATGCGCGGCGCACCGGAGCCTCTTCCCTCTCTCTGCCCGGCTCGGACCTCCACGATATAGACCTTGATGCGGTCCGTGGGCTTGAGATGCTCGCCGGGAACCTGTTCGTTCTCGGGGAGCAGACCGTCCGCCCGGCCCAGATTGATGCTGAAATTGCTTCCGGTTCTGCGCTGCACGACGCCCGTGACCACGTCCTTCTGCATCGCCGCGTACTGATTGTACACCGCGCTGCGCTCTTCCTCACGGATCTTCTGCGTAATTACATTTTTGGCATTGGTCGTCGAAATGCGTCCCAGATTCATGCTGTTGATCGGAACACGGACGGAATCCCCGACAGCGGCGGCCGGATTCAGCTTCAGCGCTTCCTCAAGTGAAATTTCAGTCTGGCCGTCCATGACGTCCTCCTCTGTCTCCACCACGGTCTTCTCGGCCCAGACAGAGTAGGAATAGTTATCGCGGTCGATGTCCACAATGATGTTGTCCGTGCGGCCGAACTGATTGCGGCACGCGGACAGCAGTGCATTTTCGATGGTATCAAAGAGAATATCCCTGCTGATGCTCTTCTCCCTGACCAGCGCTTCAATGGATTCCTTTAATTCGTTCGACATGTTTTCTTTCTACCTCCGGGCATCCGCCCATTTCATTGTGCCGCCGCATCCCGCTGCCCTGTGCCGGCGGTCTGCGGGGTTCAGAGCTCGAGCTTCAGACGAAGCACCGCAATATCGCTGCGAAGAAAGCGAAAATCCTTTCGCTCCGCCGCGGCTGCCTCTGACCGGCGTGATGATTTCTGCCCTTTCCTGTGCACGGGCCCCTCCGACGACGGCATTTCGATCGTCACAGACTCCGCATCCCAGTCTTTCAGAACCCCCTCAAACTCTTTCCTTTTGTCACGATAGCCCTCCAGAGTCTGCGGAACGTAGAACTTCCCCTCTACCTCCTCGCCAAGCGACCATTCCAGATGCCGGTCCTTTGTGAGACTCCGCCCCAGCCCCGGGCTCGACACCTCAAGGATGTATCCGTCAGGAATGGGATCCCGCTCATCCAGAGCATCGGACATCGCCCAGTTCACATTCTCACAGTCACTCAGCGTCACGCCGCCGTCCTTGTCGATATAGCAGCGCAGATAGTATTCCGCGCCCTCCTTTACATAATCGACGTCATAAACACGGCAGCCGAACCGTTCCGCGACAGGCACAAGGAGCTCCTCGGCGATCTGCGCATATGATTTTGCTTTTCCGGACATCGTTTCCTCCGCTCTGAGGGCATAAAGAAAGTGGACTTCATCAGTCCACTTCTGCCGTTTGCTTGAAACCTATTGTATAGTATCACCGTTTTCGGACATTTGCAACTCTTTTATGCTTTTCGACGGAAGTGAGAAAGTGACAGGCTGCATCGGGGAAAGAGCATTGGCTTTTTCCGGCAGAATGTCCGCCGCCGGGTCGACATCCGCAGAAGAAGCCAATGCCATACAGACCTGTCCCCTGATCCTATCCTGTTCTATCCGGTCCATCCGTCAGCAGAGCGGTCAATAGACCTCCGCCCATTCGGCAATATTGTCCGGATCGAATCGGAAAGGAGGTCCCAGAATGATTTCCGTGCCTGTTCCATCCGACATATCGGTCACCGTGTAGGGGCTGTTCTCCATGTCGCCGGCCTCGAAGCTGTCTCCGGCTTTGCCTGTGATGGTTCCGTCCACAAGAGCAATGGAAGTATAGGCGGCAAGCTTTCCGAGATCAATCGGATTCCACAGGAACATATAGGGGCAGCTGTGCGCGCCATCGCTGCCGATATATTCCGCCATCTCTGAGGGAAGGCCGAGTCCCGTCAGCTTCACGGAAGACTTCTGATCCTGCAGCACCTTTGCCGCAGCAGAAATGCCGACCGTCGTAGGCGCACAGATCACTTTCAGCTCCGGATAATTCTGCAGGAGCGCCTGTGTCTGATCGGTAGACTTCTGCGGCTCGTCATCGCCGTAGGCAACCTCCACCAGCTCCAGCCCGGAATATTTGTCATCGTTTTCCGCGATGGTCTTCATGGCGTCAATCCATGCATTCTGATTCGTAGCCTGTGAGGTGGCGGAAAGAATCGCATACTGACCTTTTCCGCCGGTCAGATCATACACCGCGTCAATCAGCGCCTGACCGACCTCCTGTATGCCGGCCTGATTGCAGAAGGTTCTTCGGGCGGCGGCATTGACATCCGAATCCAGCGTCAGCACCTGTATCCCGGCATCCTTTGCTTCGGTCAGGGCGGCCGTCAGCGCATTCGCATCATTCGCCGCAACGGCGATGGAGTCGACGCCCTGGGAAATCAGAGACTGAATGACCGAAATCTGCGCATCTGCCGTCGCCGCTTCCGGATTCTGCACAATGCAGGTGCCGCCAGCAGCCTCAATGACACCCTGAAAGCCACTGGACATCCTCTCCATGTAAGGGTTGCCGGCTGCCTTGGTGACAATCGCGTAGGTGTGTCCCGCCGCACCGCTTCCGGAGGTTTCCGCCGCGCCGTCGGTTGCCGCAGTATCTGCAGATTCCGCGGGCTCTGCCGCCGCAGCCGCGCCGGACGATGCGGGGCTGCTTTCCGGAGTGCTGCTGCCGCATCCTGCAAGGAGCGCGGCAATCATGCCTGCACTTACAAGAACACTGATAAGCTTTTTCTTCATATTGATCCTCCTTTTACTCTGATTCACGGAGCTCCCTGTGAGCCCCGGAACAAGCACCTGACTGGAAGGCGATTCCCCGGCAGATACCGCGGCCGCCGCTCAGCGCTTCTGCTTTTTCGCGCGGAGCCCGTTTGAAATCGTCGGAAGCAGCACGGAGATAATCAGCATTGCACCGATGATGACCAGAATCAGCTGCGTATTGATATTGCGCTGACCGAGCGCAATCCGGATGCAGACAATGACAAACGCAGCGATAAAGGCGCCGGTCAGATTCCCCTTGCCGCCCGTGGTTGCGATGCCGCCGAACACACACATGGCGATGACCTCCATCTCAAATCCACTGCCGGTGGTCGTATTGGCGCCATACAGAGATGCCAGAAGAAATATTCCGCACACACCGGCGAGCCCCCCCAGCAGGGAATAGCAGATAAAACGATCTTTCTGAACCTCAATTCCCGCATAATAAGCCGCGGTTTTATTGGCGCCGACGGCATACAGTTCCCGGCCGAAAACGGTTCTGTTCAGCAAAACGGAAAAAATAACCGCTGTCAGCACCACAAAGAAAAGGGACAGCGGGAACGGTCCGAGCTTTTTGCCCATCTGCATCAGCCCGGCGACATCCTCCATGGAAACGGACCCGCCGCTTTTCAGCGTGACCTCCGCAATGCCGCGGAAGATAATCTGCGTTCCGAGTGTAATGATCATGGTCGGCAGCTCCTGAAGCTTTATGGCAAGGAAACCATTCACCATGCCGCAGAGAAGCCCAATGCCCAGACAGACCAGAACAACGACGGGGAACGGCGCCCCCGCATTGCCCGCAAAGCAGGCCATTGTGGCCGAGAGGCAGACAATGGAACCCACGGAGATATCAATATCGCCAAGGATCAGAATGCAGGCCATGCCGAACAGCATGAAGATTTCCGCCAGATACTTCGGCATTTCCCTCAGAACATTCGTAAAATTATAGTTGGGAGAAATGCTTACGCCAAAAATCTGCACCGCAAGGAATATCAATACCAGCGCGCCCTCCCAGGAGAGGATTCTGGAGCGGAGTCCGTCTTTCGGCGCGGCGGATATTGCTCTTCCGGATTTTCCAGCCATATCAGATCTCCCTTCTTCCCAGATTCTGCCGATTGATGGCGCGCTGTGTGAATACATTCAGACTGACGACCGCCAGAATGATGATGCCCTTTACGAGATTCTGTGTGATGGCATCAATCCCGACCAGCGGCAGCGCCTTGGCGATGATGGCAATGATCATCGCGCCCAGAAAGGTGCCGGCGACGCTTCCCCTTCCGCCGTTCATGGAAATGCCTCCGATGACGCAGGCTGCGATGACATCCATCTCCTTGCCGTACTGCATATTCGGCTGGGCCGACGCATAAATGGAAACGGAAAGGGCGCCGGAGATGCCGGCCAGCAGACCCATGACGGCATAAGCGGCCGCAATGGTTCTTGCCACATTGATGCCGGAGATCCGGGCCGCCTCCTTATTGGAGCCGACCGCATAGAAACGGCGGCCGAACCGGGTCCACCGCATGACAATGAAGAACAGAATGTAAGCCGCCAGAAGAATCAGATAAGGCCCTGCGGCCCCGTCCTTTCCGAAATCGGAAAATCCGGACACATCTTTTCCTGATGCCCATGCATTGTTGGAGATCACATAGGCCATGCCGCGCCAGATATACATGAAACCCATGGTACAGATGATCGGCGCAACCTTTCCCTTTGCGATCACAATTCCGTTCAGCATCCCGCAGCAAAGGCCGATCGCGGCGCCGATAACAAACAATAGCAGGGTATTGTGCAGAACATCGTATTTCTGCAGGAGACCGACGGTCATGCCTGCAAAAGCGAGGATCGATGTGATGGAAATGTCAATGCCCCCTGTCAGCATGACGCAGAGCATTCCCAGTGCCATCAGAAGCGTCAGCGCATTGTTCAGGAATATCTGCCGGACGTTGTTGAATGACAGAAACGACGGACTGAGAATCTCAATAACCGCCAGCAGCACGATCAGGACAAGAACCAGGCTGGCATCCCGGGAATCCGTTATTTTCTTCCAGAATGATTTTTTATTCATCCCCGCTCCTCCTTCCAGCCCGCAGACTTTTCCATTGCCAGACTGAGGATTTCCTCCTGCGTCACTTCCCCGCGGCTCAGACAACCGGTCACACGGCCCTTGCACATCACATAGATCCGGTCGCACATGCCGAGGGTTTCCGGCATTTCCGAGGAAATCATCAAAATGCCGTATCCCCGGCCTGCCAGTTCTCCCATGATCATATAAATCTCGGCCTTTGCGCCGACATCGACACCCTTGGTCGGCTCGTCCATGACGATGACCTTCATGTTCTTCTGCGCCAGCGCCTTGGCGACAACAACCTTCTGCTGATTGCCGCCGGAAAGAAAACTGACGGGATCAAAGATCGAAACCGCCTTGGTGTCCACCTCCTCCAGATGCTTTTTCGCGATCTCCCGCTCTTTCTTTTCATCGTTGAAGACGCCGCCCTTTGCAAGTTCCCGCCGAATGGGGAGCGTAACATTGCGTCCCAGTCCCCAGGAAAGGATCAGGCCCTGTTTCTGACGGTCCTCCGGCAGAAGAATCAACCCGGCCTTCATGGCATCGGCAGGTCTGCGGATGGTCAGCTCCCTGCCTTCAAGATAAACCCTGCCGGAATCCGCTCTTGTTATGCCGCAGGCAGCCTCCATGACTTCCGTACGGCCCGCCCCGACCAGCCCCGTCAGCCCCACAATCTCACCGGCGCGCACATGCAGGGATACATCCTCGAAGTAGCCCGTGCGGGAAAGCTTTTCCAGACGGAGCAGCTCCTTGCCGGGCTTCACTTCCGGCTTCGGATACATATCCGTAATTTCACGTCCGACCATCGCCTTGATGAGGTCGCTCTCCGGGATCTTATCCACTTCATAGGTCCCGATATAGCGGGAATCGCGGAAGACCGTCACCCGGTTGGCCAGCCGGTACATGTCCTCCATGCGGTGTGATATGAAAATTACCGAAATGCCGCTCTCCCGGAGCTGATCCACAATATGATAGAGTTCCTCTGATTCGGTCCTTGACAGCGCGGCGGTAGGCTCGTCCAGAATGATGATCCGCGCGTTCATGGACAGAGCCTTGGCAATTTCAACCATCTGCTGCTGAGCGACCGAAAGCGCTCCCATCTCTTCTGTCACACGAAAACCGGCATGGAGCCCTGCGAGAAGCTCCTCCGCCCTTTTGTTCATTTCATCCCACTGAATGATGCCGCCCCGGCTGAGCTGATGACCGATGAAAATATTCTCCGTCACGGAAAGCTCCGGATAAGACGTCGGATGCTGATACACTGCGGCAATCCCCGCATCCCGGGCGTCTCCCGGACCCCTGAAATGAACCTCTCTGCCGTCCAGGTACATTTTCCCCTCTTCGGCGGCATGGACACCGGTGATCACTTTGATGAAGGTGGATTTGCCGGCGCCGTTTTCTCCCATCAGAGCATGAACCTCCCCGCGGCGCAGCTCAAAATGGACTCTGTCCAGTGCTCTGACCCCGGGAAAAATCTTGGTGATGCCCTCCAGCTTCAGAATAATGTCCTCTGTCACGCCTGTCCTCCCCCTTGCCGGCGCTGCCGCAAAAAAAAGGAACAGGAAGGGGCGGAGCCCCGTTCCTCCTGCGGCAGTTCGTGACCGTTGTTAATTTCAACCATAAAAAGTATAGATTTGCAGAAAACAGGGAAACAGAGGAAAATCATTGGAAAAAGGGTAAAATTCTTCGAAATGATGAGCGCCGGGCCGCCGCTTCAGTACATTTTGGGCACACGCACCTCAACCTCCGTTCCTTCCCCGGGAACGGAGCGGAAAGAAAGTCCGCGGGACGGGCCGTACAGCAGCTGCAGGCGCAGATGTGTGTTGCAGATGGCGATATTGGTTCCGGAGCCGGCCTGCGGCGGCCCGCCGTCGAGAATCTGATTCAGTCTCTCTTCCGGAATCCCCACGCCGTTATCGGAAACCGTAATGACCAGATCTGTCATATGCGTGCCCGGGTCTGTCTCTTCCCAGGCCATAAGCACAACATCTCCCTCCTTGGACTCCTTTTCGTTGATGCCGTGCAAAATTGCGTTTTCCACGATGGGCTGCAGCACCAGGCTGGGAAGCGTGCAGTCCATAAGTGCGTCCGGCACGTCGATGTAAAAACGGATCCGGTCGCCGAACCGCATGTTCTGCAGAGCGACGTAGGCTTCCAGCTGCTGCAGCTCGTCGGCAAGGGTAGTCATGAACTTACCGCCGGCGAGCGCCAGTTTATAGAAGCGGGAAAGAGACTGAATTGCCCTTGACGCCTCCTCCGACCGGCCGGAAACATTGAGCCAGTTGATCATATCCAGCATGTTGTAAAGAAAATGAGGATTAATCTGCGCCTGCAGGGCTCTTGCTTCCGAGAGCTGGAGCCTGTCTTTCGTCTCCTCCTGCTCTTTCAGAAGACGGACGTTTTCCATTGCCGCCATATTATACGCTTCCATCAGACGCCCGATCTCATCACTGCTCTTCTCATTTTCCGGGAGCTTTTTCAGCTGTCCGTCCTGACGCACGCCTATATGCTGCGTCGCATAGGACAGGCGCTTTGTCATGGAATCGGAAAGTATCAGATGAAATGCCAGCACCGTCAGAATCACCGCCAGATAGATTTCAATTATCCTGGTAAAGAGCCGCTGTTCCTTCCGGAAAATACTGTCCGCCGGAATGCAGCACACCAGCCGCCAGTCCGTGCCGGTAATGTCGCGGTACGCCATATACACCTCGGAACCCAGAACTGAAATCTGCCGGAAATCCGTGCGGGAATCCACTGCCTCCGGTATGCCCGCATAGTCCATATGATACAGGCCGGCAAGGCCCTCATCCGAGGCAAGGACCAGATTGTCACGGCTGTTGACAAGATAGTAAACGCTGCCGTTGCCATGCCGGTTTTCCTGCAGAATCTGCCCGATCCTGCTGCTGTCAAAATAGACTGCGATGTACATATTGGCATATTTCAGCGCATTTGCGGCGCCGTCCGCGTCTGCACCGGCAGGCTCCGCATCCGAAACGCCGAAAGCCATGATCTTCTGCACATAGGCCAGATCTCCCAGTGTGTCTTTTTCCCTGTTGGTCAGATAAAAGGAGGGGCAGAAAAGGGAGGAACGTCCGGGCTGGCCCGCGAAAATACCGTACCAGTAGCTGGATCGGATCAAAGATACCGGTGCGAAAACATCGGTAAAGGAATAGTGGTCACAGACCGCCTGCAGGTCGTCATTGACATAAATACGGATGGCAGTCGCATTGGACTGCCTTTCCAGAGCCTGTACCGTCTGAAAAAAATCCCTGGCAAAGATGGCGGTCTGGGTTCGTCCCAGAAACTCCTCCACCTCCTCCGTACTGCTGACGCGGGATAAAAACGGCATGGTCGCCACCGTGCTCATGACCGTGCGGATGGTTTCCGTCGTTCCCTCGAGGGTGTTCGCCGTCTGTGTGATAATCATGCGCTCCGACTGAACCGCGTTGACCGTCATCGCCCTGCGTACCTGAATCAGAATGACGACAGAAACAATGGCCGTCACAGCCAGGGCAAGCAGATTGACAACCAAAAACTTGCTGCGTATGGAAAGTTCCCTGGACAGCCTGTGCCAGAGCCACGGGAAGAAGCGCATCATGCATCCTTAAAACCGGTCAGACCATACCGGCTGCCGCTCAGGATTCCCGGAATTCCGAGGGAGAGCAGCCATATTTTTTCCGGAAAAGCTTGCTGAAATAATTACTGTCGGAAAATCCCGTTACCGAAGAAATGTCGGCAATTCTGTTCCGGGGGTCCGCAAGAAGCTCTTTCGCTCTCTCAAGCCGACATTCGGTGATGTGCTGATTCAGCGTTTTGCCCGTCTCATTGCGAAACAGCGTACAGATATAGGAGGAAGACAGGTGGACGTATTCACTGATCGCTTTGATGGAGAGCGCGGGATCACTGTAGCACTCCGCGACATAGCTGCGGATCAGAGCGACCACGGGGGAGCACTCCGCATTTTTGCGCAGCGCCTGAAAATAGCGGTCCGTCTTCCGGTGCATCAGATCACGGAGACCGTATACGGAAACGCAAGCGGAAACCTGATTCCAGTTTGCCTTTCTGTCGTCCCGCTCACTTCCGGCACCGGCGAGGGCGGTTCGCTGATCCAGAAAGGTCAGCATCAGAATGCAGATATCCTTCAGTTGTCCGGGCAGAACGGTGCTGCCTCCCTTTCCCGTCGCCTTTTCCAGCAGCTGATCCAGATATGCGTCCACAGCCTCCTGCTTCTGCTCCAGCACAAGCTCCTGAAAATGCTCCACCAGTCTTTGTCCGGAAAGATCGGAAAAAAAAGCTCTGCCGTCCGTCTCCCGGTAGGGCAGGCAGGAATTCTCCGGGATAAAAAACGCCCTTTGCAGCCGGATAATGGCCGAATTATAGGAAGCATACAACTGCTCCGGACGGTCGACCTGTCTGCCCATGACAATATGGAAGCGAAGACCGGAGGAGCACAGAATCCCGGTCAGCCGGCTCCCCAAAAGCGCAAGCTGATGGTCTGACATCTCCCGTCTGCTGAAAAAAAGATACAGAAAGAGAGACGGATCCTTTATGGCATAGAGCCGCTCCAGACGCATGCTCCTGCAGAGCTGCTCCACACTGCCATCAAGCTTTTCCACAGCCCTGCCCGCTTCCTCCTGGCTGTGCTCTGTTCCGTAACATGGAAACAGCACACACAGACAGCCGTGCAGCTGTGAAGCCGGTATGCGGAAGCCGATCTCTTCAAGCTCATCCGCAGGCGTTCTGCCGATTTTATCCGCTTTTGTCAGCCGGACAGCAAGCGCGGCCTTCCTGCTGCGAAGCTCATCACTCAGATGCTGCCGCTCGCGTTTCTGCGCCCGAACCCGCTGGGCCGCCTCCTTCAGCGTCTCCCGCACCTCATCCAGCACAATCGGCTTCTCAACGTAGGAGACGGCTCTGAGCCTGATCGCCGCTTTCAGGTATTCTTTGTCAGAATAGCCGCTCATAAAGACAATGGCGATATCCGGGTACATTTCCTGCAACCGTTCCGCCATCTGAATGCCGTCCATCCGGGGCATCCGCACGTCGGTCAGCACGACATCCGGCGCAAAATCCGCACAGACCTCCAGTCCGTGCCGCCCGTCGTCCGCCGTGCGAACCTCATAAAAGCCCAGCGCCCCGTAATCCATACCGCTTTGAATGCCTTCGCGGGTCAGCTTCTCATCATCCGCAATCAGAAGATTCATGCCTGCGCCTGCACACCGCTCCCCGCGGCGCCGCTGTGAAAACCGATCCTCGTCACACGGGCATGACGCTCCCCGGTGATCCAGTCCACATCGTCCGTGATCCAGCTCATGATATCGAGCATGCCGGTTTCCCATGCAAGAACCTCGGCGCGGCTGTCGGCCGTTTCTTCTTTCTCCATGGAGGTATCGATCTCGTCATAGCCGAAGATATAGTCCTCCGCATTCCATATGGAGAAATTACTGTCGGGGCCGGGATCCGGCCTGCCTCCCCTCGCCGCTGCCAGCCCGTCATGGCGGCGCTTGTATTCCTCCCGCATACCCGGCTTCAGCTTCGTCACAAAGACCCTGTGCCGGATCAGCTCCTTGCTTTCCCGGACGATGCCGAAATCCTCATACATAAGCCGCATCCGGGAATCCGGTGCGCAGATCCAGCGGAAGCAGGAATTTTTCTGATCAAAAAGTTCCTTCAGACGTTTTCCGCCCCACGCAAAAGCGCTGTTCTCCCTCTCGCTCCCTGCTCCGCAGGGGCCCGGCGGCCGCTTCTTCCGGGACGTATCCTCATATATTTCATAATAACCAAAGACCAGACCCGCTGCGCTCCAGATGCTGAAATTACCTGCTCCCATTTCATCCAGCGTCCCGGTCACCGCTTCCCAGAGTTCCCCGAGTCCGGTGCGGAAGGAGGAAAAGCACCCGGGCCGAAGCTGCAGTGCGAAAGTATATCGTTCCATGCTCTGCCTTTCTTAAATCATACATTCTGTCCCTGTTCACCTCCAATATATCACAGCGAGGTCCCATTTTCTTCCTTTTTCTGCGCGCTCCTGTTTCCTGTGATATACTTTACAAAGGCTTTGCCGGCCGCCTGTGTCCCGAAACGACGCTCATCACAAGGCGGCTGACGGCGGTCTCTCCGACAGCGCAGGCTCTGCCGGAACTGTATCAGGTACCGAAAAACCTCCGAAAGGATCTCATGTATGAATTTCTCCAAAACGGCTGTCCTCTGCGATTCCGGCTGCGATGTTCCGCGGCAGCTCAGAGAACAATACGATATCCGCGTTGTCGACCTCATCGTCAACTACAGCGACCGCTCCTACCGGGACACCGAGCTCGAGGAGCTTGACCCGCTCTATGTCTACCGTCACTTTCACGACGAGATTCCCACGACCTCCGCGCTCAACACGCAGGAGGTCCTTGACGTGATCGCACAGGCCGTCGCCGACGGCTACGAGAACGTCATCGGCATCGGAATCTCCTCCGCCATGAGCGGCACATTCAACTGCATCCGCCTCGCACTCGAGGAGGCCGCCGACGAATACGACGGCATGAAGGTCTTCGCCTTTGACACCAGAAACATCTCAATCGGCAGCGGCTTCTTTGCAATCTGGGCCGCCGACCGGCTCGCCGCCGGCGGCAGCTTCGAGGAGGTTTCCGGTTCCCTGGAAAAGAAGCGGGACGATGTACACCTCGCGTTCTATATGGACACTCTCGAATACCTCCGGAAAGGCGGACGCATCACGCCCGCCGTCGCGATCATGGGCAAAATTCTGAACATCAAGCCCATCATCTCCGTCAACCGGAGCGGCGTATACTACACCGTCGGCAAGATACGAGGCTCCGCCCGGGCTGTCAGAACGCTCGTCGACCACATTCTTTCATTTCATCCGGACCCGGAGAAAACATGGTTCGCTCTGGAAAACGGGGACGGCCCGGAATTTGCCGCGCAGGCAAAGGCGATGATTCTGGAACGCCTCCCGGGAGCAAAATTCCTTATTGAAAAGCAGATCGTCCCCACCATGGCCATCCACACCGGCCCCGGGCTTCTCGGCATCGCCACGCTCTGCCTTGACTCCGCCGGCGGCGCTCCCCGCAGCGCCTCCCCGGTCTCTCCCTTGGAAGAAATTCACGAGAAGATCTCCGGAACCGTGAGCAGCCTCGAAAAGACCTTTGAGGAGCAAAAAAACCGGCTGGAGGAGAAGTTGGAAGAAAAAATTCACCGCGGCCGCTGATCACCGCACGGACCGCACGGCCGGAATAAGGCCGTCCGGCCCGCAGCCGATCTCAATCACCGCTCCCGCGGGCACCTCGTCCGCAAGGATCAGCTTCGCCGTCATCGTCTCCACATGCTTCTGAATAAAGCGCTTCAGCGGCCGGGCCCCGAACGACGGGTCATAGGCCTCTTTCGCAATGTATTCCGCCGCCTCCGCCGTAAGCTCCACCCGGAGCTCGCGGTCTGCAAGACGCCGGTTCAGATCCTCCATGATAAGCCCGATAATTCCCGCAATATTGGCACGGGAGAGCGGCTTGAAAAGAATGATCTCATCAAGGCGGTTCAGAAACTCCGGGCGGAAATGTCCCCGGAGCTGCGCCTCGATCGCCTCCTCGCAGGCCTCCGAAATCGAGTAGTCCTGCGGCGCGCCGTTTTCTGTTCCGCCGTCTCCGGCCGCGCGGCCGCCCTGCGCCTCCTGCTGCTCCAGATCTGCCAGAATATCCTGCGCCCCGAGATTCGAGGTCATGATAATGATGGTGTTCTTGAAATCCACCGTCCGCCCCTGCGAATCGGTGATCCTCCCGTCATCCAGCACCTGCAGCAGAATATTGAACACATCCGGATGCGCCTTTTCCACCTCGTCGAACAGAACCACCGAATACGGCTTTCTCCGCACTGCCTCGGTCAGCTGTCCGCCCTCCTCGTAGCCCACGTAGCCCGGGGCCGCGCCGATCAGACGGGAAACCGAGTACTTCTCCATATATTCGCTCATGTCGATGCGGACCATATTGCGTTCCTCATCGAACAGCGCCTGCGCCAGCGCCTTGGCCAGCTCCGTCTTGCCGACGCCGGTGGGCCCGAGGAACAGGAAAGAGCCGATGGGCTTCGTCGGGTCCTTGATCCCGGCCTTGCTGCGCATGATCGCCTCCGCGACCCTCTGCACCGCGTCGTCCTGACCGATCACTCTCCGGTGCAGCTCCCGATCCAGATGCAGCGTCTTGCTGCGCTCGCTCTCCGTCAGCTTCTGAACGGGGATTCCGGTCCAGCGGGAAATGATCGCGGCGATCTCCTCCTCCGTCACTTTTTCATGGACGAGAGACAGCGCCTTTTCCCGTATTCTCGCCGTCTCCTCCTCAAGCCTCTTCTGCAGCTCCGGGAGCTTCCCGTACTGAAGTTCTGCCGCCTTATTGAGGTCGCCGCTCCTCTGGGCGCTCTCCAGCTCGGCCCGGGTGCGCTCCAGCTCTTTCCGGAGCTCGGACTGCCGCCCGACCTCGGCCTTTTCATTCTCCCACTGCGCCGTTTTGGCCGCCGACTCGGCCTGAAGCTCCGCCAGCTCTTTCTGCAGATCGGCGAGGCGTTCCTTTGAGATCCGGTCGTCCTCCTTCTGCAGGGAAATTTCTTCCATTTTGAGCAGATTGATCCGGTGCTCCAGCTCGTCGATCTCGGTGGGCTTTGAATCCATCTGCGTCTTGATCATGGCGCAGGCCTCATCCACAAGGTCAATCGCCTTGTCCGGCAGAAAACGGTCCGTGATGTAGCGGTTCGAGAGCACCGCCGCCGAAACCAGCGCATTATCCTGTATGGAAACCTTATGATAATTCTCAAAGCGGTCTTTCAGTCCGCGGAGAATGGAAATGGTGTCCTCCACGGTCGGCTCATCCACCATGACCGGCTGGAAACGGCGGGCCAGCGCCGTGTCCTTTTCGATATACTCCCGGTATTCATTCAGCGTCGTCGCACCGATGCAGTGCAGCTCGCCCCTCGCCAGCATGGGCTTGAGCATATTTCCGGCATCCAGCGCGCCGTCCGTCTTGCCCGCGCCGACGATCGTGTGAAGCTCGTCAATAAAGAGAAGTATCTCTCCCTCGCTGCTCTTCACATCCTCGAGCACCGCTTTCAGACGCTCCTCAAACTCGCCGCGGTACTTGGCGCCTGCTACAAGAGAGCCCATATTCAGGGAAAATATCTTCTTGTTTTTCAGATTCTCCGGCACGTCCCCCGCCACAATGCGCTGCGCAAGCCCCTCGACGACCGCCGTCTTGCCGACGCCCGGCTCACCGATCAGAACCGGATTATTTTTTGTTTTGCGCGAAAGAATGCGGACGATATTGCGGATCTCCTCGTCGCGTCCGATCACCGGATCGAGCTCGCCCTTTTCTCCTGCCCGTCTTGCCGCCGAGACAAGCTCCGTCCCGTACTTTTCCAGCGTGTCATAGGTCGCCTCGGGGTTGTCGCTGTCAACGCTCCGGCTGCCGCGGACAGAGGCCAGCGCCGAAAGAAAGCCGTCGCGACTGATATGATATTCCTCAAACAGCGCGCGCACACTGCGGCTTCCGCTCCGGAGCAGTGAAAGGAACAGATGCTCTACGGAGACATAGGCGTCTTTCAGGGCTTTCGCCTCTTCCTCCGCGCCGATCAGTGCCTTGTTGCAGTCGCCGCTCACATAGAGTTGCGCGCCGCTTCCCTGCACTTTCGGCAGCCCCTCCACAAGCCTTTTGGCACGCCCGGTAAATTCCACGGGATCGATTCCCATTTTTTCAATCAAACCCGCGATCAGCGAGTCCTCAAGTGTCAGAAGCGAGTACAGGAGATGCTCCTGCTCAATCTGCTGATTTCCGTATTCATAGGCAAGCTGCTCACAGCGGTTCACCGCCTCAACCGATTTTTGCGTAAATTTCTGAATGTTCATCGTCATCCTCCATGCTGAAGCACCTTGTGCGAGGCACGCATCGTAAAATCCGCGCAGGCGGTTTTACGATTGCGATCAGGGGCGATTTGGGCTTCGATGCAAATCGCCGTGCGAAAAATCACCGCATCAGCGTGATTTTTCGCACTATCCTCCATGCCGAAGCGCTCTCTCCGCGGCGCATACGCCCTCACAACTCCACGGCATTCATTTTCTTTTATTGTTCTATATGAACTATAACACGCATTCTCCTTTCGTCAAGCACTCATTTCTTAAAAAAACGTAAAACCGCCGGAGCAGCTCTCCCGAGAAATGCTCCGGCGGCCGGAAAGCTCTTATTCACTGCCTCAAGCCGTGTACTTTAATCCATCAGTCCATTGTTTCCGGTTCTTCGGCCGCACCAGCGGCCACATCTGCCGCCGGTTCTGCCGGCGAAACCGGCGAAGCCGTCTGCACGGCCGTTCTCTGCCGGTACCCTTTCACGGCGCACCGGAGCCCGTAGAGCACCGCCGCCTCCGTCACGCCGTTCAGAATGAGTATCACCCCGATCAGCTTCACAAGAATTTTTGCCAGCATATCCGGACGGATGATCAGCACCACGCCGAACGCAATCAGAACCGCGCCGATCAGCAGCGTAGCCCACCAGCGTGGGAAGCCTGCCCGCGCCATTCCGAACGACTCAAAAATATCATTGACGCCGCTCACGCAGATAATAATACCGATCGCCACAGAAAACAGCGCCGTCGGATCCTGCGGGTTCCGGTACACCCAGATTCCCAGCACGATGAGCGCCGCGCCGCCGACAAGGGAAGCCGCACCGGTAAGAGAGCCGTCCCGCCTCACGAGAAACGCCGCCACCGCCGCCGCGCCCGAAAGCGCGAGCAAGGCGCCGAAAACGCGGAATGCGACGGCAATCGCGGTCCCGCTCCACGCAAAGAGCACCGCGCCGCACACAATGCTCACCGCCGCCGCAAGAAGCCGGTTAAAGCGAACCTGCTTCAAACGATTCTGCAGTCTGTCTCCCGCGTTCTTCTCTCCGCTCATGTCAGCAGTCCCTCCATGACCTCCAGAATTTCATCCCGGCCGCTCTTCGAGAGTCCCGACCAGACCAGCACCCGCATATCGCCGGTGCCCGACGCCCGGATCCGACTCTTCGCCTCCAGTATATCACGCAGCCTCTTCGTCTGCCCAGCAATCTGACTGCGGTTTAGCTTATCCGCTTTCGTCGCAATGATGATCGGCGCAAAGCCCGCCTGCAGGATCCAGTCGTACATCATGACATCGTGACCCGAGGGCTCATGACGGATATCCAGAAGAAGAAATACCGCCCGCAGAGCGCCGCTCCGGTTCAGATATCTCTCAATCATCCGTCCCCACTGCTCCCTTGCCGCCGACCCCGCCGTCGCATAGCCGTAGCCCGGCAGATCGACCAGATAGAACTCCTCATTGACGTTATAGAAGTTGATCGTCTGCGTCTTGCCGGGCTTTGCGCTGGTACGTGCATAGGAGCGGCGGTTCGTCAGTCCGTTGATGAGCGTGGATTTTCCGACATTGCTCTTCCCCGCAAAGGCAAACTCCGGGAGCCGGTTCTCCGGCAGCGTGCTCGTGACGCCGCATACCGTTTCCAGATTGACTGATTTTATTGTGAGCATCCGTCCCTCTTTCTCTGTACCCGGCCCCGTCCGCGCTGCTCTCTTCACTGCGCCATCAGCTCTTCGGGACGCCGGCGCAGCGCATCCTCGCCTCGGTGCACAATCAGCGGTCTGCCCGTTCCGTCCACTGCCTCTTTCGTGATGATGCACTCCTCGATCGTCTCGTCCGAGGGAATCGCATACATGACGTCCATCATCACCTTTTCCATGATGGAACGCAGCCCGCGAGCGCCTGTCCGCCGTTCCACGGCGAGCTCCGCAATGGCGGCGATCGCATCCGGCTGGAAGCTCAGACGGCAGCCGTCAAAGGAAAACAGCTTCTGATACTGCTTCACCAGCGCGTTTTTCGGCTCTGTGAGGATGCGAACCAACGCATCCTGATCCAGCCCGTCCAGCGAGATCGTCACCGGAACACGTCCGATAAATTCTGGAATCAGTCCGAACTTCACGAGATCCTGCGGCATCACCTCTTTCAGCGTGGCGCCGATATCCTTGACATCTTTCTGCGCAACGTCTGCATGAAAGCCCATGGAACGGTGATCCAGACGCGCGTTGATGATCTTTTCGATCCCGTCGAATGCGCCGCCGCAGATGAACAGGATGTTCTCCGTATTGATCTGAATCAGCTCCTGATGCGGATGCTTGCGGCCGCCCTGCGGGGGAACCGACGCCTCGGTGCCCTCCACGATTTTGAGAAGCGCCTGCTGGACGCCCTCGCCGGAAACGTCGCGCGTGATGGAGACATTCTCGCCTTTCTTCGCGATCTTGTCGATCTCGTCGATGTAAACGATACCGATCTCCGCGCGGGCCACGTCGTAATCCGCCG
The DNA here is from genome assembly GCF_900625025.1 of Lachnoclostridium sp. Marseille-P6806. Taxonomy (GTDB): domain Bacteria; phylum Bacillota; class Clostridia; order Lachnospirales; family Lachnospiraceae; genus CAG-791. The sequence goes on from NZ_LR130576.1 coordinate 99,062, forward strand.
ACTGAATCAGCTTCAGAAGAATGTTCTCAACATCCTCTCCGACATATCCCGCCTCCGTAAGCGTCGTGGCATCCGCGATGGCAAACGGCACATTCAGGATCCGCGCCAGCGTCTGCGCCAGATAGGTTTTTCCCGATCCGGTCGGACCGAGCAGCAGAATATTGCTCTTCTGCAGCTCAATGTCATCCTTGCGCCGGGCTCCCGGTGCCTTGATTCTCTTATAATGATTGTATACCGCGACAGAAAGAACCTTTTTGGCCTCCTCCTGCCCCACAACATATTCATCGAGGAAGCCCTTGATCTCCGCCGGCTTCAGGAGATTGATGTCCGCCGCAGGATCGCGGGTTTCCAGCTCTGCGCCCGCGGCGCTCTCCTCCTCGTCGATAATGTCATTGCAGATTCCGACGCATTCATCGCAGATAAAGATTCCATCCGGACCTGCGATCAGCTTGCGGACCTGATTCTCGGTTCTTCCGCAAAAGGAGCATCTCCTCAGCGATCCGGGTTCCATTTTCGTAGGATCTGACATAACTCAACCTCAGCCTGTGATTTCTTTTCTCGTTGTGTAAATCTGATCGATCAGACCGTATTCCTTTGCCTCTTCCGCCGTCATCCAGTTGTCGCGGTCGGTGTCGCGGACCAGCTCCTCATAGCTGCGGCCGGTGTTCTCGGCAAGGATGCGGTTCATCCGCTCCTTGGTGCGCGCCATATGCTGCGCCTGAATCGCGATATCCGAGGCCTGCCCCTGCGTACCGCCGAGGGGCTGATGGATCAGAACTTCGGAATTGGGCAGTGCAAAGCGTTTGCCCCGCGTGCCGCCGGCCAGCAGGAACGCGCCCATGCTCGCCGCCATGCCGACACAGATCGTGGAGACGTCGCACTTGACGAAATTCATCGTGTCGTAGATCGCCATGCCGGCCGAAATGGAGCCGCCGGGGCTGTTGATATAAAACTGAATGTCTTTCTCCGGATCCTCTCCCTCAAGAAAGAGCAGCTGCGCGACGACCAGCTCCGCCGTCTGATCGTTCACCTCGTCACCGAGGAACACGATCCTCTCTTTCAGAAGTCTGGAAAAAATATCATAGGAACGCTCGCCGTTCCCGGTCTGTTCAACAACATAAGGAATATATCCCGCCATGTATCTGTCACCCTCCATTCATCTGTGAATGTATTCATCTGTGAATGAACATTAAGGGCGCCGCAGCGGCCATATCTGTCTGGCAGCGCCGCAGTCGCCCTGTATCATACTGTAATCCATGCTGATGCCGTGTATCCGTCCGCGCGCAAAACCGGTCTCCCGCAGAGACGGAGCGCCACAGACAATCAGTCCTTTTTCTCTTCCTCGACCTCTTTTGCGCTGCCTGCAACAAACTCAACCGCTTTCTGCACGGCAATGTCTTTCAGCATCTGCTCTTTCTGGCTTTCCACCAGCTCTCTGACCTTGTCCGCATCCATCTTGTACTGCTCCGCCATCTTGCGGATCTCTTCGCTGTAATCGTCCTCCGTCGCCTCGATGCCCTCGGTCTTCACGATCTGCTCGAGCACCAGTCTTGTCCGGATGCGCTTCTCTGCCTCGGGGCGAAGCGTTTCCGCCATCTTGGCTCGGTCCGTTCCCGTATACTGGAAATACTGCTCCATCGTGAGTCCCTGCTGCATGAAGCGCTGACCCCATTCCTCGATCATCTGATCGACCTGCGTATCCAGCATGGGCGCCGGGATCTCAATCTTCGCATCCGCAGCGATGCGGTCGATCGCCTCGTTCTCTTTCGCATTCTTCGCGTTCTCAAGCTTTCTGGCCTCGAGCTGCGTGCGAAGCTCCGCTTTCCAGTCCTCGACGGTAGAGCCGTTCTCGCACTTCTCATCCGCAAACTCGTCGTTCAGCTCCGGAAGAACCTTTTCACGGATCGAATGAACAGTGCATTTGAAAACCGCCGGCTTGCCGGCCAGCTCTTTTGCCTGATACTCCTCGGGGAACGTCACGTTCACTTCTTTTTCGGCGCCGATCTCCGCGCCGATCAGCTGATCCTCAAAGCCGGGGATAAACGAGCCGGAGCCGATGGTCAGCGCATAGTCCTCACCCTTGCCGCCGTCAAACGCGACGCCGTCCACGAAGCCCTCGAAATCCAGCTTCACCTCGTCGCCGGCCTTTACGGCGCGGTCTGTCACCTCGGCGAAGCTCGCGCTTCTCTCGAGCTCCTTATTGATCTCGTCCATGACCTCTTCCTCGGTCACCTCAACGTTCTGCTTCTTTACTTCAATGCCCTTGTAGCTGCCAAGCTCCACCGGAGGCTTGACCGCAACCTCTGCCGTATAGATGAATTCCTTGCCGTGTCCGAGCTGCGTCACGCCGATCTTCGGCATGGAGGTGATCTCCTCGCCGCTCGCCGCCGCCTCGGCCGGATACGTGGAATTGATGACGTCGTTCGCCGCATCCTCATAGAAAATGCCTTCGCCGTACATCTTCTCAATCATTTTACGGGGAGCCTTGCCCTTGCGGAAGCCGGGAACAGATATGCTGTTTCTCTGTCTGCCATATACCTTATCGACTGCTTTCTCGAACGCCTCTGCGGGCTCGGTGACAGTCAGTCTGACCATGCTGCCTTCCAGCTTCTCAACCGTAACGCTCATTTTATTTCTCCTCACTTCATCATTTTTTATTCATCGGTTTGCGGCTTCTGTCCGATTTCCCGCAAAACAGACCTGAACACAAGTACAGATGATTATAGCATACCGCTTTCAGAAAGCACTACTGAATTTCATAAAAAAAGAATAAAAAGATGGGCTTCGGGAGACGCAGAAACGGCGGAAATTCATGCAATAAGAGCTTACGGTCTATCTTTCATTCCTTTCCCCGTCCCGCGCATTCCTTCCCGTATCAAGAACGCAGCGCTCACTCCGGCCGCGGCAAGAAAAACGGCGGAGCCTCCGGGGCCTGCAATTCCCTCCGGGGCGCTTTGCAACACGCCGAGACCTCCAAGAGTAAAAATCACCGTATTTGTGAGTCCGTGCAGAAAAACGGGTATTCTGAGCTCCTCCGAGCTCTCATAAAGCAGAGACAGGACAAGTCCCATTGCAAAGCCGTACAGACCCTGCCGCAAATTCCCGTGCCACACGCCAAATAGCGCGGCCGATACCAGCGCCGCCGCGGAAACGCCGCCCGCGCGGCGGAGCCGCCCATAAACAACGCCCCGGAATATCAGCTCCTCTGCCAGAGGACAGACCAAACCGTAGCACAGAAAGGCGACCGGCCACACCGTTCGGAATACCAGCCCCTCCGCTTCTTTCCCTGTTCCCGCTTCGACGGGACCGCTCTGCATCAGGAGAATATTCAGCGCAAGGCCGAGACTGACGCACAGCGCCGCCGAGAACAGCTTCTCCCTCATCCGCCACGGGCTCCGCGGCCGGAGAGACACCTCCGGAAATCCCCTCAGAAACGACTCCCCGGCGCCGCGGCGCGCGGCAAGCTCTTCCGCAAGCCGCGCGGCGCCAAGCCCGGCTCCCGCCGCAAGCATCAGAACAAGCGCCTGCCATTCCCCGGGATATTCCGCGGGAAAATGAGCCGCCCATCCGCCGCCGGATGAGAACCGCTGCGAAAGCTCCGTCAGAAGAAGCTGCACGGCATCGCTCACCAGCACGAACAAAAGAAAAGGGAGGAAAACCGCACGCAGCAGGGCCGCCGGACGGCGGCTCCCTTTTTCATTTCTGCACTGCTCAGATCCTCGCTTCCGTTCCCGCCGCATCCGGCCCCTCCCCCAGAATCAGCCTGCGCAGCGCCTCCGCGTCCTCCGCGATGTATTCCGCTCCGGCTTCTTCAAGCTCCTCCCGCGAGCCGTAACCATAGAGCACACCCACGGGGAAGAGGCCGTTCGCCGCGGCTCCCAGCATGTCAAAGCTCCGGTCCCCGATCATCGCGGCCCGCGAAAGCACCTCCGGCCTCCCCGTTTTTTCCTCAAGGCTGCGAAGCGCAAGACGTACGATTTCCTCCTTGTCGCTGAACCGGACCTTTCCGTCACGCTCCCTCTCAATCGGAGAGCCGCAGATCACATCGAAATACGCTGCGATATCAAAATAAGAAAGGACGGTTCGTACATGCTCCTCCGGCTTGCTCGAGGCCACGGCGAGCCGGACGCCGCGCTCCCAGCAGGCCATAAGAAGCTCTTTCACTCCGGGATAGAGCGCATTTTCATAGATTCCGGTCACCGCATAGCGCTCGCGGAAAAATTCCACCGCCCGCCCGATTTCCTCCGGGGAAAGGCAGCAGTAGCGGGCAAAGCTCGCGCTGAGCGGCGGCCCCACGAAGTCCCGGAGCTCCGCTTCGCCCGGTATCGCCGCGCCAAGCTTCCAGAGCGCATACTCCACGGACCGGACGATTCCCGGCGCGGACTCCGTCAAGGTTCCGTCCAGATCAAACAAACAGCAGTCAAAACGGTTCATATTCTGTTCCTCTCCTCCCTCCGCATCCGCCCGGTATTGCCGCGCCGTCACGGAACCTCCGCCTCGCACTCCAGTGCAAACGACCAGATCAGCTTCTGCGCCGTCTCCATCTCCAGCATCGCGGACAGCGCCTCCGCATAATAATCAAGCTGAATCCGATAGCGTTCGGTCAGCTCCTCCGCCCGGCGCACATGATCTGTCTTGTAATCCACAATAATCAGCCGCCCGTCCTCGACAAAAAAGGCGTCGATGATTCCCTGAATCAGCATGGTTTCCTGTTCCGGAAACTGCGGATCAATCCGGCTTGCGGGAAGTCCCATGACAAAGGGCTGCTCCCGGCAGAGGACGCCGGCCCGCTCCGCCGCCGCCATACGCGCGCAGAGCGGAGAATGAAGAAACGGCAGAATGACCTCCGGGGTGAGAAGCTCCGCCTCCTCCGGCGTAAAGCTCCCGTCCGCCTCCAGTGAGGCTCTCCAGCGGAGAAAATCCTCTTTTGTCACCGATCCGAGCTCGGCAAACACCCGGTAATCAAGCCGCTCCATCCCGCGGTGAATCACCGTTCCTCTGGCCGCTCCCCCCCCGCCGTCTCCGGCCGTCCGGTCCGTCGGAAACAGGAACCGGCCCTCCTGCGCTTTTGCCGCACTCTCCTCATTGCTCCACAGGCGCTTCCCTGCGGCTCTCTTGAGCTCCGTGACGGTGGTCTTTGTATAAAGCCCGTGCAGCTCCTCATGGGCGTACCGGCGGGAGAAGCGCTCCGTCAGCCGCCGCGCCAGCTCCGGATCCGGGAGTCCTGCTGCGCCCCGCAAGACAGCCATCCGCTCTGCGGCGTCCAGCTCCCGCTGTCCGAGGAACAGCCTGTCCTGTTCCCCTGCCGCCGCAATCTCAAGCTCCTCCCCGTCGATACGCACAATCCGCAGCGGAACCGGCCCGCCGGTCTGCCGGGCCGCCTCGGCCGCATAGAGGAGGAAATCATAATAGCTTCTCGCGGAAAGAAGAAGCGACACCGGAAGCGGCGGCGTATCCCCGCTGCCGTCCTCTCTGTCCTGCCGCTCCTCTCCGGCCTGCTGCCCCTCCCGCACCGCCGCCGCGATGCGGAGCTCCCGCCTTGCCTCCTCCGTCTCATAATTTTTGCAGGAGCCGGTGATGATCAGCTTCTCTTTCGCACGGGTCAGCGCCACATACAGGACGCGCAGCTCCTCTCCGAGGCTGTCCGTGACGATATGATCCGCGATCACCTCCTTGCGGAACGTCGAGGAAGAAATACGCCGCTTCGTGTCGCACCAGTCGATGCCGATGCCCCACCGGCTGTCGCACAGCAGCGCCCCGGAGGCATCCCGGGTATTGATTTTCCGTGAGGTTCCCGCAAGGAAGCAGATCGGAAATTCCAGCCCCTTGCTCTTATGCACGGTCATCAGACGGACGACGTCTGCATTCTCATCGAGAATGTTCGCCTCGCCCATATCCACCTCGCGCTGGTGCATCTGATCGAGATAGCGCAGAAAATGGAACAGCCCGGAATAGGAGGTCTTCTCAAAATCGGCGGCAAGCGACATGAAAAGGCTCAGGTTCGCCGCCCTCTGCGCGCCTCCCGGGAGCGCTCTCACATAATCCTCGTAGCCCGTTCCCGAAATCAGCTCCTCCAGAAGCTCATGCACCGAGAGGAAGCGGAGCTTCTCCCTCAGTGCGCCAAGCTGCATCAGAAACCGCCTGCACTTCTCCGAGAGCGCCGGATCCCGTCCGTCCGGAGAACCGTTTCTTCCATCTGTCTCCCCTGCGCTCTTTCCGCCCGTCTCTCCCGCGGATGCGGCGGCTTTCTCTCCTGCCCTCTCTCCGGCAGACGCATACCATTCCAGCGCGTCAGACAGTCCTCCCTCCCGGCATGCTGCGCGGATCAGGGCACATTCCTCCTCGTCAAAGCCGCCAAAGAAGCCCCGCATCACGCCATAGAGCGGAATATCCTGCCGCAGATTGTCCAGCGCGCGGAGGAGCTGGATCAGCGTGCGGATCTCATCGGCCGCAAAGTATCCGGCGCGTGAAACGATATGGCAGGGGATTCCCTCCGCCTCAAAGACCTCGCGGAACTCATCCTCCCAGCTCGCCGCAGACCGCAGAAGAATCACAATGTCCTTAAAGCGCACGCGGCGGAGCTCCCCCGTCTGCGCGTCCGTCACCGTCTCCTCTTCCGTAAGGCGCCGGATGCGCTGGGCGATCATGAGAGCCTCCCTGCGCTTTGCGTTCATGCCGGTCAGCACGTCCCCGCTCTCCGCCTCGTCATCCTCTTCCCCCTCTTCACCGTTCTCACTCCCCGTGGAATCTGTTTTCTGATCCAGAATCCAGAACTCCGTCTCGAACATTTCCCCGCTGTGCGGCTGCGGCCTGCCGTCCTCCGTGTCCTCCGGCTCCCCGGGGTAATACGAGGCCCCGTGCCTTAACAGCGCATACTCGTCATAACGTATTCCGCCGATCTCCGGGCGCATGATCCGTTCGAACACACTGTTGACCGTGTCGAGCACCGCGAGCCGCGAGCGAAAATTCCGGTCGAGGTCGATGCGCTCGGTCCGCGGATCATCCGGACGGTACGAGGCATATTTTTCCATAAAAATCTCAGGACGCGCAAGACGGAATTTGTAGATGCTCTGCTTCACGTCGCCGACCATGAAGCGGTTGTTCTGTCCCTGCTCCTCCCTCGAAATCATGCGGAGCATCAGCTCCTGCACATCATTGCTGTCCTGATACTCGTCGATCAGTATCTCATAAAAATACTGCTGGTAGGCCTGCGCCGCCCGGCTCGGATGAACCCCGCCCTCCCCGTCGCGCACCGTCAGAATCTGCAGCGCAAAGTGCTCGAGGTCATCAAAATCAATGACGTTCCTCTCCCGCTTTGCCTCATGGAACGCGTCCATAAAGCGCCCCGCAAGACGGAGAAGCTCCCGGAGGGGGCCCGCCGCCTCCGCCATTTCCGCGGCAATCTGTCCGGGATCTGAGCCGAAATACCGCTTTCCCAAAGCCTGCATGCTCTTTTTGATGCGGTCGCGCTCTCCCTGCACCGCCCCTTTCCGCTCAGGCTCCACATCCGTATTGTTTCGTCCCACCGCCGGAATACGATCCCAGCTTCCCGTGCAGGCTGCGGAAAGAGCCTCCCACAGCCTTTGGTTTTCCTCGGCCGGTGTCCCTTTTCTGCCCTGCAGGTCCGGCCGCCCGCGCTCCGCAAGAGCCCGGCGCACGCCGCCGAAGAGCTGCTCTTTCTCTGCCCGGAGAAACTCCTCATAGGGATAGGGCCCTCCGGGGGCGAGAGACAGACGGATCAGCTCGTCGTACTCCCTGTCGTACTCCTCGAGGAGCGCCGCCTTGCGCAGAAGAAAATCCTCCGTCCATGCCGTGCACAGAAGCTCCTCCGCATCCTTGCAGTCATAATCCCTCTCCCGCTCCCGCAGCCATTCTGCGGGCCACGGGTGACTCTCGGCCTGACGGCAGAGCGCAAGGATTCTCTCTCCTAATGCCCGGTCGCTCATGTCCGGACAGAAATATTCCACACAGCGGTGAAAGGCCTCGCTTCCCTCCGCGTACATCTCCTCCAGCAGCGCTTCGAGCGTATCATTCCGCAGAAGCTCCGTCTCCATTTCATCCATCTGCCGGAAGCCGGGATCCAGACCGATATCTCCGAAATTATTGCGCAAAAGGAACGTACAGAAGCTGTCGATCGTCGTGATCTGGGCGTGATGCAGGAGCGTTTCCTGTCTCTGCAGATGGCGGTTCTCCGGGTCTTTTTCGAGCCGCTCCGCAATCGCCGCCGCGATCCTCTCCCGCATCTGCGCCGCCGCCGCGCGGGTAAAGGTCACAACAAGAAGACGGTCGACATCCAGCGGCGTCTCCCCCTCCGTGATCTCGCGGATGATGCGTTCCACAAGAACCGCCGTCTTGCCGCTGCCCGCCGCCGCGGAGACCAGAATGTTCCGTCCCCGCGCATCAATGACCTTTTGCTGTGCCTGAGTAAATTTCACGCTTATTTCCCCTTTATGTGCTTCACTTCCCAATGCTTCGTTTTCTGATGCTTCGTTTCCTGACGCTTCCTGCACAAGAACCTCATCTCCTGACGCGCCGCGGTCTAATGCTTCGTCTCATAGCCCGGCGTGCGCGGATCGAAGCCGCAGGCGTCCCGGTAGGGACACCATGTGCAGGCATTCTCCGTGCCGTTCCGGTACGGCTTCAGCTCGATATCGCCGTCCAGAATATTCCGTCCCATTTCCCGCATCACGGCCCGCGCAGCCTCCGCGAGGTTCTCGAAGCCCGCCTCATCAAAAAGCCGGGAGGACGTGCGCGCCGCGCCGTTTTTCAGATAGCTGACCGGGAGAAGCTCCGACGCCCCCGCCTCCCGGTTCGTCTCCAGCCGGTCGAGAACTCCCGGATCGGCGTTCAGCATGCCGGTCGGCCGCAGCGCACGGTTTCGCAGATGCTCCGCCGTCTCCGCATCCTCCCGGCGGGAAATGCCGATCAGAGGGTCCTGCATCCGGTAATAGAGCATGGCCGCCGGAATCACGCGGCGCGCTGGATGCCGTTCTTTCTCCCACGCAAGCGCCGCCAGCATGTAGACAAGAAGCTGGAGCTGCCGCCCCTCCCGGATCTTCGCGGGATTCAGCTCGCGGCTTCCCGATTTGTAGTCGATGATTCCGACATAGGAAGTCTCCCTGTCGAGGCAGATGTCGAGCCGGTCGATTCGGCCGCGCAGAATCAGGCGTTCTCCCGACTCTCCGTTCTCCCCATCGAGCGGAAGCTCCATACCGCGGGCGCTGCCGCTCCGCCCCTCCCCGAACGAAAGCTCAAAGGCCGCCGGTTCAAAGCGTCCGCCCCGAAGCTGCCTCTGCAGGCTCATGACGGTCCGCTCCAGTACCCGCTGCATCCGCATGAGAAGATAGCGGTTCCGCGCGGATGAAAGCAGAATCTGTCCGTCGTAGCGTTCCGCCTCCTCCCGCAGAATCCCGTCAAGAAGCGCCGACGCATCCTGCGCCGAGAAGTCGCGCCAGCTCAGCCTCCTCTCTGCAAGCGCAGCGGCAAAACGATCCAGACAGTCGTGCAGCACCGTGCCGGAATCCGTCGGCCGGAACACATATTCCTCTCTCTCCCGGAGCCGGAGACCGTACTGCAGAAAATGCCGGCCGTAGCAGTCCGCACAGCGTTCCAGCCGGCTCACACTTCCCATAAGCTCGGAGCCGTAAAGCCTTCCCGCGGCACTTCGGGAAAGAGGCTTCGGGCGATAACGCCTGAACGCCGCGTCCCGGAGCCGCTGCACCTCGCCCGCGCCGCGGCTCGCGCACAGCCCGTATATCGTGTACAGCTGCGCCCTTTCCCAGGACTCTCCCGGACCGCTGTACGCCCCTTCGGCGAAGCGGCGAAGCTCGGCGGAAAGAAAAACCCGGCTGTCCCGGAAGCCGGTCAGACGCTCCGCCGCCGGCGCGCTCTCCGGGAACGGGATTTTCCCGCCCGGCGCAGCCATAGGAAACAGCTTCTGCAGCGCGGTCATGAGATAAGACGGCCGGATGCTTTTTCCATCCTGTGACACCGCGCAGCAGGATACGCACAGCAGCTCCTGCGGCTTCGTGAGATTCAGATAGAGATAGAGGCGCTGAATATACATCTGCTGCCTCGGCGTCGGCGAAAGCTCCACGCCCGAGCCCTGCAGAAATTCACGGTCGAGATCGGAAATCAGGCCGCCCTTGGAAGTCCCTTTCGGAATATTCCCGTCATTCGCCCCGAGCACAAAGAGCACCTTCGTCTCCGTGAGCCGCGTCCTTTCCAGATCGCCGACAAGAACCGTGTCAGTCTGCTGCGGCAGCGTCCCCAGACGAATCTCCTCAAACCCGGTTTCCAGCAGCGCCATATAATCCTTTGCAGAAAGTATCTCACCCCCGAGAAGCTCACGAATCTGGGAAAGGAGGTCCTCCACCGCCGGGAAAATCTGCCGGTATTCGGCCGCGCGCACCGGGTCGCCCGCCGCGGCAAAACGCTCCGACAGCTCCTCCATCCGGGGGCCGCTCTCCCTCGACGCCAGAAATTCTTCCAGCTGCTCCGTCCGCTCCCCCGCCGTGCGCGCCTTTCCCTCCAGCGGCAAAAGCTCGAGCAGGACTCTCTGCCGGAGCTCCTCGCAGACCGGATTTTCAAAGCGGCTCTCCCAGCGCTTCCTGCTGCGGACGCCATGCTTCAGGCAGTAATTTTCCAGCAAATCCGTTTCATCCGCCGTAAGCCCCGTGAGGCCGCCCCGCAGATAATGAAACACCGCCTCATAGGACCAGCTTTCCGCCCGGACCCGCAGCGCACCCCGCACCGTCTCAATGAGGGGGTTATGGCGTATCTCTCTTGTTGTATCAAAATAGCACGGGATCCCGTACAGCAGCGCCTGCCTCCGGACAGGCGCCTCATAGGCGGCAAGATCACCGCAGACCACCGCAAAATCGCGGTAGCAGAGTCCCCGCTCCGCGATAAGCCGCTTCATCGCGATGCACATCTGCTGCGCCTCATTCTCCGGCGTCGAGGCCTCGAACAGACGAAACGCCGGGGCGACGAGCTCCGCGTCTCCCTGAAACGCCCTCGCCGGATAGCGAAAGAGAGAGCGCTCGAGATGCGCCAGCGCAGGATTCCCGGCAAAGCGGACAGGCAGGGACGGTTCCGCCCCGTCCGCCGCTTCCCCGGCACTCCCCAGAAAGACATCCTCTCCGTGCATGAGCCCCCGTTCCCCCGCAAGAGCGCCGAGATCGCGCACGGTCTTTCGCGTAAGATAAAACAGCTCCTGCCCGGAGCCTGCCGTACCGGACTGCACAGCCTGCGCCGGGAGCGGCCCGCCGTCGGGAGAAAACGTCAGGCTGATCCAGACCTCCGGCGCATACTGCATGAGCTGAAGCATCACACGGTACTGCACGGGGGTGAAGCCCGTAAAGCCGTCAAAAATGAACACAGAATCCGCCGCGAGACGGGAGGACGGAATCGCCTCCGCCACAAGATCCAGCGTCTCTTCAGACGTGATGAAGCGCTCTCTTTCATATTCCAGAAAACGGCGGTAAATCGTCTGAAGATCCCGGAGACGGGCCTCCAGCGCGCCGTGTTCCTTTGCATACGCGATCAGCGCATCGAGACCGTCCGGTGAAATTCTGTACTGCATGAACTCCGAAACGGCGGATTTTACCTCGGCGATATAGCCCTCGCGCCCGAGACTCGCGCCGAGCACCGGCAGCTCGTCGCCGAGCTTCCCTGCAAGGCGGCGGAGAATCAGGCTTTTCCCGATGTCTCCGATCACCGCCCGCTTCTCTGCGCCCGCCTCTTCAAAAATGCGGTGCGTAAGGCGGCCGAAGCTCAGGACATCCACATTCAGGATCCCTCCTGCCGGATGCGCTTTCACCAGCGCTTTCTGCGTCTCGAGCGTAAACTGCTCCGGCACAATGAAAATGAAATTTCCCGCCTCCGCACCGTTCCTCTCCATCCCGGGACGAAAACGAGCCCGCAGAGCCTCCTGCGCCCTGCGTATCATCTCCTTATGCAGATATGTGCTTTTCCCCGCGCCCGAGGCGCCGAATACGAAGTGATAGCTCATGTCCCGATCGCTCCCTGATCTGTTTTTTCTTCTGTACGCAACTCTTATATGTGCAGCTTTTCTATGCGCAAAAAATCACCGGGACGAAATAGGAAGAGGAATATCCCGCAGCGCCGGATAAATGAGGTCCGGCCGTTCCGGAGAGGCCGCGGCGTCCTCTGCCCGCGCCTCGCCGCTCAGCACAAGAATGGAGGTGAGGCCGCCCCGTATGCCCGCCGTCACGTCCGTATAGAGACGGTCCCCCACCATGGCTACCGCGCGGCGGTGCACATCCGCAAGCTCCGGCCGCACCGCCCCGATACGGCGAAGCAGATAGTCGGAAATATCCCGGTTCGGCTTGCCGATGATATGGTCGGGATCGCGGAACGCCGACGCGCGGATGAACGCCTGAATCGCACCGATATCGGGCATAAAGCCGTCCTCCGTCGGACAGTTGAAATCCGGATGGGTCGCAAGGTACGGAAGACCTGCGCGCACGAAATCGCAGACTTTCCGCAGCTTTTCATAGGTCAGCGTCGTATCAAAGCCGGTGACGACAAGCTCCGGGTTCTCCTCGTCAAGCGAGATCCCCGCCTGTATGAATTCCTCCCGCAGCCGCTCGTTTCCAAGGAGGAACACCCGTTTCCCCGAATAGTGCTCCCCGATGTACCAGATCGTCGCCTGTCCCGAGGTGATGATTCTGTCCTCCGGGACGGAAAGTCCCATGCGATCCAGCTTGTTTACATAATCTGCCGGCGATTTGGATGAATTGTTTGTCAGAAAGAAGCAGCTCCTCCCGCTCCTCTCCGCCGCAAGGAGCCACTCCCTTGCCCCCTCGATCCAGCGCTCTCCCAGATAGACGGTGCCGTCCATGTCGAGAGCAAAGGCCCGGATCCCGGCAAGCCTCCCCTCTGCGTCCTCGCCGATCTGAGGCAGCGCATTGTTTTCCGCACTCCTGTCCTGCATCGCTTCTCCTATCCGCTTCTCTTATCCGCCTCTTCTATCTGTCTCTTCTATCTGCCTCTTCCGCCCGGTCAGCCGAGAATTTTACCCATATAGTATTCGTCGACAAGGCGGCCGTCTACCCTCATGGATTGAGAGCGTACTCCCTCCACGCGAAAGCCCTGCTTTTCATACAGACTCTTCGCCCCGGTATTCGCACATTCTACCGTGAGCTCCAGACGAATGATATCATTTGTTTTTGCCCAGCGCTCCAGCTCCTGAAAAAAGGCGGTTCCGATTCCCTGCCTGCGATATGCCCTGCGTATGCCGATCACAATGTACGCCGTATGCCTGATACGGTTAAGCCTCCCGCGTTCTGCCCGGATATATCCTGCGATTTCTCCGTTTTCATTCTCTGCAGCCATTAAGAAATCACTTCCGGAAACCGCCTCCGCAATGCTTGCGCTCAGGCGGCTGAGGTCCCTCGTTCTTTTCTGTCGTTCACCGGGTTCGTACAGCATATAGTTCGTCTCTTCATCGAGACGGCACATCATCTGATACAGGTTTTCCGCATCCTTTTCCAAAATGGATCTGATGATCATTTCATTCCTCCATACCAACGCACAGATTTGCCGGATTATAACAGCAATTCATATATTCCTCCGTCAAAGACGATATCCTTTCCGTCGGCATCCTTATAGAACGACAGCTTTTCCGTTCCCGTCTGGTGAAACCCAAGCGAATGCAGAAGATGAACCGAGGGTGTATTTTTCAATGCCGTTCCTGCCGTGATCCTTAATGATCCTTTGTTTTTCAAATAAGCCAACGCTCCTGATATGCTCTCTTTCGCATATCCTTTTCCATGATAATCCGAATGAAAGCAGTACCCGATCTCATAACCACATTCCATCCGATTCAATGCAATATATCCGATAACGGTTTTGTGCAGACATACCGCCAGAAAAATGTGTTCATCTCCGCAGGCGAAAGAGGCCCACATCGTGATCCTTTTGGCTACCGCCTGATCCTCTAAATCATTTGATTTGTCAAACTGTGCGTATATGGATTTTGCCTCATCCGCCCATATGGTCTGTATGGCTTTCCAATCATCCGAACAAACCCGTCTGATCATAAGCCGCTCTGTATGAATCATTTGCTTATCCTCATATCAGGATTTGATTTCCTCATTTCCTGATCCGCATAAAAAAGTGATGTTCATCTTCCCCCGCCAGACGGGCCCCGTTGTTCAACATGACCCGCTGTGACGCAATATTGTCCTTATTCACACGCAGGTATATTTCATCTTCCGGAATAATGGCCCTTGCAAGCTGTACCGTAAGCCGCAGTCCTGCCGTCCCGTAGCCTTTCCCGCGGGCGTCTTTCCGGATGCTGTAACCGATATGCCCTGCACCGCTGCGGAGCGCTTCCGTCAGGCGGTGCCGGATCCGAAATTCTCCGATCAGACGATCTTCATCCCACAGATAGTAATATGTTTCGGGAACAAACCAATCCGGCATATTGACCGGATGCTCATGAGAGATCAGCTCCGGGAGCGTTTTTTCCATATATTCCCCAAAGGAAACGCCATGATACGGGTTCGTCAGGCCGTTTTCATCCGCCGGCAGAGCCGTTGTGTATTCCCATTGTGGGGCCGCATCCCGTCTGTTGAGTTTCCGCAATTCGAGTTTTCGTGATTCGAGCTTTTGTGATTCGAGCTGTTGCATTTCCGTTTTTTGCAGCCGCATTTTAATCCTCCATGCCGAAGCGGTCCTCAGCGAGGCACGCGCCGTAAAATCCGCGCAGGCGGTTTTACGGCCGCGATCAGGGGCTATTTGGGCTTCGGCACAAATAGCTGTGTAAAAATCAGCGCATCAGCGTGATTTTTCACACGAAACTCCCTTACAAGCCTCATCGGATCCGATACCTTTTCATCCCGATAAAACAGATTCTTCCCTCGCGGGCCGTCTTCTCATCAGCAGCAGGCGTTCTATCGTTCCGCTCTCATACTTCTTTTCCCCGGTGACATAAAAGCCATGCGTCTCATAGAAGCGGATGGCCCTGACGTTTTTTTCGAGAGCCCACAGAAAATCAGAATGATATTTCTTCTTGGCAAACTCGATCAGCGCCGCGCCGATCCCCTGATTCTGAAAAAAATGATCTACATACAATTCTGCAATCTCTGTCCCCTCCAGATGAATCAGCCCCTTGACTATGCCGTCATCAAAGACATGGATTTTTTTCAGGAGACAAAGGTCTGCATATTCTTCGGCAACGGCTAAAACCTGCAGCACGCTATCTGATCATTTTCATCCTCATGCCGCGGAACAGCGTGCCATTGATGCACAGCTCATACATCAGCTGCGGCCTCCGGCCTCTCTCCGAACTGACCCCAGCTCAGTACCCGCCGCTTCATCGCATCCACGTCGAGCACGCCGTAAGCGAAGCCCTTGCGAACAAGCTCCGCCGGCACATATTCGTCATATTTCTCAAAAACGGGCAGCTCCCCCGGATAGACCAGCGCAAGCGGTTCAAATTCCTTTTCTGCTTCTTCGCAGACGATTTCATAGAACTCCGCTTCATCCGCCTGCATGGTGAACTGCATGTAATACGGGCGGGAGGCCTGCAGCCCTTTGAGGCCGAGCCGTTTTCCGCAGCGCAGCTTTAAGAAGCGTTCCATGGCAAGAAAGGCGTAGGTCCCGATCCACGGAAACAGCGCCCACATCCTGCCCCCTAAGTGAACAAGGGGCCGCTGCGGCATCTGCGACCTGCGGAATGTCTCCCGCGCGTCAGCCAGACGGCAGACCGCATGCGGCATCAGATAAGGATAGCTCTTGTCCTCGCTGAGCACACGGTACATTCTCTCCAGAATATGTGTGTGAATATCCCCTGCGACATCGCCGAAGTAGGCGGGGATATTTCCCCTCACAAGCGTGCAGAGCACCTCGCGTCGCTGGTGATCCACATCCTCCACGACCCAGACCCGTCCCGCAATCGCAATCTTGTCTCCCGCAGGGGGCGGCTTCACGATGGTGCCCAGCTGCTCCGCGCCGGCACGCACAATGTATTCTATGTTCTCCTGAAAGACGGCATAGAACTTATAATTGTTCACGATCCGCTCTCCGGCCATGCCGACGATCAGCCCCCCGTTCTCCGTGCGGCTGACATGGTCGATTCCGATGAGATGCTTAAGCAGTATCCGGTAATCCTCCTGCGTAATCCGGTGAAAGCAGCTCAGCGTCAGCACGCGGGATGCCAGCTCCCCGGGCGTCATCTCTCCATGAGAGGCCAGTGTGCTCATGGTCTGGTGATAGAGGAGGCTGTATGGCAGACGGCCCGGCCGGGGCGGCTCCACAAAGCGTTCCTCGATATAAAGCTGTACCAGCGCAATGCCCTGAACCAGATACCACGGAATGCTGTCCGGCAGCATGGCGCGGGCCTCCTGATGCTCCTCGCGCATGACGAACCACATTTCCGAGGGGCCGTTCCGCCGGCCGGTGCGGCCCATGCGCTGCAGAAAGCCGGAAACCGTAAAGGGAGCGTCGATCTGGAACGCTCTCTCCAGTCGCCCGACGTCGATGCCCAACTCCAGAGTAGCCGTGGCGCAGACGGACATCAAAGAATCATCGTCCTTCATCTCCTCCTCCGCGCTCTCCCGGTAGGGCGCGGAAAGATTGCCGTGGTGAATGAGGAAGCGGTCAGGCTCGTGATTGACCTCACAATATTGGCGGAGCTGCTGGCAGACGGCTTCGCACTCCTCCCGCGAATTGGTAAAAACGAGACACTTTTTTCCCTTTGTGTGTTCAAAAATATATCCGATCCCCGGATCAGCGGAGGCGGGCGCCGTATCGGTGGGCTGCTCCATCGGCGGCGTGCCGGCAGGAGCCGCTTTTCCCTCGCCGGCCTGCGGTGCGGCATTGTAAAAATGCTCCATACTGAGCCGCCAGACCTCTTTGCCGCCGTCAAATTCGGGAATGACCGTGCCCCTGCCGCTGCCGGCGGCAAGAAATCTGCCCGCCAGCTCGGGGTTTCCGATGGTGGCGGAAAGGCCGATCCGCCGCGGAGCACAGCCCGCCAGCCTGCACAGCCGCTCGATCAGGCAGAATGTCTGCAGCCCCCGGTCCGCCCGCAGCAGGGAATGGATCTCGTCGATGACGATAAAGCGCAGATCACCAAAGAGAGACGGTATCTCCATATGCTTGTTGAGCAGCAGCGATTCCAGCGACTCCGGCGTAATCTGTAAGATGCCGGAGGGCTTTTTGAGAAGCCTGCGCTTTTCCGACTGCGCGGCATCCCCATGCCAGCGGGTGACGGCGATGCCCTCCTCCCCGCACAGCTCGTTCAGGCGCCCGAACTGGTCATTGATGAGCGCTTTGAGGGGAGCGATATACAGCACGCCCACCGTTTCTGACGGTTCTTCGTTCAGCAGCGTAAGGATGGGGAAGAATGCCGCCTCGGTTTTCCCGGAGGCGGTAGAGGCCGTCAGCAATACATTCTGATCCGTGCCGAAGATGGCGTCGCCCGCCGCGTTCTGCACGGCGCGGAGGCGCTGCCAGCCGGAACGGTATATATAGTCCTGTATGAAAGGCGCATAGCGCTCAAATACGTTCATATGAATCCCCATGCCGAAAACTCCTGTATCGCCGAAAGCCCGGGACTTATACGGTAAACTCCATAAAGCCGGACTCTGTCTCGTCGGAGACAGCCTCCGATTTCGCGTAGCTGAATTCCTCCGCTCCCAAAAGGGCGGTAATGCTCATATCCGGGTGCTGATACAGAAGATCCAGCAGCTCGATGAAGTCACGGATGACCTCACGCGGCGTGATGTTCTGATCCGCGCCGATGCGCTCATACTCGAGCTTGATGAAGCTCACCAAATCATTCGCGGCAACACAGCAGGAGTAGTCGTAAAGACCGGCGTGCATATCCGACAGCTTCTCACAGAGCACCAGCATTTCCTCGGCGGTCAGCGGCTCCAGACGGATCACCGGCGCCAGCAGATCTCTCGTTCCGGGTCTCGAGAAGCGACCCTCCGCAAGGCGGGACCGCAGCGCTTCATAGCTGTAAATCCCCCGCCTTTTATCCTCCATGGCCTGCGGTGTCGCACCCATGAGGATCCCGAGATATTTTGCCCTGC
Organism: Lachnoclostridium sp. Marseille-P6806; assembly: GCF_900625025.1. GTDB lineage: Bacteria > Bacillota > Clostridia > Lachnospirales > Lachnospiraceae > CAG-791. Next base: position 117,130 of record NZ_LR130576.1, read on the forward strand.
CCTGCAGCGTATCGTTATACATGGTCAGCAGCTTTTCATAGTTATACTGCCGAGTAATGGAATTCGGGATTTTGTAGATGTTCACCAGCTCGTCGATCATGATGAACATCCCCGTGTAGCCTGCCAGACGGAAGAAAGCGGCAAAAAGCTTTATATAATCATACCAGTCATCGTCCGTAATGATGATGCTGACGCCGAGTGCTTCCTTTGCCTCGCTTTTCAGCGTATATTCGCCCCGGAACCACCGCACGACCTTTGCCTTGGTCTCATCGTCTCCGTCCACATAAGCCCGGTAGTAGGAAGAGAGCAGCTTCGCAAATTCAAACCCGTGCACCAGTTCGCTGACAGAGGCCGTCACGGCGTATATCCTTTGATCCGTGGCAGAGGCAAGCGCGGGATCCTCAGGCGAAAGCTCCGTCTCCTGCATGACCTCCGACTGCACGGCATTGATCCAGCGATCCAGCACCAGCGTCAATGCCCCGCCCTCCGGCTTTGTTTTGGTAGAGAGATTGGCGATCAGCTCCCGATAGGTGGCAAGTCCCTGCCCCCTTGTGCCCTGCAGGCGACGTTCCGGAGAAAGATCGGCATCCGCGACGATAAAGCCCCGATCCATCACATAGTTGCGGATGGTCTGCAGCAAAAAGCTCTTGCCGCTGCCGTACCTCCCGACAAGAAAACGGAAAGAAGCGCCTCCCTCCGATATGATATCCACATCATGCAAAAGCGCTTCGATCTCGTTTTTGCGTCCTACTGTGATATAGGGCAGGCCGATGCGGGGCACCACGCCGCCTTTTAACGAATTCAATACCGTCTGCGAGATTCGCCTTGGTACTTTCCTGTGTTCATCCATGATTGGAGCCTCCAAGCAATTGTTCCAGTTCCTCGATATACTCCTCCACGAGCATCAGCCGGTCCCCCTCACAGACCAGCACCGTGTCGCCGATCTCGTCAAACAGCGCTTCGTTAATAAGATCCGCCGTGACAGACGGCATCAGGCGGCTGGCATACAAAATATCCGAAACGTCCTTGCCGCGCAGAAGATTTTGGAGAATCCTGATCTCTGCCGGGTTCAGCGAAAGGGCCGCCGGCCCCCGCTGTGCCGCTGCCCCGGACATCTCATCCGCTTCTTTCTTTTCTTCCTGCTGTTCTTCTCTCTTTTCTTCTTCCCTTTCTTCCTCCGTAAGAAGACTGTTCCGCGTTTCTGCCGCGTCGGTCCGAATTTGCTCCAGCCCGGAAAGGTCGAGCCGGAGCTTGGGGCGAGCGGCTTCGAGAATGGCCCTTTTGTCCGCTTCCATCACCGCGTCGATATACGGTATGGCCCATTCATCCGCCGGATCCTCTTTCAGATAGCGACCGGTTTTCAGATAGCGGCGAAGCCTTGCGTCCGTCTCGTGCAGAAGCCCCTGAAACCGGAGACGGTCAAAGGAGAGTTTTTCATAGGCCGTAATATTCCAGACGCTGTTCCTGCACCGGTAGCTGCGGCAGTCATCCAGCACATAATCTCTGTCGGCCTGTACTGACGGCTCATAATAGACGGCATTGGAGAGCGGATACCACCGGCGCGTCTTCTGCTCCCCGAAGCAGAGCGTAAACAGATCCCCGTGCCGCGCGGACAGCTCTTTGTCCCTGCCGCGGCCGGCAAGCGCGTTCCGCCAGACCTCGCTGAACAATCGCTTCCCCCGTTCCGGATTAAGCGCAATGACGGGAGAATCCTTTATCCTTTTCCGGTCAAACAGACACAGCGCGGAGAATACTTCTTCATCGCCATAACGTTCGGGTTCCCGAAGCACAGCCAGCGCACTGTCCCTTTCGATCAGTCCGGAATCGGCGGCCTGACGCGCGGCCTCTGCGGGAAGCTCCCTGAGCACCGCATACTCCAGCATCCAGCGGCGCAGATTCTGCCGCATCCGTTTATCTCCGATGCCGGAATCCAGATAGCCGATCTCAAACGCTTTCATCCGGTTAAGGGCATCCTCCGGAGAGTCGGCGCCGACTCCGTTCAGCAGCTCATAGAGATAGATGTAGGCCGCTGATGCGGCGATCCGCTCATAATTTCCCCTGCGGATCTGCGTGCGCCATGCAAAATAGCCTCTGAGCTGCCGCGTGGTCAGATCGCGGTAAGTCGGAAAATAGCAGACAAAATCACCTGTCCACGGCGCTTCATCCTCAAATTCCTCCATGAACACAGCCTGCTTATAAAAGTTTCTCGCCCTTGCCTCGACAGATTCGCTGCCGTATTCATACAGGCGCTTCATTGCCCAAAGACGCTCCGGCAGCTTCTCCTTTGCCGGCCGATAGCGGCTCTCCGAAAACGGCAGCGCCGTATCCTGATACGCCCCTCCCGCGGCCGGCGGACGGGAATCCAAGACGATGGTCCAGCCCTGCGGATCACCCGAGGCAATCGCCTTGTCAAACAGCTGAAACACGATGTCGCTTTCCGTGCGATCTTCAAAGGCGATGCTGATCCATTTATTCCCGTGCATGCGGATCGGAGCAGAAAGATACGGACGCGCCAGACGAAAAAGACTGTCGCTTCCGCATTTCAGATCGCATCTCTCTATTTCTGTCCCGGTATCAGTATCCCATTGCCGCATCAGCAGCGCGACCCATTTGCCGGTCTTCGGATGGCAGAGAACGGAAAAGCCGGGGAAATCCGCCCACTTATGCTGTTCCCGAATCTGATACTTTTCACCGGCATAGGCCGTCAGCTCTGCAAGCTCCATCCGCGGGTCCTCCTCTCTGTCATGATTTTAAGTATACTTATTGTATTATGTCCTGTTATAGAATCAAGCGTGTAATTCAGCGTTCTATGATATTCTTCAGATACTTCCCTGTCAGGCTTTCCTGATTCTCCGCGATCTTCCCGGGTGTTCCGCCTGCGACAATGCGCCCGCCCTGCTGTCCGCCAGCTTTGTGAACACCGAAAGAAGCACCTGCACATCCAGCGGATGGAGTCCGATCGTCGGCTCGTCAAAAACAAAGACGGCATCCTCCTGTGTCAAAGCTTCAGGAACGTCACGAATCTATCATCTCATCTCCGTCAAGATATATCCGCCAGAAAGTCAAATGCCCCTCAGCAAGCTGCGGGGCATGATCTGGCTTGTTTCTGATTTGTATACCCAAGGGGCGGGATATCCCGCCCTCGCGGCATTCCGGCTGATCCAGAGCCCCGAGAGCCTGCTCCTTCACTCCGCGCACCACAACTGTTTTATCATCGCATCCGAATAAACCTCTACCTTGATCGGTTTCCCTTCATATCCCGACCCGTTCCAGCTCCGGACCGACCTGCATGTACCCGCCTTCCTTGTCGAGGAACTTCTCATCCTTTTCTCGCTTCATGACGTCGTCATTCTCATACTGGATTGAGGATGTCCGCACGAAGATCGCGGCTAGGCAGCCAAAATGCAGCCACTGCACGGCCTCCTGCGCGTTGCCGGCCGGTGCGGAGAGTCATATCCGTAGGAGGCCGCCATCTGCTTCATGCGGCCGAGCGCGCGGATCTGGTCAGCGATTTCCTCCCGGAGCCGGATCACATCTACGGCGGCCCGGATAAATCATCCAGGATTTATCTTTCCTTTTCCAACAGCCGCACGGTTCCATTCAGCCCAGACGGATTCGTCGGTTCCGCGCTCTTCCCCAACATGACTGCATACGGATTCGGGACGGTAGACATCTCTCGCTCGAGCGTTGTGGCGACCTCAATCCTCACCTGATTCATGCCCTCGCGCACGACCGGAGTGAGATCATACTCGTACTCCGGGACGATCTGGATCCCCAGGCTCACCCCGTTCACGAAGACCTCCACGGCCTCCGCCGCATCCGAGATTGTGAGGAAATATTCCTTTCCGGGCTCCGCCGTGAACGAGTTCTCGTACCGTGCGATGCCGGACCAGGTCTTCTCCTCTTTCTCCAGATGGTCGGGAAGCAGCACCTCCTTCGCCTCTCCGAATGCCGGATATTCAAGACTTCCGGTAAGGCTTCTCATCCAGGCGCCGTCAAAATCAGCCTCGCAGCTTCCTGCCGTCTTCTCCGCAAAATCCGGTGTCAGAGTGCATTCAGGCTGCTGTTCCGGCTTCTCAGCTCTCTTTGGATCATCCGACTGCCACCAACATTTTGCAGAATATGCAGCATCTGATCCAGACCCCGCTGCAATTCCTGCTATGTCCCTGATCCCTGCAGATTCCCCGCGGTCCAGAATGAGAATCCGGCTCTTCTCCGGTTCAATCGTCAACGAGAGAAGTTCTTCCGCAGGATCTCCTGCAGGCTCCGCCGCATGAACCTCATTGCTCCAGGCATCATACCAGCAGATGCTCCGCCCTTTCCTGCAGGAGCGAAGATCCGCGGTTCCCCGGTACACTTCCCTGCCTTCATTGACGAATATCAGAACCGCCGAGCCGTCTACTTCCTCATAGAGGTAAGTCCGAATATATTTGTCTGCCGGTTCGATCGTCACTTCAGGTTGTACTTCTTTCCGGAGAATAGGAATCAGTTCCTCCAGGGTGCAGACCGATGAAACTTCACGAAGCTCCTGCAGTATTTCTGTATCTGCCAGATCACCGGCTCCATCGGCAGTTCCTGCTGCATTTCCCTCTCCGTTTTCATTTACATTTCCATGTGCATTTTCTGCTGCAGACTGCACGGAAGCTCCGCTTTCACCTCGCGCAGCCGAAGGATTATCCCGGGCGCCGCATGTCCGTCCGGACTCCGTGCAGTCAGCCTTCGCACTGCCAGCCTCTTTGCAGACATCCTCCAGCAGGATCTCCGGGTATCTGCCAATGAAAATCACTTGCACCCCTGCCCGCTGAAGCGCCGGAATGGCTCTCGCGGCTGCCCTGCGGATATATTTTGTCTCCGGGACGATCAGTGCCTGATACTGCTGGGTGTTCACGCGGAACCCGTCCCCGCCGATTGTCAGCTGATATTCGTCCGGTGAAGTGAATACGTCAGACGGAATAAAGTCAAAGCCGATCTGGTTCTCCGTCAGCGGCCTGCTCACCGCGTGACATTCCATCGCGGTGTCATGATCCGCCCAGACCGCCTCCGCGGAGTACAGAACCGCCACAGGCGAGATATGGCGTCCGCCATTCAGGAGCTCCAGCACGCGGTTCGTGTAGCGCATGAGACTGCCGAAGGCGCGGTACTGCGGATTGTGTCCATGCGCATAGAAATGCGGCGGGCAGTCCGGATCCGGGAATGCCTTCGGAGAAAATGCGTGCGGCACGAAGTGATTGACTCCGCGGACCATGAAATGATCCACCAGATATTTTTCCAGCTTCACACCCTCGCCCCAGCCGTAGGCGCCGAAGATTTCGCACATGGAATTTCCCTGCTTGCCCGGCTCAATGGCTGCCGCGGAGGAGGCGAGGCGGCCGAGGCAGAAGTGGTAGAACTCCCCGTCCCTCGTCTGAAACACCCCGCGGTCGTAGGTATCATCCTCGCCCTGCGGGTATACCTGGCCGCCGATGTCATCCACGCCGGCCCAGTCCTGCCCCGCGAGGCCGCGGAAGTAGTGCCCCAGCGAGGCCCCGGTCATCTCATGCTGATCGTTGTCCTCAATGAGGTGCCCGATGTACTGCACCCCGTGCGCACGGCACCAGTCGCCGATCTGCAGGGAGAAATTCTTCTTCACAAGGCCGGTGAGCGCATCCATGTAGGCGACGCGGACGCGGGCGGTCTCCGACATTGTGCCGTCGCAATCCTCTTTTGCGCTGCTGTCACGACATTCGAACGACTCTCCACGTGGATTTTCCGCCTCATTGCAGTCTGGCTCCCCTGCATGGCTGCCCGGATTTTCCCATAGGCGCCAGAGCTTCTTCGTGTAATCCCGGCCGAGCGACTGCTGCAGCAGCGCTCCCATCTCCTCTCCCCAGGGAAAATCGCAGGCAGGATTGCCGGCATAGTTCACCCGCTCGTACATAAACCCGTTCCCGAGCTCCGGCTCATCCGAGAAAAAACCGGCGATCGTGTTTCCGAACAGCGGCGCATAATGCTTCCAGTGCGCCTCGTAGACCTCATCGATCAGGATACGCACGGATTTTGCCTGCGTCATGTTGACATAGTGCGTGTGATAGCCGAGGTTCCGCGAAAGGTAGAGGACGATCAGCTTTCCGTCGGCAGGTGCGGTAAAGGAAAGACCGTCCGCCGGGATCGCATCGTGTCTCTTCGTATCGCGTTTCTCCGCACCCACCGGCGTGACGCTTCCGTCCCCCGCGGCAAAATACACGTCGAGCACGCGGTCATCTGCGAACGTCCGCGGGTTCTTCTCCTTCAGATACTGCTGCATCTGCGTGAGCTCGGGTTTCGGCACCGCGCGGAGCTCCTCCTCCGTCAGGTGCAGCTCCTCACCCGCATGTAGTGGATACGCGCGGCGAGTGATGCTCTGCCTGCAGTAATCGTCGGAATAGCGGTCCACCGCACCGTTCGCGAAACCCGTGGGGAAATGGCTGTCGTCGAGAATCCAGACTTTCATGTCCAGCTGCCGGGCCTCGTCCAGAATGGTGTCGAGATCATGCCACCAACCGGGGCCTGCAAAATCCGGGTGCGGCCTCGACTCGATACAGACGGCGCCGATCCCGGCGTCATGAATGACATGCATATACTTCCGGAGCGTCCACTCCGGCTCTCCGTGCTGCCAGAAGAACGGAAGGAGATAATTTCCTCCTTCTTCCCGCAGAAGTTTCTTCAGTTTCTCACTCATCGGCCTTTTCCCCGCTTTTCTTTCAGCTCTTGTCAGACGCTCTCGTTAGCCAAATGCCCCGCAGCAGGCTGCGGGGCATGATCCATCCTGTTTCTGATTTGTACTCCCCAAGGGGCGAGGTATCCCGCCCCCGCGGCATTCGCCAAATGGACATGCAAGCATATCCACTTGACTCATTGCCCGCGGGAATAAAAATTTCCAGGAAGTCCCATTACAGATATCAGGACTTCCCGGAAAAATAGATCACTTCATCTCTACGACGTCCCCGTGGGTGATGCCGCTTTCATTGAAGGCATCCACGCGCACCCAGTACTTTGCGGTGTCCGCGTCAATCGCCCGGATCTCAAGACTCTGCTGTCCGGGGTTCTGCTGCTCCGCCTTCTGTGTTCTGAAGACGCGCCAGCTGTGATAGAGCTTGTCCGGATCGTGTCCCCAGAGAACTTCGCAGCCGGTGCCCTCACTCTTCCAGCTCACCACGGCGTTCCGGCGGTCTTCCCCGCGGACCGCGGTCACATCCGCCGCTTTCGCCGGCGCAGTCCCGTTCCCGAGGCCGAACACCCGAAGCCCGGACACACATGCCTTCTGGCCGTAAGGAAGCTCCGCCACGGTCAGACGGACATAGCGCACCCGCACGCCCTGCTCCCGGATGACAATGTCATGTGGCAGATCGGTCTCCGCGGCCCGCTTGTCCTTCAGAATTTCAAAATGCACGCCGTCCACGCTCGTCTCTAACAGCCAGCGGGTGCGAAGCTTCCGCTTCTCGATATACCTTCTCATTCCCGGGTCTCCGTGCAGCGCCGCGCCCTCCGGCAGCTCTTTCACCGCGCCGAAATCATCGGCAAAATTCACCTGTACGGCGCGCACGTCCTCCGTCTCTCCGAGGTCGAGCGTCAGTACCTGCTGTGTGTCGTCCGCAGCCGCCCTCCACCAGTTCTGAACATTCTCATTCACGGCATTTGCGGCACATTTTGACGTGCTCTCCTCACTCGATGCTGTGACCTTTTTTCCATAGGAGAGGAGCATCCACTCCGGCTCCGCAAAGGAGTCCGCAGCAAGCCGATCCGCATCCATCGGCCAGTCGCCGTAGCGCTGATTGCAGAAGAGCTCTCCGTCCTTGTCGAATCCCACAGGCCAGATACCGATGCGCCGCTCGAAAGAGTGATTCACCGAGATCCGCATGGTCGCGGTGTGCCACCAGGCGCCCTCCCGGTCCTGCATCGTCGAGCCGTGGCCGGCTCCGGGCAGAAATCCGCCGGGTTCAAAAGAAAACGGATTGTTTGCCGCCGGGTGGAACGGTCCTAACGGAGACTCTCCCTCATACACACCGTCAGAATAGATGTTGTACTCCGTGCCCGGGCAGGCATACTGGAGATAATACTTCCCGTCATGCTTTGTCATCCAGGCACCCTCTATATAGGGTGCATCCGACAGGGCCCCTTTCAGCATGTTTCTCTGTGCTTCCGGAAGATGATTCAGGAAACTCTCCAGAGCCTCCGGCGTGACCTGCTCCGGCTGAATCTTCAGCTGATCCGCAATGCCGCGCAGGATCATGGTGCGGATTCTGTTCTCCCCTGTCTTCTGCTGATTGTTCTCACCGACCCTCTCATATCCGAGCCTCCTCCGGCCGTCTCCAATCAGCTCCTCCGGCTCGCCGATGCGGCGCATGGTTTTGGGATCAAGCTCCACACCCCAGATCGGCGTCACATTGTTGCAGCCCCAGTAGAAATAAAGCCTGCCGTCCTCATTGAGGAACAAATCCGGATCCCAGAAATCAAACGTCCCCGGAATCTTCTCGAACTCCTCGGTTTCCGGATCCTTCGTCCGGTAGAAATCGCAGATTTCCCCGCGGCGGCTCGCGCAGAAATACATGTAGTCCCCGACAGCGCGGACATCCGGCGCGTAATCATATACCGGCATGTCATGAAGCGGCACCTGCCTCCAGTTCACCATATCATCACTGACCAGGAACCCACAGGTCATGCTGGGGAAAATATAGTACTTCCCCTTGAACAGGATCATCGAAGGATCCGCCGCCTCACGGTTCAGTGAGAACCCGCCCTCCGGTTTCTCGTTGAACTGATAACGGTAGCTCATGTTGACAGGATTACAGAAATATCGGCTCATAACTCCCTCCCAGTATCATAAATTTCAGTGCAATTTTACCATCCCGCTGTATCACATTTTGATAATGTGTAGCTCTTTTTGATACAGGAGTCAAATACCCCGCAGCAAGCTACGGGCATGATCCAGCTTGTTTCTGATTTGTACGCTCCAAGGGGCGGGGTATCCCACCCTCGCGGCATTCGCCAAGGTGGACATGCCTGCATGTCCACCTTGGCTCATTGCTCACGGGAATAAAGGAACAGCAGGAAAGACCAGATATTCCACTCAGTCCTTCCTGTTGTCAAATCTTTTTCAATAGAGTTTTCCTGCGTCATCTCCCAGATGCGTCCCCAGACCTGCCGGAACTCCGGACAGTGGAATCAGATCTGCCGCAGCGTCGGCCATATATATTCATCCTTTCACACCGCCGAGAGTGATGCCCTTGACAAAATTGTTCTGAATAAACGGATAGACGATGACGATCGGCAGGACACCTACTACCGCCATGGCCATGCGGACAGAAACGCTCGGTATCGTGGCAAGTCCCTGCGTCGCCTGAGAGACCGTGCTGGCGTTCTGCGTCAGAGCCTGGATGTTCTGAATCATCCGGTTCAGCAGGTTCTGAACCGAATAAAGATCCGTGCGCTTGGTCAGGTAGATGTAGCCGTTCATCCAGTCGTTCCAGTAGCCGATGCCGATGAATAGTGCGATTGTCGCAACGATCGGCTTGGCAAGCGGCAGTGCCACCCGGAAGAATGCCTGGAATTCATTGGCCCCGTCGATATAAGCAGCCTCCATGATTTCATCCGGAATGCCGGTGACAAAATAAGATTTCATCATCAGCACATTGAACGCATTGAGCATCAGGCTCGGAACAAGCAGGGCGAGGAACGTGTTCTTGATGCCGAACACCGTGGTGTAGTTGATGTACGTAGGTACCAGGCCTCCGTTAAACAGCATCGTGAAGAAAACGATGAAGGTCAGAACACCGCGCCCCGGAAGGAACCGGCGGGACAGTGCATACGCGAGCAGCGTCGTGATCGTGAGTCCCACCGCTGTTCCGACAAGAGTCAGCACGATGGAGATCATATAGGCATGCGGCACGGAATTCCCGGATGAGAAAATGTAAGTGTAGGCATAGACGCTCCACTTGTGAGGCGTGAAGCTGTACCCATCCCGGATCAGCGCGTCGTTGTCCGTGAAGGAAGAGATCACCATCAGGATGAGCGGAATGACCGCGCACAGAGAAATGATGATCATCACAATATTTCCGAAGATCTGAAACCGCCTCTCCGAGCGGATATTTTTGTTGTTCATATCTCTCCTGACCGCTGCGGCCCAGCAGCGCAAACTGCTATCTTTCCATCCTCAAAACTCAGAACAGCGCACTGTCGGGATCCAGCTTCCGGACCAGCAGATTTGCTCCGAGAACGAGAACAAAGCCGACCATGGACTGGTACACACCGGCGGCTGCCGACATCGAGATATCCCCGAGTTCCAGAAGTCCGCGGTACACGTAGGTATCGATGGTGTTCGTGACCGGGAGCAGTGCTCCGGAGTTCTGCGGTACCTGATAGAACAGGCCAAAATCCGAGTAGAAAATCCGTCCGACTGCCATCAGCGTCAGCATGATGATCGTAGGCCGGAGCAGCGGAAGCGTAATGTGGGTGATCTGCTGCCATTTGGTGGCGCCATCGATTGCGGCAGCCTCATAATACCCGCGGTCAAAACCGATGATTGTGGATAGATAGATGATGCAGCTGTAGCCGATACCCTTCCAGAGATTCACAAAGACCAGGATGAACGGCCAGTATTCCTGCTTCTGATACCAGCTGACTGCTTCCCTGCCCAGCGGCTTCAAAATGGAATTGTTGATGAAACCGTTCTCCGGGGACAGGAAGGCGAACACCAGATAGGAGATGATAACCGCCGACAGGAGGTACGGCAGCAGAATCACGGACTGGTACGCCTTCTTCCATTTCGATGTCAGCTCCGAGAGAATGATCGCCACAAAGATGGCAAAAAACGTGTTCACCAATATGAATACGAGATTGTAGCAGATCGTGTTCCTCGTGATGATAAAGGCATCACTGGTGGCAAACAGGTACTTGAAGTTCTTGAAACCCGCCCATGGACTTCCATAAATTCCCTTCTTCGCATTGTAATTCTTAAACGCGAGAACGATGCCCGGCATGGGCATGTAGTTGTTGATAAAGAGATAGAGCAGGCCCGGAAGTGCCATGATATAGATCGGTATGGACCGCTTCATCAGCGATTTCTTCTTTGCCTTGGACATTACCGGTTGATTGACTGCGCGTGCCATGGCATCCTCTCCGCTGCCTTACTGCAGCATACTCAATTCTTATATTGAGGCACCCGGCTCTGCAGAATGACTGAACCGGATGCCTGCTGATGTCTTGTCTCTTTACCTGCCGCCATGTCAGAATGCTGATTTCTGTGACCCGCATGCCTGAAGGCTTCTGCAGCTGTCCGCTATTTACTCCTTGCCGTTGTCCTTAGCCCAGGCGTCCAGTGCCTCCTGCTTTGCCTGCATATAGGTTTCCAGGCCGGCATCCTTCAGAGCGGACTCCATCTCCGGGATGAGCTTCTCCGGGTTCTCGAAGCCGAGCTCGAGCTGATCGCGGTACTGGGTATAAACGTTCGTCAGAGCCGTGTACTCGGATGCCACCTCGCTGTTATCGAAGATGAATCCCATGCCCTTCGACACATCACACTTCTCGTTGAAGGTCGCGGTCTTTTCCCAGACATCGAGGTCATTGCCCTCCCAGATATCGGCGATGAACTGATTCGGCATCTCCCAGTTGACATTGTTGTAATACTCGGAGTTGGAGGCATCGACACCATCTGCAAAGGTGATGTGTCCGTCATCCGTCTTCTGATATTCCACGCCTTCCTCACCCCAGCAGAGCAGATTTGAAAGAACCGGATCCGTGTAGAAGGCATTCAGCAGCTGCATGGCTGCAACCGGATCTTCCGTCTGGGAATTGATGCACCAGGGCATCGAGTTACAGGTGTTGGAAGCGGAGAAATTCTCGCGCCCGATCTGGAACATGACCATCGGCTGACCGCAGAGGTTGCTCTCCTGCGCCTTGATGCCGGGCTTCAGAGCGGTCTTATAGGCCATCAGGCTTCCCGCCTTGACTGCCGGGGTGGTTCCGGTGGTGTCCGTCAGTGCATCCTTGGAGAAGTAGCCAGCCTGATTCCACTGATACATCTGCTTGCAGATTTCCATGTACTGATCGCTGGAGAAGAGATCCTCCACCGTCAGACTGTTCATCGGATCAAGCAGGGAACCGAAGTAGTCGCCTCCGATCGCATCCACTGGCATGCACTGCCCGACGACCGTTCCCTTGTCGGTCATGAACACCGTCTTGTCCGGGTATTTCTCATGAAGCTGCTTGAAAATATCCGTGATGGTGTCGTAGTCGGTGTAGATCCACTCGTCACCGTCGTTCTCATACATGGAGTTGTAATCATACCCGATGCCGTCAAGATACTGCTGCGCGATGGAGATGCCGAAGAGCCCCTGTCCCTGCTCCTTCTGGGAAGTGATACCGTAGAAGCCTCCGCCGACGACATCCGCGTACAGATACTGCTCCGGAACGACCACCGCAATGCCCTGGCCGTATTTTGCGAAGAGGTCATCCTCATACATGTCATAGAGATAACCTTTATTGACGCAGGGGGAGAAGCCGACGGAAACCGCATTGAACAGATCCATCTGCTCACCCGAAGCCAGCATCAGATTCATGTTCTGCGCATAGCTCGCCATGTCCATGATCTGGAGCTCCACGTCCACACCGAGCGTCTCCTCCGTGCGCTCCGAGATCTTCTGGGAGATCCGCTCAATACCTTTCGGCGTCCCGGCAAAATTCATGAAGCCAACGACCAGAGTCGGATAACTGCCGGAATCCTTGCGCTCCTGAATCGCATCAATGGCATCCTGCGTGGTGGGGTAGCCGTTGACATCTTTCAGATCTTCTGATCCTGCCGCCGTCGTTCCCGCAGACGATGCCGCCGTGCTCTCACCACTTCCGGAATCTGCAGCCGGTGTGTCCGATGTGCTGTCGGAATTTCCGGCTCCGCATCCTGCCAGCATCGCCGCTGTCATGACTCCTGTGAGAACCACTGCCAGAACTCTCTTCTTCATAAACCTTATTCCCTCCTGCCGCTCCCGCGGCTCCTGTCTGCAACCCAGTCCAAGAGAATCAGACTTGCTGGTTGCCTCTTCTGATTCTCTCCTGACCCTCTTCCGAGTCTTTTCCTTTTTCTGACTTCCGGGCTGCCGGGCGCCGGCCGCTCCCTTGCGTTTCCACTGACTACATTATAAAATGAGAACAGTTTTCACGGTGGCACAATTCTTCGATGTTTGTGTATTTTTCTTATTTTCGTGGAGTGGAGGGGCATCTCTGTGGGCAAACTGCATCTCAATTCCTACTCCTTCCGTGGAAGGCTCCGTCGCTTTTTTTATCTTCTCTACCTTGTGTTGATCGTAGTCCTCCTGATTTATACGTTCTACATCACAAGACTCCTGCTCCGGAATGCCTCCACACAGCAACGGCAGTCCCTGCATCTCTACTGTGAACAGACGGGAGAGTCCCTGAAGGATCCGAAGACCTATCTCCTGAACCTGAATTCCTACAGCCTCGATCTCAGTGTGGCTGCCACGCGCTCCCGGCAGGAGGAGATCTATAACAACCTCATCAACATACGCAACCTCTTCCAGCAGAACGTACCGTCCTTCTCCATGATCGGCGGCTTCTATGCCTATTTTCCGAGGAATCAGGCCTTCGTGGAATCCAACGGCAGCGGCTACAACTCCGCTGACCTGTTTCCCGCCTGGCTGCGGACGCAGCTCCGGGAGAATGCTGATTTGGCAGAGAAGCTGCAGAATGAAAATTCGCGCTGGGTTCCGGTCAGTTATCAGGAACAATGGTATTTTGTCCTGCTGTGCAGACAGAATGAGAGCTATGTCGGTGCTTTCATCGATTCCGATTCGGTGACAGACCGCTATGAAAAATCCGGAGGAGCCGGCAGCATCACATTCTTCACCGACAAAAACGGTTGCACTGTCTGTGTCAATGGCATATCTGAGGAAGAGCAGACATCCGGGTCTGATATGGCGGAAACACTGACATCCGCAGAAGGACGGATCCTCCCCGCTGAAGTTGCACTTTCCCGTACCCTGGAAAATTTTCAGGTTCTGTCTGTGAATGGCACGCGGTATCTGGTGCAGAGTGAGCCAACCGGTTTCAGTGATCTCTACCTCACAGTCATGACCCCCTACACCAGTATCACCGGAAACTTTCTCGTGGCTCTGAAGCTGCTGCTCTTCCTGTTCGTCCTCTCCCTCGCCGTGTTCTTTGCTGCCATCCGCTGGTCCGTCCGGCAGCTCGCAAAGCCGGTCGATCTCCTGCAGGAAACCACCTCTGCCATCTCCGCAGGAGACATTCACCGCCGGATTGATACGTCCACGATGCGGGCAGAAGAATTCATTGATATCGGAAACGCCTTCAACAGCATGGTGGATACGATGGAACAGCTCCGAGTCGATGCCTATGAGAACGAACTCGAACGGCGTTCCCTGGAGCTCAATCTGCTGAAGTCCCAGGTCTCACCCCATTTCTTCATCAACTGCCTTGGACTCATAGATCTGATGGCGGACGGGACGACTGAGCACAGTGCCATCATTCATCAGATGATCGAGCGGCTCTCCAGGCATCTGCGCTACATACTGCGAGCCAGAAACCGGGTCCCCCTGTCGGAGGAGCTGGAATACGAGCAGAACTACACTGAAATGACGCGCCTGCGTTTCCCCGGCTGTCTCACCGTTGTCTTCGACATTGCTCCGGGTGCAGAGAACGCGGAGGTCTTCCCGATTCTGCTCATGAATTTCACGGAGAACACATTCAAGCACAATCTTGTCATGGGGGAGCCTCTCTCCCTGACCGTCCGGGCCACCGTGGAAGAGAGTAATGGAGAACGGAGGCTGCATCTGATCCACATCGACTCCGGAGAAGGTTTTGCCGCCGATTTCCTGGCAAAATTTAATGAGCTCGCAGCATCCGACAAGCCGGACTGGTCAGCACAGATGGAGGGCTTCCACATCGGAAACTGGAACGTGATCCGGCACCTGAAGCTCGTGTATGGAGAGACCGCATCCATCCGCTTCTCCAATAAGCCGGGTTCCGGCGCGCGCATCGATATTGACATTCCGTATCGGGAATACCAGCCGGAGGTGTCGCCATCCGCGGAATCACACGAAGCACGATGGCAGACTTACGACTGAGACATAATGCTCCGGAAAGCACAGAGGAAACAGAATTATGACTCTTCTTCTTGTAGATGATGAATATCTGATGGTGGAAGCCATCCGGAAACGGATTGAAGATCTGCATATCCCGGAGCTTACGGAGATCCGTACCGCTTACAGCGCGGAACAGGCAAAGCGGGTCTACGCCGCAGAGCCGGTGGATATTCTGGTGACAGATGTCGCGATGCCGAGGGAGGACGGCCTCTCCCTGGTGAAATGGGTGCGGGAGCAGGGCTCCCCGTCCGTCAATCTGCTGCTCACCGGACATGAGGATTTTGTCTATGCAAAATCTGCGATTCATCTCCAGTGCTTCCGCTATATTCTGAAGCCGATCAATGTCGATGAACTGGCAGAGGCTCTCCGCGATGCGGCAGCTCTGTGCCGAAAACAGCAGGAGGAGAAGAATGCATCCGCCTCCGCCGTGTCCGACCGCATCGACAGATTCTGGCAGGAGATGCTGTCCGGCGGGCTGCATCCCGGATCCGAGGATGTGAACCTGCGTCTTGCCCAGATCGGGCTTGGTGAAGGGTACACTGCTTTTGACTTCTGCTTCACGCTTCTCCGGGTGCAGCCTCTGCGCGGCGATGCCAGGGATATCCTGCAGAGTGTCCCTGCTTCGGAGCTGCATCGTGTCGTCCGTTCCGTTTTTCAGAAACAGCTGCATTTTGTCACGCTGCAGCTGGGTTCCTACATCCTGATCTCAGACCCTGCAGAGGAGGCCGGCACTCTGCCTCTGCTGGACAGGACACTGGAGCTTCTGACAGAGAGATGGCCGGACTGCCGTTTCGTCCTGTATACGATGGATTCCATGCCGGGAGGGGCCGCCTACTATGTCTGTGAACTTCTGGAGCGCTGTGCCGCAAGCTTCATCGCGACAGAGAATGCCGTGATCGCGGAGGATGAGCTGCAGAAGCTCACCCGCCCCGTCTCCGATATCGCGCTTCCGACGGCAAAATGGGCCGATTGGCTGCTGGCCGGAAGGATAGACGATATCCTCATGGAACTGCGGGCAATTCTGCTCCACGAGGGGCGCATTCTGTCCTCCAGGCGCCTCACCTGCATCTATTATGACTTTCTGAATATGACATTCCGTGTTATGGCGGAGAGGCATATCGGCATCTCCACTCTCTCCGTCCACGCCAATATAGTAGAGACTACCTCCTCCGCGGAAAATCTGCTGCACTGGGCTTCTCGCATTCTTGCCAGTGTCACGCAGGCATCTGCGAAGAGTGCATCTTCCGATTCCGTCATACAGGCGGCAAAGCAGTATATATCACAGCACCTCGACGATCCCGACCTGTCCCGGAACAGCATCGCCGGGGAGATCCATATATCGCCCGATTATCTGTCCTATCTCTTCCACAGAGAGACCGGAACCGTGCTGTCCTCCTACATCACGGAACAGCGCATTGAGGCATCAAAAAAGCTCCTGCGCACAACGCAGGAACCTCTGACAGACATTGCTCTCGCCGTCGGCTACGCCGACAGCACCTACTACTGCAGGCAGTTCCGAAAAGTGACCGGTCAGACACCGGGAGCCTACCGCAGCAGCATGAAAAAGAAGTGATTGACTCCAGACCAGCGAACTTGCAGCCCGCCTCATCGACGGCCTTGCTGATCTCCGCCTCCGGAACGTCCCTGCTCGTCGGGTTCTGACGTATAGGCGATCCGCACTTCTTCGATCGTGAAATCCGCCACGGCATCCGCAATGTCAGGAATCTTCTTCAGAGCCGTGCTCACGTGTCTTTCACAATTATGGCACATCAGGCCTTTCACCGTTACGGTTCCGGTGTGCGCCCCGGCGGGAATCCGAAGCTGCGGAGCAGGTTGTTCCGAACCGGCTGCCGATGCCTGCGGCGATCTCTCCACCGGGCACTGCTGCGCACTGTCCGAAGAACTGCTCTTATCGGATGCCTGCACGGATCCGGCGGCCTGTGCCATGCCTGCTGCCTGCGCGGATTCTTCCCCCGGACTGCACGAGAGCACTTCCATCGTCCGGCAGCGCCCTATGGCGGAGCGGTCGGTCATGCGACGCGTCATGCACCTTGAAGAGATTCAGGCGCAGCGCATTCCTGCAGACGGTGAAGCTCGAGATAGTCATGGCCGCGGAGACGATCATCGGATTGATGCGGACATTCGGGTACACGCCTGCGGTGACCTGGATGAGAATCACGTTGCCTTCTAAACGGGAAATGTTTCAGATTTGCTTAAGAACGTGCCATAATATTGACACTACCGGGCGGACTCCGGACTTGCACCGGTTAGAAACGTGCGCCGCCGGGCGCACACAAAAAAACGGCGTCCCCGTTTCCCAATTTTATGAGAAACGGCGGACGCCGCCTGCCTGTTCTGTATTCGCCTGTATGACATTCCCGTCAGCGCTTAATGCTTCTTTCCCTTTCCTTCCTCCGCCAGATTTTCCCCCTGCGCAATCTGGAAGTCAACGCCGGTATCGTTCGGTGTCTCCTCCATAAAATTGTAATCCTTGCCGGGCAGAATCGCATTCAGCATGATGCCGACAAAGGAACCGACCGCAAGACCGGAAAATTTCAGGGCGACGCCGCCGACCGTGAAGCCGACCGAGCCGGCCGCGCTGTAATTGATTCCGATCGAGAGCACGAGAATCATCGCTGCAATGATGACGTTGCGGGTTCTTGTGAAGTCCACATGCGTCTCGACGATATTGCGGACACCGACTGCGGAAATCATGCCGTACAAAACCAGAGAAATACCGCCGATGGTCGCCGCCGGCATTACCTCGATGATGGCCGAAAACTTGGGGCAGAATGAGAGAATGATCGCGAACACGGCCGCAAGGCGGATTACACGGGGATCATATACGCGGGTCAGCGTCAGCACGCCGGTATTCTCCCCGTAGGTTGTGTTGGCCGGAGCGCCGAAGAGAGAAGCTACCGTTGTCGCAAGGCCGTCTCCGGTCAGCGTTCTGTGGAGGCCGGGATCCTTGATGTAATTCCGGTTGACCGTAGAGGAAATGGCCGAAATATCGCCGATGTGCTCCATCATCGTCGCAAAGGAAATCGGAACAATCATGATCACCGAGGAGAGCAGCATCGAGGTATCGGCTTTGCCGCTGCTCCAGATGCCGAAAACCGTGCGGTTCCAGTCGAGAGGGAGGCCTACCCACGCCGCCTCGCGGACCGGCGTGAAGTCAATAATGCCCGCAAATGCCGCGACCAAATAAGAGCCCAGCACGCCGAGGATGATCGGGATGATCTTGATCATTCCGCGGCCCCAGATATTGCAGATGATGATAATGAAAATCGCGACCAGCGCCACGCCCCAATGCGTCGAGGAGTTGTTCACCGCGGACTGGGAGAGATTAAGGCCGATGGCAATGATGATCGGACCTGTGACGATGGGCGGGAAATAGCGCATAACCTTTTTCGCACCGAACACCTTGAAAAGAGCGGCAAGAATAAGGTACATCAAGCCTGCGACCGCTACGCCGAAGCAGGCGTAGGGAAGAAGCTCCGGCTCCTTGTTCGGCGCAATGGCCGCATAACCGGCAATGAACGCAAACGATGACCCCAGAAAGGCCGGCACCTTTTTCTTGGTGATCGCATGAAACATCAGTGTGCCGATTCCGGCGAACAGGAGCGTCGCGGACACGCTGAGGCCGGTCAGAACAGGCACAAGCACCGTCGCGCCGAACATGGCGAACATATGCTGAAGACCGAGAATCCCCATCTTTGCAGTTCCCAGTGCTCTGGCGTCGTAGATCGGCTGATCGCCGAGCTTTGCTCTACTACTCATAACTTACACCCTCTCTTTCTGTTTCGGAACATACAGAAACTGCACATGCCGACATCTCGCGCAGCGCGCTCGTAACCTCGCTCGACGGCGGCGGCCGGCGCTGCGGCAGTGCATGGCTCTTTGCCCGCACAAAAAAACACGTGCAAGGAAGCGATTTCTTTGCTTCCCGACGTGTTTTATCTTTGCTTTTGGTCCGCTGGCGAGCGCAGCGCAGCTTTAATTTTCATGCTCTCTTCCGGCCTGTGCAGTGACGTGATCCGTTATCCTGTCCTATTCTAGCGACAGACTCTCGTCCCGTCAAGGAGAAATATGCCGTCCGATCAGCGCCGCGTGTACGAGAAAACGCTCCACATGCCTTGAACCGGAGCAGGTAGAGAGCGTCAGCAACCTGGGTCTCGCATGGAAATCGATCTCTTCCTCCGGCTTGTACAGCGACCGTTCGCGGATTTTCGCAAGATAGGCATCATACCCCTCTTCGCCATCAAAGCCCGCGTAGCTGTCGCTCGCGTAATCCGTCACATAGCAGGAAAAAATCTCATACTTCAACACCGCATCCGGAGTATAGAAATAGCAGTAGGGATCCGACGCACAGAGCTCCGGCTCCTGCACAAAGCGCTTGAGGCTCCCGAACATCGTTCCGTTGCGCATATTGTGGCCAAAGACAAACGTATTCGCATCCGATAAATCCTGTGAGGCCGTATAATCGAGAAAAATAGCTCCCGCCGCATTACGGGTGCCCTCAAAGGTCGTCGTCAGATAGGTATCATAGTCCTCCGCGGCAACCACCGGGTAGCGCAGCTTCAGCGCCGGCACATAGAGAACACCGAGGAAACGGCTGTTGATCCGTCTGTATTCCTCGTAATCTATCACAAAGTCGGGATAGCGGAACTCTGTCTCCACACCGGCCCAAGGCCCGTCCTCTGCGGGTTCGGAGGCTTCTCCTGTCGCCGCCGGTGCCGCCGGCTCCTCCGGCAGACTTTCTCTCGCCGTCACCAGCGCGTCCAGCGACGCATATTCCGCCTTCGCCGCCTGATACTCATGCTGCATGCAGAGCAGCCAGACCGCGCCGGTCACAATAAGGAGCACGCCGGCCGCCGGAACAAAAACGCGGAGAAAGCCGCGGGGCCTCTCCGCTTTCCTCCGAGCAGCCCTCTCCTCCTTATTCTCCGGTTTCTCTGCTGTCATCAAAAAACTGCTCCGTCCGGTTCACTTCCTCCGCCGCGCGGTTCACGGCATCCTGCACCGTCTCCATCGCATCGTCCGCGACAGCCGCGGCAGCAGACGCCGCCTCTTCCGCTTTCTGCTCGAAAGCCTCTGCCGCGCCGTTTTCGCCGGCCGGCTTCTCCGCCTCCTCCTGCTTCTCCCGGCAGGTCGTATCAACGGTGCTGTATGTCTTTTCACCCTTGCTCAGAATATCCCGCACCTGTCCCGCGGAATCCACCATGGTATCCCGGAAACGCACCGCAGTCTCTCCCATGACATGAAGAATATCCTCGCCCTTTGGCCCGATGTTCTCGCGGACCTTCGGCATTACATCCTTTTTCACCTTTTCCGCCGCGGCATCGGCCCCCGCTTTCAGCGTGGTATATGCGCGCGCCGCAAGCGCTGCTGCATCCGCCGCCATACTCTGCGCTGCGGATTCCGCCGATGCCTTTTCGCTGTCCGGGGTCTCCTCTTTCTTTTCCTCTGCACACCCCGGACCCTCATCGGCAGTGTCTGCGCTCTCTCCAAAAGCCGTCCGGTTCTCCTCAGCCGGCTCTCCGGCATCCGGTGCTGTCTTCGCGTCCGCAGTCCCCTCTCCGGTGACGCCCTCCGCTTTCTTCTCCGAATTTTTCAGGTATCCGTACACACCTGCTGCAGCTGCGCCGAAGACGGCGGCTCCCAAAAGCAATCTGCTGATTCTGCCCATTTTTTACATCCTCCTCTTCCCTATGCGGCACACACGGCGGATATTCTTCATCCGAAAGACACCGCCCTGCGGTCTGTAACATTGTATTTATCTTACTCTATTTTCAGACAGAATAAAATGACGGGGCTATAAAATATTGATAAACGAAACATGAACAGAAGGGGCCGCCGGGAGGTGCCGCACAGATACGCTTGAAAGCGCGCGCCCTCCATGCTATATTAGATTTCAATAGACCGATTCGGTCAATGAATGCCGTGACGGTATGACGATCTGCTATGAACGAAAAATTTTACGATCTCAAAAAAGAAAAACAGGACCGTATCATCAACGGCGCACTTAAAATTTTTGCGCTGAACGGCTATAAGCATGCCAGCACCGACGATATCATCGCGGAAGCACGGATCAGCAAGGGGCTGCTCTTCCATTATTTCGGGAGCAAGATCGGTCTCTATGAGTTTCTGTTCGGCTACGCCTCCCGTTTTGCCGTCGTCGAGCTCCGCTCTGGCGTCTCGCGGAGCGAGCGGGATTATTTTGAGATCCAGCGGCGCATCACGGCCTCCGAGGCTGCGCTCGAAGTCCAGTATCCTTATATCACCATGTTCCTCGACTCTGTACTCCGCGAGACCTGCGAGGAAGCGCTTTCCGCCATCGCTGATTCCCGCACCCTGGTGGCGCTCTGCTACGAGGAGCTCCTTTCCGCCGCCGATCTTACGCTGTTTCAGAACGAGGACGACGCCGATAAGCTGACCCAGATCATCTCCTACACCAAGCAGGGACTTCTCCGCGCGCATCTGGGCGATCCGCTGTACCGCCCGAAAGATATGGAGGACGAGATCGACAACCTCCTCGATTTTCTGCGGGCTCACTTTTTTGCCCGCGAGTCCTGACCTGACGCCGCCCCGGGCGTCACTTCTTCATCCGGTGGGGCGCATCCGCGGGATACCCGCCTTTCAGCTTCTGCATGCCCCTCTGCAGCGCATCCCTTGAATTTTTCCAGTCCTTATCTGCATTCTGATAATCAAACTTTTCGATCATCCAGTCCACATCACCGGTCAGCCTTGCCAGATTATCCTGCATGAGACGGAACACGGCGCGGTAAAATTCCTCTCTCTCCGCCTCATCGAGGCAGCGCTGCGCGGCCTCGCAGAGATCGCCGAAATGCGGGATGCAGAACCCTTTTCCCTCTTCGATCTTCCGGCGGAACTCCGGATCTTTCTGCCACAGATAAAAAAATGTCTCCACATATCTTTTCTTTGTGTTCTCGATCTGTCGGCATACGAAGCAGCTCTTCTCCCGCGCGGCGGTCCATGCCGCGACAGAATCACGACGTCCGACCGGAGCTCCTCCCGTCTCCTCCGTGCGGCTCCGGAGCTTCCGGAAAAGTCCTGCCGCACCCTCCGCGGACGTCTTTTTCCCCTCGGTCCGATGCGCTGCGATTTCCGCCTCCAGCTCCCGCCGCACCGCGCGCAGATGCGTGGAAAGAATCCATGCGCTCCCCAGCGCATTGCCATAATCGAACATCTGCTTGAAATGGCGGCGGCAGAAGCCCTCCCGGTCCGTCATGGCACGGATGTCCTGCTCCATATAGGAGGAGCTGTTTCCGAGTGTGAAATCCAGCGCGTCCTGTTCTATTTTGCGCTCTGCAAAGCAGAGCGGACATTCATCTCCCGCGGCGACCGCATCGTTCAGCGGAATGGTATACAATTTCTCTTTCATGATAATCCTCCATGCCGAAGCGCTCCCCAGCGAGGCGCGCGCTCACGACAGCCATATGCCTCTCAGTACACGCACGCCCTCCCGTATCTCTTCCGGCGAGAGCGCCGCATAACCGAGAAGAATCGCGGGATAACAGATCTGTTCCCTGGGAAGACGCTCCGGCGGCACAGCAAAGTTCTCCGAGAGCGGATAGATACGAACGCCGGCGGCACATGCCTCACGCTCCAGCGCTTTTTCTTTTTCCATACACTTCTCCGGCGGCATCTCCTGCCTCTCCCGAAGCAGGAGATGGAGCCCTGCGCCCTCCCCCAGCAGCGCAAAGCGGGAAGAAAAGTCCCGCAGCTCCCGTATCATGATGTCGTGCTTCATGCGGTACCGATTGCGCATCCGGTTGAGATACCTCTCAAAAAAACCGCCGCGGAGAAAGCCGTCGAGCTGCCTCTGATCCAGTCTCGAAACGGTCGATGAAAAAAAGCGGAAGCGCTCATGGTATACCCTCGCAAGAGCGGGCGGCAGAATCATGTAGCTGACCCGGATTGCCGGAGCGATCGCCTTGGAAAAAGTCCCGATGTAAATAACGCAGCCTGCCGTATCGGAAGCCTGCAGCGACGGAATCGGCCGTCCGCGGTAGCGAAACTCCGAGTCATAGTCGTCCTCGATGATCCAGCGGTCCCTGCCCTCCGCCGCCCACGACAGAAGCTCGAGCCGGCGCGCGATCGGCATCGTCACCCCGGTCGGATACTGGTGGGCGGGCATGACATAGGCCAGAGAGCAGTCTCCGCTCCTCAGGGAGGAAACCTGCATCCCGCTCTCGTCCATCCCCGCCGGAACAATGTGGTAGCCCACCGATTCAAAGATACGGCAGGCCCGGCGGTAGGTCGCATACTCCATGCCGATCCGCCTGTCTCCGCCGAGGATTTCCCGCAGAAGAAGCAGAAGAAAATCGTTTCCCGCCCCGATCACGATCTGCTCTTCCGAGCAGCACACGCCGCGCGACAGATACAGATAGCGCGCAATGGTTTCACGGAACGAAAGATCCCCGTTCGGCTCTCCCAGCGAGAACATCTCGGAATTGGCGTCCACCAGCGTGTTGCGGCTGATTCTCTTCCATGTCTGATAGGGAAAATGGGACATATCGATGCGGCGGGGCGAAAAGTCGATGCGCGGCCGTTCCTCCCGTTCTCCGCAGCGCTCCTCCCGCCGGGCTCCGGCTTCCTCCCGACGGGCGCCATTCTCCTCCCGTCGGAGGCCGGTCCCCTCCCTCCAGACACCATCCTCTTCCGGCGGCTCCGAGCTCTCTCTCCTTAGCCCGTCCCGTGCGTTTCGCTCTCTCTTCTCCGGAAAGGAAAAAAGATTCTCGATATCGCACACAAAATATCCCCGGTTTCTTTTCGGCTCGATATAGCCCTCCGAGAGAAGCTGGTCATAGGCGCTCTGCACCGTGCTGCGGGCAATCGAAAGGAATGAGGCGAGAGCGCGCGTCGAGGGGAGCCGTTCCCCCGGGCGCAGCCTCCCCTCACGGATCCCGTTCCTTATGAAAAGATAGATCTGTTCATAGAGACAGCTCCCGCCGGAGCTGTCCAGCGTGATATTCAGCTCCTGCATCCCTGCGCCCTGTCGTCAAATTCTCCACGGAAAAAGCGAGCATAGCCGTCCAGAAGCGCCCGGCTCGTCTGATCCCAGCTCAGCTCGCGGAGCACCCGGTTTCTGCCGAACTCTCCCATACGCCTGCGCCGCTCCGGGGCTTTCAGAAGAATTTCGATCTTGTCCGCAAGATCCTCCGCATTGTTCCGCTCGGCGTAGAGGGAGGCCTCCCCCGCGGAATAACGCCCCTCTTTCAGATCGAACTGCACGATGGGCTTTCCGAGCGCCATGTATTCGAGAATCTTGTTCATCGTGCTCATGTCGTTCATCCGGTTATACTCATCGCAGTTCACGCACACATCCGCCGTGTTCAGATATTCCAGCATCGGACCGTCGGGAATCCGCCCCGTGAATTCCACGCAGTCGCCAAGTCCCATTTCCTCCGCCTGACGCCGCAGCTCCTCGAGATGCGGCCCGTCTCCCACAACGCCCCAGAAAATATTGTTCTCATGCTCCCTGACATAGCGGGCCGCTCTGAGGAGGTACTCCACGCCCTCCTGCTGCCCGATCACGCCGACATAGCCGACCATATAGGGATAGCCCCGCCGGAGCTTCGGTACCGGCTCCACGATCCGCATGCGGCTGATCTTCGGCCCGCTCCGCAGGACGATGACCCGGTCCGGATCCATCCCGCCGCGCCGGATCGCGACCTCGCGGTAGCTCTCATTGGTCACAAAGGCAAAGGCCGCATGACGGTAGGTCTGCCGCTCCAGCCAGAGCTGGCTCCGGTAAAGCAACCCCGAGCTCCGGCCGAATTTCGCCTCAAAGAGCTCCGGACACACATCGTGATGATCGAACACGTAGCGGACGCCGCGGCGGCGGAACCATGACGCCACCATATAAATATCATCCGGGGGATTGCAGCCCTGTATGACGTCAAAGCCTACCTCGCGGTAAACCCGCCGCGCCAGTCTCAGCTCCTCGCGGAGCGCGCAGAAATATTCGCGGGCATAGCCGAACGCGCCGTTTCCCTCCGGCGGCATATCATGCCGGTAAATATGAACGCCCTCAAAAAGCTCATACTCCCTGCGGAAGTCCTTGCCCTTCGGGCAGATCACCGACACCGTATAGCCCGCGGCCGTCAGCGCCTCCGCCTCCTGCCACACGCGGGTGTCAAACGGCACCGGAAGATTTTCCACAATGATAAGAATTTTGCCTTGTTCCGTTTTCCGATTCATATTTCTCTCCGCCGGCGCCGAACTGACACCGGTTCCGCACTCCCTCCGGCCTGTATTAACCGGCCGTCACATCAAAGATCCGCATCCACTTTTCCAGACAGATATAGCGGAATATTCCGATATCGTCCCTGCCCGAAAGGAGCGTTTCCCAGTCGGACAAGAGCCGCTCCCGATCAATGTACTTCGCCGTCCGGCAGTCCTCTTCAAAGAGCTTCCGGTACTCTTCCTCATGCCGGCGGAGCCATCCGAGCTCGGGCGTGTAAAATCCGATCTTGTCCTTTCTTCTCCGTATGAGCTCCGGCATGTCCAGCGCCTTTCGCAGGATCGCCTTGGAATAGCCCCCCGCGATCTTGGCGTCCAGCGGAAGCTTCATGGAAAACTCCACAAGCCGCCAGTCCAGAAACGGCAGACGGTCCTCGATGGAGAACGCCATGGAATTCCGATCCACATAGCGCAGGAGAGCGGGCAGCACGATGCGCTCGAAATCATTCAGAAGAAAGCGCCCGCTGTCGCGGTAGCTGCTCCGCAGCTCCCTCTCCGCAAAGGAGAGCTGCAGATACCGCCGCTTGATGTCTCCCCGGCCTTTCCGTCCCGCGCCGAGGAACTGGCGGAGCATGCTCAGATCCTGCCGCAGAGAGGAATTGGCCTTGCGCATGTACGGGAGATAGAGGAACGCCTCGCGGAGCGCGGCAAGCGGCCTGCCTCCCCGCAGAAGCCGGCGGATGTAGTAGACTCTCGCCTTGCGGTAGCCGCAGAGCAGCTCGTCCGCCCCCTGCCCGTCCATCAGAACCCTCGCCCCCTGCTCGTGCGCCAGCTTCATAACCCGGTAGGAGGCGTACATACTGGTCGAGACAAAGGGCTCGTCCTGCATGTATATCAGATGATCCAGATCGCGGAACAGCGCCTCTCCGTCCGGCTCCGTGATATAGCTCTCGGCGCCGGTACGTTCTGTCACCGCACGGATATAGACGCTCTCGTCGCTGGGGCTGCCGGGATAGCAGGTCGAAAATGTCTTCTGCACACCGCCGTCCCCGAGCTGCCGCCGGATCTCACACACAATCGCCGAGGAATCAAGCCCTCCGGAAAGGCAGCTCCCCACCGGGACATCCGACCGCAGACGCAGGCGCACCGCGTCGCGAAAGAGCTCGCGGAACCGCGAAACCTTTTCCTCGCCCGCGCCCCCCGTCAGGACCTCCTCATACTCCAGCCGGTAGTAGGGCCGGAGCTCCCGGCTTCCGTCCGCGGACAGCTTCATCTGGAAGCCCTGCGGCAGCCGGTACACACCCTCCAGAAAGGTCTCCTCCGTGCAGTCCACAAAGCCGTTCACAAGATAATCCAGCACCGCGGCGTCATTGGCTTTCCGCGGGATCCCGTCCGCCCGGAGCAGAGCCTTGAGCTCCGAGGCAAAGACGAACGCTCCGGGAAGCTCCGTGTAATAAAGCGGCTTCACGCCGTAGCGGTCACGGGAGAGAAAGAGGCTCCTCTCCTCCCTGTCGTAGACCGCAAACGCCCAGAAGCCGTTGAACTTATTCTGACACGCCTCCCCCCAGCGGGAGAAAGCCGCAAGAACCACCTCCGTGTCGGTCCCCGTCACAAAGCGGCAGCCCTCGCTTTCCAGCTCCTCCCGCAGCTCGACATAATTGTATACCTCCCCGTTGTACGAGAGGATGTAGCGCCCGTCCGCACTCTGCATCGGCTGATGCCCCCGCGCCGTCAGATCGAGGATCGACAGGCGCACATGCCCGAGGCTCACGCCGCCGCGGCCGGATATGCTCTCCGAAAAGACGCCCTCATCATCGGGTCCCCGGTGCCGCTGCGCGCGGTTCATCTCCCCGACCGTATTCTCCCTGTCCCCCGGACAGCGCCCATGTAAATCATAAATTCCGCAGATACCGCACATAGCTCACATCCTGTCTCTTTTCTGCGCCCCGGTAAGCTCTGCCCCGGTAAGCTCTGCTTCAGTAAGCTCGCAGAACGCCGATGCCGTGTGTTCCCATGAAAAGCGATCCCGGAGGGTTTTCGCGTCGCGGGAGAGCTCTTCCGCAGACGGAGGCTCCGCCGTGATCCACTCCTCGATTTCCGCAAGGCTCCCGCACAGCCTGTGCCCCGACAGCCCCTGCAGCGTCACGGACGGGCCAAGGCCGGCAAACGCCGCCACGGAGGTTTCGTAATAGACGGCCTCCATGATCGCCATGCCGAAGATTTCCTCCCGGTTCGTATTGACAAAATAATCCGAGAGCACATAGAGCTTCCAGATCTCCGGAAAGGCGACCTGATCGATGATGCGCAGCTCTTTCTCCAGACCGTATTCCCGCGTCCTCTCCTCCATCGCCTCCCGGAGAGGCCCCCGTCCGACGATCAGGAGGCGGAAGCGTTTTCTGTCCCTGACATCCCGGAGGATTTCCAGAAGATCGAGCGGGCGCTTGTAATCCTCGAGCTTCGCAATGCAAAGGAGCACCACGTCCTCCGGAGCATAGCCGTACTCCCGGCGAAGCGCCTCCCGGTCGGCCTGTCTGAAATCGCTTTTGAGCGAGGCCTCATCGAGCCCCACCGGCGTGACCCGGATCTCGCTTTTCACCCCGAGACGGCGCAGCTCCCAAAGCGCCGATTCCGTTTTGGCAAGAACCGGCACCCGGCGATAGAGGCGCAGCGTCCCGCGGCGGAACAGCCAGTTCATGATATGCCCGTGCAGATTTTCGTAGACGCTGTGCGTCGTGCCCACGTAGGGCACAAAGACAATCCCGCGGCGCCGGCAGAAGCGGTACACATGAGGCAGAAACTGCTGCTGATCCGAAAAGCAGAGAAGACCGTCCATGTCTCCGTCCAGCACGGAGCAGCGAAGCCAGCCGTGCGCGCCGATATGACGGAGCGGAATATAACGGACGACAAGATTCTCAGCCGGCTCGCAGACCTCCGCGGGCTCCCCGCAGGGTACGCCCTTGTAGACCGTGACCGTATGCCCCATGCCCGCAAGCGCGCGGCCCAGACCGATCTCCTGACTGTTATAGAAGCCTCTTTTTCCGAAGCCATTTGTCATCGTGCAGAGAATACCCAGCTTCATAGCGAAATCACCGTCTCCCGTTCCCGGATAACGCCCTGACGCGCAGCGCATTCAGAAGCCCGAACGGAACCCTTTCCCGCCGCATGAGGCAAAGCACCTTTGCCGCCGTACCAGGGCCGAAGCCCTGACGGAGCGCCATGCGGGTAAATTTCCAGCCTCCCTGCGAAAGGCTCCTGTAATCCTTTTTGCTGAGATGATCAAGAAGAAAGCGGCAGTACCGCGCGTCCGCGTCCGCACTGACAAGAAATGCCGCCGCATCCTGCGAGCGGCTGAGCGAGGCCCCGCTCGTCGTAATGCAGTACACCACATCCGGAAAGGCCTCAATGCTGCGGGCAAAAAAGCCGCTCCTTACGGAAAACATGACGTCCTCCGACACCCGGATCGTGTCGAAGCGGATCGCATGCCGCTCGATCAGTCCGCGCCGGATCATCCGGAAGCAGGGGCCGTAGGTCTTATAGCGAAGCTGCAGCTCATTCCGGTGCGAGGGGCTGCGGACATAATCCTGCACCAGCCTCTCATAGCTCAGGTGCCGGTCCGCCGTCTGTTCCGTCCCCTCCAGAACGCTCGTGGGACAGAAGTAGACGATGTCCGCCGCGGACGAAAGATGCGCCGCAAAGCAGGCAAAGGCCCCGTCCGTGAAGAAGTCGTCCGAATCCGCAAAAAGCACCCACTTCCCCCGGGCCGCGTCGAGTCCCATATTGCGGGCAACCCCCGCGCCCTTTCCGGGCCCCGGATTTTCGAGAAAGACGCCGCCTCGCCGCTCTACCGTCTCCCGCAGCCGGCATATCTCATCCGCCGCCCCGCTCCGGTCGTCCACGACGATCAGCTCGATCCATGTCTCCTCCGGTATGGAGGAAAGAAGCCGCCCGATCCGGTCAAACGCCCGGTAATGCGGCACAATGATGCTAAGCTCCGGCATCCTCATCGCCTCCTCACGGCGTCTCCTGCGCGCGGCACGACAGCCCCTGCAGATAGGTCTGATCCTCCGCGCGTACAATAAAGCCCGCCTCCTCCGATGCCCCCGGAGCGATCTCGCTGTTCCACGAGAGCCCCGTGATCAGAAGACCGCTGTCCAGCGTCTGATACTCTGCACTCCAGCTTTCGGACAGCAGTGCCTCCTCATCGAGCCCCGCCTCCGCCTGCCAGCCGGGCAACGTCGTTTTTCCGATATTGGTGACGCGGAGCACAAACTTCGTATAGCTCCTGCCGTCCTTTTCCCAGCAGTCCTCGGTCCGGAGCTCCGCGCGGAGCCGGCCCTCCTCATCCTCCGCCCGGATGCTCTCCTTTCGGAGCGGAGCCGTCCGACGGTGCGTGTACTTCTCCAGAAGCCAGCGCCCCTGCTCCGTCAGATCCTCCGGCGCGAGCGCCGTCATCTTTTCGCAGGAGGGCGCAAGGAGCGAGCTCGAGGCGGGCAGGTTGGACAGATTATAACACCCCCGCCCCACTAAGTAGCGGTCAAGGAGCGAAAGCCAAAGGTCCCCCTCCTTGCTGTTGACGGCTCCGTCTCCCGTCTGCTCGCTCAGGGCAAATTCCGAAACGATGACGGGAAACGACCGCTCCAGAGCCGCCTCGAGCTCCCTCTGACGCTCCTCCTTGTGGGACGCCGCGTAAAAATGATAAGCATAGAGCAGATTCTCTTCGGAAAGCGGCTTCTCCATCGCCTCCATGAGGCTCCCCGACCAGTCCGGCGTTCCCACAATGATCACGGCCTCCGGCGCATGCCGGCGGATCGCGGGGATGATCCTCCGGGCGTAGCTGCGGATATTGTCCCAGCTTCCGCCTCTCCCGTTCGGCTCATTGCATATCTCATACAGGATATTCTCCTGCCCGGCATACGTCCCGGACACAGCGGAAAAAAATTCCTCCGCCTCCGCCTGTCTTCTGCGCGGATCGCCGTCCTCCAGAACATGCCAGTCGACGATCACGTACAGGCCGAGCTCCGAGGCAAGACGTATCCCTCTGTCCAGCAGCTCCGCCGGAGCCTCTCCGTCCGGCGCCGTCACTCCCGAAAGTGCGCCCGGCGGCACGGCAATGCGGATCGTATTGACATTCCACTCATCCCGCATCCACGCAAAAATATCCCGGTTGATATAGCGGCTGTCCCAGCGGAAATCCACGAGGGCGACGCCCTGCATGAGAAAGCGCTCGCCGCAGCCGTCAAGAAGCGCCCCGTTCGTCACGCGGAGCGCTCCATGACGGGCAAACGGAGACAGCTCCTCCGCGGGTCTCCCCCGCCTGCCCGCAAAAAGCCATTCGCCGATGCTCCGATAAAATCTCGGGCAGTTCCCCGTCCGGAAGTCCGGATGAAAGCCTGAATAAAAGCCTGAATATCGAAGAAAAAGGATGAGTAGGGCCGCAAGGGCAAGCACCCCGGCAAGCCTCCGCCGCCGTCCGCCCGCAGACCGTTCCCGCGGGGAAGAGGAGCGCTCCGCCCCGGAGGCCCCCGGCGCGGAATCAGAAGTCGGTTTTTTCGATGTCTCTCTGTATTTTCTCATTCTGCTTCCGATTGACATTGATGTTTCCCCAGCTCAGCCCCTCATAATTGCCCTCATAGTCGAGCCGGTCATACTGGCGTACCAGATCCACAAGAATCCTGCCCGGGCAGTGTTCCGGAATATCCCGGAATTCCTCCTCCCGGTTGGCGATCACAATCACATCGCCGAACGCGAGCACCTCCTCCCGGTCGTCCGTGATCAGATCCAGAAGATAACCGTATTTCTTCTTCAGAAGCTCCGCGCCGACGCCGGTTTTCCACGCGCGGAAGACATTCCGGTCGTAGATGCGGACAAGGTATCCCTTTCCGAGCAGGCTCTGCACAATCTCCATGATCGGGCTGTAACGAAGATCGTCCGTTCCGGACTTGAATGCCAGCCCCATGATACCGATTTTTTTCTTCCCTTTTGACTCGATGATCCGCAGGGCACCGGCTTTCTGGATTTCATTGGACGCGTGAATGGAGCTGATCACCGGCGCGTCCACATACAGATCATGGGCCAGCGTCGTAAATGCGCGGAGATCCTTGGGAAGACAGGAGCCGCCGTAGGCAAAGCCCGGTCGGAAATAGTACGGGGAGATATTGAGCTGCGTGTCCCTGCAGAAAATATCCATCACCTTGGCGCTGTCGATATTCAGCTTTTTGCAGATATTCCCCACCTCATTGCCGAACACCACCTTGAGAGCATGGTAGGTGTTGTTGACATATTTCATCATTTCCGCGACTTCAATATCCGTCGAAATGAATTCCGCATCCATCGGCCGGTACAACTCGCGCAGCACGTCCGCCGCCCGTGAGCTTTTCGTTCCGACCAGCGTAAGGGGCGGATTCATGAAGTCCCTGACCGCGGACCCCTCGCGGAGGAACTCGGGGTTTGACACCACGGCAAAATCCCTGTTCGCCGTCTTTCCGGACACCTTTTCGATGATTTCCGTCACGTTCCGGTTGGTCCCCGGAAGCACCGTACTCCGGATCACCACGATATGAAAGCTCTTTTTCTTCCTGAGCGCATCCCCGATTTTCTTGGCCGCCTGACAGATGTAATCCAGATTGAGATGCCCGTGGCCGGTCGTCGGCGTTCCCACCACAATAAAGGTAATATCCGTGCCGAGAACTGCCTGCTCCGGATCCTCCGTCGCCGTAAGGCGCCCCGCCTCCCACTGCCCGCGTGTCAGCTCCTCGATCTTCTCCTCGATAATCGTCGGCATACCGCGGTTGATGAGAGCCACCTTTTCCGGCGAAATATCATAGCCGATGACATGATGTCCCATCGACGCGCAGCACACGGCGCCCACACAGCCCACATAACCAAGTCCGAAATAACTGATGTTCATTTTAATCCTCCTGCCGAAGCACCCCCGGCGAGGCGAGCGCCGCGTAGGTTGTCGTCCTCTCCGCCTGCTTCATAAGACGGGAAAGCCTGCTCTCCAGCTCCTCTCCGACGGCAAAGCCGTCGTCCGCAAACCGCTCCCTGTCCACAAGCACGCCTCTCCTGTCATAATCGGGATGAACCATGATTTCATTCACCCCCTCGTACAACGCCGCGTAATCCGTAATCCCGCCCATATGCCGCGTCGTCACAAAGCTCCCTGCCAGAGCGCGGTTATACCGTCCCCAGACGAAATTCCTCAGCAGGCCGTAATCCTCGGCGTTCTTATGCAGGCGGCACTTCTGGATCCCATATTCCCGCAGCACCTGCGCAAACACCGGCGTAAGCCGGAGATTTGTGTGCACATGATGATGGGAATCCGCGTGGCTTGGCTTCACGCCCTGCCCGAGCAGGCGCTTTGCCTGCGCCCGGAGCTCTCCGCGCAGCGCCTCTTTCTCCGCCCGGGTAAGCGGGATAAAATTGGTCCGCCTGTCCCGGAAATATCCGCTGAATTCCCAGCCGTTCCTCTCTCTGCGCACAA
The DNA here is from genome assembly GCF_900625025.1 of Lachnoclostridium sp. Marseille-P6806. Lineage (GTDB taxonomy): Bacteria > Bacillota > Clostridia > Lachnospirales > Lachnospiraceae > CAG-791. The sequence goes on from NZ_LR130576.1 coordinate 149,950, forward strand.
AGCGGCTGAAAGAGCACAGCTCTTTCGTGAGAGGGCGCCCCTCCGTCAGGTTGAAATGTATCCCGATTCTTCCGGCAAACTCCATATCGCCCCGGATCAGCCCCAGCGCCTCCGCCTCGGCCGCGCCGCCCGCCAGCATGGTCGTGTCGGTGATAAGTCCCCGACGGAACGCCTCATAAATCGCCCCCGTGCATGAGGCGCTCTGCCCGAAATCATCGGCGTTGATGATCACCGTGATCATAGTCCTGCTTCCTTTCCGTCCGGGAGCCTAATCTCACCAAATTCCTCCTCCAGACCGCTGATCGGAAGCCTACGCCGGAAGAACAGCTCCGCCCGCCGTTTCCAGCCGAGATCTCCTCCCCCCAGCCTCGAATGATTATCGCCGGTATCCTGCACATAGATCGTCGAAGGAAACGGGAGACGCTCCAGCGGCCTCCCCTGCGCCCGCAGAAGCTCCGGAACCTGCCGGTGCGGCCGGCGTATCACCCATTTCTCCCGCGGCGAGTCGTCCCAGAGATCCCGGGGCAGCTCCGGCGGGAGCTCCTCCGGCTCATAATGCACGATGGCGCAGGAACCGCAGACCCGGTGAGGCGCGCGGATCTTCCTGCAGCAGTCCGAGCCGTCGCGGTACAGATAGGCGCTGGCGGACAGAAAGCCGCTTTTCCCCGGATGCGCCGCGGCATAGGCCGCGATCCGGTGCGAAATGAGATCGTCAGCATCCACAAGCATCACATAGCCGCCGCCCAGCTCACGGACCCGGCGCGCGATCATCGACACCTTCCACCCCTTGTCCAGCATCATCTCCTCCCGCGAGGCCGGATACGGCGTCTCCGCGCGGAGGAACTCCACCCGCGGATCCGTGCGCAGCCCCTCCGGGATATCGTGGCAGGCCACCAGCACTTTGAATTCGGGCGACGTCTGCCGGCAGACGGAGCGGAGCGTCCGTTCAAACTGCGCGGACACGCGCCCCCAATCCCGGGAGACCGCCTTGGCCCGGAGCGGCACTCCAAAATAAATCATGACTTCCTCCATGGGAGCATCAGCACCCCGATCACGGCTCCGGTCACAAGGGCCCCCGCCCCCGCCTTGACGATGAGCGCCGTCCATGTGAGAGCCGCCGGCAGCGCCCGCGCAAGCAGCAGCGCCGCTCCCGCTCCTGCGAGGAACGCCGCGATGTGGCGCAGAATGACCGGATAGAACGTTGTGAGCTTCACCCCCATACAGTGCGCCGCGTAGAGCGGCGTATCGATGAAATGCACGCCGTTCAGCGCCAGCGTCGTCAGCACCACGGCGTAGGCCCCCATCTGCGTGCGGCGGAGCAGCAGATACATCGCCGCGACATTGGCCGCTCCCATCCCGAGGGTGATAAAGCACGGCACGCGGAGCTTTTTGGTCAGCGTAAATACGTAATAAAGAGGATTGACCACGCCGACCGAAACATCGCTCAGCAGAACAATGATGCAGAGCGTATAGATAAACGGAATATTCTGCTCCGGGATCCAGAGCGAGAGAAAATCCCTGCCGCAGACCAGAAACACAGCGATAATCAGGCTGCTGAACGCCCCGGTGAAGCGCATGGTTTTCTTATAGAGCGCAATCTGTTCGCTCCGGCGTCCCGCGGCATACAGCAGAAGCTGCTTCGGCTGAAAGGACTCGCTGACCCTCTTGACGAGGGAATAGCAGATCATTCCGATGTTTTTCGCAATGGAGATCTCTCCCAGCACCGTCGCGTTCAGGAGCAGATCCGTGATCAGCAGATCGAGGCCGCTGTTCAGCACGTCTCCCATATTGTTGAGAGAATTCCATATCCCCGCCGTCACCAGCTCGCGGACCGCCCCGAGCGAGCACGCCTCCCTGCGAAAACGCAGCTCCGGCGTGAACTTCCGCGTCACGCCCCGGTAGCGGACCAGCAGATAGAGAGATGCCGCGGCATAGGCGATTCCCACATACCACACGCGCGGCGCCAGCAGCGTGCAGAGAAGGAGCGCCGCGAGAGCCTGCAGGATATATCCCCCGCTCCGGATCCTCTCCGCAATATCGAGCCGGTTGGCAATGAACGCAGAGCTGTTATAGGCCGTCCGCAGGAGCGTCAGAAAGTAATTGACCAGAATGGCCGCAAACAGAATTTTCACATCCGTCCGAAGCTGCTCCGGAATCCGGATAAAATCCTGAAGCCTCGCGATCAGCGCCGTTCCGGGAATGAGGAGCGCCACGGAGAGCACTAGATTCCCCGCCGTCACGGAGGAGAAAAATTCATTCGCCCTCTTCTTCTCCCCCCGATGATAGGCGACGGAAATAAAGCGCGACGCATAAGTATTCAGGCCGATGGCGATAATATCGATGTAGCTGGTAAACGTCATCGCGAGCGAAACAAAGCCGTAGGCCTCCACCCCGATATTGCCCGTGATATAGGGCGTGATGAAAAAGTTCATGAGGTAGTTGATGAGGACCGCCGCAATGGACCAGACCATATTCATGAAAATAGCCCGTTCATCACCGCCGGACCTATCTTCTCTTCTCATGCACCACTCCCGAAAGGAGGCAGACCGCCCAGCCTCCGAGTGCCGCCCCCGCCGTGTTGGCGGCAATGTCCATGATATCGCACTGACCGAGCCTCAGCATAAGCTGCACCGACTCGATAAACGCCGAGAGCATCAGACCGCCGATGGCGGCAGGAACAAAATTTTCCGGCTTTTTCCTGTCAAGAAAGGTCACAAGCACGCCGAACGGGACAAAGAGCAGCACGTTCCGGAACGCATGCCTGAGCCAGTAGGACGAGAACGCCTCCGAACGCCCCGGGCCCGACAGGATATTCGTCATCCGTATCACTCTGTCCTGCTGCTCTCCGCGGGAGAGGAGCGTCAGCGAAAAGATCAGCGCGACATACAGCAGGAGAAACAGCAGAGCCTCCCGCCGGATTGTTTTCCCGGAACGAAGCAGCGTCGGAAGCGACCGAAAGAAGAAAAACGCCGAGCCGGCAACGAGAAGTCCCGTCAGCAGAAGCTCCGTGCCTCCCAGCAGGGCGGACAGGTACAGCACCGCGGCAGAGACGCCGCCGAAAATCACAAACAGCGTCAGTGCAATCGCAGGCGCCGCCCGGCGGTCACGGCAGCGCGAAAGGAGCTTTCCAAGAAAAATGAAATATCCGCACAGCAGAACAATTCCGCAGAGAATCAGCTGTGCCGGCTGTATGTCGTTTCGTCCCATATCCTGCGGATTCTCCCCCGGGAGGCAGGCTTCTGACAGGCCGCTCCCATCGCCATAAAGAAAAACAGCGTGAAATAATTGTAGGTTCCAAAGGCCCGCTCCGTGAGTCCGTGCATCATCGTATGGAGAAGAAAGGCGCTGCAGAAGAGGTACTGCGGTTCCGGCAGCTCCCGTATTCTCTTCGTCGCATCGAGGAGCATGACAAAATACGCCGCGATGCCGAAAAGCCCCGTGTTCAGCCAGAATTCCAGCAGAACATTGTGCGCCCCCGTCGTCATCATCGAGCCCCATGAATCCCGCTTGAAGCCGGAATGGTACAGGGCGACCGCCCGCGCATCGCGCCAGAACATTTCATAGCCGTAGCCGGTCCATGTATGTGTCTGCAGCATCATGGAAATAATGCGCCTCCATAATACCGTCCGTCCCGTCAGCGTCGCGTCTTTCCCGATGAGTGCAAAGGCCGGCCCGAAAACCGGCAGCAGCGTCAGGGCAAAGACGAGGAAGCCGACGCTCACCAGAATATACAGCAGTCCCGGCCGGAGTCTCCCGGAAACACCGCGCCGCTTTTCGATCAGCAGGATGTACCAGACCGGCACCACCGCAAACAGCACTGCGCCTGCCGCGCGGCAGGAGATCAGAAGCACAATCTGCAGCGCAAGAAGGGTAAGAAAAGGAATGCCCACCGGGCGTCCCTCGTCTCTTCGGATGCGGTAGAGAACCATCTGCATCAGGATCCCGCAGGAAAACTCCCCGGCCGCAGTATTTTTGGTCGGCAGAATCCCGATAAAGGCTCCGCTCCCGCGGTCGAAAGCCGTCTGGGGCGACACGGCGATCATCAGAATCGACGCAGCCAAAAAAAGAAACTGTGCATAACAGACCAGCTCCAGGAGCTCCCCCAGCTCATAGCGTTCCACCAGCCAGAGGGCAAAGAACACCGTGACGGAGAAGCGCAGACAGGTGATCAGCTGCGCCCCCGGATACCGCGTAACCAGCATAGATTCCAGAAAAAACACCGCCGTCAGCAGATAGACCGACCGATATCGGGGCCGCATACGGATAAGACGGAGCTCCTGGAAGCTCTCTCCGCTCGAAAGCAGCATGACGGCGGCCTGCAGGACGAAAGCGGCATATTCCGCTGCCGTCTCCGCCCCCTCGCCGATAAAGCCCGCATAACTCCCCGGAAAGCCCAGACTGACCAGTGTGACAAAGATGACGATCACATCATAAATTCGATTCTTTTCTGTCCGTGTCAGAGCGTTCATCCGCCTGCTTTCCTCCGGCATCCGGCCCTTTCCACGAGCCGTCCATTCCCATCCGGATCAGCGCATCCACCGCGTCCTCGTCGGAAATTGCCGCCGTGCTCTCCGGCTCCGGCGCCGTCTCATCCAGGCTGGCCAACGGATCGCGGTACGCCGTCCTGTGGTGCTCCTCCGGCCGGTACTCCTTTGAGAATCCCCCCATGGCTGCCTCCCGCAGCCTCTTCTCGCGCGCCTTTTCCGCAGCCTCGGCCGCTTCTGCCTCCAGGCGGTTCCGGGCGACGCTCACCGGCTGTCCGTTCACAATGCTGCCCAGCATGCGGATGCCGGATTTTTCAAGCTTCTCAATCGCATTCTCGATGTCTGTCAGCGTCGCCTGATCATAGCCGATCATGAACAGCGCCGCGTCCGCCACCTGATTGAGCGAAAGGACGTCCGAAACCTGGCCGACGGGCGAGCTGTCAATGATCACATACTCGTAGCGCGTCTTCATCATCTCAAGAAAGCTGAACAATGTTCCATCGAGCGTGACGGCATTGTGCTCCAGAATCAGGGGGAGCACATCGAGAAAGCCGTCCACGGTTACAATCGCCTCCTCCGGCGTCGCCTCTCCCTTATACAGAGCATTCAGCGAATGGCTGTAATCCGGAGCGGAAAGGAAAAGGCTGCCGAGGCTGGGCGCCCTTTTGTCCAGATCAACCAGCAGAACTCTGTGCTCCATCTCCGCGAGCCGCAGCGCGATATTGGCCGCCGCCGTCGTCTTGCCCTCACCGTCCATGGTCGAGGTGATATAGAAGCAGTGATGCTTTTTCTTTGAACCGAGGAGATTGCGGATGATGTATGCGGAAGCCGCAAAATTCTGTTCCACGGCCGCCCCGTGCCGGCCACCGGACGGCGTTCCCCGTCTGCCGGCCGTCGCCTCCCCTTTCGGAATGATTCCGATGGTCTCCATATTCAAAATCTCACCGACATCCTTCGTGTTGATCAGCGTCGGACGCATCAGCAGGTCAAGCAGAGCTACGCCGATCCCTGCGAGCAGACCCACGCCCGCCAGCACGCCGATCATCAGGTAGAACGAAGCGGCGCCGAGACGCCGGCCCGCCACCGGCTCGTCGATCACTGCCACCGAGCCCACCTTAAGCGTCTCCGGCAGGACCGTGCGGGAGACCTCGAGTATCGCCGTCATGAGCGAAACGCCCTCCTCCGCATTCTTCCAGTCGAGCGTGACCTCGATGATCTGCGTATCATTGTAGCGCGACAGCGTCATGCTTCTCGCCACATCTCTCGGAGAAACATCCCGGATCCCGGTCGCCGAAATGGCCTGCTTCAGGACTCTCTCACTCTTCATGACATAGCCGACCGCATCCGCCATATCCTCAGCCAAATAGAAGTCTCCGGTCGTGATCGTCTCATTGTTTGAGGTGAAGTTTCCGTTCATCACCTGCGCCGTCACGGCAAAGGAACAGGTGATCTCATAATTTCTGCTGTTCCCCCGCAGGTATGAGATCGCTGTCATGGCGGCGCCGGTCCCCATTCCGAGGATCGTCAGCGCAAGCATCAGCTTCCAGCGCTTCCCCATGGCATAAAGCAGATCTCCAATCCGAATTTGCACGCCGCTGCTGTTCATAGTTTATTTCTCCGTTTCAGAAGTCTCTGCACCATGCTGCACCGTTTCCGCGCTCTTTTTTCCCCTACGCGCTCTTCCTCTGCGGATCGCCGCTGCAAAGCGGCGGAGAAGCCAGATCAGCAGGAACAGCGCAGCGGCTCCTGCCGCAATGGCCGCCGCGAGTACCGCGGCTCCCGGGAGTGTCACGACGGCAATGTGGATCTCCTGCACGCCGGCCGTATCCTGCACCGTGAAGTCAAAGCGCCTGTTCTGTCCTTTCCCGCTCAGAATATAGTAATTTCCGGCTTTCAGAGCTGTGAACATTCTGGCGGATACCGCCGAGCTCCACTGCTCCACAAGGCGTCCTCCGCTTTCATACAGCGCAAGCTCCCTGCCCTCGATCGGCGTTCCCCAGATCTGATCCACCGCACTGACGGAAACCCGCAGCATCCGATTGGTCAGCTCCGCCGTCTTCGTCGTTTTGCCATCGATCCGGCCGCGTGCATCCACGGCAATCCGATCCGGCTGCACCGCCGCGGCATAGTCGCCTGTCGACGAAAGCTGACGCACCTCATATTCCGTGCCTTTTTCAAGATCTGTCAGCGTGATCTTTCCTGCGGTATCGGTAGTCAGCGTCTGCACCTCGCCCGTACGGTTCTCCGTGATCTCATAAACCGCGCCGGCGATCGGCATGTCCGGATACAGCTCATCCGTCAGATGCAGAACGATGCCTGTTTTGGAGACCTGCGCCATCGTAACGACTGCTCCGGCCGCCTCGGCGCCGACCTTCCCGGGCCTCGGTCCCGCCGCCTCCGCTTCCGTTTTCTTTTTCACCGTAACCGGAATAGCCGCGGCCACGGATGCATAATATTCCGGTATTTCCGTCTGCTTCAGAGAATACTTGCCAAGATAGAGCTCGATGCTCTCTCCGTAGCCGGTATCGTCCAGACGGATGGTGTCGACTACGCTCCCTTTCTCATAGCGGACCGTTCCGTCCTTTGTGGTCACCGCCTCCGCCGCGACAACGTCAAAGGCCGCGCCGCCGACGGCCTCTCCACTCCCCGCATCCTCCATCTGAACCCGAATGATGTTTCTGGATGGGGACATCTCCACCTGAACAAGAAGGGGATCGGGCCAGTCATAGAGCTGATCAACCGTAAACTCCGTATTCGGCGCAATGTCGTAGCCCTCCGGGGCCGTGAGATCCCGGAGATAATAATTCCCCTGATATACCTTTTCCGGCAGATAATAGCTGCCGTCCCGCCGGGTCGCGTACTGCCGATAGGAGATCTTTTCCGGATAGTAGGTGTTCAGGATCTCCATCGCGCCGTTTTTCTCATACAGCTCGAACGTAATGTCCGAAATACGTATCCTGCGCTTTGTCTCCTCGTCGACCACCTCGACATAGACCGCCGATTTGATCCCCTCGTCCTCGCCCGGCCGATCTCCCTCTTCGTCCCCGTTTCCGCCGCCTCCTCCGCTCTCTATGGTGATCACATTCGTAATTCCCTCTCCCGCACCGTCATTTTCGGATTCGCCGATCTGATCCCAGCTGTTTCCTTCGCTTTTTTCCTCTGTCGCCCCGGTTTCAGTGGTGTCCGTATAGCCATTCGTGATATCCCCCTCGATCGTAGCCGGCGTATACAGCATATAGAGCAGAAGAAGAATCATGATCAGCAGCAGAATCAGAAGCAGCGCCGTCATCAGATCCGACGAGGACTGCCAGAAATTGATCTCTTCACCGTGTCTTTTGTTTCTCTTTTTCATCGTATCCGCTTATGCCTCACCCCGACTCTCCTGCTGCATGAGTTTCTCATATTCCTCCACGGAAAGCGGCTTGGAGAAATAATATCCCTGTCCCTGCGTACAGCCGTTCTTGCGAAGAAGATTAAGCTGCTCCATATTTTCAATACCCTCGGCAACGATATTCAGACCCAGCTTCTTTGCCTGCTCCAGAACCACTCCGATGGAACTCCGGGAATTTTCGCTCTCCAGATAGCGCAGATCAAGCTTGAGGCAGTCCGCGCCGATATGCCCGACCGCATTCAGCGAAATAAAGTCTCCTGCGAAGCCATCCACCGCCACCTGGAATCCCTCGTCCATGAGACGGGACTCGATCTCAAGACAGACACTGTGCGTCATAAGATAAGCGTTTTCTGCAATCTCAATTTCAAGATACCGGGGAGGAATCCGGTACTTCGTGCGCATTGAGGAAAAAAAATCCGGCACATCGAGAGCAAGCACATCCATTCTGGTCACATTGACCGATATAGGGAGGATACGCATTCTCTGATCCATCCAGATGCGGATTCTGGCACACACCGCTTCCCAGATATACTGATCCAGCTTGGTGATATAGCCGTTGTTCTCCAATACCGGAATAAAGGTTCCGGGGGAAAGCATCCCGAGCGTCGGATGGTTCCAGCGGACCAGGGCCTCCGCACCGACCATCTTTCTCGTATTCAGATCATAGCGGGGCTGCAGTAAAAAAACAAACTCGCCGTTCTTAAGCCCCTCCAGAATCTGCGGCATGAGAATCTGCTCATTGTGCGATACCATTGCCGTCGCCGCCGACCCCGTAGCGGAAGAAGCTGCCGAATAGCCGGGATTTTTCGGAAGCCTGTTCAAAAGCTCGATCACCCGACGGCTCTCCTTTCTCTCGCGGTATCTTGCCTGTTCCTCCACCGTGGGAATCACCTGCTTATGAAATTCCTCCGTAAAGAAATCAAGCTCCCGGAGCATCATATTCCACGATACCTTGTGTATGATATTGAACAGGATGGAGAGAATGACGCCGGAAATCGACGTATAAAACGCGGTTTCGATGCCCGCCAGCAGGGTCTGGACGCTGATAAGAGCCGCATTGACCGAGCCGAAGCCGACGTTCTGCAGGCCGAGAATCAGTCCGGTGAACGTCCCGAGGATGCCGAGTCCGGTCAGCGTTCCGGGGATCTGCCCGATGACTCCCTGCCAGCTCCGGACCGCGAGCACGTCCTCGTTGATATAATCCTCCACATCGCTGAGGATCTGTCCGGATTCCTGCTGTGTCCGCAGCTTATCGCGGTATCCGTCAAACAGACGGTTCAGCGTCCGCTGATGGAAGATATTCTCCATCCGGGAAAAGGCCGACCATACGGAATCCGACTGAACCTCCTCTGCACTCCGTATGCTCCGCACGCCGCGCCGGAAACCCGATGCGAAAGAAAGCGTCGGAAACAGCCCCACAACCACCCCAAGCAAAAGAATCGCCAGCATCACCGCAGCAAAGACAAGCGAAATGGAATCCGGCGAATACGCGGCAAGAAAGCCGCCGGCGATCAGCATGACCGCAATTCCCAGATTTGTCAGAAGTCTCAGCATAATAGTCACCATCCCGAAGCACTTTATTGATCAAGGACTATTTGGGCTTCGGCACAAACAGCCGTGTAAAAATCAGCGTATCCGCATGAATTTTTACACTGTCCTCCATTCCGTTCTTCTCCTGACCGGACAGGCAGCGCTCAGAAACGCCCCAGCATAAACGGCGCGAACCGCCGGATCAGATACGCAGGAACCGCGCAGAAGAAATAGACTGCGGCCGCAAGTCCGGCCGCCCCGCACCAGCCATTGTCCGCAGCGGGCCAGATACGGAGCACCGCGCGCACGGCAATTCCCTGCAGAAAAAAGTAAGAAAGCGTGTTCTGGCCGATCCACAGCACCAGCTTCCAAAACTGTACGCGCATGGCCGGAATCATCCCGGCAGGCAGTGCCCCCGCCGTCTGCCCGCCGCAGCGGGCGGCACAGAGACTCCGACAGCTGAGCGCAAGGGCCGTGGTTCCGACGAAAGACTGCAGTGCGAACACGACGCCGCTCTGATACTCCTGCGCATGGATGTTCACCGTATTCGGCCACAGGAGCTGAATCCCAGCATACACCGCCCACAGAAAGAGAGGAAACCAGACGGAAGAAATCACCGCCGGAAGCCTTTTCTCCATGAGGCGGAACCAGTAGCCCATACAGAAGAACGGAAGCAGCACGCAGGCCTGTTCGGCCTGCCATGGCAGGTTCCAGCCAAGACGGATGAACAGAATTCCCGCAGCCGCCGAAAGAAGCACAAAGACGGGCAAAAGCCGCCGTCTCCGTCTCTCCTCTCCCGCGAGATAAAAGAACAGATAAAACAAGAGCTCCACCGAAAAAAGGGCGGCCACAAACCACATGGATTCGCGATGTCCGCTCCTTTCAAAGAGAAGTCCCGTCAGTCTGGCACGCAGCGTATCCTCTCCGAAAAGCGCCGATTTCAGAGAGCCGATCAGTCCGAAGAGCCAAACCGGAACGACCAGCCCTTTCCATTTTGCGAGGAGAAACGCCCCTGCATCGCGTTTCGGTTCCCAGAGATATCCCGAGACCCACATGAAGCCCGTGAGAAAAAGGGAGTGTAAAAGCGGTCAAGCGCCGGTGCCTGGATCTCCGTGTGCTCCAGTATCACAAAATACATGCACAGGCTCTTCATGAGATCCAGCCACTCGATCCTTTGGATATACGTCCCCTCACGCTCCCGGCTCTTCATAACGCGTCACCGCTCAGGCAGAACAAAGCTGCTCTTGAGTCCGACGATCCGGTTGAACACGGGCGCGCCGTCCCTCGAATCCCTGCTGTCGCAGCAGAAGAACCCGCTGCGCACGAACTGGAAGCGGTCATACGGCTTCGCCGCGCCGAGTTCCGGCTCCACATAGGCGCGGCACACCGTCAGCGAATGCGGGTTCAGATTGAGGGATCCGTCCTCATTGTATACCCCTTTCTCTTCGTCGATCAGGTTTTCATAGAGACGGACCTCCGCGGGGACAGCCGCCGCAGCGCTGACCCAGTGGATCGTGCCTTTCACCTTGCGTCCGTCCGCAGAATCGCCGCCCCGCGTCTCGGGGTCATATGTCGCATGAACGACCGTGACATTGCCGTCCGCATCCTTTTCACAGCCGGTGCAGGTCACAAAATAGGCGTTCATGAGCCGCACCTCATTCCCCGGGAAGAGGCGGAAATACTTCTTCGGCGGAAGCTCCATGAAATCCTCCCGCTCGATCCACAGCTCGCGGCCGAACGGCAGCTCGCGGGAGCCGAGCTCCGGATTTTCCTTATTGTTCTCAGCGGTAAGAAGCTCGGTTTTTCCCTCCGGATAATTGTCGATCACCAGCTTTACCGGATCGAGCACCGCCATCTCGCGCCGGCAGGCCGTCCTGAGGTCCTCCCGGATGCAGTATTCCAGCATGGCGTAATCCGAGGAGGACTGTGCCCTGGAGATGCCGGACAGCTCGACAAAGCGCCGGATCGACCCGGGCGTGAAGCCTCGGCGGCGCAGGCCGCTGATCGACACAAGGCGGGGATCGTCCCAGCCGTCCACGATATGATCTTCAACGAGTCTCTTGATATAGCGCTTGCCCGTGACAACATTGGTCAGATACATCTTGGCAAACTCGATCTGACGGGGAGGATTCGGGAAAATTCCCGGCTCCCGGACCACCCATTCATACAGCGGACGGTGATCCTCGAATTCCAGCGTACAGATCGAGTGCGTCACGCCCTCAAAGGCATCCTCCAGCGGGTGAGCAAAATCGTACATCGGATAGATGCACCACTTGTCCCCCAGATGGTGATGATGAAGATGCGCGACCCGGTACAGAATCGGATCCCGCATATTGATATTGGAGCTGGCCATGTCGATTTTTGCGCGCAGAGTCTTTGTGCCGTCGGCAAACTCCCCGTCCCGCATTCTCTGAAAGAGGTCGAGATTTTCCTCCGCGGAACGCCCGCGGTTCGGATCGCACCGGCCCGGTTCCGTCAGAGTCCCCCGGTATTCGCGGATCTCCTCCGCCGTGAGGTCCGAGACATACGCCTTTCCCTGCCGGATAAGGAGCAGCGCCACCTCGTACATCTGATCGAAATAATCGCTCGCAAAGAACAGGCGATCCTCATAGTCCGCTCCCAGCCAGCTCACATCCTCCTTGATCGACTCCACAAATTCATTCTTTTCCTTTGTGGGATTGGTGTCGTCAAAACGCAGCGAAAAGGTTCCGCCGTACTTTTTCGCCAGTCCGTAGTTCAGCAGAATTGACTTCGCGTGTCCGATATGAAGATAGCCGTTCGGCTCCGGAGGGAAACGGGTCTGCACATGGTCGAAGCGTCCCTCCGCAAGATCCTTTTCGATCTCGTGCTCAATGAAATTTCTGCTCTCTCTGATCTCCGCCGTCTCTGCGGCGCCGTTCTCCCGGCAATTCATGTCTTCGCTCATGTTTTTCCGTCCTCTGCCGTCAGTTCTGCTCGTCGGAAGAATAGTTCGGTGCTTCCTTCGTGATCTGAATATCGTGAGGGTGGCTCTCCCGGAGCGCCGCGCTGGTGATCTTCACAAAGCGCCCGTTCTCACGCAACGACGAGAGATTCTCCGCGCCGCAGTAGCCCATGCCGGAGCGAATGCCGCCGATGAGCTGGAACACGGTATCCTCGACCGTTCCCTTGTAGGCGACACGCCCCTCGACACCCTCCGGAACCAGCTTCTTTGCGTCGGTCTGGAAATAGCGATCCTTGGAGCCGTTCTCCATCGCTGCGATGGAACCCATGCCGCGGTAGACCTTGTACTTTCTCCCCTGAAACAGCTCAAACGCGCCGGGCGCCTCATCGCAGCCCGCGAAAATCGAGCCCATCATGCAGACGCTTCCGCCGGCCGCCAGAGCCTTGGTCATATCGCCGGAATACTTGATGCCGCCGTCCGCAATGATCGGGATGTCATACTCGGACGCGGCGCGGTAGGCCTCCATAACCGCCGTGATCTGCGGCACGCCGATGCCCGCCACCACACGCGTGGTGCAGATGGATCCGGGCCCTATGCCGACCTTGACCGCATCGGCGCCCGCCTCGATGAGGGCTTTCGTCCCCTCGTAGGTCGCAACGTTCCCCGCAATGACATTCAGCTCCGGGAATGCCTCCTTGATCATCGAGACGCAGCGGAGCACATTCTGGGAATGACCGTGCGCCGAATCCAGCACGATGACGTCCACCTTGGCGTCCACCAGCGCCCGGACCCGGTCGAGGACGTTCGCCGTGATGCCGACGCCCGCGCCGCACAGGAGCCTCCCCATGCTGTCCTTTGCCGACAGGGGGTATTTGATGGTCTTCTCAATGTCCTTGATGGTAATAAGGCCGACCAGATTGTAGTCGTCGTCCACCAGAGGGAGCTTCTCCTTCTTTGACTTCGCCAGAATGCGCTTCGCATCCTCGAGCGTGATGCCGCGCTTTGCCGTGACGAGGTTCTCCGACGTCATGCACTCGCGGATCCTTCTTGTGAAATCCGTCTCGAACTTGAGATCGCGGTTCGTAAGAATCCCGACGAGCCGTTTGCCCTCCGTGATCGGGACGCCGGAAATGCGGAACTTCTGCATCAGATTCTCCGCATCCGCCAGCGTGTGCTCGGGAGAAAGCGAAAACGGATCGGTTATGACACCGTTCTCAGAGCGCTTCACGCGGTCGACCTCCTCCGCCTGCTGTTCGATGCTCATATTCTTGTGGATGATGCCGATGCCGCCCTGACGCGCCATCGCGATCGCCATGCGCGCTTCGGTCACGGTATCCATCCCCGCGCTCATCATGGGAATATTCAGACGGATCTTTTTTGTAAGATTCGTCGTAATATCGACCTGATTCGGGATCACCTGCGAATACGCCGGTACCAGAAGCACGTCGTCAAATGTAATGCCTTCTCCGATAATCTGTGCCATGTCAGTCTCCAAGCCGAAGCACCTTGTGCGAGGCGTGCGCCGCATTCCGTCCTGCGCGAATTTTGCGGCTGCGATGGGAAGCGATCCGGGCTTCGGCACAAATCGCCGTGTTAAAAATAACGCGGATGCGATGATTTCAACACGAAGCCTCATTATAGAATGTTCAGTCCTTATAGAATTTGTGGGGGAATGTCTGCCGGAGCACACCTATCAGCTCTTCATCGGGCTCGATGATGAGCTTCTTGTCCTCCAGATAAATCACGTAGCGCGGATCGGGCTGCTGCTCCTGACCCGAGCTGTAATCGATCGTCTTCACCTCCCTGCGGCTGTAATTCTCAAGCCGGTAGGAACGGATCGGCGCGCCGATCTCCATGCGGTCCAGATCATAGCTGCCGAGGCTCTTGCGCGCCTCCTTGTTCATGATCCGGGCCACGCGCAGCTCTTTTTCCACATAGGAATACTCAAATTCCACATTGATATGCCGCCCCACAAAATAGGCGCCGACTCCGCAGGCCACCGCAACGACAAGCGCCGCGAGCATGCCCATGGCTCCAAGCACCGCAAAGGCAATACACATCATAATGAGAAGAACGCGCAAAAATTTCATGACCGGGCTGTTCTTTCTTGCCACGACCACTTCCAGACATCCGATATCCATACGCTTTGCTCCCTCCAGACTAGAATTGAAACCATACTATAACAATGGAAAAGGCATTGCAAGGCGTTTTTCTGATTCTTATGCGCTTTATAAGTTATTCTTATATTATTACTGCGCCGGACCGCCCCAGAGAAAGCCGATGATGCCGGCGGCGGCCGCCGTGTGCTCAGATGTCGTCAGAACGCCGACGAGCCCCGCGGTATCCCGGTACAGCGAAAACTCGTCCGCATAGGGAGCCTCGTTCAACATGATTCCCACCGGCACCGGATCCTCCATATCCGCCGGGTCGGGCAGCTCGAACACGCCAACCTTTTCCGACTCTGCGGCGGCCTCCGCCTCCGGGCTCAGCGCGCCAAACACATACGCCGGGTTCTCCGCCGCGTCTTCTCCGGCGGCAGCCGCTTCCCCTGCGTCCCCTGTCTCTGCGGCGCTCTCTGTCGTACTGTCTCCGCCCGCACTCTCTGCTTCGCTGCCAGCCGCAGATTCTTCCGCCGCGAGCTCTTCCTGCCCGCCGTCCAGCGACGCCCGCTCGACATAATAGAGGTTCGACCCGAACGCTGCGAGCTCCTCCTCTGAAAATACGGTGCGCAGATCCGCAAAGGCCCCCGCCCGCACATAACTCTCGAAATTATACGCGTCCGCGGCGAGGACATCGAGATCCTTGGCCGCCACATAGGCGAAAATCTTCTCCTGCGCCGCCATCTCCGCCTGATCCCGCGCGCCGCCGGGCGTGATGCGGCTCATCATGTCGAGCGTGACCGACTCCTTTGAAAGATCGATCCCTGCCGCCTCCGCCATCCGCTCCGTGACGGCATCGTTCTCCATCATGGCGGCCTCGTCCTCGACGTTCAGAAAAATAACGCTCGCCGCCTCCGGCTTTCTCGTCGCAATGCTGTAGGCCGTGCTGCCGATCATCACCGCACCGAGAATCACGAGCACGGTCTGCCAGCGGTAATAGTCCCAGAACCAGACAAGCTGCGCCCGCAGTCCCTTTCCCTTGAGGCTCTTTCTCTGCTCGCGAATCTCATCCGATAATGCCATATCTCATCTCCCTGCACCGGCGCCGCGGCCCGTCAGACCGCCCCGCCGGCGGCTCTCAGATCTGCGTCGTCACAAAAATATCGTAAATAGCCCGGATCGCCGTCTCGAAATCGTGATTCTCCACCCCGACGATGATATTGAGCTCCGACGAGCCCTGATCGATCATCCGGACATTGACATGGGCATGCGCCAGCGCGGAGAAGATGCGGCCGGCCGTTCCCCGCATGGACTTCATCCCGCGTCCCACGACGGCAATCAGCGCCAGATCCGAGTCGATTTCGATGGAGTCCGGCTTTACTCCGCGGTGAATGGCGGACACCACGCGCTGCTCCCTGTCCATGAATTCGCTCTCATGCACGACGACCGTCATGGTGTCGATGCCGGAGGGCATATGCTCGATGGACATGCCGTTCTCCTCAAAGGCCTGAAGCACCTTGCGGCAGAAGCCGATCTCGGAATTCATCAGCGCCTTGCTGACGATTACCGAGCAGAAATCTTTCTTGCCGGCGATGCCGGTGATCACATACTGCGATTTCTGGCAGGTACTCTCGACGATCCACGTCCCCTCGTCTTCCGGGCGGTTCGTGTTGCGGATGTTGATCGGAATGCCCTCGCTCCGCACCGGAAAAATCGCCTCCTCATGGAGCACGGACGCTCCCATGTAGGACAGCTCCCGGAGCTCCCGGTAGGTGATCGTGTCGATGCTCTGCGGGTCGCTCACGATTCTGGGATCCGCAACCATGAAGCCGGACACGTCCGTCCAGTTCTCATATACGTCCGCCTTGGCCGCCCGCGCGACCAGAGAGCCGGTGATATCAGAGCCGCCGCGGGAAAAGGTCCTGACCCTGCCGTCCGCGCCGCACCCGAAAAACCCGGGAATCACCGCCCGCTCCGTGCGCCCCAGTCTTTCCCGGAGCATCTGGTTCGTCTTCTCCGCATCCAGCGTACCGTCCTCGCCGAAAAAGATCACCTCCTGCGCGTCGATAAATTCATAATCCAGATACGCCGCCATCAGGATCCCGTTCAGATACTCGCCGCGGGACGCCGCGTAGTCCCTCTCCGGCCGCGTGCGCAGCGCCTCTTCTATTTTTTCAAATTCCGGTTCGAGTGAAAACGGCCGATTCTCGTCTTCCGGCGCTTTCAGGGAGAGACCGTCGATGATCTCCTGATAGCGCACGCGGATCTGTGCCAGAATATCGGAGAAATCTTTTCCCGCCGCCGCAGCGTCATACAGACTGTACAGCAGATCCGTGACCTTGACATCCCCGGGGAAACGCTTTCCGGGCGCCGAGGGGATCGCATAGACCCGCGACGACTCTGCCCGGACGATTTCGCCCACCTTGCGGAACTGCTCTGCATTGGCGAGCGAACTCCCGCCGAATTTCACAACCTTTTTCATTTTTTCCTCCATGCCGGAGCACTCTGCGCGAGGTACAGGCGGCGCAGACTGCCGCAGTTTCTCTTCCCGTCAGCGCAGCACACGGATGCGGCTTCTCAGTCCGGGAAGCCCCGCCGCCCGGTCCGCGAACTCCGCCTCACTGAGCTCGCCCGTGAGAAATACAAGCTCGTCCTGCCCTGCGGAGAGCTCCTGCATTCCCTCTCCGAAAAGAGCGGCGGCACGCTCCCTGTCCTCTGCCGCGGTACGCACAAGGAAAACGCCCCGGCGCTCCCCGATGGGAGCCGGCTCCGTCTTTTCTCCGTTCTCCCAGCGCACCGGAATCCAGCGTCCCTCATTCAGCGCCAGCTCCAAAACATCCGAAACTACCGCGCTTGCTGTCGGGTATCTCCCCGCTCCCTGCCCGTAGAACATGACGTCGCCCACCATATTACCACGGATCAGCACGCCGTTAAATACATCGTTTACCATCGCCAGCGGAGATGAGAGCGGAACGGCGAACGGCGCCGTGAGAACCATGGGCCTGCCGTCCCCTTCAAAGCAGCTCACGCCGAGGAGCCGCACCACGCAGCCGGCGGCCCTTGCCGCCGCGAAATCCTCCTGCGTGACCGCTGTGATCCCCTCGCAGTACACATCCTCGTAGGCGAACGTCCTGCCTGCCGCAAGAGAGGTCAGAATGGCGATTTTGCGCCCGGTGTCATGCCCCTCCACATCCGCCTCGGGATTCTGCTCCGCGTAGCCTTTCTCCTGCGCCTCTTTCAGCGCCGCATGAAAGTCCGAGCCGAAGCGCTCCATCTTCGTCAGAATGTAATTGGTGGTGCCGTTGAGGATCCCCACGACGGATTCGATCCTGTCCTGCGCAAGGCAGTTCTCCAGCGGACGGATGAGCGGAATGCCGCCCCCGACGCTCGCCTCAAAGAGATAGCTGCAGTGATGCTCCCGCGCCGCGGCAATGAGCTCCGGCCCGTATGCCGCCACCAGCTCCTTATTGGAGGTACAGACGCTGATGCCCTTTTCCAGCGCTCTCTTCGTAAACTGGTAGGCCGGCTCCTTTCCGCCCATGGTTTCGCAGATGATGCGGATCTCCGGGTCTTCCAGAATCCGGTCGAAATCATGCACGATGCGGTCCCCGTAGGGGCTGTCCGGAAATTCTCTCAGATCAAGAATATATTTTATATGGATTTCTCCGGGAACACGCTCCCGTATCCTGTCGGCGTTCCGATCCAGCAGCTCTGCCACGCCGCTGCCGACAATGCCGAATCCGAGTATTGCTGCTTCTGTCATTACTGTTCCTTTCCGCCTGCGCTATTCTCTGCCCGTGACGCGGAGCCTGCGGACACCGTCCAGCCCCTCGATCTTTTCAAGCATGTTGTTGATGTTGTCCGTATCCTCCAGAATCTGGAAGCTGACGCTGAGGGAGGCCACCCCGTTGAGCGGTATGCTCTGATGGATGGTCAGAATATTGGCGCGGCTCTCCGAGATAATTCCCAGCATGTCCGCAAGCAGCCCCCGCTCATCGTTGATTTCACAGAAGATCGTGAGCGTCGTTCCCTCCGAGCTGTCACGAAACTCCTCGACGTCATCGGCATATTTATAGTACGTGCTCCGGCTGATCCCCACGGCGTTTGTCGCCTCGTTGACCGTCCGTGCCCTGCCGGATGCCAAGAGCTTATTGACCTCCACAACTTTCTGCAGAACCTCCGGAACCGCCCTCTTCTGTATCAGATAATAGCCGGTATTCTTCGTCATGCCGCTCCTCATCATCCCTCCGCCCGCCGCGCGGAACAGATAAAATCCACACCCCGCGGCAGCTCCTCAGCCGCCCGCGGAAGTCCCCTTGCCGCGGACATTTGTGCGCCGATGGGGGATATCGTAACATCCGAAAGCGAGAAATGCAAGCACTATTCTCTGCGGTTCCGTTCCCCATCCTCTCTCCGGCCCCGTCTCCGCAGGCACGGAAGAATCAGAAAAAGCGCCGAGAGAAACGAGACCGCGCAGGCCGGGTACAGCCCCGCCGGCAGATAGCGGAATTCTATGCGGTGCTCTCCCTCCGGCACGGGGACCGCGATCATGCCGTAAGCCACGCGCTCAATCTCCGTCCTTTTTCCGTCGACAAACGCCGTGAAGCCCCTGTCATAGGGAACCGAAAAAACGACCAGATTCGGCTGCGGAAGCATGGCGGTCTCCGCCGCAAAGCCCGACGGTGAAAACGTGACCGAGCGGCAGGCGCTCTCCGCCCGTTTCATACATTCCGAAAAAAAGTCTTCCAGACTGATATCCGCAGGAATATCCGCGGCGCTCTCCTCGGAAAGCAGACCGCCGAAGCGTTCGATCTGCTCCCTCGTGAGAATGAGGTCGCGGACGAGGAGACGGTCAGCCCTCTCATCCTTTTTCATCGCATCGTAGCTCTCCTCGCTGATACAGCGCTCGAACGTAAAGCCCATCGGAATCACGTAACGGTTCCGGTAGATATTGTGGCCTCCCGTCCCCTCGTCCCTGCCCGACGCGATCCGGACAAAGCCCGGCAGGCCGCCGCTTGCCGTATAGCCGTCCTCCGAGCCGACGATCCCGTTCTCGATGTAATAGCCGAGCGACAGGAGCGCACGGATCCCGATGCGGTCAAAGGGATACGACGACTCCACCGTCCTTACCATCCCGATTCCCTCAAAGATGCGGAAAATCGACGGGTGCACCGTGCTCGCAAAGCAGTGGATCGTCGGATAACCCCACACCATCTCATAATTGGTATCTGCACCGCCGGTCTCCACCCGGACATAGCCCGCCGTCTCCGGCAGCTCCGGTCTCGTTTCCAGAAGCTGCTGTCTCCATTTCACCCCTCCGCTTCTTGCGATCAGCCGGTTTCCGTTGCCGAGCACCGCCGCCGTACAGAGCACGCAGCCCGCCATGACAAGGTTCAGCTCCATTCTTGTGATCTGCCGCGGAGGGCTTTCCTGTGATCCGCGGCCCGTCTTTCTTCCGGAAAACACAAGCCATGCCGGAATAAAGAGCGAGAGAACGGACACAAGGAGCTGCACGAGGAAGAGTTCCTCATTCTTCACCGCAAAAAAACTGCTCCACCGGCTCTCCTCCGGGACCGGGAGCCATGCACAGAACGCAATGAGAAGAAGACCTCCCGCCGAGACGGCAAGCCCTTTCCGCAGCGCCCCCGTATCATTCTCCTCCAGCGCTTTCGCGGTCATCCCCGCCATGAGGAGAACCGGAAGATAAAACCATCTCGCATAATATTCCTGATTCAGCGCCGAAAAAAGCGCATTCCCCGCCGGGATAAGTGCCATGAGAAGAAGCAGGCAAAGGAGACGCCTCCTCCAGTCTCTTCCCCTCCCCCGCGTCATGCAGAATGCCGCCGCTCCCGTGACCGAGAAGCCGGGAAGATAGGCGGAGAGAGAGGCGTTCCGGACCGTATCGTTTCCAAAAAGGGTGCTCTTCGCAATGAGATCCGGGACGAGGAAAAAGCTCTTCAGAATGGCGGCGGGCGTCGTCGGCTCCGGATAGACAAGGAGATCCCTGCCGCCAAGAAGCTCGCTGATCCGCGTGTTCCCGAGCAGCCCGTCCGCGGCCTGCACGAGGTACCCTGCGGCCAGCCACAGTCCGAGAAGAAAAGACAGCACAATGCGGCCAAGCTCCCCGCCGATGCAGCGAAGCGCTCCTCTCACGCCCAGCTCCCGCCGCCTCTCATAAAAGCGCGCATGGCGAACAAAATAATAGAGCGCCAGAAAAACCGCCTCTCCCGTAAAAAAGTAATAATTGAGAACCGCCATGAACGCCGTCATCAGAGAAAAGCCTCTGAGGATCTTCCTCTCACGGAGACCCTCGCAGAAGCGGTCAAAGCTCAGCAGATACAGCGGAAAAAACGCCGTCACGTCATGAAAGTGCTGAAAAACGATATTGCAGGCCTGAAAGCCCGAGAAAGCATAGAGCATCGCGCCAAGGAGCGCCGCCCGGTGCGTGCGCGTCTGCGTCCGCAGCCACGCGTAGGCAAGGGTCTGCGCCGTGCCGCAGCGCAGCGCCATGAGAAAGGGCAGCAGAAAGGGCACCGCCTCCTCCGGAAACGGAATCGTCATCCAGAAGAACGGACTTCCCCAGAGGTAAAACGCAAAGGAGCCGCCCATGCTGCCTCCCAGATCCACCTGCGGATTCCAGAAGAGAAAGCCCCTGCGCACCGCCCGGTGTGCCATGATATAAAAGGGAACCTGCTGAACATTGTAGTCGCCGTAATAGAAAAAGATCCCCCTATGCCATATCATGAACGGGACGGCGCAGACCATATACATGGCGGCGCCCAGAATGAAAATGCGCAGATACCGATTCCGGAGCAGTCCGCGGATGCACTCCCGCAGAGCCCCCGGACGGAGGATATGATGCTTGTCGTGTGATTCCATCTTCATTTTACCTGTGAATCTTATTCCCGTCTTTTTACTCTTTAACTCCGCCTTTACTTTAGCGCGGTGAAATGTTAAAATACAGTCATCATTTTACAGGGACAGGAAAGAAAAATAAACATGAATAAAAAAATACAGACCGAATCCGTAAATCAGTTATTCGACGCCGTCCTGAGCCTGAAGAACCGCGAGGAATGCTACCGCTTCTTTGAGGATCTGTGCACGGTAAAGGAACTTCTCTCCCTCTCCCAGCGTCTCGAGGTGGCCTCCATGCTCCGCGAAAACCGCACCTATCTGGAGATCGGCGAGAAAACCGGCGCCTCCACGGCGACGATCAGCCGCGTTAACCGCTCTCTCAGCTACGGCGAGGACGGCTACGATCTCGTGTTCCGCCGGATCGGGCAGTAAAAGCGTGTTATAAACAATACTATGCCATTCAGCCCATTCCGGGCGGCCGCGAATGCCGGCCAGGCGCCCCGGAATGGACTCAAAAAAAAGAACCGATGCCTCGCATCGGTTCTTTTTGTTACTAATCTCTCAAAAGCATACTGCTTATCTTAAAAACATAAAGGGTACTTGCCTGTCCCGTAAGAAACCACTGCAAAATCCGCTATCTATTTAAGAAAGGCACTCTGTTCTGATCTATTAGCCTCTTGTCTTCCGAAAGATTTCTGATCATCAGATCTTAGAAACGTTGACCGCCTGAGGCCCCTTAGCGCCCTCGATCACGTCGTACTCAACAGCCTGGCCCTCATCGAGAGACTTGAAGCCTTCCATGTTCAGACCGCTGTAATGTACGAACACGTCCTTGCCCTCGCTGTCAGAGATGAAGCCATAACCTTTCTGGTTGTTGAACCACTTAACGGTACCCTTGTTCATTGTGTTACCTCCAAAAAATAAGAAAAAATAATGTTCTGCCGTACCTCATCTGCATTTCTGTACAGCAATTTGAAAATAGCATATAAAATCTGAAAAGTAAAGTAAAATTTTCATACAAAAAACACAAAATTTACGGACGGAAAACCGCGGAAAGCAGCGGCGGCAGCCATGCGTGCGGCGTCTCACAGCGCAGCCGTGCAGGCTGCCGCGAGCTCCTCCAGCGACAGGCTCCCGCCAAAGAGAGAGAGAGCACTCCCTACGGTCACATCCAGCCCCTCTCCGCCGCGGCGGCGGATCTCCGCGATATCTTCCGCCGAGCGGATGCCGCCCGCATAGGTCACGGGAAAGGCGGGCTTCCCGGAGCGCTCCCGCTCCCGCTGCCAGCCCCCCAAAAGCTCCGTCACGGCAAGCTCCGCACCGGCCCTCTTTCCCTCCGCATCCACCGCGTGGATCAGAAACTCGCCGCACTCGGCGGAGAGCTGATCCAGAAGCTCCGGTCCGACGACAAGCTCTGTCGGTCTCTGCCAGCGCTCTGTCATCACAAGATAGCTTCCGTCCTGCTGCCTGCGGCAGCTCAGGTCGAGCACCAGCCTCTCCCGCCCCGCCGCGCGCTGCATCTCCCCAAGGCGCCGCTCATCGAGCCGGCCGCCGCGGAACACATAGGAGGTCACAATGACATGGGACGCTCCCGCGGCAAGAAAGTCCTCCGCCGTCTCCGCCGTAATGCCGCCCCCCGCCTGCATTCCCCCGGGGTAGGCCGCCAGCGCGGCAAACGCCTCTCTCCGGTCCGCCTCGTAGCGCTCCGGGCTCTTTTCGGCTGCATCAAGAAGAATGACATGCCCTCCCGAGAGCTTCTTCTCCCGGTAGAGCGCCGCGTAATATGAAGCCCCGTGCGCGGAAACATAATTCTCCTGCACCGCCCCGGGACGCCCGGCCTCCCCGTCACAGAGAGTCCCGCCGACGATCTGCTTTACCTTTCCTCCATGAAGATCAATACAGGGACGAATCCGCATTTCTCTCTCCCGCTTCCGCCCGGACGCCGTTCTGACCGGACATCATTCTGCCGAGGCGCCGCTCCCGTTCAGGCGTCACTCCTGCTCAATGATCACGCCGTCCCGGTAGCATTGCAGAAGCTGCTCGAGCTGTGCAATCTGTATCTGCAGCTCCTTTCCGGTGTCCGTCTCCTCTACAAGGCGCCGCTTTGTATAGGTCTCGATGAACTGAGAATCCGACAGAATATCCTTTTCGCTGCGGATCGCCTCCTCTGTGGACTCAAAAAACTCGTGCTGCACGAGGCGCATCCCGTGAGAATTGGCCACCAGCGTATAGCCGGCAATGCCCGTTTTGGTGTGATAGGCCTTGGAAAAACCGCCGTCGATCACAAGGAGCTTGCCGCCGCATTTGACCGGCGACTCGCCCTTTTTCTGCTCCACCGGCACATGGCCGTTCACGATGTGCGCGTGCTCTCTGCCTCCCAGACCGAATTCCGCAAGTATCCCGTCCACAATGCGCTCCTCGTTGCAGAGACGGTAGTAGGCGTTCTTCTGCTCCCTGTGGGTCGCCTTGTCCTCCACGAAATACCGTTCGAAGGTCGTCATTCGGTTCTTTCCGAATACCGGAGAGCAGGGGCCGCACCAGATGTACCAGATAAGATCAAGTCCCCTGCGCCGTAGCGCCTCATCGTGATTCTCGAAATAGGCCTTGCGGGCATAATACTCAAGCGCGTCATAGAGCGCCCGCCCGCGGTAGGCGGTCCCGTCGATGACAAAGGACTGGAAGCTCCCGTCCTCGTCCATCGGCACGCAGCCGTGATACAGAAGATTGGAATTGCAGGTTTTATAGAGACTCCCGTTCGTATAGAGGAAGCGCACATGCCTCTGCAGCTTGTCGCTCCTCCGGAACGCCGTCACAAGCCGCTTCATGCACAGCGCCTCCGCAGCGGTGTAGGCGTAGGGATCCGCCGCATCCAGCGTCGGGAGCTCCGCATCCCGCAGCGCATGCCAGACGCCGTCGATGCAGACCCGCTTCCCCTCCGCGTCGATTTTGTCAAGCAGCAGCCGGTCGTCCATCCCGTATTCCGGATGCCGGCGCAGAATCTTTCCCTCCGCCTTGAACTGGAGAATCGTGACCGCCTTGTGCATGCGCATATCGAGCGCGAGATCCCTGACGTCATAATCCTCATCGTAGCGGATGGCAAAGGCGCTGTTGTTCACCTCGTCCGGGTACAGCTCCATGGCGAGCTTCGCCAGAGGGATCAGATTGATACCGTAGCCCTCCTCGATCGTCCCGAGGTGCCCGTAGCGGGCCGCCATGCGGATCACGTTGCAGATGCAGGCCTCGGAGCCGGCTGCAGCCCCCATCCACACAATGTCATGGTTGCCCCACTGGATGTCCACCGAGTGATAGCGGCAGATCGCGTCCATGATGATATGGGGCCCCGGACCGCGGTCATAGATATCTCCCACAATATGAAGATGATCGATGACAAGCCTCTGCACCAGCTCGCAGAGAGCCACGATAAATTCCTGCGCCCGGTCGAGGCGTATGATCGTATAGACAATTTCGTGATAATAGGCCTCTTTGTCCGAGATCTCCGCTTTCTCCGTGATCAGCTCCTCGATCACATAGGCAAATTCTCTGGGCAGAGCCTTGCGGACCTTGGAGCGCGTGTACTTGCCGGCAACCCGCCTGACAATCGCGACGAGGCGGAACAGCGTGACCTTGTACCAGTCGCCCGGATCCTCCTCGTCCGCAAGCACCAGTTCCATCTTTTCCCGCGGGTAATAGATGAGCGTTGCAAGGCCCCTCTTCTCCCGGTCGCTCAGCGTATTGCCGAACTCCTCGTCGATCTTGGTGCGTATCGTTCCGGAACCGTTTTTCAGCACATGGAGAAACTGCTCGTTCTCCCCGTGCACATCCGTCAGGAAATGCTCTGTCCCTTTCGGCAGATTGAGGATCGCCTCCAGATTGATGATCTCCGTCGAAGCAGCGCCGATTGTCGGGAACTGGCGCGATAGCGCGCGGAGAAAATCGAGCTGTGTATCTGTCATCATCGTGTCACTGCCTTTCTGAAAAGAACAGACCCGGGGGTCTCACCCGATCACATCCTGCATATCATACTGTCCCGCCGGCTTCCCCGCAAGGAATTTCGCCGCCGCAACGGCTCCCTTGCCGAAAATCGCGCGGCTGTACGCGCGGTGCGAGAACGTGATCGTCTCGTCCGTCCCCGCAAAAATGACGTCGTGATCTCCCACAATCGTGCCGCCGCGAACCGCCGAAACGCCGATCTCCTTTTTCGGCCGCTTTTCCCGCCGCGACGTGCGGTCCGTGACGATTTCGTAATCTCCTCCGACCGCCTCATTGCAGAGCTCCGCGAGAGACACCGCCGTGCCGCTGGGCGCATCCAGCTTCTGGCTGTGGTGCTTCTCCACAATTTCAATATCGAAGCCCTCTGCCGCAAGAGCCGGCGCCGCTTCCCGGAGAAGCCGGAAAAGCATGTTGATGCCAAGCGACATATTCGCGGATCGGAGCACCGCCGTCCGCTCCGTCGCCTCGCTCAGCTTCGCCAGTCCCTCCCCGGAGAGCCCCGTCGTGCACAGAACGACCGGGAGCTTTCGCTCCGCGCAGTATGCAAGGAGTCCCGGAACCGCCGCCGCACTCGAAAAGTCGATCACGACATCCGCCGGTTCATTCACCTCCGCCAGCTCACGGTACAGCGGAAAACCGCCGTACGCATCCCCGAACGCATCGACGCCCGCCGCGATCTCCGTATCCGGATCCGCCGCCGCAAGCTCCGCAATCACCCGTCCCATCCGCCCGCAGGCGCCGTGAAGCAATATTTTTATCATAAAATTCCTCCATGCCGAAGCGTCTTTTGCGAGGCAATTTGGGCTTTGACACAAATTGCCCTGAAAAAAACAGCCACCCGCTCACCAGCGGAAATTCCAGCCGGCGCGGGTGGTCCTGTTCACCGTTCTCAGCCACGGAGCAGCCCGAGCCTCTGCATCGCCCTGCGCAGACACTCCGTATGCTCCGGCGTCAGATCCGTAAGCGGAAGACGGAGCGCGCCGGCGTTGTAGCCTAGCAGATCCACCGCTTTCTTCACCGGGATCGGGTTGACCTCGCAGAACAGCACCTCGAAAAGCTCCTCCATATCTCTCTGAAGCTTCGCCGCACCGGCGACGTCCCCCTCAAAGAAGCGGAAGCACATATCGTGCATCTTCTGCGGCGCCACATTGGCCACAACGGAGATCACGCCCAGCCCTCCCATGGACAGGAGAGGCACGACCTGATCGTCGTTCCCCGAATACAGCTCGATATTGCCGTCCGTCAGGCTCATCAGCTTCACGATCTGGCTGATGTTGCCGGACGCCTCCTTGATGCCCACGATATTGCTGACATCCCTCACCAGATGGGCCGCCGTCTCGGGCTGAATGTTATTGCCTGTGCGGCTCGGCACATTGTACATGATATTCGGGATCCCGGTCGCCTCGGCGATCATGCGGAAATGACGGTACACGCCCTCCTGCGTTCCCTTGTTGTAGTAGGGAGCCACCAGAAGCAGCGCATCCGCGCCATCCTCCTCCGCCTGCCGGGACAGAGCCACCGCAGTTCTTGTGCAGTTGGAGCCGGTACCCGCAATGACCGGAACTCTATGGCTGACATGACGGATGCAGAAGCGGACGACCTCCTCATGCTCCTGCTCGGTCATCGTCGCCGCCTCCCCTGTGGAGCCGCACACAACAATCGCATCCGTTCCATGATCGATCTGGAAGTCAATAAGATCCGCAAACGCCTCATAGTTGACCGCCTCATCCTCACGGCGATAGGGTGTCACAATCGCAACCGCCGAACCCTTAAATACTGACATATCTGCCTCCATACTGAGCCTCACCCGCGCCGCGCTCCGTGACGACTCTCGTCACCTCATCCGCAAGCCGGAAGATCTCTTCATTTCTCGTGATGCCGGTCATGACGATATCGGTTCCGCCGCGCTTCTCCACAAGCTCGCCGAGCTCCTGCACCGTTGCGATCTCATTGTCCACAACCGCCAGAATCTCGTCGAGCACCAGAAGATCACACTCCGCTGTGTTCAGAATCTTCCGCGCAAAGCATATGCCGTTCCGGATCGCCGCCGCATCCTCCTGCTTCTCCTGATCCGAGCGCTGATCGAAAGGAAGCCTTGATTTCTCAAATCGGAAAATCCTGAGCTCCGGCTCAAGCCGCTCCAGAAACGGGGACTGATCCAGCCCCTCTCCCTTGAGAAACTGAATCACCATGACGTTCTCCCCGCGGACCGCCCTCTGCAGGGCGATGCCCAGCGCCGCAGGCGTCTTGCCGTGTCCGCTGCCCGTATAGATACTGACCCTGCCTGTCGCCATTTTCATCCTCCGCGCCGTGTCCGAGTCAACGGTATCCTGAAAACCGAGTCAACGATATCCTGAAAAAAATCTATCACACTTTGTTTTCAGGAACAAGTATGAGGTCACATCCGCTCCGGCGCCTCAAAGCCGAGAACCGAAATGCAGGCCTCCAGGACGCCGAGCGCAAGGCCGAGCAGCGCAAGCCATCCGTCCCGCTTCTCCCTGTCCGCCTCGGAGAGGATCTTCGTTCCGTGGTAGAAGCTGTTGAATTCATTCGAGAGTCCGTAGATGTAGGAGCATATTCTGTGAGGGGCCTTTTCCTCCCACGCGCTCTGCATGACCTCCCCGAAGCGGGCGAGCGTGATCTGCAGGCTCTTTTCGGCAGGGCTCTGCGCCTCCCGGATACCCGTCCCGCAGGAAGCGGTGCCGTCGCAGGAGGCTCCTCCCGGTTCCGCGCCCGCGGCGCCCTCTGCGGCGGCCGGCGCTTCCGCAGCCGCGCGGTGCAGTATCGACTTGATCCGCACCATGGTGTACAGGATGTACGGCCCCGTATCGCCCTCAAAGGAGCAGAATTTGTCCATATCAAAGATATAATCCTTGGAGCTCTGGTTTGAGAGATCTCCGTATTTCAGCGCCGCGAGCGCCACCTGCTCTGCGGTGCGGCGCGCTTCCTCTTCGGGAATATCCTCGTTGGAGCGGATCTTTTTCAGCATCTCCTCATTGATGTCCGCGATCAGCGTCTCAAGACGCATGACGCCGCCCTGCCTCGTCTTGAACGGTTTTCCGTCCTTTCCGTTCACCGTGCCGAAGCCGATATGCGTCAGCTTCACATGTTCCGGAACAAGCCCGGTCTTTCTCGCCGCACGGAACACCTGCGTGAAGTGGAGCTCCTGCCGCTTGTCTGTGACATAGAGCAGCTCGTCCGGCATGATCGTCGTCATGCGGTCCTGTATCGTCGCAAGATCGGTCGTCGTATAGAGCGCCGCGCCGTCAGATTTCAGCAGTATGCAGGGTGGCAGCTCCTTTGCGTCGCTCTCCTCTGCGACATCGATCACCAGCGCGCCGTTGCTCTCGTAGGCGCAGCCCGCCGACCTTATGCGCTCCACCATGCCTGGGATGATGTCGTTCACCGCAGACTCGCCGTTCCAGAGGTCAAAATCGACATCCAGCGCCGCATAATTCTTCCGGAGAT
Organism: Lachnoclostridium sp. Marseille-P6806; assembly: GCF_900625025.1. GTDB lineage: Bacteria > Bacillota > Clostridia > Lachnospirales > Lachnospiraceae > CAG-791. Next base: position 178,690 of record NZ_LR130576.1, read on the forward strand.
CCGCGACGGAAACCTCGATGATCTTCTGCCAGAGCGCATAATAGCCGCGCTTTTTCTCCTGCAGAAGATGCGTCGCCTCCATGGCCTCCCCGTAATACGCCTCATCCTCCTTGGAGCGTGCGCTCGCCGCCGGGTAGATCTCCTCGAGATCGCTCACCGTAAAGGGCGCTTCCTCGGGATATTCCCCGGCAAAGCTCTCGTCAAAATAGGGCAGCTCCGGGGAGCGGTGCCGGAGCTCCGTGATCACAAGCCCCATCTGCAGGCCCCAGTCGCCCATGTGGATATCGCCGATGATCTCATGTCCGTTGTAGCGGCCCATGCGCTTGAGCGCCTCGCCGATCACCGCGGAGCGGAGATGCCCCACATGGAGGGGCTTCGCCACATTCGGCCCGCCGTAATCGAGTACGATCCTCTGTTTTTTCTCCGGCTCCGGAAGACCGAATTTCGCACACACTCTCTCGCTGTTCAGATACGCCGCGAGAGCCTCCTCTTTCATCCGGAAATTCAGAAAGCCGGGTTTTACCGCCTCGGCGGACGCGAGTACGCTCTCCGGCGCGGCCATCAGCCGGACCGCGACCTCCTCCGCAATCAAAAAGGGCGCCTTGCGGTATTGCTTCGCCCCGGTCATCGCCCCGTTGCACTGAAACTCACAGAGGTCCGGCCGATTGGAAATCGTCGTGCGCCCGAGCGCCGCATCGTAGCCCGCAGCCGCAAAGGCCTGCCCGACCTCCTCTGAAATCATATCCAACAGCTTCTGCATAATCATTCTCCTGTATCTGCTTCGTTTCTATATCCGCGTCCGCGCGAAAATTCACAGCCGCAGTAATCCTGCCGATAGAGCCCGTACTGCTCCGACAGCCGGATGGAACGGAGATATCCGTCCCGTTTCTTAAAATCGGACGGGAGAAAAGAGAGACGGCTCCCCGGATGCTCCGACCGTATCTTTTCCGCCGCCCTCTCGCCGATCGCATTGAGCCGGGAGGCGTCTTTTCTCGGCGAGATCGTGAGCGTCGTCGTAAAGAAATCAAAGCCATGCTCCCACGCGGCCTCGGCCGTTCGGTTAAGACGAAGCGCAAAGCATCCCGTGCAGCGCTCTCCGCCCTCCGGCGCGTCCTCGAACCCGGCCGCCATCGAAAGAAAGCGCTCCGGATCGTAGGGGGCCTCCAGAATCTCGATACGCTGTGCCGCCGGCGTGGAATTCATCCCCGCGCGAGTAAAGACCGCCTGCCGCTCCTCGGGGGAGGAGAGGCGCGACGCCTCCTCCACCTGACGGTTGTACTCGGCGATCAGCCGCCGCTCCTCTTCCTTTCGCCGCTCATATTCCCCGTCCGCCGTGATGTTCGGATTGTAATAATACACCGTCAGGCGGAAAAATTCACGCAGAAACTCGAGACAGTAGCTCGAGCAGGGCGCACAGCAGACGTGGACAAGGAGGGTCGGCGTCCGCCCCTCGCGCTGTGCCTGTCCGATGATGTTTTCCGTCTCGCGGCGAAAATTCCGTTTATTCATAGCTCCGCTTCTTCACAGCTTCCGTTTATTTACAGCTTTGCCGCATCGACAATCCCGATCTCCTGTGTCTGCGCCGCATGCTCCAGAGAGGAGACCAGCGCCGCCGCCGTATCGAGGGAGGTGATGCAGTTCACGCCCGTCTCGATGGCGGTCCGACGGATCAGGAAGCCGTCCCGGTTCTTGTCCCGTCCCTGCGTCGGCGTGTCAATGACGAGATCGATGCGGTGCCCGAGCAGCAAATCCATGACCGTCGGCGATTCCTGCCCGATGCGGTTCACCTGACGGGCGCGGATCCCGTTCTCTTTCAGGACATCCGCCGTCCGCCTCGTCGAATAGATGATGTAGCCGAGCCTTTCATAGCGCCGCGCGATTTCAATGATCTCGCCCTTGTCGGCGTCCTTTACCGTGACGATCATCTGCCTGTGCCGCGGGAGACGGACGCCCGCGCCGAGAAACGCCTTGTAAAGCGCCTCGTCAAAGGAGCGGGAAATTCCGAGACATTCGCCGGTGGACTTCATCTCCGGCCCGACCGAGATCTCCGCCCCGCGGATCTTCTCGGTGGAGAAAACCGGCATCTTGACCGCATAATATTCCGATTCCGGCTGCAGGCCGGGCGTGTAACCGAGCGCCCGCAGCTTTTTGCCCATCATGACATCCGCCGCAAGATCCACGATCGGGATCCCCGTCACCTTGCTGATATAGGGCACCGTCCGGGAGGAACGGGGATTGGCTTCGATGATATAGACCTCGTCTCCCACGGCAATGAACTGCACGTTGATGAGACCGATGATGTCCAGCTCCCTTGCAAGGCGCTTCGTGTACTCGGCGATCTGCTCCCTGACGCGCCCGCTGAGCGATTTTGCGGGGTACACCGAGATCGAATCCCCGGAGTGAACGCCGGAACGCTCAATGTGCTCCATGATGCCGGGAATCACGATGTCCTCGCCGTCGCACACCGCGTCGACCTCGGCCTCCGTCCCCTGCAGATATTTGTCGACGAGAATCGGATGCTCCTGCTCGTAGCGGTTGATCACCGCCATAAACTGTTCGATCTCCTCATCCGAGAGCGCGATCTGCATTCCCTGACCGCCCAGAACATAGGAGGGACGCACCAGAACCGGATAGCCCAGCCGGTTCGCGACGCTCTTCGCCTCCTCCGCGGTGAACACCGTCGCGCCCGCCGCTCTCCGGATCCCGCACTTCTGCAGAACCTCGTCGAAAATCTCGCGGTCCTCCGCCGCATCCACGTCTTTCGCATCGGTTCCGAGGATCGGAACTCCCATGCGGATGAGATCGGCCGTCAGCTTGATCGCCGTCTGCCCGCCGAACTGCACGACCGCATAGTCCGGCTTTTCCACATCGACGATATTCTGCACGTCCTCCGGCGTGAGCGGCTCAAAATAGAGCTTGTCCGCAATGTCGAAGTCCGTGGAGACCGTCTCGGGGTTGTTGTTGATGATGACCGTCTCGTATCCCGCCCGGCGGAATGCCCATGTGGCATGCACCGAGCAGTAGTCGAATTCGATTCCCTGTCCGATGCGGATCGGGCCGGAGCCCAGAACCAGAACCTTTTTCCTGTCCGTCCGCTCCGCCGCAGCTTCGTTCTCCTCCTCCGGGCCGCCGTAGACCGAGTAATAATACGGCGTCTGCGCCTCGAACTCCGCCGCGCAGGTGTCCACGATCTTGTAGGCGGCCGTGATCCCCCACGCCAGCCGCCGCTCCCGCACGGCGGCCTCGTCAAGGCCGGTAAAGCGCGCGATCACGCCGTCCGGAAACTCTGCGTATTTCGCCTCCGTAAGGAGCTCGCGCGTGAGCTCCGCTCCGCCCCGCCCGATTCTGCGGAGCTTTTCCTCCACGCGCACGAGATGCGCGAGCTTGTCGATGAACCATTCGTCCACCATGGTGATCTCGTGGATGGTTGCGGCCGAAATGCCCTTGCGCAGCGCTTCGGCAATGACCCAGAGGCGCTGATCGTCGACCACGGTGAGGCGCTTGAAAAGATCCTCTCTCGAAAGGCCGGAGAAGTCATAACTCGAAAGGCAGTCCACATGCTGCTCAAGCGAGCGGATCGCTTTCATGATGCCGCCCTCGAAATTATTGCTGATCGCCATAACCTCGCCGGTCGCTTTCATCTGCGTGGTGAGCGTGCGCTTCGCCGTGATGAACTTGTCGAAAGGAAGCCGCGGGAATTTGACCACGCAGTAATCGAGCGCCGGCTCGAACGACGCGAAAGTCTTACCCGTGATGGCATTGCGGATCTCGTCGATGGTGTAGCCCAGAGCGATCTTGGCCGCCACCTTGGCGATGGGATAGCCGGTCGCCTTGGAGGCCAGTGCCGAGGAACGGGACACGCGCGGGTTGACCTCGATCACACAGTACTCAAAGCTCGTCGGATGCAGCGCGAACTGTACATTGCAGCCGCCCGTGATTTCGAGCTCGCTGATGATGTTCAGCGCCGCCGTGCGGAGCATCTGATATTCCTTGTCGCTCAGGGTCTGGGACGGCGCCACGACGATGGAATCGCCGGTATGCACGCCGACCGGATCGATGTTTTCCATATTGCAGACGGTGATGCAGTTTCCTGCGCCGTCGCGCATCACTTCATATTCGATCTCTTTCCAGCCTGCGATGGAGCGCTCCACCAGAACCTGTCCCACGCGGGAGAGGCGCAGACCGTTTTCGAGGATGCGGCGAAGCTCCGCCACATTGTGCGCGATCCCGCCGCCGGAGCCACCCAGCGTATAAGCGGGGCGCAGAACGACCGGATAACCGATCTTCTCCGCAAACGCGACACCGTCCTCGATGTTCTCAACCACCTCGGAGGCCGCGACCGGCTCCCCGATCTTCTCCATGGTTTCCTTGAACAGCAGGCGGTCCTCCGCCTTTTTGATCGTGAGGGAGCTCGTCCCGAGAAGGCGGACGCCTTGCGCTGCAAGAAAGCCCGATTCCTCGAGCTCCATGCCGAGATTCAGTCCGGCCTGTCCTCCCAGCGTCGGGAGAATGCTGTCCGGCCTTTCTTTCTCAATGATCTTTTCCAGAACATCCACGGTAAGAGGCTCGATGTAGACCTCATCCGCAATCTCCTTATCCGTCATGATGGTCGCCGGATTGGAATTGACCAGACAGACCTCAACCCCCTCCTCCCTGAGGGAGCGGCAGGCCTGCGTTCCCGCGTAGTCGAACTCCGCCGCCTGTCCGATGACGATGGGACCGGAGCCGATAACCATTACCTTATGTACATTGGGATTTTTAGGCATTGTTTGCTCTCTCTTTCACCATAGTGAAGAAACGGTCGAACATAAACTCGGTATCCTGCGGTCCGGCGCAGGCCTCCGGATGAAACTGCACCGTGAAGATGCTCTTCCTCACATAGCGGAGCCCCTCGTTCGTTCCGTCGTTTACGTTGGAAAACGCAGGCACGGCGACCGCGGGATCGAGCGAAGCCGTGTCCACCGCATAGCCGTGATTCTGAGAGGAAATGTAGACGCGGCCGGTCTCCAGATCCTTCACGGGATGATTGCCGCCCCGATGACCATATTTAAGCTTGTATGTATCCGCACCGGTCGCAAGGGCCATCAGCTGATGCCCGAGACAGATGGCAAAAATCGGGAGCCCGCTGTCATAGAGCTTTCTTACCTCTCTGATGATGGAAACACATTCTTTCGGATCCCCGGGGCCGTTGGAGAGCATAATGCCGTCCGGCCTGTCCGCAAGCAGCTCCTCTGCCGGCGTGAGGGCCGGATAGATCGTGACGTCACAGCCCCGCGCCGCAAGGCACTGCGCAATATTGCGCTTGGTCCCAAAATCCATCAGCGCGATCCGGAGCGGGGCGCCGTCTCTCTGTCCGGTCAGCTCCCGCACAAGGCTCGGCTTCCTCTCGTGCCGGACGGCGCCCTCCTCGTCCGGCTGCCGATAGCTCTCTCCGTCAAAGGCGGCGCTTCCCGAGATGGGGCCGTTGTCCGCAAGCGTGCGGGAGCCGGGAAGCACATACTTCTCCCGGCAGCTCACCCGCTCCACAACCCTGCCGCAGGAATATGCCCTGAGCCGCGGCAGAAGCTCCTCCATGTCCGTTATTTCGCGGGAGGTGATCATGCCGTTCATGGTTCCCTTTTCCCGCAGAAGCCGCGTGAGCTTTCTGGTGTCCACCCCCTCGATTCCGGGCAGATCATAGCGCTCCATGAATTTTCCAAGGGACAGATCCGAGCGGAAATTGCTCGGCACGCGGGCCAGCTCGCGCACAATCAGCGCATCCGGCCACGGTCTTTCCGATTCCAGATCGTCGAGGCACACGCCGTAGTTGCCGATCAGCGGATAGGTCATGCAGACCGCCTGTCCCGCATAGGAGGGGTCGGTCAAAATTTCGGGATAGCCCGCCATCGTGGTATTGAACACGATTTCGCTGATCACATCCCGGTCCGCGCCGATCCGCTTTCCGGGGAATACCGTTCCGTCTTCCAGTATCAGGTATGCTTTCATGTTTCGGAAATCTCCATTCTGAATGATCGGCGCGCTGCGCCGGCCGTCCGCAGGCCCCGCCGCAGAAGCGCCGTCCGGCTCCGCACCGGGCCCCGCCCTCGCGGCAGCAGCCCATCGGGCATATCCCGCTGGGCTGCTGCAAGGAAGCGCGGAATACCGCCTGCCGTTTACAGGAAGTACTGCACGCCGCTCTCGAATATCTTCATATCCTGACGGCCGACAATATTGACGGCCACACCCTCTCCCCGTCTCTCGCTGTGACACATCTTGCCGAGAACCCGTCCGTCCGGAGAGGTGATGCCCTCGACGGCAAAATAGGAGCCGTTGGGATTCCACTCCGCATCCATAGACACATCCCCCTGCGGGTCACAGTACTGCGTTGCGATCTGTCCGTTCGCAAACAGCGCCCGTATCGTCTCCTCCGGCGCGACAAAGCGCCCCTCTCCGTGAGATGCCGGATTGACGTACACGCCGCCGAGATCCGCCTCCTGAAGCCACGGACTCTTGTTGGAAACGACGCGCAGGTACTGCTCCCTTGAGATGTGGCGGCCGATGGTATTGAACGTCAGCGTCGGCGAGCTCTCGCTCTGACCGTCTGTGATCTGCCCGCCGGGCACAAGCCCCAGCTTGATCAGCGCCTGAAAACCGTTGCAGATTCCGAGCGCCAGACCATCCCGCCCGTTCAGAAGTCCGTCCACCGCCTCCCGGATCGCGGCGTCACGGAACGCCGTGGCAAAAAACTTCGCGGAGCCGTCCGGTTCGTCTCCGGCTGAGAAGCCGCCGGGGAACATGACGATCTGCGCCTGTTCAATGCCCTTGCGGAACAGCTCGACCGAGCGCCGGATATCCTCCGCATCCCGGTTGGCAAACACGCAGGTGACCGTTTTCGCGCCGGCCCGCTCAAAGGCGGCGGCGCTGTCATACTCACAGTTGGTTCCGGGGAATACGGGAATGAACACCGTCGGCTGCGCCAGCTTATGCGAGCACAGCACCACGCCGTTGTACTTGTTTCCCTCCTCCGCATTCGGTGCGTCCGCCGCGTCATAAAGCGGAGATTCCACCTCTCTCCGGTCCGCGTCCGCCGCCGTCGGGAACACCTTTTCCAGCGTCCCCTGCCACGCCGCGACCGCCTCCTCCAGCGTGACCTCCCGATCCGCCCATGAGAAGACCGCTCCCGACCGCTCCGAGCGGCCGGTTGTCGTACCGATCACACGGAAAGCGCCGCACTCCCAGTCGAGGCTCTCCAGCCGGTCCGCATCCTCCGGCGTCATCTCCGCAAGGATATTGCCGATACCGTTTGCAAAGAGTTCCTCCAGATCGAGTTTGCCGTCGAAGCGGATGCCGTAATGGTTTCCAAAAGCCGTCTGAGCGGCAGCCGCCGCAATGCCGGAGCAGCCCTCCGCCTGCGCGGAAAGAATCTGTCCCTCCCGCATCAGCTCCGTGATTCTCTGATAGAGAACCAGAACATCGGCATAGACCGGAATATCGTAGTCGTCCCGGTTGATCCGGAACTCAACAAGAACATTCCCCTCGTCCTTGATCTCATTGGTGATCACATCGTCAAGCCGCGCCACGTCCACCGCAAAGGAGACAAGAGTGGGCGGCACATCAATGTCATTAAAGCTCCCGGACATGGAATCCTTGCCGCCGATGCTGGCAAGCCCGTAGCCGATCTGCGCGTCATAGGCCCCCAGAAGAGCCGCAAAGGGCTGCCCCCAGCGCTTCGGATCCTCCGACATGCGGCGGAAATATTCTTGGAATGTGAAATGCACGCGGGAGGTCTCGCCGCCGGACGCCACAATCTTCGCAAGAGACTCCGTCACCGCGTAAATCGCGCCGTGATACGGACTCCACGAGGAGAGGTACGGATCAAAGCCGTAGCTCATCATGGTGACGGTATCCGTCATCCCGCCGAGAACCGGGAGCTTTGCGATCATGGTCTGTGTTTGGGTGAGCTGATACTTCCCGCCGAACGGCATGCTGACCGTGCCAGCTCCGATCGAGGAGTCGAACATCTCCACCAGCCCTTTCTGCGAGCAGGTGTTCAGATCCGCGAGCTGCGCAAGGAACGCGCCCTCAAAATCATCCTCGTCCGCGTCGATCTTCTCTGCCACCGCTGCGCAGGCAATCCGCTCGAGGTAGTTGTGCGTCTCCGACGGAGATTCCACCTCGACCGAGCACTCCTGATGCGCGCCATTGGTATCAAGGAAGCGGCGGGAAATGCTGACCACCTCGTCTCCGCGCCATAAAAGCGTCAGATACGGCTCTTTTGTGACGACCGCGAGAGCCGTCGCCTCGAGGTTTTCCTCCGCCGCAAGAGCCATAAAGCGCTCTCTGTCTTCCGGAGCCACGACCACGGCCATCCGCTCCTGCGACTCTGAAATCGCCAGCTCCGTCCCGTCGAGGCCGGCGTATTTCTTCGGCACCAGATCCAGATCCACCCGGAGCCCCGCCGCCAGCTCGCCGATCGCCACCGAGACGCCGCCTGCGCCGAAATCATTGCACTTCTTAATAAGATGCGCCGCCTCCGGCCTGCGGAACAGGCGCTGTAGCTTCCGCTCCGTGGGCGCGTTGCCTTTCTGGACCTCCGCGCCGCAGGTCGAGAGGGATTTGGTCGTATGCGCCTTGGAGGATCCCGTCGCGCCGCCGATCCCGTCCCGGCCGGTGCGTCCGCCGAGCAGAATGACGATATCGCCGGGCGCCGGGCTCAGTCTCTGCACGCTGCGCCGCGCCGCAGCGCCCATCACCGCGCCGATCTCCATGCGCTTTGCCATGTAGCCCGGATGATAGATCTCGCGGACATGACCCGTCGCAAGCCCGATCTGATTACCGTAGCTGGAATAACCGGCTGCCGCTCCCCGGACCAGCTTCTTCTGCGGCAGCTTGCCCTTTAACGTTTCGGACACGGGAACCGTGGGGTCGGCCGCGCCGGTGACGCGCATTGCCTGATAGACATAGCCGCGCCCGGAGAGCGGGTCGCGAATCGCGCCGCCGAGGCAGGTCGCCGCGCCGCCGAACGGCTCGATCTCCGTCGGATGATTGTGCGTCTCGTTTTTGAAAAAGACCAGCCACTCCTCGCTCCGGGGACCGTCCCCGTAATCGACCTCCACCGGCACGACGACCGTGCATGCATTATTCTCCTCCGACTCCTCCATATCCGTGAGCTTGCCGTCCGCTTTCAGCTTCTTCATGCCCATCAGCGCGATATCCATCAGGCAGACATATTTGTCCTTCCGTCCCTGATACAGCTCGTCAAAGGTATCGCGGTAGCTCCGATAGCTCAGCTCCATCGGCGCCGAATAATAGCCGTCGTCGAACTGCACCTCCCGGCACTCCGTCAAAAACGTCGTGTGGCGGCAGTGATCCGACCAATAGGTATCCAGAACCCGAATCTCCGTGATCGTGGGATCCCGGTGCACTTTCCCGTCAAAGCTCCCGTCAAAATAGGAGCGGATAAACTGAAAATCCGCATAGGTCATGGCGAGCCCCAGCGAATCGTACAGGGCGCGGAACGCCGTTTCTTCCATGGAAATAAAGCCGTCCAGCACCGCCACATTGTCCGGAACCGGGTGCTGAAGCTCCAGAGTATCCGGCTTGTCAAGACCGGTCTCCCGCGAGTCGACAGGGTTGATGCAGTAGCCCTTGATCCGGTCGAATTCCTCCTCTGAAATCGTCCCCTCAAGGAGATAAGTCTTCGCCGTGAGAACCGTCGGCTCCAGCTCGGGATCGATAAAGCGGATGCACTGCTGTGCGGAATCCGCCCGCTGGTCGAACTGCCCCGGCAGAGGCTCCACGCTGAACACCCGCACCCCCTGCGGAATTTCGATCGTTTCGTGATAAAGAATATCCACCGGCGGCTCCGAAAACACGGTGCAGCAGGCCGTCCGGAACGCATCCTCCGAAATATTCTCCACATCGTAGCGGATCAGTATGCGGACCCGCGCAAGTCCCTTGACGCCGAGAAATCCGCGGATGTCCTCCACGAGCTGCACTGCCTCCACGGCATAGGGCTGCTTCTTCTCGACATAGATGCGTCTGACACTCATAGCGATGGTATCCCTCTCTCTCTGACACAAAAAAATGCTCCGGGAGCCCTCCTGCAGCATTTACGGACGCCGGTCCGGGAATCGCTTCCCTCCCCCGGCTGATGATACGGCTCCGCGGGTCCCGGTTCTCCCTGTCCGTACTATTTGAGAATTATAACAGCAACATTTCAAAAAGTACAGTTGCACGAGGCCCGGATTCCGTCCTCTCAAAACGCCCTCCCCGCGGCAGCCGCAAAGGACCGGTTCCCGGCGTCGGAAAATTTCTCCGCCTGCCGTCTGTTTCCGCTTGCTATCTGCAGGAGAACAGTGCTATCATCCAATTCCATGAGATACTTCCTCTTATTTATCAAGAAAACGCTCCGTCTGCTGCTGAAGCCCCTTTCCTTTGTCCCAGCGCTTCTCGTCGCCGCCATGATCTTCGGCTTTTCCTCCGAGGACGCAGAGGGCAGCTCCGTCCAGAGCGAGCTCCTCACCCGGCGTATCATTGTGGAATATAACGAGCGCATGCAGAAAGGCTGGTCCGAATACCAGATCGAGGTCTACACGGACCGGATGGAGATTTACGTCCGAAAGGCCGCGCACATGGCCGAGTACTGTCTGCTTGCCATTACGCTCGCCGTGCCCCTCTATGTCTACGGGCTGCGCGGCTTTTACCTGATTCTTTTCACCTCCGCGCTCTGCGCCGCCTACGCCTGTACCGACGAATATCATCAGCTCTTTTCCACCGGGCGGAGCGCCTCCGCGCGGGATGTTGGCATTGACAGCGCCGGTGCGCTGATCGGCTCGTACATCGGAAGATTCGTAAGCTGGCTCGGAAGCGCCACGCTCTTCCGTCCGCTGCGGCTGTCGCCGAGAAGAAGGCGCCGGCGCCGCTGAGGCGGCCTCCCTCTGCGATAAAATATGTCTTGAATCGGCCGGGGGGCTATGCTATACTCCTATAAGTCAGCAGTCAGACGGCTGCTTCCGCCATACAGGGGAATCATATAATGGCTAATATTGCGGTCTCCAAAACCGTTCATGGGGGTTCGAGTCCCTCTTCCCCTGCTCTTTCAAAAACCCCGGTCGGCAGCAAATGCCGATTGGGGTTTTCCTATCTGAAATTCATTTTTATGTCGAAATGCAATTTCCATTCCGGAAATCTATTTTCATTTCAAAAGGAAAAGCCGCCTCACAGCACCTTATCCAGAGCCTCTTTCAACCCCCGGACGCCGATCAGCTCCATGTTCTCCGGCCTGCGGAGCCCTTTCAGATTGTCCTGCGGCAGAATGCACGAGCGGAAGCCAAGCTTCGCCGCCTCCGCGACGCGCTGCTCCGCCATCGAAACCGCGCGGACCTCGCCGGACAGACCCACCTCGCCGAACGCGATCAGCCGGTCGTCCAGAGGAACATTGCGGAAGCTCGAAAGAATTGCAAGGCAGATCCCCAGATCCAGCGCCGGCTCGGACTGCCGTATACCTCCCGCCAGACTGACATAGGCGTCCTGTGTCCCGAGCCGAACCCCGAGGCGCTTTTCCAGCACCGCCATAAGGAGACTCACCCGGTTGTAATCCGTCCCGGTCGCCTGCCGCTTCGGGAAGCCGAAGCTGCTCTCACAAAGGAGAGCCTGCACCTCGACCAGCATCGGCCGCGTCCCCTCCATGGAGCAGGTGACGACCGAGCCGCTGGCTCCGAGCGGTCTGCCGGAGAGCAGGTATTCCGAGGGATTCTCCACCTGCACGAGGCCCTCGTTTTTCATCTCAAACAGGCCGATCTCATTGGTGGAGCCGAAGCGGTTCTTGTGTCCGCGGAGAATGCGGTATGCGGCGAAGCGGTCGCCCTCGAAGTACAGCACCGTATCCACCATGTGCTCCAGCACGCGGGGCCCCGCGACCGTTCCCTCCTTGGTCACGTGACCGACGATGAATACGGCGATGCCGTTCTCCTTGGCAAGACGAAGCAGGACGCCCGTGGTCTCGCGGACCTGCGAGACGCTCCCCGGCGCCGAGCTGACCCCCGCGTTGTACATCGTCTGAATGGAATCGATGACGACAAGCTCGGGCTGCTCTTTCAGAACCACCTCTGTGATCGTATCGAGTTCCGTCTCACAAAAAAAGCGGAGATTTTCCCCCACGCCGCCGATACGGTTCGCCCGGAGCTTGATCTGGCGCAGTGATTCCTCTCCCGAGACGTAGAGGATCCGGTGCCCCGCATCGGAAAGGTTCTTTGTCACCTGAAGCAGAAGCGTTGACTTCCCGATGCCCGGATCGCCGCCGATGAGCACCAGCGAGCCGCGGACAATTCCGCCCCCGAGAACCCGGTCGAGCTCCGTGCAGCCGGTCGTCACTCTGGGCTCCTCCTCCATAGCCACCTCGTTCATCGTCACCGGCTGCTGCAAAACGCCGCGCACTCCCCTCCCTCCGGCAGAGACTCCTCCGGCGGCCCCCCGCGCACCGCCCTTTCCGGACGTCCGTCCCGCGGCGGGCGCGATGCGCACCGGCTCCTCAACCATGCTGTTCCATGCGCGGCATCCCGGGCACTGTCCCAGCCATTTCGCGGATTCAAAGCCGCACTCCGAACAGAAAAACACTGTCTTGCCCTTACCCGATGCCATACGCACTCCACCGATCCGTTCTGCGGATCACGAATCTTTCTCCTCCCGCGTCTGGAATGTGACCCTGCCGCGGCTCACCCCGACCGTCACACGGCTTCCCTCCCGGATCTCCCCGGAAAGTATCCTGTCTGTAAGAGGATTCTCAATCACTGTCTGCACCGCCCTCTTCAGCGGTCTGGCTCCCATCTTGGGATCCGCATACCTCTCCACAAGATAGCGCTTCATCGCCGCCGTGATCCGGAGCGAAAGCCCCATCCGCTCCGCCGCTCTCTTCTCAAGACCCGCACAGACAAGTCCGGCGATCTCAATCATCTCCGGCGTCGTCAGCGGATGAAACACCTGAATCTCGTCGATGCGGTTGATGAACTCGGGCCGGAACACCTTGCGGACTTCTTCCATGACCCCGCTCTTCATCCTCTCATAGGACTGCTGCTCGGTCGGCTTTGCCGAAAAGCCCAGCGTCTTGGGGTCGATGATACGCATGGCCCCTACGTTGGACGTCATGATGATGATGGTGTTCTTGAAGCTGATCGTGTGCCCCTGCGAATCCGTAATGCGTCCGTCATCCAGAATCTGGAGCAGCACATTGAACACATCGTGGTGCGCTTTCTCAATTTCATCAAAGAGCACCACGGAATAGGGGTGCCGACGCACCTGCTCGGAGAGCTGTCCGCCGTCGTCGTAGCCCACATACCCCGGCGCGGAGCCGATCATCTTGGACACGGCGTACTGCTCCATGTACTCCGACATATCGACGCGGATCAGGTTCTTTTCCGAACCGAAGACGGCCTCGGCAAGCGCCTTGGAGAGCTCGGTTTTTCCCACTCCCGTCGGACCCAGAAAGAGAAACGAGCCGATCGGACGGTTCGGATCCTGCAGCCCCACGCGCCCACGCCGGATCGCCGCTGCAACGGCTTTGACCGCGTCGCTCTGCCCGATGACGCGCTCATGGAGAATCCCCTCCAGCCGCACAAGCCTCTCGCTCTCTTTCTCCGTGAGCTGCGTGACCGGAACCTTGGCCCAATCCGCGATCACCCGGGCCACCGTCTCCCCGTTCACCTCCGGGAGGCTTTCCCGGACCGCCCGCCGGTTTCTGCGGGAACGGAGCTTTTTGGCAAGGCGGTCGTTCTCCTCGCGCAGCTCCCGCGCGCGCTCCAGCTCCCCCGCTCCGACGGCGGCCGCCATGGCGCTGTCGTTCCGGCGGAACTCCGCCTCCAGCCTTTCCAGAACGGCGTCCGTGCTGCGGCTCCCGAGGCGCACCAGCGAGCAGGCCTCGTCGATCACATCAATCGCCTTGTCCGGCAGATTTCGTTCATTGATATAGCGGGACGACAGCTCCACCGCCGCAAGGATCGCGTCGTCTGTCACCTCCACCTGATGATGCTGCTCGTATTTCGGCACGATCCCCCGGAGGATATCCACCGCCTCCTCCGCGGTAGGCTCATCGACCGTAACCGGCTGGAAACGGCGCTCCAGCGCGGCGTCTTTTTCAATATGCTTGCGGTACTCCGTGATCGTCGTTGCACCGATCATCTGGAGCTCGCCCCGGGCCAGCGACGGCTTGAGGATGTTCGAGGCGTCGATCGCTCCCTCTGCGCCGCCCGCTCCGATCACGGTGTGCAGCTCATCGAGGAACAGCAGGACATTTCCGTCCGTCATCACCTCGGCGATCAGCTTTTTGATTCTCTCCTCAAATTCGCCGCGGTACTTGGAGCCTGCGATCATCCCCGCCAAATCCAGCGTGAGAATCCGCTTCCCGCGGACGGTGTCCGGCACGTCTCCGCGGACAATGCGCTCCGCCAGTCCCTCGACGATGGCCGTCTTGCCGACGCCGGGCTCGCCGATGAGACAGGGGTTGTTCTTCGTCCTGCGGCTGAGTATCTGGATCACACGGGCAATCTCTCTCTCCCGCCCGACGACGGGATCCAGCCGGTGCTGCGCCGCCATCGCCGTCAGATCCCGGCTGTACTGCGCCAGCATGCTCTCTCCTCCCTCGCCGCTCCGGCGCGCAAACTGCGCGAGGTCGCCCCGGTGCTGCGCCGGATCCTCTCCGATCGCCGCAATGATTTCAAAATAAATTTTTGCCAGATTAACAGACACCGTCTCGAGAAGCTTCATCGCGACGTTCTCCCCCTCAAGGAGAATCGCCAGCAGAAGATGCTCCGTCCCGATGCAGTCCGCATGGTAGCGCTCCGCCTGCTCTGCCGCAAGGTCAAGCACGCGCACGCAGCGCGGAGAATATCCGTTCCGGTCAAGAACCGCCACCGTTCCTCCCGTCACGTTGAGCTGCGCCATCAGCTCCATGATCCGTTCGCGTCCGAGGCCGTTCTCCGCGAGAATGCGCGAAGCAACGCCGTCCTCCTCCGTCACGAGCCCGGCCAGCAGATGCTCTGTCCCGATATAATTCTGTTTCAGCTGCCTGGCCGCGCGGGCTGCGAGCTTAAGCGCCTTTTCCGCGCTGTCTGAATATTTAGGCTTCATTATATACATACTCCTTGTAGATACCGTCTACCATCGCATGAATGTCGTCTGCGGAAACACCGCGGCAGACCGCCCGGGCCAGAACGCCGCGGAGCTCTCTCTCCACCTCCGCCTTGGCCCGCAGCTCATCGGCATCCACGGCCACCACCGCTCCCCGGCGGCGATCCAGCTTGATATAGCCCTCCTGACGCAGCAGACTGTACGTCTTGTTTACTGTGTGCATATTGATTCCGATCGTGTCCGCCATCTGGCGCACCGACGGAAGAGCCTCTCCCTCCGTGAGAGTGGACGTTGCGATTCCCAGAATGATCTGATTCCGGAGCTGCTGGTAGATCGCCTCATCACTGTTAAAATCAATCTCAATCAGCATCAAAATCAACCTCCCTGCCGAAAACATGCTCTGACAGAGCATGTTTTGTTCTCCTGCAGACAGCCTGACATAATACGACGCGCCGTCTGTTATACGGATTGTATAACAGACGGCGCGTGCGGTCAAGAAAAGCATACTTTACTGATCATCGTCCGTCAGAAAGGAAAATTCCTCCTCATCCAGCTCTCCGGTATTGATGTTGGCGAAATTCTGCGCCGGAGCACCTGCGGGCGCTGCGGAACGCGCGCTGCCGCGCGGCGGCTGTGCGTCGCGGGCAGTTCCCGCAGGACGCCGTGCCGTTCTCATATCCGCATCGCTCTCCTGTCTGTCACGGACGAATGCCGCGCTGCGCGATGCGCGGGGATCCTGCGTCCGGCCTGCCGCTCCAGGCTCCCGGTTCAGTTCCCGGCGCTCCTCCTGCGCTCTTCCATAGCGCGGAGCGCGCTCGTCTCCCTCCGCCGGCCGGCGGGCTCCCCCTGCCGGGTAAGCGCTTCTGTCCCTGACGGGACGGGCCGCACGGCTGCCCGCCGCATCGTCCTCTCTGCTCCGTCTTGACAGATTTCTGCCCTGCTGGCTGCGGCGACGCTCCTGCTTCTTGCGGTCCGCCATGAGATCCACCTCGCCGCGCTCGTTCTGCGAGCGGCGGAGCCGGAGAATCAGCCATCCGATCACCGCGGCGGCGGCGACAAGGATAATTCCCAGAAGCACAGCCGCATTGCGGTAGGTTTTCGCGCTTTTCTGCGCCTTTTCCGCCATGCTCTGCGCCTCGGCGATTGCCGTGTCGATATCCGCGATCTTCTTGCGCGTCCCGGCGGCGTTATTGTAGAGATACCATGTATCCGTGCCGTTTTCGTCCTGCGTATAGACAGCCTCGTAATCCTTGCTGACGGCCGGATCCGCCTCGCTCTCCGTCTCCTCGGCGGGGGCCTCCGTTACAACCGCTTCTCCGAGCGTGATGTAATCATAACGAATGAAGCCGGTCATCTGCTGCTCCGTCCCTGTCGTATAGAACTGATACCAGAGGGCATCGGCATCGTCCTTTGCCTGCCCGATGACAACCAACGACGTGTCCGCCGCGAGTTCACCCACCTTATTGTAGCCGGTTCCCGCACCGCTCCGGACATTGACATTCTGCGATACCGTCGCATTCGTGGGTGTCATGGCAACCGCATAGCCGTCCCCGATCGCCTTTGCAACCTCAACCTCCGTCGTCTCCGTAGCCGTTTCCGTCCCCTCGGCCGGCGTCTCCGAACTGGCCTCGGCGCCTGCTTCCGACGCGGAACCGGTGCCCTCTGCAACATTCAGAAGATCTGCGCGGACATAGCCCGTGGTTCCTCCGGAGAGCGTCACGGCATACCATTTCTCCCCGGCCTCGTTGGTCGTCGCCTCACCGACCTCAACCGACTGTCCCCGCGATATCGAGCCCACCTGACTCGAGCTCGCGGAAGCCGATGAGCGGACGTTGAGGTTGTCTACTGCCGTTCCCGTTGTGCCCCACACAGGAAGCGCCGTAAAGAGCACAGACGCCCCGAGCATTCCTGCCAGCACTGCACCTGTTCCGTATCTTACCAAGCCTTTTCTCTTCATTGCTGCTCTCATCTCCCATCCCGCGCCGCCGCACACTGCCGGCCTCCGCGATTGTGAATCCTGCACTGCCGATCAGATCTCATCCAGCGCTCTGCCGATGTCATGACGCATGTACTTTCCGTCGAAACTCACCTGCTCCGCCGCGCGGTAGCTGTTCTCTCTCGCCTCCCGGAGCGTCCGCCCGGTCGCCGTGATACCGAGGACCCTGCCCCCGTCCGTCACAACCCTGCCATCTTTGTCAAAGCAGGTGCCCGCATGGAAGCAGAAGCATCCCTCCTGATTCCGGAAACTCCCCAGTCCCCGTATCTCCCTGCCTTTCTCATAGGCTCCGGGATAGCCGCCGGACGCCAGCACCACGCAGACCGCGGCATTGTCTTCAAATTCCAGATCCACGCTGTCCAGCCTGCCGTCGATCACCGCATCCATCACATCGAGGATATCGGTCTTCATCCGGGGAAGCACGACCTGCGCCTCCGGATCTCCGAAGCGTGTATTATATTCTACCACTTTCGGGCCATCCTGCGTCATCATAAGACCGAAATACAGAACTCCCCGGAAAGGACGCCCCTCCGCCGCCATCGCATCCACGGTCTTCTGGTAGATTCTCTCCCTGCACTGGCGATCGATCTCCTCCGTGTAAAACGGACTGGGAGAAAAAGTTCCCATGCCGCCCGTATTGGGTCCGGTATCGCCGTCACCTGCCCGCTTGTGATCCTGCGCCGAGCTCATGAGCTTTATATTTCGGCCGTCCACAAAGGCAAGAACCGAGACTTCCCGGCCGGTCATGAACTCCTCGACGACCAGCTCCCGGCCGGCGTCGCCGAACCGCCGGTCCTCCATGATCTCCCGGACGCCGGAAAGCGCCTCCTCCAGATCGCCGCAGATCAGCACCCCTTTTCCGAGCGCCAGCCCGTCCGCTTTGAGCACCACAGGGAAAGAGGCTCTCTCCCGCAGGTACTCCGCCGCTTTTCCCGGGTCGGAAAAGATTTCATAGGCCGCCGTCGGAATCCCGTACTTCTTCATCAGATTCTTGGCGAACGACTTGCTCCCCTCGATGACCGCCGCCTCCGCCTGTGTTCCGAATACACGGAGTCCCGCCGCTTCATGCGCATTGACGAGTCCCGCGCACAGCGGATCGTCCTGACTGCACACCACAAAATCGATCCCCTGCTCCTTTGCAAAGGCGATCTGAGTGTCAAAGTCCATGACGCCGATGGGCACGCACTCTGCAATCTCCGCAATGCCGGCGTTTCCCGGCGCGCAGTAGAGCTTTTCACAGCGCGGGCTCCTCACTATGGCCGCGGCCATCGCGTGCTCCCTGCCGCCTCCTCCAATCAGTAAAATTTTCATTGCCGCCTCCCTGCCGTCCGGCCGTCTCCCGGCGCGGGCGCCGGCTCTCCGTCTGCCCTGCCGGCCTCTTCATCCGCAATCAGCGCCCTGCCGTTCTCAATCCGGACCCTGCCCTCTGCGATCAGAGCAATCGCCCGGGAAAGAAGAATCCATTCCGCCTCCTCCATGACGCGCCGCTGCAGGAGCTCCGGCGTGTCATGCTCCCTGACCTCCACCGCTTTCTGCAGAAGAATCGGCCCGGAATCCATGCCCTCATCCACAAAATGAACCGTTGCTCCGGTTACCCGGACGCCCCGCTCCAGCGCCTTTTCATGTACACGGAGACCGTAGAAACCTCTCCCGCAGAACGACGGGATGAGCGACGGATGGATATTGATGATGCGGTTCGGAAATGCGCGGATCATTTCCGGAGGGATGGCCACCAGAAAGCCTGCCAGTACGATCAGATCCGGCTCCGGCTCCCGCACCGCCGAAAGAAGAGCCTCGTTGAAGCGTTCTCTCGTCTCATAGGCTTTCGGAGAAACGCAGACCGCCTCGATCTCCGCCTTTTTCGCTCTTTCCAGCGCATACGCTCCGGCATTATTCGAAATCACGCGCACAACGCGCACGTTCCGCACGGTTCCGTCCCCGATGCGGTCGATGATATGCTGCAGATTCGTGCCTCCCCCGGACACGCAGATCACCAGTCTGAATATCTTATCGGTCATGACAAAGCTCCCTCACAAAGGCACAGGATACCGCCGGATTTTCCCCGTTCCGCTCAGAGCAGTGCAACAGTCCGGTTTCCCTCTGTCACGCAGCCGATGCGGTAGCCCTTTTCGCCGGACGCTTCCATCGCCGCCAGTGTCCGGTCCGCGTCGGCCGGGTCCACTGCCATGCACATGCCGATGCCCATGTTGAACGTATTGTACATCATCTGCTCTTCAATCTTCCCGGTCCTTGCCAGCAGCTCAAAAATGGGCGGAACCGGGTAGCTGCTCCTGTCGATCTCGGCCGCCGTGCCCTCCGGAAGCATGCGGGGAATGTTCTCATAGAAGCCTCCGCCGGTGATATGCGAGCAGCCGTGGAGACGGACACCCCGCTCGCGGATGGCGCGGAGCATGGAGACGTAGATGCGGGTGGGTGTGAGCAGAACCTCTCCCAGCGTGCCGTCGAGCTCGTCATAATAGCGGCCGACGGTTTCCTCATTGATATCAAATACCTTGCGCACAAGCGAAAAGCCGTTGGAATGAACGCCGCTCGAGGCCGCGCCGATAAGAATATCCCCCGGACGGACCTCCTCGCCGGTGATCATATTCTTTCTGTCCACGACGCCGACCGAGAAGCCGGCCAGATCATATTCGCCCTCCGGCATCAGACCAGGGTGCTCTGCCGTTTCGCCGCCGAGCAGCGCGCTGTCCGCCATCCGGCAGCCCTCCGCCACCCCTTTCACAATCGCCGCGATCTTCTCGGGATAATTTTTCCCGCAGGCGATGTAATCAAGGAAAAAGAGGGGCTCTCCGCCGGCGCAGGCCACATCGTTGACGCACATGGCCACACAGTCAATGCCCACCGTATCGTGGCGGTCCATGAGGAATGCCAGCTTGATCTTGGTTCCCACGCCGTCCGTTCCGGACAGCAGCACCGGCTCCTCCATTTCCTTAATCCTATCGAGGGAAAACGCGCCGGAAAACCCCCCGATTCCGCCCAGCACCTCAGGCCGCATCGTGGCCTTTACATAGTCCTTCATAAGCTCGACGGAACGGTACCCCGCCTCGATATCCACTCCCGCTGTCCTGTAATCCATGCATCCCTCCTGCTTTCACCGCGTTCTGCCGCTCCCGCCGCACACTGCGGGCACAGCATGGTTTAAGCCGCCGGCAAATCCGATCTCCGACCCTGCCGGCGGCTCTTTCTCTTTTTTAATGATAATCCTGATATCCGTTTTCCTGAAGCCGGGCATCCTTTTTTTCGACCTCGGCCTGCATTTCCCCGGAGAAATGCCGGAGCTTTTCAAGAAGTTCCGGATTCGAGACGGCAAGAATCTTCGCGGCAAGGATTCCCGCATTCTTTCCTCCGCCGATCGCCACCGTCGCCACCGGAATGCCGCTCGGCATCTGTACGATGGAATACAGCGAGTCCCGGCCTCCGAGAGAGCTCGTGTGCATCGGAACGCCGATCACCGGAAGCGGAAACAGCGCCGCGCACATGCCCGGCAGATGCGCCGCCATGCCGGCCCCCGCAATGATGACCCTGACGCCTCTTTTCTCCGCACCCCGCGCCCATTCAAAAAAGAGCTCCGGCTCCCGATGCGCGGAGATGATGCGCATCTCGTACGAAATTCCGAACTGATCCAGTACCTCCGCCGCCTTGCTCATGACTCCCATATCGGAGTCGGAGCCCATCACGATTGCCACCTGTCCCATATCAATCCTCCATACCGAACCGCTCTGCTGTTCATGCCGCCTGACGGCATTTTTCGTTTGCCTCTTAGTTTACCCAAAACAGACCTCTGCCGCAATGCCGATGTGACCGCTCACACGGCGCCCAGATACACCACCAGCACGCCGGCCGCGAGCACCAGCCCGTTCATCAGCATTCCGAGATAGGAAAAGAAGTAATAGCAGTCCGGTTCCCTGCGGGAAAGAACCGCGAGAATCATCCCGGCAAGCGCGAAGACGACGCACAGCAGAAACACCGCTCCTCCCTGTACCGTCGCCGTCCCTCCCTGCCGGAACGTCAGATACAGAACCAGCAGACTGCACACGAGAGCAATTCCCCCGAGGCAATCGGAAAGAAGCGCCCGGAACGATTTTTTTTTGCTGGTGAACAGATGCTTTCTGCGTCTGACCGGTAATACTGCCATTTTCATCCCCATGCCGAAGCGCTTCCTGCAAGGCACGCGCCGCAATCACCCTGCGCCCCGTATTCCGCGTAATATTCCGAAAGAGCCGCGCGGATCGTATCGTCCAGAAGCACCGCGCCGTCGATCTCCCTGCCATAGAGATAATCAACGACCTCCGACATCGTGACGATGGCGTGCGACGCAAAGCCGTAGCGTTCCCGGATCTCCTCCAGCGCTCCCCTGTCCGTATGAAGTCCTTTCTCCTGCCGGTCGAGCGAGACCATAAGGCCGATGATGTCCACATCCGCCTGTGCCCAAATGATCGGAAGCGTCTCCTCCATCGACGCGCCCGAGGTGGTCACATCCTCGATGATCACCACGCGGTCGCCGTCGTGGAGCTTGCTGCCAAGGAGTATCCCTTTGTCGCCGTGATCCTTGATCTCCTTGCGGTTCGCACAGTATTTGACGCTGCGGCCATACAGACGGTTGATGGCGATGGCCGTCGCCACCGCGAGCGGAATGCCCTTATAGGCCGGTCCGAACAGAACGTCGAAATCAAGACCGTAGGCATCATGGATTGCTCTCGCATAAAACTCGCCGAGCCTTGCGAGCTGCCCGCCGTTCTGATACAGTCCCGCGTTCATGAAAAACGGAGATTTTCTTCCGCTCTTGAGCGTGAACTCGCCGAAGCGGAGAACATGACTGTCCACCATGAAATCAATAAACGACTTCTTATATTCTTCCATTAATCCTCCATGCCGAAGCGTTACTCAGCGAGGCACGCGCCGCAAAATCCGCGCAGGCGGTTTTGCGGCTGCGATCAGGGCAATTTGGGCTTCGGCACAAATTGCCGTGTGCAAAGATCAGCGCATCAGCGTGATTTTTCACACTATCTCCCTGTCTCAGGACAGTCCCCCGCCGATCCCCACGCCGTGAAGATCGTCAATCATATCCTTTGTCGCCTGCCGGGCCGCCTCTGCAAAGCGCTCCGGGCCGTACTTACTATACCGCTCATTGGTATAGGCCGCAATAATGCCCCGGGACGAATTGATGATGGCACCCATGCCGTCCTCGTTGAAGAACGGCAGAAGATCCGCCGCCTTTCCGCCCTGCGCCCCGTAGCCGGGAACCAGAATGAACGTGTTCGGCATGAGCCGGCGGAGGATTTTCCCCTGCTCGGGGTAGGTCGCGCCGACCACCGCGCCGACATTGCTGTATCCGTCCTCCATGACCTCCGCGCCCCATTCCCTGACCTTTTCAGCCACCAGCTCATAGACCGTCCGGCCGTCCGCCGTCTTCACATCCTGAAACTCGCCGCTGCTGGGATTCGAGGTCTTGACCAGAACAAAGATGCCCTTGTCATACTCCCGGCAGACATCGACAAAGGGCTTCACGCCGTCCGAGCCGAGATACGGATTCACCGTCGCAAAATCCTCGTCGAAGACGCGGACGCCGCGCCCGTTTATGACCGTGCGTCCCAGATGAGCCCTTGCGTAGGCCGCCGACGTGGAGCCGATGTCGCCCCGCTTCACATCGCCAATTACGATAAGGCCTTTTTCCTGACAGTAGCGGACCGTCCGCCAGAACGTCTCCATCCCGGGAAGTCCGAACTGCTCATACATCGCGATCTGCGGTTTGACCGCCGGGACGAGATCGGCAATGCCGTCAATGATCTCCCGGTTGAAGCGCCACACCGCCTCCGCCGCCACTCTGAGCTCGTCCTCCGCCGCGTAGGGATCGCAGGCGTCTCCCGCCAGAGCGTGGGCGGCGTCCTGCATAAGCTGCCGCGGAATGAATTTCATATCCGGATCAAGACCGACGACCACCGGCACTCCCGTCTCCCGAATGCGGCGAATCAGTTTCTGAATCATAGCTTCCTCCCTGTATCGTTCTGTCCGCAGAAGCATCTGCCGTTCTCTGCGCAGAAGCGTCTGTCGGCCCGTAAAGCGTCTGTCATCTCGTCCGCAGAAACATCTGCTCCCTCTGCGCCTCCGCATCCTCCGGATAGGCCGCAAGATAACTCTGCATGAGTTCCGCCGCCCGGGTGAACTGCCCGAGCTTCTCGTAGGCCACGATCTCATTGAACAGAAGATCCTGCCGGACCGCGCTGTTCTCGATTTTCTGCCCCGTCTGGAACGCATCCAGCGCTTTCTCATTCGAGCCGAGCTGCAGATAGCAAAGCCCCAGCTCATTGTAAATCTCCGCGTGGGTCTGATCCGCCGCGAGATAGGCGGTATAGACGTCCGAGGCGTAATTCAGATCTCCCTGCGCGATGTAGGTCTTGCCCAGCATCAGCGTCACACGGTAATCCTTTCCGGCCTGCGCCTGTTCAAAGCAGGCCTTGGCCGTCTCGTAATCCTCCAGATAATAGGAGAGACGCCCTTTGTCGTAGCCTCCCATATTGAGATTGGCCGAAATCGATTCCGACAGATAGCTCTTCCCCGCATCCTCGAAGCCGTACTGCTTCATGGTGGAATACATGGAAATGATCCGATCATAATCCGTCGGAGCCCGCCGGATCGCCTCCCGGAAATCCGCGTCCGCCGCATCGAAATTTCCCTCGGTGATTTCCGTCGCGCCGCGCATCTCATAGGCATCCACGCTGTTCCTGTCCATGGCGAGAATGGCGTCATAGATCTCCATGGCCCGGTCGTACTCCCCCAGCTTGTAGTAGCAGGAAGCGAGATAGAAATTCATGTCGTAATCCATACTGTCCGGCAGTATTCCGCTCTTGTTCAGCGCTTTTTCAAGAGACTGCGCCGCCGCGGCATAATCGCCGGTTCCCATCTGCGCGATCCCCAGCGCCCGGTAGACAGCGCGTCCGTCCTCCCCTCCGGCCGCCGCCTCCTCGAGAAGCTCGCGTGCCTCCTCGAAATTGCGGCTGCCGATGAGCTCCATTCCGCTGCGCACCGCGCCGCTCTCACGAAAGCGGAGCCCGCAGCCGCCAATGAGCGGGACAGACAGCGCGGCAAGCAGAACGCAGACGCCTCTGCGCCGGCGCGCTCCTCTCTTATTCCCCGCTGCATCATTCCGCCGATTCAACATACCGATTCCCATGCCGAAGTCCCCATGCCGAAGCGCTTTTTGCCTGTTGAAAGCCTCAGCGCATCCGCGTGATTTTTCACACTATCAGCCTCCGTTTTTCTGAACGCCCGCTCTCTGCTCCCTGTCCGGAAGCTGCCGCAAGAACAATCGCGGCAAACATCAAAAAGCAGCCGCCGATCTCGCGCGGGCTCAGCCGCTGCCCAAACAGAACCCAGCCTGCCAGAACGGAGATCACCGGGAAAAGGCCTGTCAGCAGATCTTTCGCCGACGGCTTCTCAAGCAGCAGGCAGAGCACCGGCACAAGAACAATATACAATGCCGTAATGAAGCCGCTCTTTCCCACATCCGTATGGATCAGCGCAATCTGCTGGAGGATGGAGGCCGCACTCAGAAGCGAGCCGCAGACCGCGCCGCCAAGCAGCGTTTCCCGGCGGTCGTATGAAAAGACCCTACATCTCCCTGTGCCTTTCGCTGCACGCGGAAATGCCGCCGGACAAGCACAAGCGGCGCCAGCACGGCGACCGCAAAAACGCTCCTTGCCGTCTGAAAGGTGATCGGCCCCATATAGCGGTTCCCGACGCTCTGCGCGACAAAGGCCGTCCCCCAGATAAACGCGCAGAGAAAGAGAAGAAACGCCTTGCCCGGCTCGATTCTCCGCCTCAAAGGAGACAGCAGATCACTTCGACCTCACAGAGGACGTCCTTCGGGATCTGCTTCACCGCAACACAGCTTCTCGCCGGTTTCCCTGTGAAATATTTCCCATATACCTCATTGAACGCGGCAAAATCATTCATGTCCGAAAGGAAGCAGGTCGTCTTGACCACCTGTCCGTAATCGGCGCCCGCTTTTTTGAGGATTTTCCCGATGTTCTCCATGACCTGCTCCGCCTGCTCGGTGATGCCTCCTTCTACGACCTCCCCCGTCGCCGGATCGATCGGAATCTGACCGGAGCAGAACAGATAGCCGCCGGCGGCGACCGCCTGCGAATACGGACCGATGGCAGCCGGCGCTTTCTTTGTGGAAATTACTTTCACCTTTTTCGCTTCTTTGTGCTCTTTGCTCATCGTGACACCTTTCCGGAAGCCTCTGCTCCCTGTTCCCACCGCATCCCCCTCGGTATTCCCTATCGGACAGAATAACAGAAAATCAGCGGAATGCGAACACCTGCCGGCACATATTCTGAAAAACCCGATGCGCGGCGACGCTACTCCTCGAAACGGGCCGTCACGTAAAAGCCCTGTTCGTTCTCCTCAATCCGCACGACGACGCCCTCGCGCGACTCCAACCGCTGATTGAACGGATAATTTCCGCTCATCGCGCGGGAGGGGTCGATCGTATAGTAGTAATTGCTGGGGAGAAGCCCCTCCGACACGGTAACGGTCTCTCCCTCATGGAGAAGTCCCTCCCTCTCCATTTTAAATTCCATCTCTCGCATCGCTCTGCTTCCATCCCGCCGGCTCACAGGCCGCCGGCGCTTCCTCCCAAAGGCCGGGAGCCTCTCCCGTATCATCAAGCTCCTCCGCCCGGATTACCGCATTGTCCATGAGAAACTGGCGCCAGAGAAGATAGCGGGACGCCTTGAGGTGAACCCCGTCCGCGGAATATTCCGCCGGGAGATCGCCATTCTCATCGCAGAATACGGAGTTCATATCAATATAGAAAATATCCCGGCCGTTGGCAAGCGACGCGATCGCCGCGTTGCGCTCGGTGATGGCGGTATTGTTGTACACCGGATCGGACGCGCTCCTCGCACGGGTGACATGCATGATACCCTGTATATACAGAATCGCGTCGGGCTGCAGGGCCCGGATCAGCTCCAGCGCCTCCCGGTACTTCTGATAGAAGCCCGCCGTCGCCGGAACGCCGAGCTCATTGATGCCCACCGAGAGATATATCTTGTGGAAATGACGGGCCGTCAGCAGCTCCAGCAGCGTCTCCTCGCTCCTTGTCCCGTCAGCGCTCCTGACCGCGGCCCGCTGCGACCAGAGGCGGTAGACCGAGAGCGCGTCTTTCGCAAAAAAGGTGGTCAGCTTCTCCATATCGCCGTATTCCGCAAGGCCGTCCGTCCGGGAATCCCCGATGAACAGCGCATCCGAAAAGTAGCTCTCCGGCACGCTCTGCAGGCGGTAATAATTCCCGTCCGGCGCAAAGATTCCCTCCGTCTCGCCCGGGTACTCCGTCCCCGGGGGGTCAAGATAACGGGCTGAGGCCGCTCCGTAATCCGCCGCGTCCATCACGGCGCTGTTCACCCCCTCCGGCTCCGCCGCGGCAGACACATACGAGGCATTTTCCGTTCTCGCCGCCGCGATCATCGTCCCAGCCTCCTCCTCCGCCCGTTGCATGGCCGGCGTGATGACGACCGAAATGCCGCCTATCTTTGCCGTGACGGCCTGCGGCTCTTCCGCCTGCGCGGTCCCCTCTCCCTCCGGGGAGTCCGCGTTCATGTTGTCCGCCTCGGCTTCCGAAGCTCCCGCGGCCTCCTCCGAAGAGGCTCCGCTCTCCGGGCCGCTGCCGTCCGAGCTGCTGTTGTCCCATGCGCCGTCTGCCGGAGAAGCCGCTTCGCCAGCGTTCCCGGCGGGCGACTCGACCGCCGTTTCCTCCGCGCCTTTGCCTGCCGCCTCCGATGCAGAGGCCTGCGCATCCTCCCCTCCGGCTTTCGCGGCCTCTCCGCGCCGCTCTGCCAGCTCCCACGGGAAGACACCCTCGCGCAGCCCCTGAAATACAAGAGAAAGATACGGCTGTCTCAGAGGATCGAACATGCTGTCGTCATAGAGCCGCCCTCTGCCGGCGGCTCCGAGCGCCGAGGCGGAGAGCGTCGTGATCATCAGTGTTGTGAAAAGGGGCATTGCGCGAAGCCCGCGGAATACATCGGATATACGTCTCAATGCGTCTTTGTCTCCCTGTCAGAAGCTGAAATACAGAAACGGATTCGAGGAGGAATTAATCATATAGTAGACCGCCCACCAGAAGAGCGCGGCAAGCGGAATAAACACCGCCGGACTCCTGCGCCTGCGGACGGCAAGCTCCGAAACCGCGGGGAAAAGGAGCACGATCGAGGCGGCAAAGAGAGGCCAGAACGAGCGCAGATATTTTACTGCGTCGCCCGGATTCACATTCCCCTCCACGCCGAAGAAAGGGAAAAGCCTCATGAAATAGACCTCCATCGCGTGAAGATCCGTTACCGCAAAGATCACCCATGTCAGAGGAATGAGGAGCAGCACATGGATTCTGCCGATCAGCGGGATTTTTTTCATCAGAGAGTGAAGCACCAGCTTCTCCCACACAATGATCACGCCGAGTATCCCGCCCCACAGCAGGAAATTCAGCGTTCCTCCGTGCCAGAGGCCGGTCAGAAGCCACACCGTCATCAGGCTGAACACCGTCTCCGCGCGACTCCCCCTACTGCCTCCCAGCGGAAAATAGACATAATCCCGGAACCATGCGCCGAGCGTCATATGCCAGCAGCGATAAAACTGCGAAACGCTTCCGCAGGCATAGGGGTGATGAAAATTGCGGATATAGGGAAAGCCCAGCATCATGCCGATGCCGGCCGCCATCAGCGAATAGCCCCAGAAATCGTAATAGAGCTGAAAGCTGTAACCGTACGCTCCCATCCACGCAAGCGGCGTCGAAATACTGTCATAGCCGATTTTCGCGATCTCATTCCAGAGTATTCCCAGACGATCGGCCAGCAGCAGCTTCATGCAGGCGCCCATCGCAAAGGAAATGACGCCGTCCTCAAAGCGGGCGGCCGAGTACTGCCGCAGCGGGCGGCCCTCAGAATCGGCGGCTCCTCCGAAGCCGCCCTCGCCGTAACGCATGATCGGCCCCTGCGTGATCTGGGGAAACATCGAAAAATAGCACGCCGTCTCAAGAAATCCGGGCCGGCCTGCGATCTTCCCCCTGTACAGATCCGCCGCGTAGGAGATCATGCGGAAAATATAAAAGCTCATTCCCAGCGGCAAAAAAGCGCTGCTTACGGTAAGAGCCAGCGCCTTGCAGAGAATCAGCACGAAGACATTGACTGAAACGGCAGACACCAGAGCGCGCCGGGCCCTCCGTCGGTCCGGGGAGCCTGCAGCAGCCCTCGCATAAATCCGCTGTCCGGCGATCCAGTTAAAGAGAATCAGCCCGAGAAGTACGGCGACGAAGCGCGGTTCCCCCGCCGCGTAAAAAAAGATGCTGCCGAGAAAGAGAATCACATCCCGATATGCACGGGGCGTAAGATAATATACAACAAGAAACACCGGAAAAAATCGAAAAGCAAACTCCGCTCCGGAAAAAATTACCATGCCATAACCTCAATGCCTCATCAGTTCAGCGCGCTTCTCTGGGCAGCTGCCGCATCATAGGCAGCCTGCGCCGCCGCAATGACCGCGGCGTCCCCGCCCTGCTGCGCCGCGGCAAGATTTGCCTCTGCCTGTGCGAGTGCCGCATCCGCCGCCGCAAGGGCCGCGGCCTTCTGCTCGGCCTCCTCCGCAGCCGCCTGCTCCGCGGCCGTATCGGCGGCCTGCGCTCCGTCCTCCTCTTCCGTGGAAGAAGCGCTCTGCTCTCCGGCTCTGTCTGCGCTGTCGGGGTTCTGCTCCGTCCCGGAGGCAGACTCCTCTTCTCCGGCGGGTTCCTCCCCGGAGGCGCTCCGGGCCGCAGAGCTTCCCGACGCTGTGCCGGGGGCCGTCTCTCCGCTCCGGGAGGCCGACGCCGCAAGCTGGGACTTCAGGAGACTGATCTCCTGAATGCGGGTCTCCGCATCCGCTGCGTATTCGCTGTCCTCCAGCTCCTTGACCATATTGAAATACTTCTGCGCCTCGGACAGAACATCCGCGTTAGCGCTCTGCTCCTCGGACTCCATTCCGCGGAAACGGAGATAAATGGCATCCGCATAATAGTAGAGAATATCGTCGTAGGTTTCGTCCTGCTCCGCCGTGTAGCGGACGGCAAAGCCGAGCTGCTTGACCGCCATCTCATAGTCGTCGTCCGTGTAGGCGTCGTACCCCTCTGTGTAATATTTCTCCACAAGAGGCGTCCGGACGCCGGAGAGCACCCGGTCATAGAGCGCGCGGTATTCCTCGGATGCCTCCCCGAGCGCTTCGCTGTCCACGCTCTCCAAAGCGGCGCCGATGCCGTCCACATCCTCCGGGTTCGCAAGGCAGAGCGACGCCGCCCGAAACAGCGCGTCGTTTGAGCTGAGCGTCCCCGAGGAGCTCTCATAGGCGGCAAGCCGCTCCTCCAGCGAGGTTTTTTCCGCCGTCAGATCCTCGAGCCTTCTCTGCTGCTCCGATGCGGAGGCCGTCTGCGTGTCCAGCTCCTCGGACACGGCGCGGTACTGCTCCGCCGCCTCGCTCCGCACTCTGGAAACGCGCGCAGGTAACACAAACAATCCCACGACAGCCGCGCCGACAAGCAGGCCGATCCCAATATTGATCAGCGTGACTGTGAGAGGATTTCCGCCGAATTCCACCGGCGTTCCGGCGGAACCCGCCGGCATGATCACCGTCTCGTTCCCATCCTGAAAGCGGATCACACCCTCCGCAAGCTCGCTCGCACGCTGCGCTCCCTGATCCTCCGGCAGCGTCTGCTCGGAAAGCTCTTTCATATAGCGCAGCGTCGTCGTATTGTTCGGATCCTGCGCTTTGCATTTTTTCAGCTGCTTTCCCGCGCGTCCCAGCTCGTTTCCGGACAGGTAGAGGAGAGCGAGAAGCTGACGGGCGCGCAGATATTTCGGATTGAGCTGAAGCACCTTTTTGAGCTGAATGACAGCCAGATCATAGGAACCCTGCCGGCAGTAGTCCAGCGCCCTGTTGTATTTGCGGATCGCTTGACGGAGATTCTCCATCCGGTTCCGGTTCGTATTGAGATCGCCGATGTACTTTGACGCCGGATTGTGCTCTTTCTCTATGCTCTCGCTGATCACCCATTCGCTCAGCGCCGCGCTGGTTTCACCCAGCTCAAGATACACCAGCCCCAGCACGTTTCTGGCATCCACATTATATTTATAGAGGCGCACGCTCTGCCGCAGACTGGTCACCGCCCCGGAGAGATCGTGAAGCTTCGCTCTGTCAAGCCCTTCGTTGAAAAAACGGTTTGACGCGGACAGAACTCTTTTATAGACCTTGACATCCGCTCCGCAGGAGGGACAGAAGTCTCTCTCGTTCAGCCCGGCTCCGCAGTGATAACAGAACATGGCCTCAGCTCCTCCCGGACGCCGAGCCGATCCGATTCTTCCGTCCGGTGCCCGCAGGGTCGGCGATCATTTCAACCACAATATCCGCAATATCTGTAAAATCCTGATTGTACAGACGATCCCCGGATTCCTCGATTTCCAGACTCGGATGATATTTTTTCAGCTCTTCATCAAAATTGATCATTCTGTTTTTCTCCCGTCAGGAGGCCCGCGCGGGAAAGCCCCTCCAGCAGCTCGCCCGCAAGATAGAGCGAGCCTGCCGCGTAGACCTGATCCGCTGCGCTCCGGCTCCGGATCAGTCCAAAAAAGGCCTGATTCGCCGCGCTTTCCACCGAGAGCTCCGGCGCCTCTCCGTTTCCGGGCGCCGCACGCATGGTTGCCGCCGCCGCACGGAGCTCCTCACCGCTGATCCCTCTCTCACTCTCCAGAGGAACCAGCACGATTTTCCGAAAGAGTCCGGACACCGCAATGCGGCGCGCCATACTCTCATATTGTTTATCCCGAACCGCCGAGAACAAGAGCCGTCTTTCCCCTCCTGACGACAGCGGAATCGCCGCCGCGCTCTCAAGAAACGCGCGGATGCCGTCCTCATTATGCCCGCCGTCAATAAAGACGCCCGGCAGAACCTCATCCATTCTGGCCGGCCAGTGCGCGCACATAAGCCCTGCCCGAATCGCCTCCCGGCTGACCGCCGGAAGCAGGCCCGCAGCCGAACCCGCCGCGGAGTCCTCTCTCTTCATAAGAAGAAGCGCCGCACACACTGCCAGCGCGGCATTCTCCGCCTGATAGAGCGCCGCCGTGGGAAGCACGGCCGAAAGCGCGGGAGCACGGAGCGCCTGCCCCGGGCTGGCCGGAGACTCTTCCGGACAAGGCAGCTTCCCTCCGGAACATCTTAAATCATAGCGGTAACAGAATGAAAAATCAATGCGCCTGTCGGGCAGACTTCTCCCCTGCCAGTCCTCTTTCCGGAGGGAAAAGAGCGGCGCGGAGAGCTCCTCTGCCCGTCCGGCAATCGCCGCCCGGGCCTCCTCCGGCTCTGCGAGGCAGACGGCGGGCACCGCCGGACGCAGGATCCCTGCTTTCTCCCCCGCGATCGCAGCGACCGTGTTTCCGAGATACTGCATGTGATCCAGGCCGATCCTCGTGATGACCGCGAGCTCTTTCTTCCGCACGGCATTCGTCGCGTCGAGCCGTCCCCCGAGTCCCGTCTCCAGAACAGCGATCTCCGCTCCCTGCTCCGCAAACCACAGCATCGCCATCAGGAACAGAAATTCAAAATATGTCGGCAGCTCCTCGCCGATCCCCTGAACCGCCGCACGAACCTGTTCGAGCTTTCTTACGAACTCGTCCTCCGGAATCCACTCTCCGTCGACGGCCATCCGCTCTCTTGTGCTGACAAGATGCGGCGAGGTAAACAGCGCCGTGCGGTAACCCGCACAGCGCAGAATCGAACTCAGGTAGCAGCAGACGCTCCCTTTTCCGTTCGTCCCCGCCACATGCAGAATGCGCATGCGGCGGTCCGGCGCTCCGAGCGCATCAAGGCAGCGCTGCGTATCCGCGAGCGAGTGCTTTGCCGTAAAGCGCGGCAGTCCGTTCAGATATTGTTCCGCTTCCCGATAGGTCATGCCCATGCCCGTTCACACCCGCCTTACGAGCGGCACAGTGCAGCCAGCCGCTCTACGATGCCCGCCATCAGCGTCTCGTATTTTGCCTGCTTTTCTTTCTCCTCGGCGATCTTCGACTCCGGCGCCCGGGAGAGGAAGCGCTCATTGGTCAGCATCGCCGCACTCCTTTTCAGTTCTCCCTCAAGGCGCTTCTGCTCCTTTTCAAGGCGCTCGACCTCGGCCCCGATATCGACAAGCTCGGCGAGAGGAATATAAATCGCCGCATCGGGGATCACCACCGAGACCGCGTCCTCGCCGATCCCGGCCTTGTCTTTCTGCACGGAGAGCCCGGACGCGCCCGCCAGAGAGCAGAAGAACAGCCGGCCCTCCCGAAAGATGCGGGAAAGCTCCTCCGACCCGGTGACGACAACCATATCCACGCGTTTTGACGGCGCGACATTCATCTGCGTGCGCACATTCCGGATGCCGCGGACCGCCTCTTTCATGACCGCGATCTCTTTCTCCTCCTGCGGGAAATCAAGCTCCGCCCGGAAAACCGGCCAGTCGGAGACCATAATGGACGCCTCGCGGATCTGGAGCGTCGTGAAAATCTCCTCCGTGATAAACGGCATGTAGGGGTGCAGGAGCTTCAGCGATCCGAGCAGCACGGTCTGCAGGGTCCAGAGCGCCGCCTCCCGGCTCTTCGCATCCGCTTTTTCCTTTTCATAGAGACGCGGCTTGACCATTTCGATGTACCAGTCGCAGAACTCGTCCCAGACAAAGTCGTAGACTTTCTGCACGGCGACGCCCAGCTCGAACTTCTCGAGGTTGTCCGTCGTCTCCTGTACGGTGCGGTTAAAGCGGGACAGAATCCACTTGTCCGCCGGCTCAAGCCCCTCCGGAAGCGCCGCGCCGGCCTCGCTCCCCTCCTCCATATTCATCAGAATGAAGCGGGAGGCGTTCCAGAGCTTGTTCACAAAATTCCGGGATGCCTGCAGCTTTTCCTCGGAGTAGCGCATATCGTTCCCGGGCGCGTTTCCCGTGACCAGCGTCAGGCGCAGCGCATCCGCGCCGTACTGGCGGATGATCTCCAGCGGGTCGATGCCGTTGCCCAGCGATTTGCTCATCTTCCGCCCCTGCGCATCCCGGACAAGGCCGTGGAACAGCACCGTCTTGAACGGCCGCTCTCCCATCTGCTCATAGCCCGAGAAGATCATGCGGATGACCCAGAAGAAGATAATGTCGTAGCCGGTGACGAGGACGTCCGTCGGATAAAAGTACCTCAGATCCTCCGTATTTTCCGGCCAGCCAAGCGTCTCAAAGGGCCAGAGCGCCGAGCTGAACCATGTGTCGAGCGTATCGGGATCCTGCGTAAGATGCGTCCCGCCGCACTTCGGGCACACGACGGGCGCCTCCCGCGCGACAATCGTCTCGCCGCAGTCGCCGCAGTACCACGCGGGGATGCGGTGTCCCCACCAGAGCTGACGGGAAATGCACCAGTCCCTGATATGCCCGGTCCAGTTGTAATAGGTTTTCTCCATGGATTCGGGAATCAGACGGACCGCGCCGCTTCGCACCGCCTCCTCCGCGGGCTTTATGAGCTCGTCCATTTTCACGAACCACTGCTCCCTGGCCATCGGCTCGACGGTTGTTCCGCAGCGGTCATGCGTGCCGACATTGTGATCGAGATTCTCGATGCGGACGAGCAGTCCCAGCTCATCCAGCTCCTTTACGATGCGCTCTCTCGCCTCATAGCGGTCCAGTCCCGCAAACTTCCCGCCGTTCTCATTGATGGTCGCGTCGTCGTTCAAAATATTCACGAGCGGCAGATCATGCCGCTTTCCGACCTCAAAGTCGTTGGGATCGTGCGCGGGCGTGATTTTCACGACGCCGGTCCCCACCTCCGGATCGGCGTGCTCGTCCGCCACAATCGGAATGGGACGGTTCATGAGCGGCAGCATGACATAGCGGCCGATCAGGTCCCGGTACCGCGGGTCGTCGGCGTTCACCGCAACCGCCGTATCGCCCAGCATCGTCTCCGGGCGGCTCGTCGCGAACTCAAGGAAGCGGGCAGTCGAAACGCTCCCGTCCTCCTCGATCAGCGGGTATTTGATATGCCAGAAATGACTGTGCTGCAGCTCGTACTCCACCTCGGCGTCGGAAATGGAGGTTTTGCAGACCGGACACCAGTTGACCATGCGCCGGCCCTTGTAGATCCAGCCCTTTTCATACATGCGCACGAACACTTCCGTGACCGCCCGGCTGCAGCCCTCGTCCATCGTAAAGCGCTCTCTGTCCCAGTCGCAGGAGGAGCCCAGCTTCTTGAGCTGGTTCACGATCCGGCGTCCGTACTCATCGCGCCACTCCCAGCATTTTTCGAGAAAGCCCTCGCGCCCGAGATCAGCCTTGGTAATTCCCTGTTCCTTCAGCGCTTCGATCACCTTGACCTCCGTGGCGATGGAGGCGTGATCCGTCCCCGGCTGCCACAGCGCGTTGTAGCCCTGCATCCGCCGGAAACGGATCAGAATGTCCTGCAGGGTCTGATCCAGCGCATGTCCCATATGGAGCTGGCCGGTGATATTCGGCGGCGGAATCACGATGGTGAACGGCCGCTTCGTGTGATCGGCCTCGGCATGAAAATATTTTTTCTCCTCCCAGTTCCGGTAGATCCTGTCCTCAAGACCCTGCGGATCATAGGTTTTTGCCAGCTCTCTGCGCATGTGCTCTCCTCCTGAATCGTTCTTTCCTCTCCCCGGCAGATAAAAACGCCCTTTGACCCGCAGGTATGCCTGCCGGTCAAAGGGCGTGATCAAACGCGGTACCACCTTTGTTCGCGGAACAGCTCGCGCCGCCGCCTCATTTCTCTTTTACGCAGAGCGGACGGGAACGCCTGTCCGCGCAGAGATCCTGACGCGTATTCAGCGCTCCGGCTCGGAAGCGACCTTCTCCGGGGCGTTCTGCGAGGTCTTACAGCCAGCGGACCTCTTCTCTTTCAGAACGGGAGCCGGATACTCCTCTCCGTCACAGCCTTTCCTCCGCGGCGGCAGCGCCCCTCATCCGGAGCGATGAAAGAGGTCTGTGCCAGCCGCAGCTTGGTCTGCACTCAAGTGTACCCATAAACACAGGCGGCGTCAATAGCGGAAATCCTCCGTCATCCGGGACTTTTCGATGAGCCTCCGGTAGAGCGCCGAGCTCTCGAGGAGCTCGCGGTGCGTCCCGACCGCGTCGACCCGGCCGTTTTCCATCACGACGATGCGGTCCGCATTCTCGACGGACTTCATGCGGTGCGAGACGATGACGACCGTCTTCCCCTCGATGAGCTGATTCAGCGCGCTCTGTATCCGCATCTCATTCTCCACGTCAAGGCTCGCCGCAATTTCGTCGAGGAGAAGAATCGGCGCGTTTTTAAGAAACGCGCGGGCAATGGATATTCTCTGCCGCTCGCCGCCGGAGAGCCGGCTTCCGTTCTCTCCGATGAGCGTATCGTAGCCCTGCGGCAGCTTTTCGATGAACTCCGCGCAGCCCGCCTGCTCCGCCGCCCGCTTCACCTCTTCGTCCGAGGCGTCCGCGCGGCCCATGCGGATGTTGTCGAGAACCGAGGCGTTGAACAGGATCACATCCTGAAACACGAAAGAGACCTTTTGAAACAGGGAATCCGTGGAAATCTCCCGGATGTCCTTTCCGTCGATCCGAATCTCTCCCCCGCCGTAATCATACAGCCGCGAGATCAGGCGCAGAAGCGTCGACTTGCCGCAGCCCGAGGGACCGACGATCGCCGTGACCTCATTCTGCCCCGCCGTAAAGCTCACGCCGTCCACGACCCTCGTTCCGTCCTCATAGCCGAAGCGCACATCCTTAAGCACAATGTCAAAGCGGCCGAGCTCCGTGTCGCGGCCGGTCTGCGTCGGCGTCTCCCTGAGCTCGTTCAGGCGCTTCACTCTGGCGTCGAGATACAGGAGCTCCGCAAAGCTCTCCTCCATCGCCCCCATGGCATCGACGAGCCGCACCGAGGCAAGGAGAAAGCCGATCACCATAATCAGCTGAATCCGGTTTGCCCCGAGAAGCCACGCCGATACAAGAGAAATCACCCCCAGCGTCAGCTTCATAAACAGAATCGAAAGCAGCATCGGCATCCCCTGCGTGATTTCCGCGCGGAGCCGCAGCTTTTCCGCTCCGTCCATCATATCCGAAATCCTGCGGTAATTCTCCTCCTCAATGCCGCAGCTCCGGATCTCCCGCTGCAGCTCGATGGTCTCCTGAAAGGCCTCCGTCATCTCCCGACTCTTCCAGAAATATTTTCCCGTCCACCGCTTCTGCATGTCCTTTGAGAAGAGCATAAAAAGGAAGCCTGCCAGAAGCGGCAGAACCGTCGCCAGACCGAGCAGCGGGTTGGAGACAAGGAGCAGGAGCCCGACCGCCGCGAGGAAGAACACATAGCCGATGCAGCGGGGCATCGCGTGGCTCATGGCATGCTCGATGTCCGATACATCCTGCATGATGGTCTGCGCGAGATCACTCAGGTCATGACGCGAGAAGTACGACAGCGGGAGCTCCCGCAGCCGGTCCGCGATCTCCAGCCGCAGGTCGCTTGCCTCCCGGTAGGTCGCGTTATACGTGCGCACGTATTCAAGATCCACCACGCAGTAGACGAAAAGCAGCGTCACCGCAAGAAGCAGCAGATATACCCACGCCGGCTTTTCCTCTCCGCGGAGCACATTGTCCCCGAAATACATGGCGATCATCATAAACAGCATGTAGCCGAAATTAACCAGAAACGAGATCACGCTGGCCAGCTCCACCGCCCGGACACCGCGATCCGTCAGTCCGAATTTTTCTTTCAGAAATCGTCTCATCATTCCTCCATGCCGAAGCAATTTGCGCGAGGCGCGCACCGCAAAAGCGCGCTAAGATGCGGGGCGCCCTGCGTCTCATGCCGTCACAGCGCCTGTGCCGCCGGCGCAGCCTCTCCGCGCACCCTCCACTCGTTGGCCCGCATAAACTCTTCCTGAAGCCGGCGATAGCGGGTGTCGCCCCGCATCAGCTCGCCGTGGCTTCCGCGCTCCGCCACTCTTCCGTTTTCGATCACCAGAATCTCGTCGACATTCCGGATCGAGCTGAGCCGGTGCGCGATCATAATGACGGTCCTGCCCTTCATGAGATTGGCGAGCGCCCTTTGCAGCTCATACTCGTTCTCCGGATCCGCCGCCGCCGAGGCCTCGTCCAGAATGACGATTCCCGCGTTTTTCAGAATCGCGCGGGCAATCGTGATGCGCTGCATTTCCCCGCCGGAGAGATGCACGCCCTCGGAGCCGATCACCGTCTCCTCTCTCCCGGCAAATTTGCCGAGAATTTCATCGCACTGCGCAAGATGCAGCGCCTCCATGACCTCCTCCCGGGAGGCGCTCCTCCGCCCGGCTCTCACATTTTCATAGATCGTGTCCTGAAACAGCCTCGCATCCTGAAACACGTTCGCGATGTTCCGGGCAAACGCGCCGTCCGAATACTCGCTCAGGGCGCGGCCGCCGATCCGTATCTCGCCCCCGTCCGTCTGATAAAAGCCCGAAATCAGCTTTGCCAGCGTGGTTTTTCCCGAGCCGGACGAGCCGACCAGCGCGTAGCTTCGTCCCGCGGGGAGCGTGAGGGACAGGTTCTCGATCACGCGTTCCTCTCCGTAGCTGAACGTCACATCCCGAAATTCGATGTCGAAGCTGTCCATCTTCTCCGCTGTGCCGCGGGGCAACTTTTTCTCCTCCATCTCACGAAACAGCGTCTCGATCTTTCCGATCGCGGAATTTGCCTGAAAGAGATACATCCCCACATACATGACTTTCATGAATGAAATGAAAAGTATCCCGTGGAACATGACATAAAACATAAACTTCGCGAGAAACTCCCGAGGCTCCCCGTTCCGCACGGAATAGAAAAACATGGCGGTAAGATACACCGCGTTAAAAAACACCTGAAACACCACATACCACCGGCGGCAGCTCATGCTGTAACGCAGCGCCAGATCGGAGTAGGCGAGCACGGCTCTGTGAAATTCCCGAAGAGACTCCGCGTTCATCCGGAAGATCTTGAGCACATGGATGCCGCGCACATACTCGACCGCTCCGGCATTCATGGTTTCCTGCGCCTCCATATACCGCTTCATAAACTGACGGTCGCCCATCATCCGCTGAATGAAATACAGCCCCAGCAGCAGGGTGACAAGGAACAGGACGCCGAGCTTTACGTCGACCGCAAAGGCGAGCGCCGCGCCGAGGACAGGCACAAACACCGCCGTGGAGAGATCCGGAATCAGGTGCGCCACACTCATATGGGTCAGCACGGTGTTGTCGTCGATGATCTTCCGGATTCTTCCCGAATCATTCCGGTCGTAGAAGCTGAACGAGGCCTGCATCAGCCTCCGTATCCCCAGCTTCTTGAGATTGGTTTCCAGACGGAACCCCAGAGCGTGCGTCGCCCAAAGCGATAAAAAATAGACCGCCGTATTCGCCACGAGCAGCGCGGCGATACGGAATGCCGCGGGCACGGCTCCCCGGATATCACCGTCCGCAATGATCTTCACCAGAAAACGATAGAGCATGTAATAGCTTGCGATCGAAAGAAGAGCCGCCAGAAACGCCAGCACAATCCCGATCGCGGCAAAAGCAAGTCTCTCCGGCGCGTATTCCTTTAATTTCCGATAGATCACAGTTCACCTCCTAAGTCTGCCGATCCTTACGCTTTTCTCTTTTCCAGATGCTTATGAAGAATCAGATACCCCAGATACATTCCCAAGGCGGCAAGAACAAACACCACTGCCGTCGAGAGCAGCCCCATGGCGCCCCGGGTAAAACGGATATACCCGTCCATCTCCTCCGCCGACACGCCCCGCTCAATCCAATGCGACCGGTAGGACTCGACAAAAAAGACAGACGGGATAATCGCTCCCCACGCCTGCCCCACATGCAGAAGACCGGACGCGGCCGCAAGCCTCCAGACGGGCGTTTCCCGCGAGCCCGAGGCAAGCAGATCGGCAGTCACCGCCATCGCGACAGAGCTGACAAGCCACGGGAGATAACCGCCGCCCATCAGAGCAAAGGCTCCCATGACCAGCAGTGTAAAAACCGTGTACTCCCACATCTTTCCCAGCCGCCGGTTCATAAAAAGGAGCACCGCCCCCGAGAGCAGTCCGCAGATGCCCGGGCTTATGGCGTGGCCGAACGGGCCCAGCACGGAAACAACCACCATGCTCACCATGTAAAGCAGCATGTAGACCGCCGTCAGCAGCGCAATCAGAACAAGATCCTTCATTTTCAGCTTACGATTCATCTGTTTCCTCCATATCCGTTTCCTCCATATCGGTAAAAATATGATTCAGGCGTTCTACGGTTTCCTCCGTGAGGCAAAAGTCCTGCTCCGTCCTCCCGTTTTTCAGATAAATGATCCGGTCCGCCGTCCGGCGGATAAACTCATAATCGTGCGAGATCACGAGCACCGCCCGGCTCTCTGACAGGCGGACGATCTCACCCGATACGCGTTCCATCGAGCTCACGTCAAGGCCGCTTGTGGGCTCGTCAAAAATAATGAGCTCCGCCCCCGAGAGCGCCGCCGCGGCGATCTGGAGCCGCTGCTTCTCTCCTCCGCTCAGGCTGAACGGATGCGTGTCCCGGTACTGCCAGAGATTCATTTCCCGGAGCACACGCTCTTTCTCCCCGCCGGGGAGCTTTCCCCGCCCGATCTCCAGCTCGCTTTCCACGCTGGTTCCGAAGAGCTGATAATCGGCGTCCTGCATGACATAAAACGGAAGCCGCGGAACCTCCACCGTCCCTCTGTCCGGACGGAGCGCCCCTGTGAGGAGTCTTGCGAGCGTCGTCTTGCCCGCGCCGTTTGCTCCGACAAGCACTGCGGCTTCTCCCCGGCGAAGCTCCATGGAGACCGATTTCAGCACCTGCCATTTGGAGACGTTTTTCATCGACGCCGCGCATTCCCCCGTCTCTGCCCGCGGCCTCACGGGGAAGTCCGCCCCGAAGAGATCGAAGCTCCGCGTGTTATAAGAGGATTCCCGGAACGCCGCCTCGCTCGCGAAGCAGCGAAGTGTTCGCTGTCCGATGAGAAAGACCCGGTCCGCCATCCGATCCAGATAGAAAAACCTGTGATCCGCGACAAGCACTGTCTTCCCCAGCGACCGGAGCTTTGCAAGCAGCCGGCGCAGCCGCATGGCATTCCGATAGTCGAGGTTCGCCGAGGGCTCGTCAAAGAGCAGGATATCCGGCCCCAGCGACATGGCGGAGGCCAGCGCAAGAAGCTGGCGTTCTCCGCTCGAAAGCGAAAAAATTTCCCGCCCCATGAGAGGCGCGATCGGGATATCCCTTTCGATCTCCCGGAGCCGCCGCTCCATCTCCTCTCTGGCAAAGCCGTAGTTCTCCATGGAGAAGACCATTTCACTGGTGCTGTTCAGCGTAAAAAACTGACTTCGCGGATTCTGAAATACGGAGCCGACTTTCCGGCTGATCTCACAGATCGAAAGGCCGTCCATATCCTTTCCGTCAAGAAAGCGTCCCCCCTCTGTGCGCCCCTCGGCAATCTCCGGAATGAGGCCGTTCAGCGACCGCAGAAGCGTCGATTTTCCGCTTCCGCTGTCCCCGGCAATCAGAATGATCTCTCCCCCGCCGATGCGGAACGTGACATCCCGGATTGCCGCCTGCTCCTCTCCCGGGTAAGTGAACGCGTAAGACCTCGCCTCGATCACCGCCACAGAATCAGCACCCCCGTTCCCAGAAAGAGCGCTGCGCACAGCGCATAATCAGACCACTGCATCCGCACATCATAGTAGGAGGAGCGGCGCCCGGGATGCGTGATCCCTTTCGTCAGTCCGGCCGCCGTGATCTCATCCGCGAGGAGAGCGCAGCGGAACAGCTGCGGCACCAGAAAAAACTCAAAGCTCTGCACCGGCCGGCGGACGCTGTACGGCACGCCCCGCAGCCGCATGGACTCCCGGATATAGCCGAACTCTCTGCGAAAGGTGGGAATATAACGGAGCACGATCACGAGCGAAACCACAAAGCTCCTCGGCAGATGAAGCGGCTGAAGCGCCGAAATCAGCTCACCCGGACTGTAATCCCCGATCAGCACGCTCGCCATCATAAGGCAGGGGATAAACTGCATCGATATATAGAAAAAGACAGAGAAAAAGCCGCCGGCAAAGCCCGGATGCCAGAGCGACACACGACTTGCCGCAAGAAAAACCGCGTAGACGCAGAGGAAAAGAGCAAGACGCCGCCCCCTGCGCAGCAGAAGAAGAATGAACGACGCAAAGCTCAGGAAAAACAGGTGCTGGAAGCGATTCCCCGGAAACATAACGGCAACCGGAAGCAGCAGATTAAACAAAAGAACAACCAGCGGATTGACGCGCATCACCGCCCTCCCTCGTTTCTTTTTATGGTTAGCATTAGCTAACTCACGGGCTTATTCTACCATCACTCCTCTCCTCGCGCAAGCGGGGAGCGCCGGATTTTTCCGTCTGCGCTCCCCGCCTGAGGTTTTATACCCGCTGTATTATGTCAGCTGTTTTATGCCTGCTGTTTTATGCCGCCCGCCGCGGCCCGTTGACCGGCGCCTTACACGCTCACAAGCCGGAACAGCTTTGCCGAGTGCGGCGCCATCCGGATCGGGATGCGGTCGTCCGTCTCGCCGAGTTCTGCCCCATCCCAGAGCTCCGTCACGGCATACCGGCCCTCGAGCTCGAGCTCCGCAAGGCTCAGAACATAGCTCTCCTCCCAGCCCGCCGTGCTGAACAGCGCCGCATACGTGCACTCTCCGTCCGCGTCCTCCGCTTTCCATACGATATGACTGCGGTTTCTCACCATCTGCCGCGCGTTCCGGCTCCGCCTCGTCAGCGCGAGCACCTCGTCGTTCGTGATAAGAGAGCGCGTCCACTCATCCATGTCATTCAGCTCGCAGCCAAGCATCAGCGGCGACCGGAAGATGCACCAGAGGGTCATCATCGTCCTCTGCTCCTCCCGCGTGAAGCGCGTCATCCGCCCGCCAAGGCCGTTCTCGCAGCCGATCAGGGACAGATGTCCCAGAGGCAGCATATCGCAGTCCGGAAAGCAGCCCGCCGAGACATGCGGCGCCCACTCGCGGCAGCGCTCGAACATGCCGCAGAGCGCGCCCCAGTCGTCCCAGAAATCATTGGTTATCCGCCACATATTCGCATTTTTCTTAAGATGCTCCGCCTCGGAGAGGAGCGCCGGTCCGGGCGACAGCGACAGGACAATCGGTCTCCCGCAGCGGTCGACGGCACGCCGGATCAGCTCGATCTCATCCCCGCCGTAGCTGAGCGTACTCTCGTCGCCCGCCACGGCATACTTGACACAGATGTCGTCCACCTTGATGAAATCCACGCCCCACGACGCGTAAAGCTCAAGCAGAGAATTGTAATAATCCTGCGCTCCCGGTTTCGTCGCATCGACGCCGTACATATCCGTATTCCAGCTGCAGATTGACGCCGGATGCGCGACCTGACGCGCCGTATACTCCGTCCCCTTTACCGGACAGTTCTGACTGACCGCCTGCCGCGGGATTCCTCTCATAATGTGAATGCCGAATTTCAAGCCTTTCGCATGGACGTACTCCGCGACCGGCGCGAAACCCTTTCCGTCCGCCGCGGACGGGAAGCGGTTCGGCGCGGGCACTGCCCGGCCGTACCCGTCGATACAGATATCGCAGAAATCCTGATAATGCGACGAATCCGCGCTCGGGCAGTACCACTGGATGTCGCAGACAATATATTCCCAGCCGTGCTGCGAAAGATGCTCCGCCATGTAATCAGCATTCTTCTTCAGAATTTCCTCCGTGACGGCCGCCCCGTAGCAGTCCCAGCTGTTCCACCCCATGGGCGGATTGACGGCAAATGAATTTTTGTCTCTCATGCTTCCCTCTTTTCCGCGAGGCGAATTTCAGCTTCGCCGATGCGATCTGCGGCTCGGTGCCGCGTTCTTTGCGGCGGCCTCAGCTGAGCTGCCACCGCGCGTGACTTCCTCTCTCGTCCTTTGTGATGATGAGCTGATCCTCGATCTGCTGCTTCAGCTCGCTGACATGTGAAATGATACCGATGAGCTTTGAGCCCTCCGCCATCTCCTGCAGAACCCGCACCGCCTGATTCCGCGCGTTATCGCTGAGCGAGCCGAAGCCCTCGTCGATGAACATGATCTCCAGATGGAGACCTGCGGCCCCGGTCTCGATCTGATCCGCCATGCCGAGCGCCAGAGACAGCGCCGCCATAAAGGATTCCCCTCCGGAGAGCGAGCGCACCTCATTGAGCCTGCCCGTCACCGTCGAATAGACCATGAGATCCAGCCCGCGGTTTTTCCCCTCTCCGGCCTTTTCGATATCATACAGGCGGAGCTCAAACTGTCCCGCGGACATCTCCCGGAAGCGCCGGTTCGCCGCATGCAGGATCTTCTCCAGCCGGCAGCGCTGGGCAAAGGTCTCGAGATCCATGCGGTTTCCGCTCTCCGTCCCGGAGATCAGCCGGTACAGCGTCCGGAGTCTCCTGTATTCGGAAAGCGCCGTGCTGTGCCGCGCGAGCTTCGGGGCAATTTCCTCCAGCACCTGCTCATTCCTGCGATATTCCCGATCCAGCAGACGGAAACGCTCCTCCGCCTCTCCCAGAGCGCGGTCGTTCTCCTCGCTCTGCCTCCGGAGCTCCTCCGTCACCGGACGCTCCCTGCCTCCGATGCGCTGCGCCGCCTCCTCTTTTGCCCGCTCCGCCACCGCTTTCCGGCTCAGATATTCCGTGAGCGTTTTTTGCAGGCGGTCGGCGTCCTCCGGCGCATGCGCCGCAAAAACAGACTGCCACTCCTCCTCGTCAAGGCGCTTCTCTCTCATTTTCTCTTCATAGCGCAGACGACAGGCCCCGCTTGTCCG
Source organism: Lachnoclostridium sp. Marseille-P6806 (assembly GCF_900625025.1). Taxonomy (GTDB): domain Bacteria; phylum Bacillota; class Clostridia; order Lachnospirales; family Lachnospiraceae; genus CAG-791. The sequence goes on from NZ_LR130576.1 coordinate 222,666, forward strand.
CCGCTGCTCCGGAAGCTCCTCCAGAAGCCGGCTGATCCGCGCGCCGCACTCGTTCTGCGCTTTCCGCGCCGCCGCAAGCTCCGCCTGCCGGGCCTCATATCCCGTCTTCGCCTCCACGAGACGGCGCGACGCCTCCTCAAAATACCTCCGCACCTCCTCAGCGGACGAAAATTCGAGCCCCTCTCTCAGCTGAACCGATCTCGCTCTTGCGGCCTGCAGGGCAAGAGCGGCCTCCTGCAGCGCCTCACGGAGCTTCTGCACGGTTCCGTCAAGCTCCTCCATCTCCCGTTCTCCGGCGGTCAGACGCTCCCGCGCCGCAAGCAGCGCTTCATTCTGCTCACGGAGCCGCTTCCCCTCCCGCATGAGCAGCTCCCGGTATCGCGCGGCGAGCCGCTGCGCCGCGCGGACATCCGGAACATCCGGGATATGTTCCGGCGCATCGTCCCCGAAGCCGCCGAGCGCTCTCTGAAACGCCTCCCGCAGGGCAAGAAGTCCGGAGGCAAGGCTTTTTTCTTTCTCACTCTTCACGCTCTGCGCCGCCCGGAGCTCCCCGGCGCGTTTCTCCTGCACGGCGCGCAGGCGCTCCGCCTCTTCCCGGGCCGCGTCGACAGTCTCTCTCCGGATCCCGGAAGACCCGCCTCTGTCCGGGCGGAACGGATGCGGATGCTCTGTCGATCCGCAGACCGGGCAGGGCTTTCCGGGGCGGAGCTGCTCCGCGAGAAAGCCCGCCTGCGCGTCGAGAAAGCTCTGGAGCATCGCTTCGTATTCCCGCGCTTTCCTCCCGCTCTCTTCCCGGATCTCCGCATAGGCCGCCGTCCCCGCACAGACAGCCTCCGCGGCCTCCCGGCACTCGCCCTCCCGCTTCGCAAGCGCCGTGATGTCTCGCTCCAGCGCCGCCTCCGTCCGGCATTTTTCCTCCCACTGTGAAAGAAGCACGGGAACCTGCTCCCCCGCAGCGATCCCGTCCCGCAGGAGACGGGCTTCCTCCTCCAGCTCCGCCTGCCGCTTCCGCGCGCCCTCCTCCCGGAGCCGGAGTCCGTTCAGCGTTTTTTCTCTCTCCGCCTCTTCCGTTTCACAGCTCTGAATCGCCGCAAACTGCCTCTCGGCGCGCTCTACCCGCTCCCTGCGCCGGCTATATTCCGCGAGCTCCCCGTCATAGCGCTCCTTGCTCCCTGCCGCCGCGCGCTCCGCGGTCTCTGCCGTGGCGCTTTTTTCCGGAAGAAGCGCCTGCTCCTTTGCGAGAGCCGTCTCCGTCGCGGCAAGCGCCGCCTCGGCCCCCGCGAGAACTCTTCTCTCCGCCGCAAGCTCCTGCGCCGCCCGTATGCGCGCAATCAGCGCCTCCGCGTTCTTCATTTCCTCTGCGGCTTCCCGGCACGCCGCAAGCTCCCGCTCCGACCGCTCGAGCTGCCCGTAAGCCTCCTCCGTCTGCTGCGCGCGGATCAGCGCCTCCCGCCCCGCATCGCGCTGTTCTCCCATCGTCCGGACCCGCTCCTGCGCCGCCCCGCACTGCGCGCGGAGCGCGCCGCAAAGTGCGCGCAGCTCCCGGACAAAATCCGGAAGAGCGGACAGCTCTCCCTCCTCCAAGCGCCGCTTCGCTTCCGAAAGCTCCGCTTTTTCTCCTCCCTCCTCCGGCACCACGGCCGAGGCTGCAAGCTGCCGGCACTGCGTCTGCAGCTCCTCCGCCTCTTTTTCTTTCGCCGAAAGGCGCGCCCGCAGCTCCTCCGCCGCCGCCTGATAGATTCCGGTGCCGAAGAGCCTGCGGAAAATCACCTTTTTTTCATCGGATTTTGCCCGCAGGAGCGCCATGAACTCGCCCTGCGCGATCATGGCGATCTGTGTGAACTGCTCCTTGGTGAGCCCGACGAGCTCCTCCAGCTTCCGGTCCGTCTCCCGCGACGGATAGACCGTTCCGTCCGGCATGGTCAGCTCTGCGGAGGAGGAAACGAGAATTTCCGACGCCCCGCTCTTTGTCCGGCGTCCCGCGGGGCGCAGATGTCTGGGAACCCGGCGGATCTCGTACACCGCGCCGTCCTCACCGTCGGAAAAGCGAAGCGAGACAAAGGGCTCGATCGCCGTGCTGACAAACTGGCTCTGGAGAATCACGCCCGTCTTCGCATACGCCGTGGAGCTCGCCTCGCCGTACAGAGCAAAGCATATCGCGTCAAAGATCGTCGATTTTCCCGCGCCGGTATCTCCCGTAATGAGAAACAGCCTCTGCGACGGCTGTCTGAAATCAATCGTGGTCTTTTCTCCGTATGAGCCAAAGGCCTGCATGGTAAGCTGCAGTGGACGCATCGTCAGCTCCTCTCCGCTTTCTCCGCCGAAGCAAACACCTCCCGCAGAAGCTCCCGTTCCTCCTCTGAAGTCTCTCCCAGAAACGCAAGGCACAGCGCATAGGGGTCCGTCTCCTGCTCCTCCGACAGCTCCGCCGTATACTCCGCCGAGCGCAGATTCTCCCTCCGGATCTCCAAGAGATACGGAAACGCAAGGCGAAGCCGCTCTTTCATATCAAAGATATCGTGATCCACCCGGTCTGTCAGGCGAACCGAAACGTAATCGTCACAGGACTGTCTCAGAACCTCCTCCAGCCCTCCGCGGAGCACCCGGACGGCGCGGAGCGGCGTAAGAGGAATGAAAGAGATCCGGGGGACAGCGCCTTTCTCTCCAAGCTCCACCGCGACGATCGCCTTGCTCTGCCCCGCCTCATCCACCGAGCAGGCCAGCGGCGTCCCGCAGTAGCGGAAGCGTTCGTCCCCCACGGTCATCGGCTTATGGATATGTCCCAGCGCCGCGTAGTCAAACGGGGACAGCACGTCCGCACCGATCTGGTCGATATTTCCAATCGTCCGGATCTCGGAGCTCATCCTCTCGACCTGTCCCGCATCCGTTCCGGCGGGCAGATAGAACTGATGGCTCACCAGAACATTGCGCTCGCCCACGTCCACCCGCTCCCGGCCAAGCAGCCTGCGGACAGACCTGTCATAGGAGAGATTGTTCCCGTTCTCATCGGTCCCCGTGATCGCCTTTACCATCGAGGGCTTCACAAAGGGCAGCAGATAAAAATGAACCGGGCCCCAGTCGTCCCGCAGCGTCACCCTCTCAATATACTCATCCTCCCGCTGCGGCGGCCTGCCGATCATATAGAGATGCTGGCGCGCAAGGATCCCGCGGTAGCAGTCGAGGCGGGGCGCGCTGTCATGGTTGCCGGAGATCGCCATAATGGCCGTCTCCGGAGACGCCTCCGCGAGCTCGCCGATAAAGCGGTCAAACAGCTCCACGGCCTCGGCGGAGGGAACCGCTTTATCATAGATATCCCCCGCGATCACCACCGCATCCGGTCTCTCCTCCCGCACCCGCTGAACAATCTGCCGCAGAATATACGCCTGATCCTCATACAGATCCCGGTTCAGGAGTTTTAAGCCAATATGCAGATCCGACAAATGGAAAAAACGCATACTTTCCTCTTTCCCGCGAGGCGAATTTCAGATTCGCCGATGCGATCTGCGACTCGGCGCCCCGCACCGATGTCGGGGTTTGAAAGGACTGCATCGGCAGGGAAGAGCAGACGCGGCATGCTCAGACGCCCGAGAGCGCGCCGCGGATGGCCGCCAGAAGCTCCTCATAGGTTTCAAAGGCCGGCAGCTCGGGATGCTCTTTCCGTATCTGCTCCGTGCTGCGGAAGAGGAAGCCCGCCCGGCTCGCCCGGATCATCGCCAGATCGTTGTAGCTGTCGCCGCTCGCAATCGTATCGTAGCCTATGGACTGCAAAGCCCGCACCGTGGCGAGCTTGGAGTCCGCGATCCGCATGCGGAAGCCCGTAATTTCGCCGTCCTCCGCCACTTCCAGCGAGTTGCAGAAGATCGTCGGCCAGCCCAGCTTTTCCATCAGAGGACCCGCAAACTGCGTGAACGTATCGCTGATGATGATAAGCTGCGTCATGCGCCGCAGCTCGTCCAGAAATTCCCGTGCGCCGGGCAGCGGATCGATCCCTGCGATGGTCTGCTGAATCTCTTTCAGCCCCAGACCATGCTCCCGCAGTATCGCAAGCCGCCAGCGCATCAGCCTGTCGTAATCGGGCTCATCCCGCGTGGTGCGGCGAAGCTCCGGGATCCCGCTTGCCTCCGCAAAGGCGATCCATATCTCCGGAACCAGCACTCCCTCCAGATCAAGACAGACAATATCCATTTTCTTCCTTTTCCTTTCCGCCTGCCGCTCTGCCGCAGCGCTCCTCATTGTGCGCTTGACTTCGCGCCTTATTTCGTTATTTCACTGCTCATTCCGCTTCCGGGCTGCGCTTTTCCTGCGGTTTCTCCAAAACATAGGCGGTGCAGCGCCGGTACAGCTCTCTGCTGCAGCGCACATGCACAAGCATCCCGTCCTCGCCGTAATCCAGCACCGTGAAGAGACCGCCGCTTTGAAGCTCCGCCAGAATGCACCCCTCCGAATAGGGGATCCGCATATCGCATTCGATGCTTCCCTCGTCCAGCTTCTGCTCCGTGAGGGCAACCAGACGCCGGATGTCCTCCGGCTTTTTCGCGCAGATCGTGATGCGCCCGTCCTCCGGTCCGATGCCGTCAAAACGCGGAGGAACCTCCCGCTTTGCGGCGTCCGCCGCATCCGCCTTGTTGAAAACAAAAATACGGGGAACCTCCCCGGCCCCGATATCCCGCAGCGTCTCGAGCGTCGTCCTGAGCTGCGCGGCGCAGTCCGGGGCCGAGAGATCCGTAACGATCAGGAGAAGACCGGCAAGCGCGGCGTCCTCCAGCGTCGAGCGGAACGCCCGGACCAGCGCCGTCGGGAGCTTCCTGACAAAGCCCACGGTGTCGGTAAGGAGAAAGGGCCTGCCCTCCTCCCCGGGTTCAATGCGCCGCACCGCCGTATCCAGCGTCGCGAACAGCATGTTCTTTTCCAGAACCTTTTTGTCCTCCGCGCCGCCGTACAGATCGAGCATGGCGTTCATGATGGAGGACTTGCCCGCATTGGTATAGCCCACCAGCGAAACCCGCGGGATCCCCGCGGAGAGACGGCGGCTTCGCTGTGTCGTCCGCTCCCTCTCCACCACGGCAAGCTCCCGGCGAAGCTCCGCCAGCCGGTGCTCGATGCGCCGCCGGTCCAGCTCGATCTTCGTCTCGCCGGCTCCCCGGTTGCTGAGCGCACCGCTCCCGCCGCCCTGCCGTCCCAGCTCCCGGTGCATTCCCTGCAGCCGGGGGAGCATGTACTGGAGCCGCGCGGATTCCACCTGCAGCTTTGCCTCCCTTGTGCGGGCGCGATCTGCAAAAATGCGCAGGATCAATCCCGTGCGATCGATCACCGGCCGGTCGAAAATGTCCGACAGATTCGCAAGCTGCACCGGCGAAATGGCGTCGTTCACGATCACGGCGTCGATCGGCTCCTCCGTGTCCGCCAGCTCCAGATACGCCTTGATCTCCTGCGCCTTGCCCGTGCCGATGTACGTTCCCGCACTGATTTTCGGCACATTCTGCCGGAACAGCTCCCGCACCCGGAACGACGCGGCCTCCGCAAGGCCCTCGAGCTCTCTGAGCGAGCGCTCCTCTTCCTCTGCGGCACCCGGCGCCGCATCCGCCTGCAAATCGTTCCGATGGAGAGAAATCAGAATACAGGAGGCCGACATTTCCGTCATCCCTTAAGTCCTCTCGTCTGGCGGTCCATATCCTCTACGACAATGTCGTAGATCTCGCCCTGCGTGCGGCAGTATTCAAGAACCTGCCACGGCTCGTTGGTGTGAAAGTGAATCTTGATCAGCTCCTCATCCCCCGCAACCAACAGGCAGTCCCCTTTCAGATGCTCCGAGATATAATCGCGGATCACATCCTCGTCGAGCTCTCCGCCCTCCGCCGCATCGATCAGAAGCTGCGTATCATAACGAAATTCCAGCATGTCCGTTTTTTCCTTTCTTCCGCATAAAAGCTTTCGTGTAAAAGTCACGCCGCGATGCACTTAACCGCAGAGAGCCTGCGCTAAAGAAGCACCAGCTCCGTCAGAAAAACCGCTGCGCAGGCGCTGACGGCTACCGTAAAGAGATCGCCGCTGATCAGCGCTGCCGCCGCCGCGGCCCCGAGCGCCGCCGCTCCCGACCACACGCTTCCGGTCGCGGAAAGGATCGCGGGGAAAGTCATCACCGCCAGCGTAACATAAGGAACATAATAAAGAAACGACCGGATCCTGATATCTGTGATCTCTTTTCGCAGAAAGAGAAAGGGAAGCACCCGGATCAGATAGATCGTCACGGCCATGACGAGAAGAGATAAACTGACGCTGCGGCTCATACGCGTTCCTCCTGACTGTCTGTTCTCTCTCCGCGCACCGGCCTGCCCTGTCCGTCGACCGGCCGGAGCCACGCCGCGGCGGACGAGAGCGCCACCGTAAGCAGAATCACACGGAAGCCCGCGGAAATCTGCCTCAAGCCCGGCAGCGCCGAAAAGAGCCAGCTCGACAGCATGGCCGCGGCGATCAGACCGCCCATGAAGCGGCTCCTCTTCGCCGGCGGCAGAATGATGGCGAGAAACATGCCGTAGAGCGCAACATTCATCGCGCTGGCGGCTCTCGCCGGCAGAATATTGCCCGCCTCGACGCCGAGAACGGTTCCAAGGCACCACCCCGTGACAGAAACAAGCATCGCACCCCATGTATAGACCGGATTGAGAGCTCCCGGCACCGCGGAGGAGATGCCGAACAGCTCGTCCGTCACACAAAGGGCCAGCAGAAAGCGCTTCCAGAAAGGCTCCTCCGGGCGGAGCTTCTGCGTGAGCGAGCAGCTCATCAGGAGATAGCGCAGATTGATCACCAGCGTCGTCGCGACCATTTCGATCAGCCCCGCTCCCGCTCCGATCAGCATCAGCGCGGCATACTCTCCCGCCGAGGCCACCATGCCGAGCGACATGAAGAAGCTCTGTACCGCATCAAGCCCCGTATTCTTCGCCGCGATTCCGATAGTGAAGCCGACCGCAAGATAACCCATGCCGATCGGTATGCCGTCCCGCAGCCCCCGGAGCGTCCACGCACCGGCATCGCCGTATTCCGGCCAGCGGCAGCCGGCCGCCGGTGTACCTGCGGTCCTTTTTTCATTGTCATTCATATTTTTATACATATTTTTCCATCGTCACGTAGAGCTTCCCTTTGCGGCTGGTTCCCGAAACGCCCCGGTAAATCATCCTGCCGAAGCCCCGGACCGAGATCACGTCCCCCTCCCCCGGCGAGGCGCTTCCGTTTTCCGTCACGGCCCCGTTCACAAATACCCTCCCCGCACGGAAAAGCTCCAGACTCTGCGAACGGGACAGTTTGAGGAGCTGTGCAAGAATCGCATCCAGCCGCTCCGACGCCACCGGAAACGTCTCCTCCGCAAGCTTTGGCCGGAGCGCCTCCGGAACCGCCGGCGCGGGCTCGCAGGAGACGCGCGTGTGACGGATCTGCGTCAGGTTCTCCGCAAGGAACGGCGCAACCGATCGCTCGGCAAAGAGATAGGCCGTCTTTTTGTCGATCAGAATATCGCCCAGCACCCGCCGTTCAATTCCCAGATGCAGGAGCGCCCCGAGATAGTCCCTGTGGCTCAGCTCCTCGCCGAATTTCTCATGAAGCGACGCAATACGGAGCACTGCGATCGGAAACGGCTCCTCATAGCCGAACGTCTCCGGGTTTCCGAAGCGGAGCATGACCCGCTCCGCCCCCTCCCGTCCGCCGGATACCGAAACGACGCCGGGAAGCTTCTGACAGACCGCCCACTCGTTTCCGGCGCCGTCCCGCCCGGTGCGCAGGCGCCTGCCTGCCGCCGCAAAGGCCTCCGCCTGCTCCGCCTCATTCAGAAAATCTGTGAAGAGGTACTGCTGCCTGCGTTCGGACTGCTCCGCCAGCTCAAGAATCCGTTTGCGAATCCATTCCTCTGCCATAATGCCTCTTTGCTATGATGCCTCTTTGATATAATGCCTCTTTGCTGCGCTGTCCCTTTGCCGCTGCGCTTTGGGATGCCCGCGGAATATTCTGATTATTTTTACCTTATCATCCGCTTGTTGCGTCATTTCTTTCCCGAAACTATAATAAAATTTATAGATATCATCCGCTTGGCAGAATGCCGTTTCCTTATCATAGCCATAAAATTGACAGACATAAAACATTTTTATCCGGTGCCGCTTATGAGTGAACAGAGTCTTTCTCTTCTCGGTATTGCCGCAGTTTTTCTCCTCCTCGTGCTGATCCCGCTTCTCGGCTATCTGATCCGGAAGCTCAGCTTCCGTCTTCAGGTAAACGGAACGCTCCGCACGAAGCGCCTCGACGAGCAGTCCGCTGCCGCCGCGGAGGAGGACCGGACCGGCCGCAATCACGATGTCACGCCCTATATCGACGCGGAGACGCAGTCCAACATCCATCACCATTTCCCGTAAACCGTCGGTCTAAAGCCGCTCCGCTCAGACGAACGGATTGTAGAACCGGCTGCCGTCCCGGAACGTGAACCACAGCGCGAATACGGCAAAAACCGCCGTAAACGCCAGCACAAGCCGGTCATTCCGCCGAAGCGGCCTTGCGCAGTACCAGCTGCGCTTTTTCTTTTTGCCGAAGCCGCGCAGCTCCATGGCGTTCGACACCATATCGATGCGCTCCATCGTCGTAAAGAGAAGAGGAAAGATGATCGCCGAGGTCCGCCGGATCCGGTCCGTCAGCCTCGCCTTGCCGCTCATGTCGATGCCCCTCGCCTCCTGCGCGTTCCGTATTCTGTGAAATTCGTCCTGAATATCCGGAATATAGCGCAGCGCGATCGCAATCGAATAGGCGACGCTGTAACTGATTCCGATGCCGTTTAACGAGGCCGCGAACTCTGACGGGTCCGTCGTAACCATAAAGGTGAACACCGCCGGAATGATGGTGAAATACTTGATCAGCACGTTCAGGAGATAAAACAGCTCCTCCGCCGTAAGATCATAGCCCGCAAGCAGATGGCAGAGCACGGTCTTCGTCCCGTAAACGGCCGTCCCCTGATACGGCGACATGATAAAGATCGCCGCGAGATTCAGCGCCATAAACACCATGATGAGCCGGAACACCGCCCCGACCTGCCGCCATTTCGTCTTTGCCGCCGCGTTGACGGCAAGGCTGACGGCGATCATGAGGAGCAGAATCCGCGTGTCATAGGTCAGCGCACTCACCACGCACCAGACAAGAAAAAACAGGAGCTTCGTGACGCCGCTCAGCTCGTGGATCCACGTATCCTTTTTCTCATAAGAAAGTATTCTCGCCATCAGCCCTTTTTCTCCCGCTCATACGCAATAAAGCGCTCTACAAATTCTGACGGCTCCGGAATCCCGCAGCGCAGCGCCAGCTCATAGAGAGAGGTCTCCTTGAGATCCGCCTGCGCCGTGATCGCCGCGTCCGTGAGGACATGGGCGGGCGTGTCGTCCGTGACAAGACGCCCCTCCGAAATCACGATCGCGCGGTCGGTATATTCCAGCATGAGGTGCATGTCATGGGTGATCATCAGAATCGTGATCCCCAGCTCGCGGTTGATCCGGCGCAGAAACTCCATGATTTCCGTGTAGTGCGCGTAATCCTGCCCCGCCGTCGGCTCATCGAGGATGAGAATTTCCGGATTCATGACAAGGATCGCCGCGATGGATACCCGCTTTTTCTGACCGAAGCTGAGCGCCGAGACCGGCCAGCTGCGCATCTCGTAGAGGCCGCAGATCCGCAGCGTTTCAAGGACTCTGCGCTTTACCTCCTCCTCCGGAACGCCGCGCACGGCAAGCCCCAGCCCTGCCTCCTCCATGATCATCGGCTTGCTGATCATCTGGTTCGGACTCTGCATGACAAGTCCGATCCTCTCCCCCCGCTCCTTGATGGAGAGCGGCGCGATATCCTCCCCGTTCAGGAGAATCTGTCCCTCCGACGGCGCGTGAAATCCGCAGATCAGCGAGGAGAGCGTGGACTTCCCCGCCCCGTTCCGTCCGACGAGCGCCGCCATCTCGCTCTTTCTGAGAACAAAGCTCACATCGCGCAGCACCGGCTCCCCGGAGGGATAAGAAAAGCTCACATGCCGGATCTCCAGCGCCGGCGGATTCTCATTCTTCCGCTGCCTGCGGGGCGCTTTTCGGAACCATTCCCTCACGGACGCCGCGTACGGCGCAAGATTCATGGTCTCCACATGCGCCGGATGATCCTCCGGCACAATGGCTCCGCCCGCATAGCGGATCGCCGTGACATAGAGCGGCTCGCGCACGCCCTGCTGCTCCAGAATATCCGTGCACAGCAGCTCGTCCGGCCGCATGTCCGCGACAATCCTGCCCTCGCTCATGACGACGATGCGGTCCACATCCCGGTACAGCACATCCTCAAGGCGATGCTCGACGATGATTGCCGTCACATCCCTCTGCCGCATGACTGTATCGATCAGCGCAATGGTTTTCTTCCCCGTAGCGGGGTCCAGATTGGCGAGCGGCTCATCAAAGAGCAGCACCCTCACATCATCCACCATGACGCCGCCGAGCGACACTCTCTGCTTCTGCCCGCCGGAAAGCTCGCCCGGCGCATGGGAAAGGAGCTTCGATACACTGACCACATCCGCGATCTCCGCGACGCGCCGACGGAGCTCTGCCTGCGGCACCGCGTCATTCTCCGGGGCAAAGGCGAGGTCCTCCGCCACCGTAAGGCCGATGAACTGTCCGTCCGTATCCTGCAGCACCGTGCCGACCTGTCTCGACATACCGAACACGCCGGCTCTCGCCGGGTCCTCCCCGCAGACGGTCAGCGTCCCTGACGTTTCTCCGTGAAAGGAGCAGGGAATCAGGGCATTGATGCAGTGCACCAGCGTGGACTTGCCGCAGCCCGAGGGCCCGGCAATGAGAATCTTTTCCCCCGGATAAATCGCAAGGTCAATATCCCGGAGCGTCGGCTCGGTCTGGGAACGATAACGAAAGGAATATTTTTTGAACTCGATAATGGGCTTCATGAAACCATCCTGATCGGAAATCTCCGTCCTTTATCCGTCCGGGGCATTCGGCCCGAACGCGCTCTGCGCCCCGGATCTTTGCGGCGTCAGCATGTCTAATATACCGCAAAACACGAATGAACGCCATAATCAAAGAAAGCGCCGCCCCATAAAGAACGTGCATGCAGAAGCGCATCAAGAAAGCTCCCCTGCCTCGGAGATGAGGGGCAGAGGAGCTCTGCATATGAATCGGCTTCTGTGAATCAGCTTTTGTGAATCAGCTTTTATGAATTACCGAGGCGTCCATTGCGGACAGCGACGTACAGCCGGTGCAGGCCATGACATAGGCAAGCTGCTTCGTCACGTTCCGGAGATATTCCGCCATCCCCTCCGCGCCGCCGTCTCTGATGGCCGTCATCAGCGGCCTCCCGATCCCGACCGCCGTCGCGCCGAGCGCCAGCGCCTTGAACGCATCCATACCGGTTGCAATCTCGTCGTCCACAAAAATCGGGATGCGCCCTCCGACCGCTTTCCGAATCTCTCCGAGCGCCATGAGCGGCGGCACGGCATACCCGATCCGGTTGTTATGATGGGAAAGAAGAACGCCGCCAGCGCCCGCCGACAGGCTCCGGTCCGCATCCCGCACGCTGAGAACCCCCTTGACGATCAGAGGGAGCTTCGTGCTCCGGCAGAGCTCTCCGAGCTCCGCCGTCGTCATGGCTTTCATCTCGAAGCCGTCCACAAAATCCGGCGCACCGCCCTCCGCAAACGGGTGGTCGATATCAATGCCCACCGCGAGAAGCCGCTGCTTTTCGGCATGCTCGATCTTGCGGAAGATCAGATCCCTGTCCCGGTAGGGCTTGATGATCTCGACGACGGCCGGACTCTTGCCGGCGACAAGCTCGATCTCCTCCTTCGAGGACATTCCGATCCACGTCACCACGCCGGCTCCGGCTGCCCCCTCCGCGTATTTCTCTGTGCTGCCCGGCTCCATGAAATGATCCAGATGGGACAGCGCCGCCGTCATGACCGGCGTCGGAAATGTCCTGCCGTAGAGCTGCAGCGTCGTATCCGGCGCCGCGGCATCGAGATACCGCGTCTCCACCAGCAGCGAATCAAGATATTCTCTTGTAATCCGGTTTGAATTGCCTGCATTCATCGCTTCTCCTTTCTGCCTGCGCAAAGGCACAAAGACTTCTGTGCTATGAGTATACCGCAGCTCTCCCCGAAACGGCACGCACACAAATTGCTTTTGCTCCGGATCTTTTGCCCCGAAGCCCATGCCCCGCGCTCAGCTCCCGGAACGGTCCCCGGTCCTTTTGAAGAGCTTGTCCGTCAGAACGCAGAGCACCACGGTGACCGCGATGTCCGGCGCGCTGCTGCCAAGGGGCGTGTCCACACGCATCAGAATGCGGTACAGTGCAAAGCCGATCATCCAGATCACAATATTGCGGACGGCAAATTTTTCCTCTCCGCGGTCCCTGTGCAGGATAAAGAAATCCGCGATCTGAATGGCGATCATCGGGGCAAACACAGAGCCGATGAGATACAGGAAATTCGTGATATTATCCATGTTGAAGAGCATGGCAAGCACGGTGCCGGCGGCAGCCACCACCGCGGCGGCCGTTTTTCCCTTTATCCCCGCCCGGAGTGATTCGGCGGAGATTCCCGCCGACCACGCATCGAGAAAGGTCGTCGTGACGGTCGACAGGATGAGAATCGCCAGCGCCGCGATGCCGAGCCCCGCCTTTGCCATGACCGAGGCGATGTCGTATTCGCCGGTAAAAATTGCCGCGCCCATGCCGATGACATACATCCAGCAGGAAACCGCACCGTAGACGAGAACGCTCGTCAGTGTTGCTTTCACGGGCTCCTTTGCTTCCCTCGTGTAGTCACTGATGAGCGGCAGCCATGAAAGGGGCATCGCCGCCGCAAGCTCGACCGCAGCGCCGAAGCGCAGCGCCTCTCCGGCTTCTGCCGCCGCGGCGTTCCCCGCGTCCTTAAAGATCACGGCGCTCAGCACAAGCGTCAGGAGAAAGAGCGCTCCCATCGAAATATAATTCAATGCCCCCAGTTCCGTGAGACCCACGAGTATCCATATGAGGATCAGCACACCGATGACCAGCGCCCAGATCCATGCGCCGATTCCGAAAATCTCATTGGTCGCCGCCGCGCCGTCATAGATCATGATGGCCGTCCAGCCGACGAGCTGCAGCACATTCATGAGGGCAAAAAACTGTCCGCCCTTTCCGCCGAAGCTCATCTTGACCGTCTCCATCGCGCTCCGTCCCGTCCGGGCGCCGATCATGCCCGCAAGGAACATGAGCGCACCGCCGATGAGGTGCCCGAGAAGTATGGCAAGCAGCCCTTTTGTCATTCCGAGGGGCGCAAAATATGTTCCGGTCAGAATCTCCGCGATGGAAACGCCCGCACCGAACCACACCAGCCCCGACTGCACCGCCGTCATCTTTTTACCGTTTACCGTTTCTTTCATCTCTTATCCGCCATTTCCGCGATATCCGCTCTGTGTGCCGGCCCCCGCTGTTCCGGAGCCGCCTGTTGTCCGTCCGTTCCCTCACTCCGCCTCTTCCATGAATCTTCCTCCCTGATCAAAGGCATGATTCATCGGTCCGCAGCCATGTCCGAGGTCGAGCATGGCGTCGAGCGCGCCGGAGATATAGTCCTTGGCCCGCTCCACCGACGCATCCAGAGAGAAGCCCTTGGCCAGATTGGCTGCAATGGCGGATGAGAGCGTGCAGCCGGTTCCGTGGGTGTTCGGATTATCGATCCGCTTCCCCTCGAACCATCTGCCCTGCCCGTCCCGATAGAGAAAATCACTGGCGTCGCTGACGCGGTGTCCGCCCTTGCAGAGCACGGCGCAATGATAGCGCTCCGAAATCAGCTTCGCCGCGTGCATCATATCCTCCCTGCTCTGCACCGCCGTCTCCGCCAGTATCTCCGTCTCCGGAATATTGGGCGTCAGAACCGTCGCGAGCGGAAGAAGCTCCGCTTTCAGCGTCTCCACCGCATCGTCGCTGATGAGCTTCGCCCCGCTGGTCGCAACCATCACCGGATCGACCACGAGAAAACGGGGACGATAAAATTTTAATTTTAATGAAATGGCATGAATAAGCCGACTCTCCGATACCATTCCGATCTTGACTGCATCCGGGAAGATATCGGTGAAAATCTCGTCGAGCTGAGCCTCCAGAAATTCCGGGGTGGAATTCATGATTGCCGTTACGCCGGTCGTATTCTGCGCCGTCAGGGCCGTGATCGCGCTCATGGCATAAACGCCGTTCGCCATCATGGTCTTGATATCTGCCTGAATGCCGGCGCCTCCGCTGGAATCACTTCCCGCGATAGATAATGCTGTTCTCATACTGCCTCCTTTATGTTAAGAACCCATTACTTTTATAGAGCGGCAGAAGGTGGTGCCCCCGGTCTGCCGCTGTGCTGCCCTGCTTTTCCCTCCGTCCGGGAAAGGTCTTTACCCGTCCACAAGCTGGCGCAGGGCGTCCAGTGCCTTGGTTTTTGCAAGAACGGCGACCAGCACCGCTGCAAGGATCGTTCCTCCCGCCGTGCTCACGAGAAACGGAAGCACATAGGCGAAGAGCGCCGCCTCCTTTCCCATGAAAAGCGTCGCCACGGGAAACGCCAGCAGACCGCCGATCACGCCGGTCCCGAAAATCTCCGCCAGATACGTGGGCAGGAGCTTCCCTGAAAAGCGCCAGCACAGGCCGCAGCAGAGCGCTCCGACCATGCTGCCCGGAAAAGCCAGCAGGGTTCCGGTTCCCATCAGGTTCCGGAAGAGAGACGCCGCAAACGCGATGCCGACGCCCCACCACGGCCCCAGAAGAACCGCCGCCAGCACGTTGACCATATGCTGCACCGGAAAGCACTTGGACGCTCCCACCGGGATATAGAAGCCCGACAGGACGAGAATCAAAGCGACGAACATGCCGGATGCCGCCAGCTTCTTAACATTTTTTGTCTTCAAATATTTTTCCCCTCCTATATTTATTGCTGCTGTTTTTGAAACATATGTTTTTAAAAACGCTCCGAAGAGCCGGCTTAACAGATAAAAAAGTCCCGGCGGCGCGAACGCTCCTCCCTCTCTCTGATCAGGGCGCTGCATTCAGAGCTTCTCCGCCTCTGCCCGCAGGCGCTTCGCCGCGCCGCGGATGTCCTTTGTCGCAAAGATTCCCGATATAACCGCGGCCCCGGCGAGGCCGGATCCCCGGAGCCGGCTGATATTCTCCGCATCAATCCCTCCGATGGCGACGACCGGAATCTTCACCGCCGCTGTGATTTCCGCATATTCCGAAAGAGTGATCGGCCGGGCATCCGTCTTGACCCGCGAGCCGAACGCCGCGCCGCACCCCAGATAGTCGGCGCCCTGCGCCTCCGCCCGAAGCGCCTCTTCCACATTGTGCGCCGTCGCGCCCACAATCCGCTCCGGACCGAGCAGCGCCCGGGCGCTGCCAACGCTCATATCCTCCTGCCCGACATGCACGCCGTCGGCGCCCAGTGTCGCGCAGAGCTCTGCATCATCATTGATGAGAAACGGAACGCCATAGCGTCTGCATACAGTCTGCAGCGCCTCCGCCTCCTGCCGCAGCGCCTCCCCGGCAAGGAGCTTCTCCCTGAGCTGCACCATGGTAACGCCGCCAAGCAGAGCCTCCTCCACCGCCCCGACGAGCGTCCTGCCCCCGAGCCATCTCCGATCCGTGACCGCGTACAGTCTCAGCGCTTCCCGCTGTAATGCCATGTTTTTCCCTTTCTGCTCCGTCCCGCCGCTCACCGGCTCAGCGCATCGATCAGATACATCCGGAATGTTCCCGTGCCGATATGACCGAACAGGCACATCTCCCGTTCCGCCGTCTCCGCCGCGAGGTCATACGTCAGGACGGCATCACAGACGGACCGGTGCCGTTCCTCCGAAGATACATCATTCCCTCCCGCCGCCAGCGCCGCCGCAATAAACGCCGACAGCATGCAGCCGCTCCCTGTGACCCGCGTCAGAAGCGGCGTCCCGCGGGAGCAAAGAGCAATCTCTCCCCCCGTGACAATGCGGTCCGTCCCGCCGGTCACCGCCAGTGTGCAGGAAAGCCGCCGTGAGAGCGCACGCAGCTCCTCGTCCGCCAGCGCCGGAGACGAGGCCTCCACGCCTCGCGACGGCACCGCGCTCTCTTCCCTGCCGGCGTCTCCTCCCGCCGCGCCGCCAACTCCCATAAGGCCGCCGATTGCCGCGAGCTCGGAGCGATTCCCCCGGATGCAGGCAAAGCGGATGTCCGCGAGAAGCCGCCGCAGTATCTGCGCCCGGTATTCCGAAGCCCCCGCGCCGACGGGATCAAGCACAACGGGAATCCCTTTCCGGTTTGCGGCGTCCGCCGCCCGCAGCATTCCCTCCACGCGACGGTCGTTCGGCGTTCCGATATTGAGAAGCAGGCCGTCTGCCAGCGCCGCAAGCTCAGCGCTCTCTTTCGGATCCTCGGCACAGACCGCCGACGCTCCGCAGGCCAATACTGCGTTGACCACATCCGTCACCGTAACGCTGTTTGTCAGAATATGAATGAGCGGCCGAGCCTCACGGATCCGCCGCACGGTGTGCGCCGCGATCTCTCCGGCCTCCGGAGCCTCCGCCCCGCAGTTTGTACGTCTCTCTTTCATTCCGCCGTCTCCCGTTCCTTTTCCGATATCAGATTTTCAAACATCAGCTTCTCAGACATCAAAAAATCCCCTGTGCATTTCTGCAAGGGGATTCCCTTCTCCGACACACAGAGCGCATCTTAACGAGCGGCTTTTCACCGCGCCGCGCATCCGCACATGCACAGCGCACCGCCCGGCAGACAGCCTCTGCGCGTCAGATAAACAGCTTCCTTACGCCGGTATTATCCGGTTCAAGTAATGAGGGTCGCGGCCGCCGGCACATCCCGGATGCCCTTAAAAGCCGCGTCTCAGCATTTGCTCCCCTAGCACGATATTCTTTTTGAATAACTTAGAGCACGGGAACCGGAAAGTCAATATCCCGAAGCTCTTGTTCCTGATTTTGTACGCGGTGCCGCGGCACCGCTCCGTCCCATTCCGGCTTCGTCCATCCCGCGTCAGTTCTCTTTCTTAAGGCTCCCCGACTTTCCGGCCACATTGGAATACGCGGCCATCAGGAGAGTCCCCAGAATGCCGATGATGATGACGTTGCCGAGGAACGCGAAGATCCCCTGCACGAAGACCTTGGAAACCGGCTCCGCATAGACCAGAATATCGAGCACCGGAGCTGCCGCAATCCACGCCGCCGCGTTGGCAATGACCTGCACGACATTAAAGAGAACGATATTTCCCTTTGAAAAGCCGCCCTCGCGGACCGCGAACTTCTTTGCAAACAATCCCACCGGAATCGCCACGACCGCCTCCGGGAACACCCAGCTCCACCACACGGAGCCATAGAAGATCGCGTCTCCGAGCGTATGTCCCAGAAGACCGATCACCGCTCCCACCCACGGGCCGAACACGGCGGAGAGAAACGCCAGAACCGCCATGCGGGGCTGCAGATAGGTATTGGGAATCCCGATGGGAATCTGAACCTCCGTCAGAACAACAAACAGCGCCGTACCGATACCGGCCGCCACAACCTCCCTGATGCCGAATTTCTTCATGCCTGTATCCTCCTCATAAGATGCAGAAATCACAACACTGCAAGTATAGCACAGAGCGCTCCGCCGCACGACGGACAAAACGCCGGATGTTTATATTTTTTTAATATTCTTTTCCTCTCAGATGCCTTGCTTTCGGCCGCCGCATCGTTAGAATTACACATATTGAATACGAATCGGAAGCGCCGCGCAAGGGCCGGATTATATGAAAGTGGGTGAAATGTCTCTATGAACAAGGATCAGTGGAAATACAGGATATCCCGTTTTTTTGCGGGGAGATACGGCTATGATCTGCTGGGGAAGTTTCTGCTTCACTGCGCGCTGATCCTGATTCTCCTCTCCTCCTTTGTCCGTTTTCTGCGCTGGATGAATCTTCCCGCGCTGATCCTCATCGTCTGGGCGTACTTCCGGATCCTCTCCCGCAGCACCGCCGCCCGTTCCCGGGAAAATCAGCGCTATCTTGCATGCCGCGCCCGGTTTTCCTCTCTGACGGGTCGGTATTTTCCCTTTCTGCGGGGCTCTGCGGCGCGTTTTACCGCAGCTCTCCGCCGCTTCGCCTCGAAGCTCGCCGGGCTCTTTTCCCGCCTCTTCGCGGCGCGGCGCTATCATATTTACCGCTGTCCGGGCTGCGGTCAGAAGCTCCGCATTCCCCGGGGAAAAGGCAGGATTATGATTCGCTGTCCGCGCTGCGGCACAGAATTTCAGAAGCGCTCCTGACCGGTTCTTTCACGGCAGTACTTTCACCGCAAGATTTCTTTTGAATATCAATCCGGGGTATAATTCAGAAATGTTCGGATATATTGTCGTCAACCAGCCGGAGCTCCGTCTCCGCGAACTTGAGCTTTACCGCTCCTACTACTGCGGCCTGTGCCGCGTCCTGAAGCAGAAATACGGCGCGGCAGGGCAGCTCACGCTCAGCTATGATACGACGTTCCTGACGCTCCTCCTGTCCGGCCTGTATGAGCCGGAGGATACGGAGGGCGATACGCGCTGCGCGGCTCACCCCTTTGAGAGGCATGCGACGCGGATCAATGAATTCACGGAATACGCCGCGGATATGAACGTCATCCTCTCCTATTGGTCCTGCATCGACGACTGGAAAGATGAACGCCGTCTCCGGAAGCTCTTCTTCGCAAAGCTCCTCTCGCGCCGCAGCAGGGCGGCCGCCTCCCGCCTCCGGGAAAAATCGGACGCCATTGCCCTGCAGCTTCGCCGCCTTGGCGAGGAGGAAAAACGGCCGGATGCCGACCTTGACACACTGAGCGGATGCTTCGGAGAGATCATGGCGGAGGCGCTTGCCTGCCGGCACGACGACTGGGAACCCACGCTCCGCCGCATGGGTTTTTTCCTCGGAAAGTTCATCTATATCATGGATGCGTGGGATGATCTGGAAAAGGATCGGAAAAGCGGCGCCTTTAATCCGCTGCTCCGCCTCGCCGCGCAGATGAACGACGATCCGGACGACTATGAGGACGACTTCGACCGCCATATAAAACATCTGCTCACGATGATGATGGCGGAATGCGCCAAATGCTTTGAGACGCTTCCCATCGTGAAAAACGCGGAGCTGCTGCGCAATATCCTCTATTCCGGCGTGTGGACGCAGTGGAACCGGAAAACCGCGGCATCCGCCGCAGCCAAGACCGGAACGCCCCGTCCCGGCGCCTGATCTTACAACAACATTCTCACGGAGATTCCTGCTTTATGTCAGATCCATATGTCACGCTCGGGATATCCCGGAGCGCCTCGGATGAAGAGATCAAAAAAGCCTACCGCAGCCTCAGCCGCAAGTATCATCCGGATGCCAATGTCAGCAATCCGAACAAAGCGCAGGCCGAGGAAAAATTCAAGGAGGTGCAGGCTGCCTATCAGCAGATCATGTACGAAAAGCAGCATCCCTACGCCTCCTCCGACGCCTCGTCTGCCGGCGCTTCCTCCTACGGGCCGCGTTCCTCCGGAAATTCCTCCTACGGCTACGGGCGGTACAGCGGCTACGGCGACTGGAGCGACTTCTGGAATCAGTTCGGCGATTTCTGGAACGGCTCCTACGGCTACCGGGAATACAGCGGCGGGCCGGGCCGCGCCGGCAGCACCGAGGATGAAGAACGGCTGCACTATCAGGCGGCCGCCAATTTCATCAATGCCCGCCACTACCGCGAAGCGGTCAACGTCCTGAACAGCATCCCGAACCGCACCGCGCAGTGGTACTATTACAGCGCCGTGGCAAGCGCAGGACTCGGAAATAATGTGTCCGCCCTGCAGTTTGCGCGCACGGCGGCCCGCATGGAACCGGGCCGCGCCGTCTACCGGGACCTTGCAGAACGCCTGCAGGCGGGGAGCGGCTGGTATGAAGCGCGGCAGGCCTCCTATTCCATGCCGGCCGCCGGTTCGGCCCGCTGGTGCCTGCGCCTCTGCATCCTCAACGCCGTGCTGAATTTCTTCCTCAACCTGTTCTGCGGCGGTTCCATCTGCTGCGGAGGACTGCCCTGATCGGGAACTTCCCCTCTCTGCTCCCCGCCTGCATCAATACAATTCTTATATCTCGCCTACGGTTTTTCCCTCGTAGACCGAGCCTTTCACAATAATCTGGCGGGTCAGCGTCGTCCGCGGGCGCTCGATCTGCAAAATCAGCTCCCGCGCGGCCTCCATTCCCATTCTTTCGGCATCCTGCCGAATCGTCGTGAGCTGCGGCTCTATATGACGCGCGATACGGATGCCGTCATATCCCGCGACGGAAATATCCTCCGGGATCGACAGCCCGCGCTCCTTGATCGCATTGATTCCTCCAAAGGCCGAAAAATCATCCGGATACAGAATACAGGTCGGCGGCTGCGGAAGATCCAGAAGCTCCTCCGTCTGCCGCGCCGTCTCATCCGTATTGCGGTACGGCGCCTCGCGGATATATTCATCCGGGATCTCAAGTCCCAGCTCGTCCGCCGTTTTGAAAAAGCTGGAGACACGCCCCTGCGTAACCGAGGAATCCAGCCCATGGATGAACGAGATCCTGCGGTGCCCCTTCCCGTAGACATAGCTGAGCAGGTCGCGCATACCGCCGACATTATCGGACAGAATCGCCGTGCGGTTGTTGAACATGTGGTCGATCGTCACGACCGGAATATCGCTGCGCACCAGCTCCAGAACCTCCGGATCGTAAAAATTTACGCAGGCGATGCAGACCCCGTCAAAGCCCCGGTATCTCGCGTGCGCCAGATACGACATGCGGTTGGAGCGGGTCTTGTTTCCGTTGATAAAGGTAATGTCATAGCCCATAGACTCTGCTTTTCGCTTGAAACTGTCGAGAATATAGGCAAAGAAATCATGCGTCAGACCATTCTGCGCCTCATCGACGAAGAGCATGCCGATGTTGTAGGTCCGGTTTGTCTTGAGCGCCTTGGCTGCGGAATTGGGATAATAACCGAGCTCCGCCGCCACCTCTTTGATATGTGCTTTCGTCTCCGCACTGATGTCGTTGTGATTATTAAGTGCCTTGCTGACCGTTGCGATGGAAACACCGCAGGCAGCAGAAATATCTTTCAGTGATACCATACTTCCCCCGTTCTATTTCTCCTGCATGCCGCGCCGGCTTCTTTTCCGTCCGGCTTCTTAACATTAAATTATAGCCTCCCTGCGCCTTTCGCACCATGGGTTACGGCAATTCCGGCTTTTCTTAATCGTTTTCGTTAAAAGAATACCTCCTGACAACAGAAAAAGCAAGCCGCCTCTCTCCGCACCCCGCCGCTCCGGCGTCTCCTTTCATAAAAAGCGCCCGACCCGCCTCTCCTGCAAGTGCCGCATATTAGGGCGTTTTCCTCTCTTTCTCCGTCCCCGTGCAAAGAGCTGTACAAAAGAAGACAAAAGTTTCGTGTTGCTTTTTGGAATATGCCGAGTATATAATGAACTTCGTACAGGACCGCGCCGGAGCTTAAACGTTTACAATACGTTCGTCCGCGCTTCCCGCCCACAAAAAGACCCCCTCCGCCATGATCGGACGGATGCAAAAAGGAGAGCAGGCACACTATGAAATTCGGCTATTTTGACGACAAAAACCGGGAGTACGTGATCACCACCCCGCAGACGCCCCTGCCGTGGATCAATTACCTTGGCAATCAGGACTTTTTCAGCCTGATCTCCAACACGATGGGCGGCTATTCTTTCTACAAGGACGCAAAGCTCCTGCGTCTTACGCGCTACCGCTACAACAGCGTGCCCTATGATAATAATGGAAAATATTTCTTCATTCAGGACGGCGATACGCTCTGGAATCCGGGCTGGCAGCCGACCCGGACCGAGCTGGACCGCTACGAGTGCCGCCACGGTCTCGGGTACAGCCGCTTTCTCGGCGTCAAAAACGATATCGAGGCCTCGGTTCTCAGCTTTGTTCCGCTCGGCGACAACTGTCAGATCGACCATGTGAAGCTCACCAATCTCTCGGGCGCACCGAAGTCCATCCGACTTTATTCCTATGTGGAATGGTGCCTCTGGAACGCCTCCGACGACTGCGAGAATTTCCAGCGCAACCTCTCCACCGGTGAGGTCGAGGTCGAGGGCTCCGCGATTTTTCATAAAACGGAATACCGCGAGCGGAGAAACCACTATGCCGTCCGCTCCGTCAACGCCGCGATCGACGGCTTTGATACCATACGTTCCGCATTCATCGGAACCTACAACGGTCCCGATGCGCCCGAGGCGATTCTCCGCGGCGGCTGCACCAATTCCATGGCGAGCGGCTGGTCCCCGATCGCCGCACAGCAGCTCGACATCCGTCTTTCCCCCGGCGAAACAAGATCCCTTGTCTTTGTTCTGGGATATATCGAAAACCCGGAAAGCGAGAAATGGGCGGATGGCACACAGCCCCGCGACGGCATCATCAACAAGACCCGCGCATACGCCATGCTGGACCGCTACCGAACGGACGGGCAGGCCGAGGCCGCCTTTGCGGAGCTCCGCGCATACTGGAGCGGGCTCCTCGCCCGCTACACGCTCCGCTGCGGGGACGACAAGGTCAGCCGCATGGTCAACATCTGGAATCCGTATCAGTGCATGATCACATTCAACATGAGCCGCTCCGCCTCCTACTATGAATCCGGCATCGGGCGCGGCATGGGCTTCCGCGATTCCTGTCAGGATCTGCTCGGCTTTGTCCACCTCATCCCGGGACGCGCAAGGGAACGAATCATCGACATCGCCTCGACACAGTTCCCGGACGGCTCGGCCTATCATCAGTATCAGCCGCTCACAAAGAAAGGCAATGCCGGCATCGGCTCCGGCTTCAACGACGATCCGCTCTGGCTCATTGCGGCGGTCTCCGCATACACGCGCGAAACAGGCGATTACTCCATCCTCGACGAGACGGTGCCCTACGACGGCGATATGTCCATCGCCACCTCTCTGATGGAGCATCTGCGCCGCTCCCTTGATTTCACCATCAGCCACAAGGGGCCGCACGGTCTCCCGCTCATCGGGCGCGCCGACTGGAACGACTGCCTGAATCTCAACTGCTTCTCCGAGCATCCCGGGGAATCGTTTCAGACGTTCGGCCCGTCGGAGGGTCCGGTGGCGGAATCTGTCTTTATCGGCGGCATGTTCGTCAAGTACACGGAGGAATACGCAGAGCTCTGCGAGCTGCGCGGCGCTGCCGCAGAGGCCTCGAGAGCGCGGAGCGAGCGCGAAGCCATGTACCGCGCCGTCTGTTCCGCGGGCTGGGACGGCGAATGGTTTCTGCGGGCCTACGACGCGTACGGAAACAAGGTCGGCTCCCATGAGTGCGAGGACGGTCAGATCTTCATCGAGCCGCAGGGCTTCTGCGTTCTTGCCGGCTGCGGTGTGAAAGAGGGTTTTGCGGACAGAGCGCTCCGCTCCGTCGAAAAACAGCTCGATACGAAGTACGGCATCTGCATCCTCGCGCCGGCCTATAAGCGATATCACCTCGAGCTCGGCGAAATCAGCTCCTATCCCCCGGGATATAAGGAAAACGGCGGCATTTTCTGCCACAACAACCCGTGGGTCTCGATCGCGGAGACGGTCTGCGGACACGGCGACCGTGCGTTCGAAATTTACCGGAAGACCTGTCCCGCCTACACGGAGGATATTTCAGAGATTCACCGCACGGAGCCCTATGTCTACTGTCAGATGGTCGCCGGCCGCGAAGCGAAATATTTCGGAGAGGGCAAGAACAGCTGGCTGACAGGAACCGCCGCATGGACGTTCACGGATATCTCCCAGTATATTCTGGGGATTCAGCCCACGCATACGGGCCTCCGGATCGATCCCTGCGTGCCCCACGGCTTCGGCAGCTTCCAGATCGACCGCCGCTTCCGGGATGCTGTATATCACATCGAGGTCACGAACCCGGACGATGTCGAAAAGGGCGTGCGGTCAATGACGGTCGACGGGCAGGCCGTCGCGGGCTGTACGGTTCCCCTTGTCCCGGGAAAGAAAGAATATCAGGTCCGTGTCGTGATGGGCTGAGTCCGCGCTTTCTCATCCGTCCGGCGGCCTTTCACCAGCCTGCAAAAAGAAAAAGAATGAAAAGAAGAAGGATGACATCCCGTATACTGCCCATATAAGGCAATATGCAGGATGTCATCCTTTTTTATTCGAGCGCCGCGGCCTGCTTTCCATAGCGGCAGATCTCTTTCAGACAGCATTCTCCGCAGCGGGGATGCCGTGCGACACAGACCGCCCGCCCGTGATTCACGAAGCGATGGCAGAGATCCGAGCCCTCCTCCGGCGGTATGATCTTCCAGAGCTCTCTCTCAACCTTTGCCGGCTCTTTCAGATCGTCGACAAGACCGATGAGATTGCACAGGCGGATACAGTGCGTATCCGTCACGATCGCCGGCTTGCCGAACACATCGCCCATGACAAGATTAGCGCTCTTGCGCCCCACGCCGGGGAGGGCAAGGAGCGCGTCAAAATCATCCGGAACCCGGTCTGCATACTTCTCATGCAGCACCTTCATGCAGGCCGAGATATCTCTCGCCTTGCTGTGTCCGAGCCCGCATACCTTTACGATCTCCTCGATTTCCTCCACCGGCGCCTCCGCGAGGGCCTCCACGGTCGGAAATTTTTCATACAGGATCGGAACGGTCTTGTCCACGCGGGCATCGGTGCACTGCGCGGCGAGCCGCACGCTCACGAGGAGCTTCCACGGCTCATCGTACCAGAGCGTGCACTGCGCATCCGGATACTCCTCGCGCAGGCGCCTGATCACCTCAATCGCCAGCGCGCGTTTCTTTTCCAGATCCTTTTCCGCTGTCCCGACCGGCTTCTTCTTTAATTTCGTTTCGGATGTCTTTCCGGATCGCTTCCCAAGCTGTCTTTCCGGCTGTTTTTCAGATTGCTTTTTCATCAGGGCCGTTCCTCTCCGCTCTGTCTCTTTCGCAACTACAACAAAATGAGCGCGTCACCGCCGAATACCGCATTTCTGCGAATCCCGACAGTGCCCACGCTCATCCGTTCACCTGTGCGTGACATGATTCGAACACGCGACCTTCTGGTCCGTAGCCAGACGCTCTATCCAGCTGAGCTACACGCACATTTCGTATGCCTTTCAATATCGGCAACAAAATGTATATTACACGCTCCCAGCCGGTTTGTCAATCCCGTTTTTTCCGTTTTCCGGACGGCTTATTCACGTTCCACCAGCGCCGCGCAGCCCACCGGATGTCCCAGCGCGATGGCGCCGCCGTTGACATTGAGAATATCCCTGTTGAAGCCGAGCTCCCGGGCCACCGCCACGGACTGCGCCGCAAAGGCTTCATTGGCCTCGATGAGATCGAGCTCCCCGACGCTCCACCCGGTCTTCGCGCAGACCTTTTTCGTCGCGGCAACCGGACCGATTCCCATGATGCTGGGCTCCACGCCCGCAAGCTCCCCGCCGATCCACGTCGCCATCGGCACGACGCCGGGCTTTTTCGCCTTTTCCTCACTCATGACGACCATGGCAGCCGCCGCGTCATTGATTCCGGAGCTGTTCCCCGCCGTGACCACGCCGGTTCCGTCTTTCTTAAAGGCCGGCTTCAGCTTCGCCAACGCCTCCGTCGTCGTGCCGAAGCGCGCGCCCTCATCTGTATCAAACACGACCTCCTGCTTTTTCTGCTTCAGGCTCACTAAGGGGACATGGACATGTTTTCCATTCCGCCCGCCACAATAATATCCGCATCGCCCATGGCGATCAGCTTCGCCGCAAGGTTGACACAGTGCAGACCGGAGCCGCACAGTACATTGATGGTCGTCGCCGGAACCCCGACCGGAATTCCCGCGTTCACCACCAACTGCCGCGCCCGCTTATTCCTTTTCCGACGCTTTTTTCTCAAAAATATCGCGGAGGGACTCCGTATAGGGCGCCCGAGCCACGCCGTATTCTGTGACGATTCCGCTGATGAGATCGCTCTCCGTGACATCAAACGCCGGATTATACACCTGTATTCCCTCCGGCGCCATGCGCTCCGCATACCACATCTCCGTCACCTCCTCCGGCTTTCGCTGCTCAATCGGAATCTGATCGCCGGAGGAAAGAGACATATCAATGGTCGAGGTTGGCGCACAGACATAGAAAGGCACACCATAGCGCTTCGCCGCCAGCGCAAGAAGACTGGTTCCGATCTTGTTCGCCGCATCGCCGTTTGCCGCCACGCGGTCGCAGCCCACAAAGACTGCCTGCACCTTGCCGCTCTTCATGAGCGAGGCCGACATATTATCGCATTCCAGAGTGACATCCATGCCGGCCGCCGCCAGCTCGTATGCGGTCAGACGCGCTCCCTGCAAAAGAGGACGTGTTTCATCACAGTAAATATGAAAGCCGTATCCTCTCTCATGCCCCAGATACATCGGCGCCGTCGCCGTGCCGTAGCGGATCGTGGCAAGCCGCCCCGCATTGCAGTGCGTCAGGAGTCCGTCCCCCGGACCTACAAGCGACAGACCGTATTCACCGATGCTGCGGCAGACGCGGATATCCTCTTCCCGGATCTCCTCCGCCTCGCACCCCAGCACCGAAAGAGCCTTTTCGACCGTCATGCCCTGCTCCTCCTTAAGAGACATCAGCACGCACTCCATCCGGCAGAGCGCCCACGAGAGGTTGACCGCCGTGGGCCGCGAGCTCTCCAGATATACTTTCTGCTTCCGAAATTCCCGGGAGAGCGCCTCAAAATTGACTGCATAGTTCTCTACCGTGTCTTTCTCCGGGAGCTGCGCTTTTTTCGCCAACAGATAAATTCCCAACGCCGCTGTGACGCCGATTGCCGGAGCCCCCCGCACCTGCAGCAAATAGATTGCCTCCCAGATTTCCTCCGCCGTACGAAGACGGATAAGGCGCAGCTCACCGGGAAGCTTTGTCTGGTCTATGATCAACAGCGCATCTTCCTCCTTAAGGAGAGACACCGTATCGCAGTCCAGTATCGTCTTTGATTTGTCCATATTCATAAAAATCTCCATTTCGAAGCACGTTGTGCGAGGCGCGCGCAAAGATCAATCTGCGCCCTCCTCTGCGGACCCGCGGATCAAATCCGCATATTCCCCCCGGTTCGCCCGAAGCAGATCCTCCGGCGAAAGGAGAAGCTGCGCTCCGATCCGTCCCGCGCTGACGTAAATTTTAGCCTGCTGCCGCGCGCTCTCGTGCAGACGGGTCACAAAGGCTTTCTTCATGCCAATCGAGGTACAGCCGCCGCGCACATAGCCGGTAAGTGCAAAAAGCTCTTTCACCGGTACCAGCTCCAGCGATTTCACCCCGACCGACTTCGCGCATTTCCTGACATCCAGCTCGGACTCGATGGGAATGACAAATACATAATGGTTCCG
This sequence comes from Lachnoclostridium sp. Marseille-P6806, assembly GCF_900625025.1. Classification (GTDB taxonomy): domain Bacteria; phylum Bacillota; class Clostridia; order Lachnospirales; family Lachnospiraceae; genus CAG-791. Next base: position 250,047 of record NZ_LR130576.1, read on the forward strand.
GTCCGAGCCGGAGGCCACCAGCGTCTTGTACACCCGGTTTCTTGGCAGCCCGAGCTTATCCGCCGTCTGCACGCCGCTCTCAAATTCGCCGTCCGGCTTGTAGGAAATACTCTCGTAGGGAATATGCTCCCTTTCAAGAATGCGCATGGCATTGGTCTTGACTTCTTTTTCTTTTTTCGCCATCTTTTTTCCAGAACAGAGACGGCCCCTCACCCGAATACCGGGCAGGAGCCGTCTGGATTCATGAACGAAAGCATTGCTCTCACCCTGCGGACAGCGCTGTGCCATCCGCGAATCGTTCATGAAATTATACGTTTTCCGCTTTTTTGAGCTCCGCGATCTTCTCCGTCAGCTTCGGAACAATTTTGTTGAGATCGCCGACAATGCCGTAATCCGCCGCGTCAAAGATCGGCGCCGACTCGTCCTTATTGATCGCAATGATCATATCGGACTCCTCCATGCCGGCCAGATGCTGGATCGCGCCGGAGATGCCGATCGCGAAATAGACCTGCGGCCGAACCGTTTTGCCGGTCTGACCGACCTGAAGCTCCTTGGGCTTCCAGCCCGCATCAACAACCGCGCGGCTGCAGGAAACCGTCCCGCCGATTGCCGCCGCCAGATCGTCAAGGAGCTTGAAGTTCTCCGGAGAGCCCACACCGCGGCCGCCGGAGACAAGGATCTTCGCATCCATGATGTCCGCCGTCTTCTTCGCATTCTTCACGATGTCAAGGATCTCAACATATCTGTCGTTCGGAGTGAAGCCGGGATTGAACGCAATCACCTCGGCCCTGCGTCCCGCCTGCGGAGCCGCTTTCTGCATGACGCCGGGACGAACCGTCGCCATCTGCGGCCTGAAGTCGGGGCACGCGATCGTCGCGATGGTATTGCCGCCGAACGCCGGACGGGTCATGAGAAGCTGGTTGTGAAGCTGCTTGTCCTCCTGCCCGGGAACCGCATTGATCGGGAAACTGCCTATTTCAAGGCTGGTGCAGTCCGCCGTCAGACCCGTGTGCACCCGCGCGGAAACACGGGGACCCAGATCACGGCCGATTGCCGTCGCACCGACAAGGAAAATATCCGGCTTGAACTTTGTGATCGTCTCGGCCAGCGCGTGCGCGTAAGGCTCGGTGCGGTACTCTTTCAGCTCGGGATCATCGATCACGATGACCTTGTCCGCGCCGTATTCGCCCAGCTCATCCGCGAGCGAGCCGATTCCGGAACCAACCAGAACCGCCGTGACCTCCGTCCCGAGATCCGCCGCAAGCTCTCTGCCCTTGCCGACCAGTTCAAGAGAAATTCCGGAAAGCTCGCCGTCTACCTGCTGCGCATAGACGAATACGCCCTTGTACTCTTCTCTGTTTGTATCTGCTCTCATTGTATTCAGACTCCTTTTTATCAGATGATGTGCTTTTCCTGAAGCTTCTCTACGATATAGTCAACCGCCTCTGCCGGGCCGAGATCAGACTTCTTCTCTCCCGCGCCCTTGCGGACCTTATCGGAAGCCTTTGCAATCTGCGTCGGGGAGCCTTTCAGGCCGAGGTTGGAGTCTTCCACATCTTTCAGATCCGTTCTCCCCCAGACCGTCACTTCTTTATCCAGTGCGTCAAAGATTCCGCCGGGCGTCATGTAGCGGGGCTCACACAAATCGCCGAGAGCTGTGACAAGGCAGGGCATCTTTGCTTTCAGCGTCATGTATCTGTCGTCGAACTGACGCTCCACCGTGATGGTTCTCTGCTCCTCGTCGACCTCCACGATTTTCTGCGCATAGGCAATGGTCGGGATACCGAGGTGTTCTGCAATCTGCGGGCCGACCTGCGCGGTATCGCCGTCGATCGCCTGTCTTCCTGTAAAAATGAGATCATATTCAAGATTGCGGATCGCGCCCGCCACCGTCTGCGAGGTAGCCCATGTATCCGCGCCGCCGAGAACCCTGTCAGTGACAAGAACGCCCTTATCCGCTCCCATGGCCATCGCCTCACGGAGAACCGCATCCGCCTTGGGAAGACCCATGGTGACCACCGTCACCTCTGCCCCATACTTATCCTTTAACTGAAGCGCCGCCTCAAGGCCTGCCTTGTCGTCCGGATTCATGATCGTGAGCATCGCTCCTCTGTCCAGAGTTCCATCGGGCTTGAATTTAACGCCTCCCTTGGTATCCGGAACCTGCTTTACACAAACAACGATTTTCATTGATTTTCTCCTTATACATTATTCCGTCACGGAAGATGCCGGTCCGCCGGAGCTCTCACGGATGCCCCGGCCTCCCATTACTTAAGCAGTCCGCCGGAAATAACCATCCTCTGCACTTCGCTGGTTCCCTCGTAGATCTCGGTGATCTTCGCGTCGCGCATCATGCGCTCGACATCGTACTCTCTCATGTAGCCGTAGCCGCCGTGGAGCTGCACCGCCTTGGTCGTGACCTCCATCGCGACCTCCGCCGCACAGAGCTTCGCCATCGCCGCTTCCTCAGAGTAGCGGTCCTGCGTCTCCTTGGCCATTGCCGCACGATAGACAAGAAGCTGCGCCGCTTTTACCTTGGTAGCCATATCGGCGATCTGGAACGCGGTATTCTGGAACGCACCGATGGATCTGCCGAACTGCTTTCTCTCCTTGATGTAGGCAAGCGTCTTATCCAGCGCGCCCTCGGCAAGTCCGAGCGCCTGCGCCGCAATCCCGATACGGCCGCCGTCCAGCGTATGCATGGCAATCGGGAAACCCTTGCCCTCTGCGCCGAGGCGGTTCGCATCCGGAACAACAACGTCGCTGAATACCAGCTCATAGGTCGCTGAAGCGCGGATGCCCATCTTGTTTTCCTTGGTTCCGAACGTGAAGCCGGGCATTCCCTTTTCAAGAATAAACGCCGTGAATACTTTCTGCGATCTGCCTCTCTTGTCGAGCTTGAGGCCGGTCTGGGCAAAAATCACATAGATATCCGCTTCCTTACCGTTGGTGATAAAAATTTTGGATCCGTTGATAACCCAGTCCCCGTTCTCATTTTTCACCGCCTTGGTCTGAACGCCCTGCGCATCCGTCCCGGCGCCGGGCTCTGTGAGGCCGAACGCGCCGAGCTTCTCGCCCTTTGCCAGCGGAACGAGGTATTTCTGCTTCTGCTCCTCGGTTCCGAACATCAGGATCGGATCGCAGCAGAGGGAGGAATGCGCGGAAATGATGACAGACGTCGTTCCGCATTCCTTTGCCATTTCCTCGACGCACATGACATAGGTGAGAGGATCGCAGCCCTGTCCGCCGTACTCTTTCGGAACAGAGATGCCGAGAAAGCCGTAGCGCGCAAGCTTGTCGACCGTCTCTCTCGGGAATCTCTCGGTCTCATCGATTTCCTGCGCAAGAGGCTTCACTTCTTTCTCGGCAAAATCCCTGAAAAGCTGTCTTGCCATCTCATGCTTTTTGTCTAACTGAAAGTCCATGGTAATCTCCTTCATTTTCTTTGTACGGATGCGTCCGGAACCGGATCGCTCCCGCTGTTACTCAGCTTTATGCAAAGCAAATGCAGCGCCGCAGCGCCGGGGATATAACCGCCGCGCGGCAGCCGCTGCATTTCTGCCGGAATCAGAGCTGATCGACCGGAGTCTTGGTGCGATCGGCATTATATTTGTAGAAGCCCTCGCCGGTCTTCACGCCCAGCTTCCTGCCGCGAACCATCTTGCGCAGCAGCGGGCACGCCCGATACTTGGAATCCTTTGTTTCATTATAGAGAACATCCATGATCGCCAGAACAATATCAAGTCCGATGAAATCGCCGAGCTCCAGCGGTCCCATCGGGTGATTCGCGCCGAGCTTCATCGCCGCATCAATACCGGCGATGTCCGAGACGCCCTCGCTGTACACGAAAATTCCCTCGTTGATCATCGGAACGAGAATCCGGTTGACTACAAAGCCGGCCGCCTCATTCACCTGCACCGGTGTCTTGCCGAGCTTCTCGGAAATCGTCCTGACCGCCTCGACGTCCGCCTCCGGAGTATTCGCTCCCTTGATGACCTCAACCAGCTTCATGACCGGAGCCGGATTGAAGAAGTGCATTCCGATGACCGGCTTCGCAAGTCCTGCTCCGATCTCGGTGATGGAAAGCGAGGAGGTATTGGACGCAAAAATACAGTTCTCGTTCTTTACGATATTCTCCTGCAGCTCCTTGAAGCAGTTTTTCTTGATATCCATGACCTCAAGCGCCGCCTCGACCACAAGATCCGGATCCACCGCAATGGTGTTGAGACCGGTCTCAAGCTTTGCAAGCACGGCATCCGCCTTTGCCTGCTCCAGCTTTCCTTTTGCGACGAGCTTGTCAAGGCTCTTCTGAATCTTCGCCTTGCCGCCGTCCGCGAACTCCTGCTTGATGTCGCACAGATAAACTTTCTCGACCTCGTCGCACTGCGCAAAGGTCTGCGCAATGCCGGCTCCCATTGTTCCTGCACCAATAACCGCTACTTTCATTATGAATCCTCCATGCCAAAGCGCTTTGTGTGAGGCACGCGCCGCAAAAGCCGCGCAGGCGGTTTTGCAGCTGCGATCAAGGGCAATTTGAGCTTCAGCCCAAATTGCTGTATGAAAAATCAGCGCATCAGCGTGATTTTTCATACGAGTCCTCCATTGATGGTTGGTAATGTATGAACGAACCCTCCGGCTCCATGCGCCGCAGCCGGCTTTCCGGGCGGAGGGAAACTTCATCCGCAGCAAACCGATTTACCGATTTTTGAACTCCACGTGCTTGACCTTTGCCGGGTCATCCTTTTTTCGAAGGAAATTTGCCATTCCCTCCTGCTGGTCATAGCTCTCAAAGCAGTCACCGAACAGCTTCTCCTCAATGACGACGCCCTCTTCGATGGAAACCTGCAGTCCGTCGTTGATGGCTTTCTTGCAGCCGCGAACAGCGATCGGCGCGTTGGACGCAATGACTGCCGCCATTTTCTTCGCCGCCGGGAGGAGTTCCTCCTGCGTATACACAGAGTTTACAAGGCCGATGCGATATGCCTCGTCTGCCTTGATGTTGCGCGCCGTATAGACGAGCTGCTTCGCCATACCCGCTCCGACAAGACGCGCCAGTCTCTGCGTTCCGCCAAAACCGGGGGTGATGCCGAGGCCTGCCTCAGGCTGGCCGAAGACGGCATTGTCTGAGCAGATGCGGATATCGCAGCTCATCGCAAGCTCGTTGCCGCCGCCGAGAGCAAAGCCGTTGATCGCGGCAATGACCGGGATCGGGAAAGACTCGATTTTAAGGAAAATATCGTTGCCTTTCTTTCCGAACGCCTCTCCCTCCGCCTTGGTCAGCGTGCTCATCTCTCCGATGTCCGCCCCCGCGACAAAGCTCTTGTCCCCTGCGCCGGTAAGAACAAGGCAACGAACCGCCGCCGTGTCCACTGCCCCGAGAACCGCGTCAAGATCATCGAGCACCTGACTGTTCAGCGCATTGAGCGCCTGCGGGCGGTTGATGGTAATGACGCCGACAGCGCCCTCTGCTTCATACTCTACAAAACCCATTTCTTCCTCCTGAAATCATTTGATCTGCACAGCACACGGCCGGAAAGAGCTCTTGCTCCCTCCGACCGCATGGAGATATCTGACGTCAACCGGACATTCCGGTTCGCGGAGCTCTGCCGCGCACGGTGCTGTTCTCTCCGATTATCCCTCGTACTTCTCCACAATGGTGGCGCAGCCCATGCCGCCGCCGATGCAGAGCGTCGCAAGACCTCTCTTCGCATCGCTCTTTGCCATCTCGTGAAGCAGCGTAACAAGAATGCGGCAGCCAGAAGCGCCGACCGGATGGCCGAGCGCAATCGCTCCGCCGTTCGGATTCAGCCGGCTCAGGTCAAAATTCAGCTCTTTTCCGACCGCGACCGACTGCGCCGCAAACGCTTCATTTGCCTCATAAAGATCCATGTCGTCAATGGTGAAGCCGGTCTTTGCGAAGACCTTTTTCGTCGCCGCGACCGGGCCGACACCCATGATCGACGGATCCACACCGCCGAGCGCACCGGCGATCCAGACCGCCATCGGCTTTACGCCCAGCTCCTTTGCCTTTTCCTCGCTCATGACCACGACCGCCGCCGCACCGTCATTGATGCCGGAAGCGTTCCCTGCGGTCGTCACGCCGTCCGCATTGATCGGGCGGAGCTTCGCAAGGGCCTCGACGGTCGTTCCCGGGCGGGGGCCCTCGTCGGTATCCACGATGATCTCGGTCTTCTTCTGCTTCACGGTGACAGGCACAATCTCATCCTTGAACGCGCCTTTTTCAATCGCCTGCGAAGCCTTGTTCTGAGAATCCGCGGCAAACGCGTCCAGCTCCTCGCGGCTGAGTCCCCACTGCGCCGCCACGTTGTCGGCAGTTTTGATCATATGGTAGTTATTGAACGCATCCCAGAGCGCATCGTTTACCATCGTATCCACGAATGCGCCATTGTTCATGCGATAGCCGAAACGCGCCTGCATCGCGGCGTAGGGAGCCAGCGACATGTTTTCCATACCGCCCGCTACGACGATATCCGCATCGCCTGCAAGAATCATGTCCGCCGCCATATTGACGCAGTTCAGACCGGAGCCGCAGACCACGTTGACCGTCACCGCAGGAACCTCATAGGGAAGCCCCGCCGCAACAGAAGCCTGTCTCGCCACGTTCTGTCCCTGTCCGGCCTGAATGACACAGCCCATAAGAACCTCATCCACGGCCTCCGGCGCGACCCCGGCACGCTTCAGCGCCTCCCGGATGACCACTGCGCCCAGATCCTTGGCCGGAACGGTACTCAGCGCGCCGCCCATTTTGCCGATTGCCGTGCGGCATGCCCCCACAATTATCACTCTCTTTGCCATGCTTCCCTCCATTTTTTCTTGTCTTTTTGCCCCAATAACCCGGTAAATCCCGTTTTCAGAAAGCATCGTCCCCGCCGAAGCTGACCATCGTCTCTGAGTCCGCCGATTCCTGTGTTATTAGATTGTTAATTTTTTATCACTCGCCAAAAATTATACCATACACAGGTCTTTCTTTCAAGAAGACGATCGTCACATTTCCGGTTCAATCAGGCCGTAGGTCGCCCCTTTGCGCTTGTATACCACATTAATCTGATCGGTTTCCGCATTGCGGAATACATAAAAGCTGTGACCGAGCAGCTCCATCTGCACGCAGGCGTCCTCCGGGAACATCGGCTTCATGTCGAACTGCTTGCGGCGGGATATCCGGATCGTCTCTTCCTCCGCATAGTCGTTGTCGACAAATTCTCTGCGGAAATCCGACGCCGCGTCCTGATGCTTCCGAATGATCTTGCCCTTGTATTTCTTGAGCTGACGCTCGATGATCTCCTCCACCAAGTCAATGGAGACGTACATATCGCTGCTCACCTGCTCGCAGCGGACAATTCCGCCTTTCACGGGAATCGTGACCTCGATCCTGTGCCGGTCCTTATCGACATTCAACGTGACATGCGCGACCGTATCCTCGGCAAAATAGCGATCGAGCTTGCCGAGCTTGTCGCGGATCGCCTGATCCAGACCCGGTGTGACATCCACATTCTTACCGACGATAACGAGCTTCATAAATGACCTCTTTCCGCAGCCCTGAGATATACGCCCCGGCCGCACGTTTTTGTTGAGGTAATTATATCACGAAAGCAAAGCCCTGCGGATTTTGTCCTGCGAAAAGCCGACGTATGCCTGCATGCAGGAGGTTTAGCACAGGGCAGAAGACCGTGGCGCAGCCACGGAGCGAGGAAACGCGCAGCGTTTGCGAGCGCCGCGGGGCGGGCGATGCGGGCCTGCGCGCGGGAGGCTCAGCGCCACCCCATCTCATGATATAAATATTCTTTCAGCCGAAACAGAGTATAGAGCGGAATAGACCATACATGTGTATCTCCATCCATATTATCTCCTACATTTTTTAACGACGTCTTTATTGCTATTCTGATAAATTCTCTCTTTCCCCGCCAGATAATACGCCCCGGCCGCTCCCAGGGTAAGAATAACCTGCACCTGCGGGAACGCCCGGCAAAGCGCTGCCGAAAGTCCCTCCGCATCCTCCGCGGGAAGACCTGTAAGCTGCGAGGCCTCCACCTCATTGACAAAAAGATAACTGATTTTCTGCAAGGGCAGCGCTTTTGCCGCAGCATTCATTGGAGAGGGGTTAAGCACAATGATCATTCCCTTTTCTCCAGCTCTGTTGATCGCATGTGCTGTGCCGCTGATTTCATTCTGCAGAAGCAACACATCTCCCGCCGAAAAATCTGCAAGAACCTCATCAATCTGCCGCTCCGTAACGCTTTGATTTGCTCCGCCGAATAAGATAATGCTGTTGTCGCCGTCGCCCGCACTCTGAATAACCGTATGCCCTGTCGGAACATTCTCAAGGCAGCGGATGCGGGAGACATCCACCCCTCTGTACAATATGTCCGACCTTGTAAACATAGTCCATATTCATGGAACCAAAATTCAGAACTTTCATGATCCCAATCTTTTTATCGTACCTGAAACAACCGCTGCTCCCGACATTTCTTTCGCAGCGCCCTCCGAAAGACGCTGAAACACATATTCCTTATACACGTCGGCTTTCAGACTGCTGCACACAAACGCATTGGGCTGTCTGCCTAGACACCCGTCGACATCCACATAAAAGCCCCCATAGCCGGGCCCGGGCGAGATATCCACCTCACAAAAATACCTGCTGCAGTTTCCAATGCACTCCGGACACAGAGCCGCTGCCACAGCCGCCGGATCTGCCATATCAAGACAATCCTCCCCGAACCGCTCCCTGTTCAGCGCAAGAAGCTGCGCATTGCAGTCCATGGCAAACGCGCCGAGCCGTCCGCTGCTCCGTATTCTTTCAATATCTGCCGCCGTGAGCATACTCTCGCCGAGACAGGCGTCCCAGCCGACAAACATAAGTTCCGAAAAGCCGAACTCCACGATAATCTTTGCCGCTTCCGCATCTTGCCAGATATTAAATTCTGCAACCGGCGTTACATTCCCCCGGCCCAGACCGCCGGTTCCCATGGCAACGACTCTGCGGACTCTCCGCATAGTCTCCGGTTCCAGCCTGATAGCCAGCGCCAGAAAAATGCACTCCTGTGATTTCAAAAAGACGCCCCGTCACAATCGGGGTCAAAATATCGGCCCCTCCCCCCGCCGTCGCGATCAGAGCCCCCGCTACACTGATTCTCCGCCATCCGACTCTCGTTGCAATCGTCACAATAACACTGTACAGCACGCCCAAGGCGAAGCCGGCGATAAAAAAAGAAAAAAACTCCATTTTATCGAACGGGACAAGTATACGCCGGCAAGCGCGGCAAGGGCAATTACCTGATTGCCGATCAAAACGCTGACAGGCCGGATTCTGCGAAGAATAAAAATAAACACAACCGCACCCGCGGCACTTCCCAGATGATAGGTCGTGGGCTTCGGCTTGTTTACAGCCTTGCCCTCATACGTAACCTTATATGTGATTTCTGTTCGTCAGACCGGAAGTTTGCCCGTGAGTTAGTAGGTTCCTCACCTCCGGCTTCCTTCGGATTCGAGGTCGCCCCCGACACCCTTGCCTTCGGCTATATCCTTCCCGCTGCCGGGCGGATTCGGGACTTTCACCCGTTGGAAACGTGCGCCGCCAGGCGCACTAATAAAGCAGCGAGACACCACCCGAAACTGTCTTGCTGCTTTCCGTTGCTGCGGCAGATGACAGTTATTCCATTTTTTTCAGCTTTTGATTCACCTTCCCCGCCAGCTTTTTCATATGCAGGTAGAAAATGAACCAGATTCCAAAGGCGACGGCAAGTTCGCCAAGAATCGTGATGACAACGACAAAAGGACCTTCTTCTGAGGGGATCCACCCCACCGCAAAGGCCACGATTGTCATAACAATGCTTCCGACCCCCATGTGAATCAGCGTCTGAACAGCAAGGGACATGTCTTCCTTTTCGTAGACGATCGTAGGAAGCCCGAAGCCAAGACCGATCCCGACCGCCCCCAGAGCCATCTTTGTAAATGAATAATTCTCTAGTGTGAATGTTCCTTTATAGATCTGGTCAAAAATAATGCCTATGATACAGAAAATTAATAATGCAATACCCAAAGATCTCGATGTATTTTTCAAAACAATTTTTTTTCTCATACAAAATCCTCCATGCCGAAGCACTTTCGTGCGAGGCGCACGGCACAAGCACTCTGCGCCGGCGCGCAGTGCGCCGAGCCGCTTTGCGTCTTGTGTCGTATCATCCATCAGAGTCCTAAATACTCCTTAAACAAGGGCAGATATTTTCTTGAAACGTAATCTCTCAGTCCGTTTTTCAGTTTCAAAGCAAGACTGCCTCCGAACCCGGCCTCCACGCTTTCGATATAAGAAAGACGGATAATGCTCTGCTTCGATATCTGCATAAATCCGCTTCCAAGCTGCTGCCGAAGCTCATACAGCCGCTTTCCGGAACAGTAGCTTTCCTTTTCCGTATAGATCACGATTTTCCCGTTTTCTGCACGAACCATGTAAATCTCATCCGGCTTTATGACCGCCATTTTGTCCTCCTGCTGACCGATAACAGGCGAGTCGGCGGCCTTCAGCAGTTCCAGTGCCTGCCGTATCTCATCCGTCACCTTGTCTGCATAGATAACAGCGTATGGCGGCACATATTCTTTTGATAGTTCCATGCTGACTTTCACTATCCCGTCACCTCCTTTCTGCTCCTCTTTCCAACGCCAGCTTACAATAACTTTTTCTGTCTGTCATACGATTCCGGGTAAGCGGCAAAAATCCAAGGGTAAGACACATAAATCCCAGTGTGACAATGACCGTCTCGACGTTCACGTGAAAAATGCAGACACTTTATTTATATATATCCTAAAAAGAAAAGCGGCTTCTCAGCAATACGCTGAAAAGCCGCCTGCTCCGCAGTCCGAAATCCGGATCATTTTCCAAGAGAGGAGAAATGATCCGGATTTCTGTGTCCGCGTTTCTTTTTGCATTTTTCTTTCTGTCTTTTTTGTATCCGTCAGTTTATCATTCTGCGGATTCCCACAATAGACCGGTACAGCGCATTGGAAATCCGTATGCCGTAAGTCGGGTTCGACGCATGAACGATCTGGCCGCCGCCGATGTAGATGCCCACGTGTCCGCTGTAAAAGACCAGATCGCCGGGCCGCGCTGCCGACAGGTCGGGCACAGCGGTTCCCATCGCCCGCTGCGCCGCATCATTATGCGGCAGGGAATAGCCGAAATGAGCGTAAACCGACATCGTAAAGCCCGAGCAGTCCGTACCGTTCGTGAGACTGCTGCCGCCCCACACATAGGGATTCCCGATAAACTGCTGCGCATAGCCCGCAATCTCTCCTCCCAGACCGCCGGACTGAGATGCGCCGCTCTCCTTTGCCTCCGCCTCGAGCCTCCGCTTCTCCTGCTCTCTGGATTCCGCCTCGACATATTCCGTCTCGATATCGGCAAAATCCGAGGAGATATAGCCGTCGCCGTCTGCGGTGGAAACCTTGATCCAGCCCTCTTCCTCCGAAAGAATCTCCAGCTTTTCGCCTTTCGGAAGCAGGGAAATCACATCGGACTCGATATCCGCCGCCGCACGGACGCGCAGCGTCTCCGTCGTCACCGTAGCGATGCGGGTCGATGCCTTTTCCGCGAGCTCTACCGCCTCGCTCCCCGTCGTGACAAACTCCTCTTTTACATAGCCCCTGACGTCGCCGGAACGAATCTCGACCCAGCCGTCCCCGGCACTGCCGAGAATCTCCGCCACGCCGCTGCTGTACAACTTGCCGACCACCTCAGCATCCGTACTCGCCTTTTCCCGGACATTGACATAATCCGACGCCGTGGAAACCGCCAGCTTTTTCGCATCAATTCCGCCGACCGATATGGCCTCCACCGGCGCCGTGCCGTCCGGAGCCGCCCCGGCATCCCCGCTCTCCGTCCCGCCCGTTTCTTTCTCTTTATCTGCCGTCTGCTTCTCTGCTGCTTCCGCTACGTCCCCACTGTCCGCCGGAGCCGCATTTCCGGTTTCACTCGATTGATCCGCTCTATCCGCATCGCTCACCGCGGCTGCCGTTCTCTCCAGTGCGCTCTGCTGCGTCTCGGACAGCGCCGTTGTAAGAATCGCACTTTCTTCCCCTGCACTGTCTTCCTCACGACTTTCTGCGCCATCAATAACCGACAAAGAAACTGCCTCGGGAATCGGCTCATCCAATGAAGTCAGCGCGGATACTGCCGCAGATGTCTCCTCCTCGTCCCCGGAACGCTCTGCCGCAAGAACCGGCCGAGCCACCGATGTCTCCACATAGCTCGCCAGCTTCGCAAGCACGGAGAAGCGGCCCGTTTCCCGGCCTGTGCTCCCCGTTTCGGAGGACGTCCTCGCTCTGCGGGTGATCTTTCCCGACCTGAGCAGCTCACTCTCAACCTCCCGCAGGGTCACGCCCCGGCCGGAGAGCGTATAGGCAACTCCGGCGCTCGGAAGCTTTGAGGAGAGACTCCCTGCATGAACCGTACTGGTTCCGATAAGAACGGCGGCCGCCGCCGACAGGAACAGAACACCTGCCTCCAGTCTGTATCTGTGCATGAATCAGAATTTCCTCCGATAGATCATTCTGTATTGTTTCACAATACGCGATACAGAAATAAGTTATGAAACATTTCCGTAACGCGGCACGTAATATTCCCCTAGATTATTACAGAAATATTACAAAACAAACTATATCATTCGGCACAGACACTGTCAACCGGATTGCACCCGACAGATTTTCTGGTAGACTTTTGGGTGATGGGTTTTGATTGAGATGAATTATATAGAAAGGATTTCCTGATATGAAAACTGTCGTCATCACCGGTGCGGGGCACGGAATCGGGCACGCTGCTGCCCGCCGGTTCGCCGCGGAGCACTGTCGTCTGCAGCTGATCTGCCGCCGCTCCCTTGCCGAGCTCGAGGACCTCGCCCGTTCTCTCTCAGAGCAATACGAGATTCCTGCTGCCGCCGACCTCTTGGATGTCAGCGACGCCGCTGCCGTCGAGCGCTACTTTGCAGAAAAGTCGCCCCACACCGACATTCTCATCAATAATGCCGGCATCTCCCATGTCGGTCTCTTACAGGATATGACCCCCGAGGAATGGAACCGGGTGATCGCCGTCAATCTGAGCTCCATGTTCTATACGGCAAAGCAGGTAATTCCTCAGTTTCTTCTGAATCGCGAACGGCTTGCTCCCGGAGAATGCCCGGGACGCATCATCAACGTCTCGTCTGTCTGGGGGACAGCCGGCGCCGCGGGAGAGGTCTGCTATTCCGCCTCCAAGGGCGGTGTGAACAGCTTCACGCGGGCCCTTGCAAAGGAGCTTGCTCCCAGCGGAATCCCCGTCAACGCCATCGCCTGCGGCTGCATTGATACGAGAATGAACGACTGCTTTGACGAAGACGAGAAAAGAGCTCTGTGCGCAGAAATTCCGGCCGGCCGCTTCGCCTCCCCCGAGGAGGTCGCCGAGGCCATTCTGCACCTCTCGCAGATGCCGTCCTACATCACCGGGCAAATCATCGCCATGGACGGCGGGTGGGTCTGAACGCGCGGCAAACGGCAGCGCAGCGCCTCAGTCCTCGCGGCACTCGTCCGTCCAGCACTCGCGGAAACGGGCGGCAAAGGAGGGTTTCTCTCCCGCTGCGTACAGATGCGAAATATCGGCAAAGGCACTGATCCGAAAGCTGGCCGTCCCCTGACGCCGCTCCTCCGTATACACGGTCGTGACTGAGGAGGGCGCCGCACAAAAGCTGTGCCAGAATATCATCGGAGAAACATTTGCAAGATGGCTGAGCAGGACACCCTCCAGCCCGAAATGGCAGAACAGCACGATCGTATCATGATTCGGCCGCTCCGCACGGTAGTATTTTCCATCTCTTATATAGCCATGCTCCGCGAGCAGCGCGTCAAAACCGATGCAGACCTCACGGTATGCCTCGCCGACTCTTCCCTCGCGCATAATCGGATCTTCGCACCAGCGCTCCGCGTCATAAAACATGGGCCGCGCCGTCCAGTCCTGCGGCAGCCAGTCCCACGCAATCCTCCGGCTCCCGTCCGTCACATCCGGCCGCAGTATTCGCGGCGGGAACTCCTGCAGCCAGTTCAGCACAGCAGCCTCGCGTCCCGTTTTCCGCAGCGTGCACGAGGCCGTATCGCGGGCCCTCCCCAGCGGGGAAACATAAAACCGGGAAATTTCTTCCTTTGACAGCCGCTCTGCGAGTAGCTCCGCCTCCCGCCAGCCGGTTTCCGTGAGGGAATCAATCGAGTAATCCGGATCTGCATGCCTTATAATCAACAGCCTCACGGTGCATCCTCCGTCGTCTCCGCACCGGGGGACGCAGCGGCTTCCGCAGGCTGCGAGCCGCGATATTCCGAAGACCACAGCGGCCGCGTCAGTCCAAACAGCACCAGAATAACCGCCATAACCACCAGAACAATGATTTTTTCCCGTTTTGATAACGCTCTCGTCAGTTGATTCAACGTCTCTTACACCTGTTCATTCAGCCAGCGCACCGCCGCCTCCAGCCCTTTCTCTGAAAATTCAAATTTTTCACTTTTCTTTGCCGCCTCATCGGTTGCTGCATAGCCGTACGGCTCCGGCCACACCGTCGCCAGAAAACAGCCCTCGCCCCGCTTGTCGGGCGGGATGTAATGCACATTTTCCAGCGGCTCTCTCGCCAGACGGAAGCGGACGTTCCCCGCACTTCCGAAATACGCCTCCCCGTATTCATAATGGGAAAAGCCGAACAGCTCATGCGGATCGATTGCGCCTGTCAAAGCCTCACTCATAAAAGCTGATCTCCGAAATCACCGTATCGTCATAGCGGTCACCTGCGTAGACGCTGTCGATGCGCAGCGTGACGGAATCCATGCTCACGGCTGTGTCAAACACGATATACTGCACGTCTCCGGCATCCTCAAGCTCAATATCCTTTTCCGCCATCTCACCGCCGGAACGAACCGTCATATGAAGCATATGGGGCCGGTTGTTATTATAATATTTCTTCCGGGACTGCATGCTTCCGCCCCAGAAAGCAATGGCGCTGATCTCATGCCCGCCGCCGAACGCCGCGTCGATCGTCGTTCCGAGGCCGGCATCCGGTTCTCCCTCCTGCCATGAGGTGCTGATATCCCCGTCGATCATCGACTCCGCCGTGTAACGCTCGCCGGTGCGCGCCCCGGTCAGCTCCGAGGAAGCGCGGATATCGACCGGCATTACCGTCTCCCAATCTCCGGGCTCAAAACCCTCTGTGACAATACGGTAATTCAGCGCCTCGCGCGCTCTCCGCTCCGCCTCGGCATCTGCCGCCTCTGCCGCCGCTTTTACCGCCGCCGCTGACTCGGAGCTGGCCTGCTGCGCCTGCTCCGCAGGCGTAAGGGAAGCGGAGCTTTCTGCTGCCTCGGCCGCAGCCTCCGCCGCTTCGCCCAGAATCTCTTCCGCTTTCTCGTTTACCGTCTGCGAAGAAGCAGACTGCGCCTGCTCCCCGCTTCCGGCGCTCCAGAGCTTCCGAATTTCATGAAGAAGCGGACTTCCTGCGCGGTCCAGCTCCTGATAGGCGACACACAGGCCGCCGATCACCACAATCGCTCCTCCAAGAATGATCAGGTCACGCCGGATGTGCCGGCGGCGGGAATGTGCGACATTGACCTCCGGTTCCTCCTCGATGACGCGGCTGACGTCCTCGCTGAGCTGCTGCGTGATTTCCTCCGTGATCGTGCCGATCTCCGCGTTTCCGGACTCCTCGGCTGTATCCGTCTCCGGCGCCGCCGATTCCGCCGGTTCATTATTCTCTGCCTGTTCTGCCGCGGCCTCTCCCGCGCTGTTTTTCACCGCAGGTTCCGATGCTTCCGGCTCCTCCGTATTTTCCGATGAGTTCTCTGCGGCAGAGGCAGAGAACTCCGGCTCCGCGCTGCCCAATTCCACCGCTTCCGGCTCTGTTTTATTCTGCTCCGCTTTTCTCGAATCCGCTTTTTCCGGTTCCGACTCTGCCGCAGGCTCTGTCCCGGAAGCAGGCATTTCCTCCCGAGCAGGCTCTGCCGCTTCCTTTTCTGCTGTCAAACCCGGTTTCTCTGCATTCTCCATCATGTTTCCCAAGGTGTTCTGCTCCGCGGCCGCGACAAGCTCCTCGGCTGTCAGCGCCTTTTCCGCACTGACGGCCTGCTCCACCTCGCGCTGCATCGCCTCTTTTCTGGCCTGCCGCTGCTCCGGCGCTGCGATCTCATCGCGCAGCGCCTCCGCTTCTGCATTTTTGCCCAGAGCCTCCAGCACATCCGCATAGCTGTACAGGCTGGCCGGATGAATCAGGCCGGCCGCCTTTGCCTTTTCAAACCAGCCCGCCGCCGCGGCAGGATCGCCCCCGGCCTGCGTAATGATGCCGCAGCTTTCATAGAACACCCGGTTGCCGCGCTCTCCCGCGCGGAGGTTCCACGCATCCGCCAGATCGTTTTCCCCGAGGCGGAGCAGTACATCCGTCACCGCAAAGAGATCATTGGAATCATTCTGCTGCGCCGCGCGGAGAACGCAGGCCGTATAGGCCGCAAGATTTTCCTCCCCACTCTCCTGAACGCTGCTCATCGTATCGAGCAGGAGTCCCGCCTGCGCTTCATCCTCCGGAATCAGATCCGTCAGATTCAGCAGCCGGTTGATGCTGCCGATCTGTCTGCGCCCCTCAGACGCCTCACCGTAGCTGCCCGATTTTGCCAGACGGTCCGCCGCACGCATGCACTCATCCAGACGCTCCGCAATCTCCCTGCGGGTCATACCGTGATTCAGCTCCAGATCGTTAAAGCTTCCCATTCTGTCGTTCTCCTACTTCCCTGCAATCCCGGAAAACACGTCCTCTGCTGCATTCGCAATGCTTTCCCAATAATTATACGGGCTTTACCCGCCATAATCCATAGCGAACTCCTGTCTTCACTCCGTCTGTCCGCTCAGTCCGTCTCATCGGATATCCGCTTCGAGAGAATGCGGACACCGTTCAGCTCCACGTCATCCTGCAGCGGGATCAGAAGAAACTCCCTGCCGTCGAGAATGCGGGTCGTGATCATCGAAGACATATCGGACTTGACGGAAATCCTTATGCTGGGTGAGCGAATCTCCATCGTCGTCTTCGGCGCAATGCTCTCTGCCTTGAAGCCCTTCCCCTCTCCGACCGTCTCTCCCCATACCGCGTCGAACGCCTCCTCGAAGCTCTCCTCCCGCGTATTTTCCGAGCCGCTCTCGCGGAGAATACGGCGGATCTCCGTGCGCCCCAGTTCCGCCGGCTCCGGGGCGTCCGCCTGCTGCTTCACCGTCTCGATCGCCGCCTCCGTCAGCGCTTTCACACTGTCGAAATCACAGCCGCGCCCCAGCGCCTTTTCCACAAGACCCGTAAAGAGCTCTTTCTCCTCGGTCTCCGTCGCCGGAAGCTCCGTCTCTGTCCCGATCAGCTCGTCGATCAGCTCCGGATGACGCTCCTCCTCTTTCCGCGCATAGTACATCAGCGAATGAATATCCGGGATACGATCCGTAAACGCCGGGTACACGAAGCCGACCGCCGGCATCTGCACGCCCAGATCGCTGCGCTTGTTCACAAACCGCAGCTGCTGCGCGTCAAAGCAGAGCCCCTCGCGGATCTCCGTCACCGGGCAGATATCGCAGACCATGAACTGATAGACATAGTCCGAGGCGTCCTCCAGCTCCTGTCCGTCGCTTGTTTTCGCCGGAATATCATAGCTTCCGAACGCCAGAACGATCAGATACCTGCCGATTCCCTGTATGCTTCCCATAATGCGCCGGCAGAAATCGCGGACCCTCTCCGGATCTGCCAGCTCCGAGCGCAGCAGCGCATAGAGCTGCGCCTGTTTTCCTCCGTCCGCCTCCTCTGCGAGAGGAAATTCCATCTCAAAAAGATTTCTCCCCGTTCTTCCGGTCAGCGTTCTGCGGAAAAGCTCGAGATATTTCGCCGTCTCTTCCTCCTGCATGGCGCGCCACGTCTCATTCAGCTCCGCGATGATCTGTCCGTCCTCATCCACAAAGCAGCCCGCTATGCTGTCGATCCGGCAGCGCTCTCTTGTCAGGAGCTTCCTGACCTCCGCAATCGCTTTTTTATCCATGTACTGTGATTTTCCTTTCCTCTCCTGAATCCTCCACGGTCAAGGCGCCAAAAACATCCGGCCTCCGGACATTCGATGCCTGTTTCGTCACATCAGCTCTGCAAAAAGGCGCAAAAACAGCTGCCACAGCCGCCGCAGGCCTGACCGCCCGGTGCGATAAAATTCCGTCACCTCCCGGCACTCCGCAAAGCTCGCATCAAAATCCGCTTTCATGGCGTGCACCGCCTCGCAGTGACAGAAAAAGCAGCCGTTCTCAAAATGATGATACAGGCTGCGGTAATCGAGATTGATCGTCCCGCAGGTCGCCATCCTGTCGTCCGCAATGCTCATCTTCGCATGAAAGAAGCCCGGCGTCCATTCGTAGATCCGCACGCCTCTGCGCACCAGTCCGTTGTAAAACGAGCGGGTCACTCCGTAGACCATTTTCTTGTCCGGAATGCCCGGCGTGATGATGCGCACATCGACGCCCCGCATGGCGGCCAGCCCGAGCGCATGCATCATTTCATCGGTGATGATGAGATACGGCGTGCTGAAATAGCAGTATTTCTCCGCCTTGTCGGCCATGCTGATGTACACATCCTCGCCTACGTGCAGGTCGTCCATCGGATTATCGGCGTAGGGTGCGGCAAAGCCCTCCGGTTCTTTCGCCTCATAGCGGATATCCGGCAGATAGCGGCCGAAATCCGTGTCGTCCACATCGGAGCGTTTGACCGCGTTCCACATCTCGAGAAACGTCACGGTCATGCTCCGCACCGCCTCTCCGGAGATCATGATTCCTGTGTCCTTCCACTCACCGTAGGGCTTCGTGATATTGAAATACTCGTTGGCCAGATTGTAGCCCCCGGTAAAGCCCACACGCCCGTCGACAATGGTGAGCTTGCGGTGATCCCGGTTATTCAGAAAAAGATTGAGCCCCGGCGCAAACGGGTTGAACACCCGGCAGCGGATCCCGAGTGCTTCCAGCCTGCGGATAAAATCCGTGGTGATGAAGCCGATGCTCCCCAGATCATCATAGAATACGCGCACCTCCACCCCCGCGCACACCCTCTCCACCAGCACCTCCTGAATACGCTGCCAGACATCTTTATCCTCGATGGCATGATATTCGATGAAAATGAAGCGCTCAGCCTGCGCCATCGCCGCAAGCTGCGCCTCCAGTCCCTTGACCGCCTGATCAAAGTAGGTCACATCCGTGTTCCGGTAAACCGGATACTTCGCATAGGCGGCAATATAGGAAGCGATGTTCCCTGCGGAGCCGTCGCGGCGCGTCAGCTCCTCCAGCTCCTCCTTATTCTCCGGCAGGAGAGGAAGCAGGATGCCGTCGATTTTTTCATACCGTTCCCTCATCCGCCGGGTATGGACGTTCAGACCGACCATGAGGTACATGGCGACGCCGAAGACCGGGAAAAGAAGCATCAGTATGATCCACGGCATCTTCATGGAGGAGGTCTTGTGCTGTCCGTAGATCACCAGTCCCAGTATCAGACCGACGACGCGCGTGATGATATTGACCCATTCCGCATAGCGGTTGAGTCCGGTGAGAAGCGCCGCCAGAAGCAGAGATTCCAGCAGCATCGACAGCAGAGCAAAAGCCAGACGGCTGACACCGTTCCGTGTCGCCGCTTTCTTCTCCACCGTCTGCGGACGTATGCTTCTCTTCCTTTCCTCCATCGGCGCTCCCCCTGCCGTGTTCCGCTTTGTCTCTGCCGCGATCAGAGGCTGCCGCTCTCCGTGTTCGCTCTTTCTAAAATACTATAACGCAGAAGCGGCCCAAACGTAAGTCCCGCCCGGAGCCGCGTTCCCCCGCCTCAGACCACGCCCCGGGCCGCCTCCCGGGCATCCGGCCGCCGCACTTCTCCCCGGCAGACGCCAAAGCCGCCGGCGGGACAGGGGCGTCCTCGCACAGCGGCTCTCATTGATCCTTTATGTTACATTCCGCCGGGGCCGCCTGCATTCCGCAGGGGCCGTCCGGCCCGCAGCGCTCCGCCAGCATCGACAGATGCACGGGCTCGATGCCCGCCGCGGCGGCCCGGAGGAGATTCGCGTAGCTGTCCTCCACCAGCGCACAGTCCGGGAGAGCTGCGCCAAGCTGCTCCGCCGCCCGGCAAATTTCATGAATTTTCTGTGCATCCTCCCGCACATAGATGCAGTCCGCAAAGAGCGACGGGCAGCACCGGCGTATAAATTCGGTCTTGGCCTCCGCCTCCTCCGCGGACATCACGGTCGAAAGAACAAAGAGCCGCGCCCCCCGCGCCGCCTGCTCACGGGCATAACGGAGCGTACACGGGACGATCCGGCAGTGCTCATAGGACGCCGCACCGTGCGTTTTGCAGTAGCGCAGCCAGTCCTCGTCCGGAAAGCCGATGACTATTCTCCCGTCCGGCGCCTCGTACTGCGGTATGCTGAGCGTCCCGTCCACGTCGAAGAATACCAGCCTCATACGCTTCCACCCGTCTCCCGGCGCTGCGCAAGAAGCCACGCCATAACATGCACCGCCTGCGGGAAATCTCCCTCCCGGATCAGCGTCTCAAGCTCCTGCGCGGAATGGAGCTCCATCTGCAGAAACTCCGTCTCGTCCAGCGAGCGCTCGCTGCTCCTCCGGCAGTTCCGCGCCCGGAACACATGCGCATAATTGTCCGCGATCGTCGCGTCTGACGGAATCGTGAGGAGATGCTCCCATTCCCCGGAGGTATATCCCGTCTCCTCCCGCAGCTCTCTCTTTGCCGCCGCGAGCGCGTCCTCCGCACCGGCTGACGCGCCGTATTCCGTTCCGCTCCCCGTCTCGATCCCGCCGGCGGGAAACTCGGTCGTCACCCGCCCGATGCCCTGACGAAACTGACGGACGCACAGAAAACGGCCCGCCTCATCCGAGGCGACAATCACCACGTAGCTCCGGCGGCTGTAATTATAAAAGGGCTCACAGACCGTTCCGTCCGGCAGACGATAGGCCACCCTCCGGAAATCGATCCACGCGTCCTTTACCAGATGCTCGGTGCGGACGGCCTCCCATGCAAGCTCCCGGACTCCGGGCTTCTGATTTCGGCCGTTCCGCGCCTCATTCTCCTCTTCCATACTGAATGCTTTCATTAAATACTCCATGCCGAAGCGCCCCCTGTAAAGCACGCGCCGCAAAATCCGCGCAGCCGCTCCGCAGGGGATGCGAAAACAGCATCACTTACTTTCCGAACTGCGCCGCGACATCCTTAAGAAGAGCGCGGATCGGAAGCTGCTGCGGGCAGACTCTCTCGCAGCCGCCGCACTGAATGCAGTCGCCGGCCGCGCCGTGTCCCGCCGTCAGTACATTATTATAATAGAAATTCGTGTTCCAGTCATGGAATACATTTTTGGAATTCATGCAGGCAAAGATATCCGGAATCAGAATATCTTTCGGGCAGTGATTTTCTTCCACGCAGTAGTGGCAGGCCGTGCAGGGAATCATGTCAAGCCCCTTGAATACGCCGGTCACACGCCGCACCGCCGCGAGCTCACGCTCATTCAACGGCCGGAAGTCTTTCATATAGGAGATGTTGTCCTCCATCTGCTCCGGCGTGCTCATGCCCGAGAGAACGACGCGTATGCCCCCGAAGCCCGCGGCAAAGCGGATCGCGTAGCTGGCGTTCGACATCTTCGTCCCCTCGGAACGGTTCAGCTCGTCAAAGATCTTCTGTCCCTCCTCGGGAAGCTTCACGAGACTTCCGCCCTTGACCGGCTCCATGACGAGCACCGGCTTCCCGTGCTTTCTCGCCACGTCGTAGACCTTGCGGCTCTCCACCGATTCGTCATCATAGTCGAGATAGTTGAACTGAATCTGTACGAACTCGACCTGCGGATATTCGGTGAGAATCTGATCAAGAACCGCCGCCTTGTCGTGGAACGAGAGGCCGACATGGCGGACCTTTCCCTCCGCTTTCAGGTCAAATGCCGTCTCATACGCCCGGCAGCGCTTGAATTTTACAAACTCCTTTGCATTCTGTGCGTGCATCAAATAAAAATCAAAGTAATCGACGCCGCACCATTTGAGCTGGTTCTCAAAAAACGGGCGGATCTCCTCTTCCTTATCGAAATAGACCCCCGTCAGCTTATTGGTGAGCAGATACCGCTCCCTCGGATAGCGGCTCGTCAGTCCCTCGCGGAGCGCCACCTCCGACTCCCCGTTCAGATAGCCGTGCGCCGTATCGAAATAGTTGAAGCCCTCCTCGAGAAAGCGGTCCACCATCTCGCAAAACTGCTTCATCTCGACCTTTTCCCCGTTCATCGGCAGACGCATGCAGCCAAACCCAAGCTTTTTCTTAATCTCCGGAAATACCTCGCACATAGTATACCCCTTTCTGCACTATCGGCACCGCGAAGCGGCCATAAGCGGCCGCCCGCAATCAGCCTGCAGTCTTATTATATCACAGCAAAGCGGCGCGCCGCGAAAGCGACACGCCGCAGATATTGCCCTGTTTCTGTTGTCTTCTGGTGATCTTCTCTCCCGGAATTCCAAGCGCAGCGCCCGGTTCGGCGCTCTCGCCCGATGCTCAGGCTACCGCTGCATTGCTCTTCAGAAATTTTTCAAATTCTTCATTATAGCCGTTATAGGATACCTTGAGAGGGGATCTCATATCCAGTCCCAGAACGCCGAGAAGAGATTTTGCATCGACGATATAAGACTGCCTGCTGCTGTTCGCCACATCAATATCAAAATCGCAGTTTGCTGCCGTGCGGACGAACTCCTCTGCCGTTTCAAAATTCAACCGGATCATTTTGTGATTGGTCATGCTGCTCCGCCTCCTTTCGCGGAAACTAGGATACAGAAATTCGTTTCTCTCCCCTGATGGCGTTTATTATAGTATGTTCTCCGTTTTTGTAAAGTACAAATTCCGGTACAAAACAGGGCCGGTTTCCGTCAGTTTTCACTTGCTTTTATGCAAAGAAAGGGACAAAATAGCTTATGTTGTTTCCTGGGAGCCGCGCTGCGAGGCTCCCGCATGACACCCACTAAGCAGCCGCAGCACGAGGTTATTTATGGAAACTCTCATCATTCCCAGAGGCTATACATCCGCTCTGGATCAGCATGAAACCCAGGTCGCCATCAAAACGGTCAAGGACTGCTTTCAGGATCTCCTCTCCGAGCGCCTGAATCTCCTGCGCGTCTCGGCCCCTTTGTTCGTCGCTCCCGAGACCGGGCTCAACGACAATCTGAACGGCGTCGAGCGCCCCGTGTCCTTTGATATCCGCGATCAGGAAAATCAGACCGCCGAGGTCGTGCAGTCGCTGGCCAAGTGGAAGCGCTATGCGCTGAAGCGCTACGGCTTTCACCGCGGTGAGGGGCTCTACACCGATATGAGCGCCATCCGGCGGGACGAGATCACCGACAACATCCACTCGATCTATGTCGACCAGTGGGACTGGGAAAAGATCATCGACCGCGACGAGCGCACCCTTGATACGCTGAAAAGCACAGTCCGGGATATCTACGCCGTGCTGCGCAAGACCGAAAAATACATGTCTATCTGCTATGACTACATCGAGGAGCTTCTTCCAAAGGATATCTTCTTTGTGACAGCAGAGGAGCTCGCGGAGATGTTCCCTGACAACACGCCCAAGGAGCGGGAATACTACATCACAAAAGCCAAGGGCGCAGTCTGCATCATGAAGATCGGCGACGATCTCGCGGACGGGAAGCCCCACGACGGCCGCGCGCCCGACTATGACGACTGGTCGCTGAACGCCGACATTCTTGTCTACTATCCGGTGCTGGATATCGCGCTCGAGCTCTCCTCCATGGGGATCCGCGTCGACGAGGCCTCCCTCGCCTACCAGCTGAAAAAGGCCGGCTGCGAGGAGCGCGCAGAGCTCCCGTTCCAGAAAGCCATTCTGAGCGGCGAGCTCCCGTACAGCATCGGGGGCGGCATCGGCCAGTCCCGCATCTGCATGTTCTTCCTCCGCAAGGCGCATATCGGAGAGGTACAGTGCTCTCTCTGGCCAAAGGATGTCGCCGAGAGAGCCGAGGAGCACGGCATTGATCTCCTGTAAATTTTTTACCCTTTCGTCTACCGATAGGGCTCCCAGATCGCTCGCAGATTCACCACCGGCATCCTTGTCCGGTACAGCGACGACCGGGAGCCCTCGTTTGTCGTGATGTAGGCGTAGTCCCCGATCACCGTGATATCCTCGGCCTCATGGGGAATGTCGAGGGACCAGACACCCACGTATTCCCCCTCATGCGTGAAGACATTGATCCTCTGCTTGCTCTTCCACTCATAGGCCTTGAAGCCCGCGCTGACCGCGTAAATGAATGAATCGTCCGCTGCGATGCCCTGCGAACTGAAATTATCGGCGTAATACGCGTCCACCGGCGTGATGGAAAGCGTTTGCATGTCTTCATTGAGCACGCAGAACGAATTCCGGCTGTCCTTGTTGCGCCCGATGACATAAAAATACGGCTCGCTGTACGCGATCGCCCAGATATTCGTGAGCAGGGGAAAGTTCCATTCCTTCACCAGCTTCAGGTTTTCATCGACCTCCATGACGCCGCCCGGATATCCGTCCAGCGTCCCGCCCTCCGCAATGTAAATGTGTCCGTTGGACGGCCGGCAGGCTATCCCGTTTCCGTGGTCAAACGCCAGATTTCTGGCCTGCTTCACCACCTCTCCCGTTTCCAGATCATATTCCGTGAGAACCGTCTCGTAGTGCTCCAGATTTCCCTGATAGTAATCGGCGTCATTGAGCACGGCGGCCGTCACGAGATACTTTTTCCCGTCCCGCTCAAATACCACCGAGCCCTGCGTGCTCCGGAAGCGCTGCTTCTCGCCCTCGGGCTTTCCCGCGTCGACCGTCATCACCCGGTAGGAATAGGTGTTGCCCGAGTGGAGATTCAGCACGGTGTCCCCGTCCCGGTAGCGGCGTCCCGCATTATCCATCCAGAAAGAAAAGCGCGAATTGGCCCGGCCGAAATGCAGCGCGTCGAGCCGGGTCTTCCGGTCGTAAATCGCATACATATCCGGCATTTCTCCCGATGCCCTGCCGTTCCTGTCATAATGAATGATATAGAGCTGCGGCTCCCACAGCGCGTAGAGCTTCATCCCCCGGGAGACATCCGCCTCCGCCTGATCCACATACTCACAGACCGCTGCGGACGGATCCTCGGCCCATCCGCGAAATACGTAGCCGTACCTTGTATACTGACAGGGAGGGAGCGGAACGGGCCCGTCTCCGGCCTCAATCGGCTCCATGGTTCCCCGCCCGCCGTTCGCATCAAATACGATGCCGCCTGCGGTCATTTCCGGAGCTTCTCCCGCTTCTTCCGCCGCCTGCTCCGCCTCTGCCGCGCCGTAAAGCGCCCGCCCGACGCTCTGTCCCGCAAGCAGCCGTCCTCCAGTCAGCAAAACGCAGAGCATGCCCGCCGCCGCGAACAGCCCTGCCCTTCCGCCTCTGTGTCTCCTCAAAAAGATATTCCTCCGATCATGTAACCCCGCCATCAAAGTGCTCCCGCCAGAGCATTTCCAATCAGCACATTGGTCCCCTGCCTCAGCGCCGCTTTCTTTTCGCTATTGTCCTTGTGAAGCCCGCTCCCCGACCAGAGCGTATCGAGGTTCAGCGCAAGCCGATCCTTTTTCGCGCCACCGAACACCATGCCCCCATGAAACCGTTCCCTATGGGAAAGGCCTCAATCCATGCGCCCGGCTCCCGATCTGTGCTAAGACTCCTCTGCTTCATCCGAAATCCTCCTTTATATACAAGAGCATTGTACCATTCTCCCCGCTTCCCTACCGCATGAAAAGGATAATTCAGCAGAAAACGCGGAAAATCGGAAAAAAGCAGAAAAGAAAGCAATTCAAATCAAGAAGTAGGGCAGCTCTATGACCGCGCAGTAAAATACAAGAAGCCGCCGCCTCAGAGATGTGACTCTCTGAAGCAGCGGCCCCTTTTCTGATGCGGCAGCTTCGGCTCTCACGCCTGCCGCATGATGTCTGTCTGCGATATCAATATCAGGAGCGCGCCGTTTTTTACACGATCCCCTGAGCTTTCATAGCCTCCGCTACTTTCAGGAAGCCGGCGATGTTCGCGCCCGCCACATAATTGCCGTCCATGCCGTACTTCTTTGCCGCCGCGTCCGCACTGCGGAAAATATTGGCCATAATGCTCTGGAGCTTTACATCGACCTCCTCAAAGGTCCAGCTCAGCCGTTCGGAATTCTGGCTCATTTCCAGCGCGGAGGTCGCGACGCCGCCCGCGTTCGACGCCTTGCCGGGAGAGAACAGCATGCCGTTTGCCTGAATGTACTGCGTCGCCTCGAGCGTCGTGGGCATATTGGCCCCCTCGCAAACCGCCATGCAGCCGTTTGCCTTAAGCGCTTTCGCGTCATCAAGATTCAGCTCATTCTGTGTCGCGCAGGGCATCGCCACATCGCACTTTGTCGTCCAGACGCCCTTGCCCTCGTGATAGACCGCGCCCGGCTTCTGCGCCGCATACTCGGTAAGGCGGGCTCTCTTCACCTCCTTGACCTCTTTCAGAAGCGCAACATCGATTCCGTCCGGATCGTAGATCCAGCCGTTTGAATCCGTGCAGGTCACCGGCTTCGCACCGAGCTGCTGCGCCTTTTCAATCGCATAGATTGCGACGTTGCCGGCACCGGACACCGCAACGGTTTTGTCTTTCAGAGAGGTTCCGTTCGCCCGCAGCATCTCTTCTGCAAAATAGACCAGACCATAGCCCGTAGCCTGCGTTCTGGCAAGCGATCCGCCGTAGGTCAGCCCCTTGCCGGTCAGAACGCCCTCATAAAGTCCCGTGATCCGCTTGTACGTCCCGTAAAGATAACCGATCTCACGTCCGCCGACTCCGATATCGCCCGCCGGGACGTCGGTATCGGCGCCGATATGGCGGTACAGCTCCTGCATGAAGCTCTGGCAGAACGCCATCACCTCGCGGTCGCTCCTGCCCTTGGGATCAAAATCCGCGCCGCCCTTGCCTCCACCGATCGGAAGACCGGTCAGACTGTTCTTGAAGACCTGCTCGAAGCCGAGGAATTTGATAATGGACAGATTGACGGAGGGATGGAAGCGAAGCCCGCCCTTGTAGGGGCCGATTGCGCTGTTGAACTGCACGCGGTAGCCGTTGTTCACATGCACCTGTCCCTTGTCGTCCACCCATGGCACCCGGAACAGAAGCTGCCGCTCCGGCGTCGTCAGACGCTCCAGAAGCGCATCTCTCCTGTATTCCGCCTCATTTGCCTCGATGACGGGACGCAGGGACTCCAGAACCTCCTTGGCCGCCTGATGAAACTCGGGCTGCGCGGGATTCTGCGCAATGACTCTCTCCAGCACTTCATCTACATAAGACATCTGCTACCTCCTTTGATTTCGGCTGAGATTGTATACCGGTATGCTATATCGACACATTTCTCCGCCTCTTCGCTTTCACACAGTAACGCGACACATGGGCACTTTCATCTACGGAAAAAATAATATCACCATGAAATGCCGTATACAAGCCATTTCTATGATGATTTCAAAATTTTTGAAAGCAGATGAAGTGTTCGGGTGTCTTGAGATACTTGTATACACGTATTCTTTTAAGCGGAAATGCTGATCTTGTACCGGCCATGAAATGCCGGCTTTCATCTCCTCACTTTCCACAATCCATACGATACTGCATACGTAACGCCGAGAATCAATGCGGCCGCAGACAGCGCCCCGCAGAGCCCCGCCATTCCCCGATACCACGTCAGATACAGAACGATCGGATAATGGATCAGGAATACATACATGGACAGTTCCCCGAGCCGAACGATGCTTTTCCTCTGAAAAAGCCACAGCTCCCATGCGAAAGCCCCTGTCCTCTGCAGCCAGCAGTGCGAGAACCATACCGAAAACAACGTAGAAAACCCGCCAGTACGGAGAAACATAACTGAGTTCATCAAAAAATGTTCGCATCTCAATCCGGTGAAAGAGCCATCCGGAGCCAGATGCTGCGACAGGCAGAGCAAACAGCGCCGCCATGATTCTTCTTTTCGTCGAAAGCATTCTTTTCAAGAGGCGAAGCAGAAACGGACTGAACATATAAATGACGAACAGAGACGAAAGAAACCACGCGACGGAATTAAAAGAAGTAGAAAATTCAGACACGGCCGTCACGAACTGCAGCATCGACACCGCACTGACTGCCCATAGCAGCATATGAACCGCCGCGCCGGCAAGCGTTTCACCATGCTCAAGCGTGTAGCGTACTGTACTCCCCCCCCCCAATTTTGCGTGCCATTTCTACACGTCTGCCATCCCGCAGATAGCTCCGCATCATCCCAAAGCCGGAGAGAATAAAGAAATAATCCACTCCCGGCACCGCATTGTTAAGATACTGCATATAGATTTCACCACCGCGAATCCCACTGAAAAAGTTAAAGTGGCTTATGACAATAACGAGGATTGCAGCAAAGCGCCCGGTCAGTCCATCAATCTTCTCTTTCATTCGGTCATAGGATGCCGCTCCATATACACCAGCAGAGAATCAGAAAACAAAAAGGCAGCCGCTCAGGAGAATTCCGAAAGACCGCCATTATATAAGCGACTGCGGATAGTGGGACTCGAACCCGTCTATGCTCCATAAATCCAGCGATTCTATGCGCTTTTTTCAGATTCGTGTTGCATTTCGTGTCGCAAGACTGTGAAATGATTTCTATTTGAGGTATTCGCTCGCCACCCACCCCTCAAAATGAGAGAATCCGTTCTCCGTGCGGTTCACATTCACGGAAGCTCCGGGCGGAAGAGAACCGATTACCGCATTGTTCGCTCCCGGCCCGCTCCGAACATTCAGCACCGTCTTCACATTCACGGTCTTTCTTCCCAATGGAGACGCCGCCGGTTCTGCGGTAGGCAGCCCGCCCCCGAGGAAAAGCTCCTGCTCTGCCTTTCTGCGCCGCACAAGCCCGGCAAGCACCTTTCCGCCGGCCTTGTTATAGAGGAGCATTTTCGACGCGATTGTCGCCGCGTCCCGCCCGTTGCAAAGCGCTTTAAGGCTCCCTGCCCCGCAGTTGTATGCAAAACTCACGAGGGCGTCATTCTGCCCCTGTGTCCATGTTCTCTCCAGTGCACCTACGGCGGCCTCAAACCGTGCAATATCCTGCCGGAGATACGCATCCGCCTGCGCCTGCGTTATGACCATTCCGGCAGACACATCCGGCCCGTAATGCCCGTAGCCGATGGTGTAATATTTTTCCGCCGGCACCGCCTTATAAGCACGCAGGCGGCACCCCTCAAAGCGCTTGATGAGCGCAAGACCTGCATCACTTATGTTCATCGGCACGACCCTCTTCCATCTTCATCTGCTTTACCGCCGCCTCGATCAGTGTATCGATCTGTTCCATCGTAATAGTAATTCTATGCTCGGCGCACCACTTGGATACCAGCTGAATAACGGCGTCTTTTCTCTTTTCCCCGCTGTCGCTCCACATCGTCTGCTGAATCGCATACACCGCCATCCGGACATAAGCCCCTGCCTGCGTCAGATTCTCCGCGCCGATCCGGGACTTCATCCACGGGATCAGATACCGCACGATCACCAGCCCGCAGACCATCATGACCAGCTTCAACGCCTCAAAAAGAATTTCATTCATCCCTTTACCTCCTCATCCAAATCAATTATGTCAATACCGTCCTCCGGGCTTACCGTCGGTTCTCTCTCCCGTTTCAACTTGAATATCTTGATAAGACAGCACGCAAGAATCTCCCCGCCGAAACTCCCGAACACGCAAGTCGTCAGCGTGGCCGTCTCTGCTCCGCCGGTCTGGCAGAAGATCACCAGTGCCGCGACGGTGTATGCCAGAAGCACCGTAAGGCAGAAGATCACATAGATATCCATCGCATGACGCTTCATTCCCCCACCGCCTTTTTCCCGACAAGAAAATCGTTCTTTTCCTCACGTCTCCGGAACACTCTGCGGATATTTGTCACGGCCTCCACGGCGCGGGAGTTCTTGTAGCTCCGATGATTCTCGCAGTAAAGCTCATATGTATCAATATCGCGAAGAACATCGTTAAAATATTCCCGCGTATGCGGCGTCCCGTTGACGATCTCATCATTGAATCGCAGAATTCTTGTCCTCGCCCGCTCCGCGCGCTCTAATTCCATGTCCGCAATGCGGCTGTCTCGCTCCGCGTCAATGTCCTGTTTAAGGTCTGCGACCTTTGTTTCAATGACATCCACCTTGCGAATCACCTCGCCGTTGATCGCCCGCCCGATGTGCTTTGCCAGCCACGACCACGGATTCATCGGGAGCTTTGATACCTGTATCATCGATAAAATAAGGATCGCCGCGACACCTCCCATCCCCAGCAGATCATCAAAGCGCCGCACCTCAAAAAACTGAATCATCTCCAGCAAAGACATCGTGTCACCCTCCTATGCGTAATAGACAAGATAGGCGTCGCAGCAGGTGTACCACTCATATCTCCGCCATCCCTCATTCGACTGCCCCGGATACCAAAGGCTCCGACTCGCGGCATACGGGCATGACACCGTAAGCGTATTCCCCGACAAGGACACGGACGGCGCAGCGCTGCCATGCGCACTGTACTTCTCGTAGTCCGAATAGCTGCTCCAACTCATACCGACATTGCGAAGAACGATATTATCCGCGGTAATCCCGTGCTGCATGTACTCGGAAACATCAAAGGTATAGGTCTTATTCCCCGACCAGCTACCGGCTCCGCCGGGAAGCGGATTTGCCCGACATTCGCCGAGCTTTACCACATGGAGCACCTTGGAGGCATAGCCCGCGGCGTAGGCCGCCGTGCCATCTGCCACAACCTTTGTATAGTGCCCCTCGCCGCTCTCCGCCGTATTGTTCCCGGTCGGCGTCAGCGTTACCGCGCCATAATCCCGCATGGCTCCGATGAGCCCACTCTCCGTCTCATTCGTGAATGTTTTCCCTGTGAGAACATCCGCAGCGGTTGCCGTCCCCACCTTTGTATTTTTCACAATGGCATCCCATGCCGCATTGATATCCGCCACGCCATTTGTGGAGGGAGTAACGCCATAGGATGCAGCGTGCTCCACTAACGCGCTACATCCATCCTGAAAAGATTGTCTGACCCGCGCAATCTCATTCTCGATATCGCCCAGCGTTACCTCTACTGTCTCCGAGCCATTATAGGAATACCGCTTTGAGCCGATCATGATGCGAATGGGATAGGGGTTCGGGAGCGCGGACTGCTCTGTCATTTCCTCGATCTTCCGCACCGCCGCAAGAGATCGGTTCAGCAGATCGCGGAACCCGGACAAATCATCATCGCTCTGGTTACTGTCCATGTTGTAAAGCTCGTTTCTGGTATTGATGTAAAACTCAAACGTACTGATCTGCTGGCCGTCCCCCATGATTGTGACAACGGCGGTCGTCTTCCCTGCCGTCTCGGAAATCGCAGAGGGAATCAGGTAACGAATCTCATTCGTATTCTTCCCATCCTCATCCTTTACAATGGTGCAGTCTCCGACCACCGTATGACTCTCCGGCGTAACAGCGGTAAGGATCGCTGCCGTCGCCTCCGACAAATCCACCTTGTCCCCGTCGCTGTACAGCAAAAAGCGCAGCTCCCGCGTGTTGCTGTCGTTCTGCATGATAAGGAGCGTATTATTCTTCTGCGGCCTCGCCAGATCGACAATGAACTGATAAGAAATATTCATACTTTCCCCCTTGCCGCACTCTTTGCGGCATCCGCTTACACGATAAAAGAAAAAGGGGCGACTTCATAGGTCACCCCCCTGCATCACTTCGCCCAGTCACGAATTACGTTGCGGTAATGACGCACCTTTTCCGCATGTGTCATTTTCTTGTTCGTCCCCTGCCTGTCACTCAGATACGCGTACATTTCCGCAAGCCGGTTCTCCATCTTCATCGCCTCACTCCGGTTTGTCCGGAGAAGATTGATGTACGTCGCCTTATACTCCTCCGTGAGCGACTGCTGCAGGCCCTTGTGCGTGTAGCCGTACCGCACCGCCTTTTCAATGTAATCCTTATAACTGCCGCCCTGCGTTACGGCGCCAAACACCGCCTTCTTTGCGGCCTCCCCCTTGGGAGAATCTTTTATCCAGCCGGAGAGCTTGCTCTCCGCGGTCTTGCCTTTATCCTCCGATATCTTTGTCATAAGGCTCTCGACATTCCGGCTGATTTCTTCCATCTCCGACTTGCTGCCGCTCTCGAACGCCTTGATATAGGCATCCTTGTACGTATCGCTGATGTAATCTGATATCCAACCGCCGAACATTTCCTCCGCGTCATACTCCTTGTCGTCCGCCTCGGCAATCGCGGTGTAAATCTTCTCCGTATCCTCCCGGATTTTTTCCATCGCCTCCGTATCGCCGTTTATGGCCGCCTGCACATAGGAATCCTTGTATGCCTCGGACAGCTTTGACTTGATGCCGCTGGTCTTTCCACCGTATTCAATATAGGCGTCAAGAGCCTCCTCGACGTCTTCTCCGGTTTCCACGCTGTTAAGAACCATTTGCTTATACATGTTTTTGGCTTCCGACGTCGTTTTGAACAGATTCCGGCCGCCCCACAGATCGTTGATCTCGTTGTACACCGCGCGGAACTCGCGCGTGACATTGGCAAACGGGATCCCCGTTGCAAGGGAAATGATCTGCGAGGAAGAATACAGCACGCCATACGGTTCCAGCTTCGCCCTTTCTCCGCTGCTTGTCTTTTCAACATATTCCTTGATCTGTGTCATGGAGGAGAGCATCCTCTGCACCGCCTGTATATCAAACGGCGCGTTGCTGTTCTGGAACTTGTTGCCCTCCACCGCGCTGCCGATCATATCCCAGAACGTTTTGATCCGCGGAATCATCGTCAGCGGATTCAGATTGTCGAGGAAATTTGATCTCCAATACTGCAAAAATACATCAAGCCATTTCGTCTCATCATCGTCGTTTCTAAACGCGTCTTGTATAGCTGCCGCGCCCGCCGTCATGAGAGACGTCACCGTGTGGACAAAGACCGCCCGGGCAAAACCCGCCGCCGTCTTTTTGCTTAAGCCGTCATGCTGCACATCCATCCACTTCTGCAAAAGCATGTTGTAGGTCTTGGTCGGCTCCGCCATAAAGGCCGAGAAATACCGATCCATCTGATCGCCCGAACGCATAAACTGCGACCGGAACAGCGTGGTATCGATCACCTGCGTCTTACTTACAAGGTTCTCAAAGCGCGCATTGACGGCATCCGCAAATTCCTGCGTATACGTGCCGCCCTGAACCGTTGCTTTCCCTGCCTTTTTGAACTCACCCTCAACAATGCCGTACTCGCCGCGGTAAAGGTTCGCCCACGTGATATCATCCGCCTTTCCGGCAAGATACATTGTCGCGTTTACAACCCTGTCCTGTGTCGATTCCAGACCGGTGATCTGCTGCTTCATGGACTGCGTAATTACGCCGTCGACGTTGCCGTTCGATTTCGCCCAGCAAAGCGCAGAGGTTTCCTCTCTCATCTGGTCAGCCGCCGCGTTCGGGAGGAACCCTTTTGCCAGTTTGTTATAGTCCTCAACAACGCCCGCACGGAACCACGCCGTAGGCTGCTGAAAGACCACCCGGGCATTTCCCGCAATCGCTGCCGCCTTATATTTGCTTGTCAGCGTGGAGAGCGGTGCTTCCTCGTGCTCCGAGCGCTCATTGGCATTGAGGTCGCCGATCAGCTTCTCGAAATACTCTGTCCCTTTCTTTCCGTATATCTTTTCAATATCGCCTTTAACCGTGACCTGCCGCAGAAACGCGCCATCCGCTACTTTCTCGATGGTCTTATGGTTGTACACGCCGAGCACATCCTGCAATGCCGGGGCATAGGCGTTGTAGGTCGCCATGTCCGAAACATGCTGCGAGAACACCTCAAAGATATCTCGAACGACAAGCGGATTGTTCGCGTTCGGGACGGTCTTTTTCGTCATGCCCATGTTCTTGACTGCATTGATAAGCCCCCGGTTATTGGCATTGTTGTTGCTCAGCCGTACCGTCGTCTTATCGACGCTGATCGGGTAATAGTCCGCCTCTCCGAACTTGTCATAGCCATACAAGGCCTCCGATGCCTCGTTCCCCCACGCCGCCGCGTTCTTTGCCATGAACTGCTGCATGGCATCCGCAATCCGCTTCTGCTCCGCTGTGAGCGTCCCCGTAATCGAGGATATCTCCTCCGCCGTGAAGAACTGCGCATCCTGCGAAATCACCTTGCCGAAGCGCCGTCGGATATCATCCGCCACAATGCCGCCCTGCGTATGGAGCATGGCCTGCTGGCGCTTCTCGAGCTCATAGAGGCCCATGATCTGCGCCGTGGTGAGCTGAATGCTCCCATAGCCTCCATTGAAGCGGTGCAGCTCTGCCTTTTCCCCTGTCCATTTCGCAAGCTCAGAGAAGCGCACCCCTGCCATCACGCCGTCCACATACGCGCCGTGCCGCTTCTTCCTGTCTCCGTACATGAACTCTGCCGCTTCACGAACATCCTTAATCTTCTGCGACTGCGCCCGGAGCAGAATGTCATAGGTCGCCTTTCCGCCCTCGCCCATCGCATGAAAATAGGTGTCCGGCGTGGCGTTCGTGAGCTCAAGGAAGTTCGCCCCGGATTCCAGAACGCCCGCCTTATTCCGGTGCAGGCGCTCACGATGCACCTTTACATATGAGTGATACTGCTCCGCAATGTCTTCATACTGTACGGAATGATCGGTCAGCATACGCCCATAGTTGTTCATGGCGCTTGTGACGTTCCGGAGAATCTGGCTTACGGTATGCAGATCCGCCGAGCTTAAGGTACTGATGCTGACCGACGTTTTATCTTTCATCAGGGCGTCGATATCGTCCAGAAGCTCCTCATCCAGAAGATTGAGGAAATTCTCGTCCATATCCGGAGCCACTTTCCCGCTCTGCGCCTGCTCATACATCGCCCGGACCCGCGCCATCCTTTCCGCGATTGTCCGCTGTGCCTGCGTGCCGAGCCCCTGCTCCATCGCCCTGTGATACGCGGCAAGAGCCTCCTCGCGGCTCCCAAACTCGCGCGTGGAATAGACCGGATGCCCCGCCGTATCTTTCGTGAAAAGATACCGGAGCCGGAACCTCCCGTCCCTTGTCTCCCGGATATACGGACGGCTGATATCAATGGAATCCAGAAGCTCAGCGGCAAACCGCTCGATGCCCTTCGGCACGTGCTTATTGTCCGTGGGATTATCCAGACGTTCAAACAGCTCCCCCCAGCGCCTGGTAATCATGTCCTGCTCATGCCGGACACGGCGATTCTCTGCCGCCCGCTGGTTCCGCTGCCTGTTCTGCGCCCGAAGCCGCGCCATGTCCTCCCGGTACTTCCCGTTCTTCTGTTCCCGGAGATCAGACAGACGGCCCTGGTACTTCTCCGCGATCTGCCTGCGGGACTTGGCAAGGCGCTCCGTGTACCTCGCCCGAAGATCGGCGCGATACTTCCTGCTGCGCTGCTTCATTTTCTCCTTTGCTTTCCAGAGCCGTTCCTTTGCCTTTTTGTCCGCCGTCTCCCGGCCTGTCTCCTCAAAATAGCGTTCGACGATTTTCAGCGCCGTATCATACGCCGCCTGCTCGTTGTCCGCGCCGTAATCATTCGCTGCCCGGGGACGCAGCGTCTCCATCGCGTCCGCCAGAACCACCGGCTGATCGCCCGCATTCACATCCGCATCCATCACGCCATAAGAAAGCTCTGCCAGCTCCGTGAATGCCCGGTCAAGCGGCATCCCGTTCTTCTGGTCTATCCGAAGCCCCGGCACCACACGCCGGAACGCCGAGAGCGAGCCATACTGCGCCCTGACGTTCTGGAGCTGCTCCGCATTCAGCTTCACTGTATAGCTTCCCAGCGCCTCACGGAACCCGTCATACTCCTCCTGTCCGATCATGCTCTGCGTGTGGTCGATCACGGGCTGCGCAACCTCCGTGAGAACCCGCAGCATATCCCCGTAATCGACATTTTTCGCCTGCTTCATGTAGGCAAAGACCTTTTCAAGGTTGCCGGACAGCTCACTGACCCGGTACCCGCTCCCGGTTTCCCGGATGATCTCCGTCGCCGCGCGGCGGGCAGCCGACTTACTGACCGGAATATCCTTCAGCGCCTCGGCCCCCTCCTCGAGAATCGGGACAGAGGTGTCGAACGACTGCTGCATATCCGCGTCCGAGGTGAACATCGTCTCGTAGCGGGAAAGCTCCGCACCGTCGCCGTCAGAGATTTCATCGAAGAACGAAAGGGAACGGCGGAGATCGGTCATATTGACATTTTCCGTGTGACTTTTTATAGTATTTATAGATGCATCGGAAACAGGAGCGCTTCGGGCGTATAGAGAACCGGCCTCGGCAGGACTCGCCTGTAGAGATGCATCTGTTTTGTTTATATAAGCAGATACGATATCTATCTTTTTCCTTGATCTATCGGCCACTGCTTCTACAACGTAAAAATATCCATCGCCAATCCTCTTTTGCAGTTTAATCATAGAGGCTGGCATTCCATCACTATTCGATATAAATGATGTTTTTCTATCGAGAACCCAAATCTTATCAAAATTGTTTACAACATACTTTATTCTGGCAAGATCATCAGGGTTTTTCATGCTATGATCCGTTTTGCCATTTGCACCATGCTCATTGATTATATGTCTGATGGCATCAACAGTAATTTCATTCCCATACTTAGAAATATCAATCCTAAGTGTTCTATTGACATAATCAATAATTTCATTAGGAACACTCTCATCAAAGTCATAGAATGATTTTCCGCTGTACTTTCCGCTTTCTATTTCTTTGTACATTTTTGAAAGTACGGGATCCACGCTCACCGAGAACCGGATATCCTCTACCTCGTTGACCGCCTCCGCTCTCGCCGCCTCGTCCCCTGCGGGGTACAGCTCATAGCGAATGCCACGCTCATCCAGCGCATCCTTAAAGGAATCACTCACGCTGTCCGGCGCAATGACCCTTGCAATCTCATCCAGCATCACACTGCGCATCGGCTTTGCCTCAAAATAGCCGGTCGGCATATTTGCCACTTCATTAGCAAGACGGATAATATCCCTGCCCACGCCGACATACGGGTGCGTCGCATACTCGTTTTTCAAATATTTTTCAATCTTTTCCGGATCATTCGGATATCTGTTGTATGCGTCGCCGATGCCCTTCGACGCGCTGTAAATATCATCCTCCCTACTTATCCTCTTTGCGATATTGTAGAACTTATCCGATATTTTTTTCTTCGCATCCGCATACTCTTCATCACTGAGCTGCTTTAACTGTTCTTCATGACTGCGCATATCTTCTATGCTGTCAAAGTTGCGGGTAGCCATAGAGAAAATAACCGCATCGCCGATAGCTCCATTGCCTTTTGCCGCATCGGCATTCATGACTTTTACAAGATTGTTCAATGTCACGGGAAGATGAAGCGCTCGAAAGCTCCTGCGATTCCCAGCGGCATCAAACGGGTCTTTGTCAGTTCGAATCCCGGACTTGCCTACCATCGCCGAATATGTCTGTTTAAGCCATGCGGTCAGATCATCAAGATTATCAATCTTAGCGTTGATATCCGCTTGGATTGCGGCATGATCCCTTACTTTTTCCGTATGGGTTTGGTTGCCGTTCTCGTAGTAGTCAAGCGCATTTTTAAGACTGTCAAACATACTTGAGAATCCGAATGGACGATCAGCGTACTGCATGACGCGCTTTGCCTTAGCTTCGGGAAATATTTTCGCATAATCGTAATAAGCACGCTTCATTACATCGCCGTACTTGGCTTTCTTTTCGCCCACAGTCAGATACTTATCGGCATTTACATCTTCGAGACGGATATCCTTGAGCGCATCACGCATAGCATCGTACTTGCGGACGTTATCAGCAGAATATTTTTCATTTGATACTTCCTTGATGTTGTCCGATACTTCAATCCCCTTGGCGGCAAGATATGCGGCTTTTATACCAAAGTTTCCTCTGGCCTCTACCACAAGCGCATCAAGACCTTGGGACGCAATATCGGAGGCTCTCACGCTGTTAAAGCGTTTTGCCTCCTGTATAAGATAT
The DNA here is from genome assembly GCF_900625025.1 of Lachnoclostridium sp. Marseille-P6806. Classification (GTDB taxonomy): domain Bacteria; phylum Bacillota; class Clostridia; order Lachnospirales; family Lachnospiraceae; genus CAG-791. The sequence continues at coordinate 288,146 of NZ_LR130576.1, forward strand.
GTGGGCACCATGCCGGACATGTCTGCGGACATTTTATTTGCAATCTCATAACGCGCATCATCCTTGACCTCGTATTCAATCGTCGGGAACGTAGGCGTATATGCGTCGCCGCCGTATACGCAGTTGTTCCTTTTAGCGGGATCGACCGTGTCCTTGTGGAACAGAACGGAAATATCTCCGTATTTGCTGTGCTCCATTCCCGCTCGGATGATCGCGATAGAGGGAGACGGAAACCCGCCTAACTCGATATCGGACATGAACTGTTCTTCTGACAGATTATGCACCGCAATAAGATTGCCTTTCTGCTGCACTCCTACATCAAGAGAGAACCGCTTGCCGGCCTTGGGAATACTCTGAATCACCTCTTCGGCATTCCGAACCGCTTCGGATGTGCTGAGCAGGTGATTGCCCGCAGAGGGATTGCTTTTCCCGTCGAAAGAGTGTATGTTGTTTTTAGAAAGCTCTGGTTGAGTATCAAGGACAGTTTCATCGGTCACTTGAGTAACCGGAGCTTTCTGTATTCTGGTGATGTCATAAACATACTCCTTGCCATCAGCATCAAGCCGATCATTCAATACACCCATATACGCTGCATACTGACCGTTATCCTCAATCAGGAACAGTACATCATAATAATTCCATCCGCGCTTTGCATCCTTGCTGTGTTTAGCTTCTTTGTTCCTCTCCCAACTGCGCATTTGTGCATTTTCGATAATCGAGGGAATGCCTGTATGCGCATTGAATTTTGCTGCTTTTTCCGACGGTCGCGCCAAGTAAGTATCATTTGAACCGGTATATTCCCGCGCAAAGTCCGTATCAATATACACACGGTTTCCGTTATCTTTAATTACATAAGAATTTCCAGTAAGTTTGAGCAACTCACCTTTGACATATTTCTGTATCGAACGTGCATCTGACCTTATTTTTGCCGTCGAAAAAGAACGCCCAAGAATAACAGGAATCACTCTGCCGTTCTCGTCCGTTGCAAAATCTCCGCTCACATCAATAACAGCTTTTTCGCCATCCACAATAAGCGAATACCGCTTATCCGCCATTGTCCCCGTCCCGACTTCCGCATTCTTCGCGTTCTCGATCGCCGTGTCCATTTCATCAAGGATCATCTGCCGAATCTCACGGGCGCGGTTCTCCGCCATCTCCGCCGTCCTGCGCGATGTCCCGGACAGCTCGCCGTTCTTTATGGCATTCCGAATAGACCTTGCGATATTCCCAAAGTAATTCGCAATGTCTCCCAGAATCCCCCTCGACTTCTCCGGCGTGTACTTCTTCTGCATCCACGTATTCAGATCATGAATGCCCTCTTTCGACGTGAACAGTCCGGCGATGGAATCATTGACCGCCTCGCCCAGAGCGTCGTGAAAGGTCTTTGTCCCCTCCACATCGTTGTATGCCGCCTGATACTTCTTGCCGATGGCCGTGAGCTGATCGGCTCCATAGGTATCGGCGATATACAAAAGCACCGCATTCCGGACGCGCTGCGCCCCTGCCGCATTGTGCGCCTGCATGACCTCGCCGAAGCCCTCGTGGAAGATCGTGTTATACAGATGCTCCGTGTTGCCGGTATTCAGCGTGATCCGCTGCATGGCCCGATCAAAGCTCCCGTTGATGCCGGAGCTCATATCGTCCGAAAGAACCACATCCACCCGGAGCGCCTTGGCAAGTCCGTTCACCAGCGGCATGTAGCTGTTGTCCTTTGTGTTTCTCCGGTTGTCGGTCACCATACCGGAGCCGCGCCGTGCGATGCTCTTACCCTGCCGCACCGCATCAACAAGCGCCTGCCGGCTTGTTTCCTGCGCTCCAAGCTCATAGATGGCCCGCAGCTCGCCCTTATTCATAAACGCCTTATAGCCGTACTGATCGGCGTTATAAAGGGTATCAAAATCACGCGTCCCCGCCGCGCCCTGTGAATAGTAGCGGGAGAACGCATTGTTGTACTGTCCGACCGGCGTGCCGCTCTTGTAATGGTCAAGATAGGCATTCATGGTTTCCACGGTTCCCTGCTCCGCGGCATAGCCGTACAGCTTCTGCACCGCGGCATCCGCAAAGGACGCATCCGAATACGCGATCTCCCTGCCGTCGCTTGTCGCGAGCTTAATCACACGGTGCACCCCGTCCGCAAGGCTGACCGAGGAGATGCCGGTGATCTTCGCCGCACCGCCGCCGCGAACCCGCGCCTCTGCATCACGCACCGTCCCCGCATCCGACACACTCCGGCTCGCGCTATCCTTGATGAACTGCACTCGTCCCTCGTTGTATGCCGCCTTGCGGGAGGACAGCATCGGAGCCGCCGTCTCCTCACCTCTTGCCCCGCGAAGATACGCCTCTGAGAGAGACATTTTCCCCGATTCCATATCCGCACGGCTCGCACCGTTTGCTGCCGCCATATCAGAAAGCAGATCGAAATAATGATCAGCATTCTTCCGGGCGGTCGCACTGGTGGAGTTTTTCAACCTCTGGTACGCATTGCTAAAGCCCTCCGCGCTGCCGGTCTTCGCCGCCTCCAGCATATCCTTGTAGCCCCGCTCCGCGGAGTAGTTCTCCGCCTTTGTCTGCAATGCCTCCGGGACAAGCTGATTTTCAAAACGGCGCGCGGCATATGCGTTCTGCTCGTTCTGCACCTCGGCTCTCTGCGCCTTTGTCATTCCCGCGTAATTCTCGGCCTCCTCCGCCTCGATATCCGCGAGATAGCGTACGAGCTGGCGATTATCCCCAGCCTTGATCTTCTCGCCGCTTAGCGCCCTCGCAGACAGCCTGTCAGCAAGGCCTCGGGCCTCTGTCGCCGCGTTGTAAGCCTTGTCGCTTGCATAATCACTCCGGTCGCCGCTAAGCCCCTGCACAGAGGAATAGTCCCCGCTGCCGAACTGCTCCCGCGCCGCCCGATTAACCGCCGCGGAGTTATAGGCGAGCGCCTGACCGGCCGCGAAGCCACCGGCGACAGCACCGCCCAGCGCATCCAACGCGGTGTCTTTAAGCCAGTCGTTGGTCGCCATTTTGAGCGCCGTCTTCTCATCGTATTTTTTGCGATACTCCGCGACACTCTGATCGAACGCCGAATTATCCCCGTTGATCGCCTTATCCGCGATCCAGTTAAGGACATCCGCCTCCGCCTCTTCTGCACCCTCCATACCGCTTTGCACAAGGAAATCCGAAACTGCGCTGAGCGCTGTTGACGGTTTGCCGGAACGGGCAACCTCGTACCATTTGTCATTCGGGAGCAGCTCCGTCGCCATTTCCACAAGACCCGCGACGTTTGCATACTCCTTTGCTTTACTTTCACTGAGACCTCTTGCCAGTCCATCCTGCAAAGCACTGGCCCGTGCCGATGCACCGAACTGCGGAAGCGTTGCAAGGTTCATTACACCCTTACTCATCCCCGCCGACGCACCGGCCTGTGCCGCCGCCCCCGCAAACGCCGAACCGATCGCGCGGCCATACATCGATTCTGCAACGGAAACACCCGTGTTATAAGCCCACTTCGCCGCGTCCCCAGCGTTCTCTCCGTATTTGTTCCCGAAGTAGTCACTGAGATTCTCACCGGTTACGGCCTGCGCGTTGCGGCCAAAATTAAATATTCGGTACGCCTCGCTGTTCGTATTGATCGGCGAATCCTTATCGGCGTAAAAAAGCTGGTTGAAATCTTCGGCGAACGTTGCCCCACCGGCAACCGGAGACATGATCACCTTTGCGCCGGTAACTCCTGTCCCATAGGCGACGTTGTGCAGTTTGCTGTCGGTGTTCTCCTGCCGGTTCATCCGCTCGATTTCACGGTTGTTCCAGTTGTAGCCATAAATATATTTGGCATATTGGAGTGTCTTCTTAAACTCCTCCTCGCTCTGCCCCGTGGAAGAAAGGAACGCTTCCTTGTTTCTTTTAGCCTCTTCCTGCGCCTCCGGGTCCACGTGGCCGTTACGTACCTCGACATTTTTGCTGTTGATATAGTCCAGCAGATACCTTTTTTGTTCCCTGCTGTACTGGCCGAGGACATCCGAATCAAACTCAAGTTCTTCTTGCTGGGTCCGCTTTTTCCCGTTACGGTCTAGAAGTGTATCGATCTGATGATCCGTGAGCCCGGTCTGCCTCAGTTTCTGGCGATACTCTGCTATGGGCTTCTGCACATCGCTTTGCGCGTAAGCAGCATACGCCGCAGGCGCAGAATTATCACGGACATCCTGCGCACCTCGAAGCCGCTTCAGAAGATCATCTTGTTCTTTCGTAACGTTATTCCGGTAATCCGCTTCCCACTTCGCCCGCGTCATACCGTCTTCGGGCGCGTCATAATCAAGGAGCGACGCCTGATCTTGTCTAGCCTCTCTCGCCGCTGCACCGTACCAGTTGCGGAAACCGTCAACCGGGTCTTTGCTGTTCCCAAGGCTCCCAAAATACGCGGCCTTTGCCGCTTTGATACGATGCGCTTCTTGCTCTGCAGCCCACTGCGGGGATTCCACGCCGGGCCCAGGCCCTTGCGTCTGGTTGAGCTCCATCTGATGCTCAACGTATTGATCGTGATTTAACTCTGACTGACGCTCCCTATACGCAAGCAACGCCCGCTGCGTGCGCTGATCACTGTGCCGCTTCTTCTTCTCAAACTCATCTGCTTCATCTGTATTCGCTGCGTGCGCCCTGATCTGACGCATCAGCTTTTCGCTGAAATATGCACTCATTCTATGCCCCCATTAGCCCCTGATTCTGCTGTTCGACTTTTCTTTCTGCGCGTCTTCCCAAATCTTGAGGTAATACTGCACGTCGCCCTTATTCATCTTTTGGTCGTAATACTGCTCATCCAAATATTGATAGAGCTGTTCTTCTGTCATTCCGTCAATCGCCCACTGAGTATTTTTCCTGCGCGTAACGTCTTTGACTGCATTGGAAAGCTTCGAATAAGAAATTTTCCCATTCTCCGTTGCTCTGCCCTTCTGATCGTCGGTATAGTTCCCAAAGGCATCCGTTTTATACCACATCCCATAATCCCCATTGCCGTTTGAGATTTTGCCTGCGAGTTTCCCGCTGACGCTTTTGCCGCTTCCAGAGCCGCTTCCGCTCGACCAACTATTGGACGTCGTATTGGATTCCGCCTGCGTGCGCGAAAGGCTGTTCTGCAGCGTGTTGGACTGGCTGTTGCTCCAATTGCTGCTGTTCGTTTCCGACTGGCTTCTCTCCCAGCCCCGCGTGTTCGACACACTGTTCGTCGTGCTCCAGTTCCTTTCATTGGTTTCCGAAGCATTAGACGTCTCCGCGGAGCGTTCTTTCCAGTATTCATCGTTCCAGAAATTGCGGTTGTCCGAATACTTGTTGTAATCAAAGTTTCTTTCATCCATGTACTGGTTCTGCAGGAATCCGCGGTCGCTCTGCCAGTCGCCCACGCGGTCGCGGTATTCGCCGTACTCGTTCTGGTACGCCGAATTTGTGAGGTTATATTTGTCTTTCAAATCCTGCTGTTCCTGCCGGTACTCCTCGTACGCCTGCTGCCGGAGCGCGGGAATCTGCGACGCAAGATTCTGCAAATACTGCTGATACTGCTGCTGGCCGGCCGTCTGCGCCCACGAATTGGCATAGCCCCCCGTAAGCGCGGCGGACTGCCCGATGGTGTTCTGCATCGCGGTCTTCCCGTTCCGGCCATACTCGTCTTTAAGGAGCCTGTACATGGCGTCTTTATTGAAGTTATAGGAGAACTTCTCCGCGCCCATGATCTTGTCATACATATCATCGAGCCGCTGCTTGTACTGGCTGTTAAACGTCGGGCGATTATTCAGCGTGTCCTGCAGGCGCTGGTACGTCTGCTGCACCTGACCGCTTGTCTGGTAGTTCTGCAGGGCCTCCGTCCGCTGTGCCGCCGTATTCTCGTCCACCTGCCCGGAAAGCCACGATTTACCGAACGTATTCGACTGCGACCCGCCTGTGGTTTCCGAGTGCGTATTCGTCGTGCTGCCGTACTCCGACGCGGTATTCATAATCGAATGACCGCCGCCGGTCTGCTGCGATACGGTCGCAGAGTTCATGCTGCTTTCTGTCTGAGATTTTTGCTTTGTCGTAGAATTGGATTTCGTAGAAGCCATAGCTGCCCCCTTTTTGCAGAATTTACGTCCTCTAAATCGTATGAAATGAAAAGACGAAAACATAGGGCACCCCCGAGGGCATGAAAAAAGCACCGCCGAAGCGATGCCGCATTATGAATTATAGGAGGAGCTTCGGCTCCTCCTTTTCGTTTCATTTCTCAAAAAGACAGGCTTTCATCTCTGCACTTTCCACAGTCCATACGATACCGCATACGTAACGCCGAGAATCAATGCGGCCGCAAACAGTGCCTCGTAAAGTCCCGTAATTCTCCGATACCACGTCAGATACAGAACAAGCGGATAATGGATCAGAAATACATACATGGACAGCTCCCCGAGCCGAACAATGCTTTTCCTCTGAAAAAGCCGCAGCACACCGGCTCCTGCTGCAATTCCGCAGAACAGCAAGCCTCCGAGCAGCAGATCAATGATATACGTTCGGCTGTACAGAATCGTATAGACCCGGTTTCTCATAAGAAACCATACGACCGAGAGCACGGCGGCTGCATTCCCTGCCACAGCCCCCATGCGAAAGCCTCTGTCCTCCGCAGCCAGCAGCGCGAGCACCATACCGAAAACAACGTAGAAAACCCGCCAATACGGAGAAGCATAACTGAGTTTATCAAAAAATGTCCGCATCTCAATCTGATGAAAGAGCCATCCGGCGCCGGATGCCGCAACAGGCAGAACAAACAGCGCCGCCATGATTCTTCTTTTCGTCGAAAGCATTCTTTTCAAGAGGCGAAGCAGAAACGGGCTGAACATATAAATGACGAACAGAGATGAAAGAAACCACGCAACGGAATTAAAGGAAGTAGAAAATTCAGACACAGCCGTCGCGGACTGCAGCATCGGCACCGCACTGACTGCCCATAGCAGCATATGAAGCGCCGAGCCGGCAAGCGTTTCGCCATGCTCAAAATATAAATCCCGAAAAGCGGCGGGGATGCACAACAGCATTGTCACAAGATACAGCGGATAAATTTTTCGCACATGCGCGGCTGCATAGCGCAAACCGCCCTTGATTCCGCGCGCTGCTTCCACGCGTCTCCCGTCCCGCAGATAGCTCCGCATCATCCCGAAGCCGGAGAGAATAAAGAAATAATCCACTCCCGGCACCGCATTGTTAAGATACTGCGTATAGATTTCACCGCCGCGAATCCCACTGAAAAAGTTAAAGTGACTTATGACAATAACGAGAATTGCAAAAAAACGCCCACCAGTGAGTCCGTCGATCTTTTCTTTCGTGTTAATCATATGATACTTTTGCGGCAAACACTGCACCGCCTCCCCATCCATTTCGCGTTACCGTAACCTGCTGACCATCCTGCAATTTGATAAGTTTTGAGAGGAATCCTCCCTCTGTCTGCACAAATGCATAAGAATCAGCATCCTGATTATATGACCATCCACCACTCCCCATGAAACTTGATTGATCTATAACTGTACCAGTAGTAGAAATCCCAATATAACCACTGCCATTACTATATCCATTGTAACCTCCCACGGCAACAAAGACCGTCTCATCATGGCCGGAATTGTTTGAATATGTCCCCATTGCTTTTAAGACGACCGATGTCCCTACTGCGTCTCTGCCGGCCTGATACGCCGCGTCAATGTCCGCTTGTCCTTTAAAAGGGGTTACTGCATCCGCACCTGCCTTTATGTAGCCGTAGTTCCCCTCCGAATCTACGCCAAAGCGGAACGGAGGCTCCGCTGCCTGTGCACGGACCACCTCTGCATTGATCTTCGCATGGTTCTCCGCTTCTGCCGCCTGCGCGCGGCTCGTTTCTGCCGTGACTGCCTCCATTGCGGAAGCCTCGGCCGCCTGTGCGCGGGACACCTCTGCCGCAATGGCATCCGTGTTCCTATGGATCGCCGAGTTCATTGCCGAGGCGCTCTCCTCATGTCCGCTGATCCAGTCAGAAATTTCTCTCAGCGTGTCAAGGTTCTCCGGAGCATCCGCCACGACGGCCGCAATGCTGTCATGCACCGTCTTGCTGACGGAGCCTGTGCCAGAGCCGTTCAGCGTTTCGACAGCCGTTTTCAGTCCGGAAATATCGGATGCGTTCGTTGCGATGGAATCCTTATTCGCGGCAATCAGCAGCGTATTGTCCGCGATTGCCGTCGTGTGCATATCCAGCGTGCCACCCAGCGATTCCACGTCTGCCGTGTGCTGCACCCGCAGCGCAGATATATCGTCTGCATTGGCGCGCTCCGCCGTTTTCGCACGCAGCTGTTCCTGCTCGATCTTCCTGATGTACTCCGCCGCAACTCCGGTTTCGATCTGCTCCTGCAAAAGATGCTCCACGCTATCCAGACGATAGCCGTGCGCGTTTGCCTGCAAATACAGCTCCCGCTCCTCTTTTTTCGCCCGGGCAATCTCATCCTCTGTCTGCTTCTTCGTCGCCGCAATCTCATCGGCATGATTCTGAATCAGCTCGTGCGCTTTCCGGTCCTTAAAGGCATATCGGACTCCATCGCGAACAACCTCACTGATGATCTTTGTTATCACTGTTTTTCTCCTCCGCTTTAAGCATGTGCAGAACATAGTTAAGTTTGTCGGTCGTTTCCGCCGCCCACGTGTCAAGAAGCGCGATATTCTGCTCCGGCGTCGGCTTATTCAAGATCGGTTTCTCAAAAATGATATTCACCGTTTTCCTCGCTTTCTCCATGGATTGTCATGGACAGTGTATACAGCCTCATATCGCCATGCCCCGCAAATCGAATCCGAAAATGGTCGTGCCGGGGCGACCCTGCCGGAATGGTATGCGTCGCTACCGTACCGATTCCGCGCAGAGTAATCAGTTCCTCAAACGGGTTATCGTCATAGGACACCCATACCTGCACCTCACTTTTCGGCGCGATATAGACCCGCAGCGTAAGGCTGTTAAGCCACTGGTATTCCGGCGCATCCAGCCCGATATCTCCGGTTTCCGCCACCCACTCGACCGTCTCCTCAGAGACAAGCGGGTGCGCAAACAGCGCATTGTCATTCGCGCCGATCCCGTACACTGCTGTCTCTGTGAGTGCGTAAATCTGTCCGTTCTCGCTGGCCGTGAACCACCGCAGCCCCAGCGCGTCCTCCCTCTCCCAGAGATGATTCTGCATGTCGTATACGAAGTAGTAACGTTCTCCCTTGGCCGTCTGCATAGCGACGTGATACTTCCCAAGGCACCCCCCGCCCACCGCGTCATAGAACACCTGCTCCCGACCGAGCGGCGCGGAGATCGACACCGGAGACGAGCCGTCGTATACGACCACATCCGAGGCACTCTTATAGATCAGATACTCCGAGACAACCGCCAGCGACCGGTAAGAGCCTTTCTGCACCCCGCGGCACGTGCTGACAGATAGCTGATACTCCGCCGGCACAGAGCCGAAAATACGGAAAATGGCGTCTTCCTTGAAGAACGTGGGATATCCCCTGTACGAAATGCACCCTGTCCACTCACCGCCAACCCCGACGGACAGCGCATACGAATCCGTAGCGATCCCGGAATAGGAGTACCAGTTGCGGAAATCTCCCAGTTTGGAGGCATAGATTTCATTGACCATCTCACCGTCTGCAGCAGCTCCGTAATGGCATCCCCATACCCGGTTATCATCCACGCAGACATAGTCCAGCTTCGGGACCTTTCTCTCCATGTGGAACGTCCACGCGCTGTCTGTCGTCTCGCTGTATGTCACGCCCGAGGCAATGAGACCAATCACTACAATGTAGTCCGTCCCGATAGCCTGTATGACAGAACCATTATTGATATCCGTCAATGCGGAGTTCATCGTCACGGTATCGTCCACGGAGAACAGCTTATCAAGACCGGAGCCCGGAATGCTGATCTTAATGTACGTAGTCGCCACCGGTTTCCACATACTCTGAGATTTATCCCAGATATTAAGGCCCTCTTCTCCCGCCTTGGTATCGAGCCAGTAATCCCCGTCGGATGGGCTCTCCGGCGCTTCGGCCCCCGCGGTCACATTGTGCAGCGCATCCCCTGTGGAATCGCACATTGTGTAAGTGATCGTCACGCCTGTCCCCGCCGTGTAACTCGAGCCAATCCGCCCGTGCTCCGCACCGGTGATGAGGTTCGCATACAACCCCAGAGGGAAAATCAGGGCATACGCGCCAAAGCGAACGATCTGCTGCTCCGACGTGCTTTCCGGAATCATACCGGCAAAGTCAAACGTCTTGCTGCCATAGTGCAGGATATCCCCCGCCAGATAGCAAAGGGTATTGTCAGAGAGCATCGCCCCGCGGATATTTTTGTCCTCGATCAGCTTCACTCGCTTTTTACGGGGAGAAAGAAGCGGGTAGTGGTCACTCGAGAGGTTAAGGACGTCATAAAATTCTCCGTCCCCAATCCGGTAGTTGTGGTTATATCCCCGCCATGTACTGATCATCGAGCGACTGTTATTATCATTGTCAATCTCCGGAAGAAACATCAGAGCACCTCATGATGGAATAAATGGGATTTCCTCGGCAGCGGATCGTGCGTGCGGTTATACCACTGCTGATAGGTGATATACGCATTATTGAACGCACTCGACGCGGCGTTGTACTTAATCGTCTCGTGATTGGCATATGCAATCTTCTGATCCAGCCAGTACAGATAGACATCCGCATACGGCTCCGGAACGATCAGCTCCGTATCGACCGTAAAATCCGATAGATCGGCCAGATTACCACGCATGAAAAGTGTCTCGCCCTCAAGATGCCATCCTCTCTCGGGCAGCTTATGCGTCATGACGACTTCGCGGATAATCATGGTTTCCAGACGTTTCAGCCATCGGATTTTTCGCTTGTCGTCGATCTGATTATGCGTATTTTCGTTGTACTCGTTGATGATTGTTCCTACCGTCATAATCTCACCTGCCTAAAAAGGGGAGGAGCTGTGCCCCTCCCCTCAGTCGATCAATCATTTGCCGCATTGGCCTCGTTGAACTCGTCCGCCTCCTCCTGTGCTTCAAGAGAATTGCGGAGCACCTCCGCGACCTCCGGCGGAACTTCCACGTTCTTGTTCTTCTCGATCTGGTACGTGCGCCCATTGATCGCGACGAATTGATACTTGGATTCTCCGTCAATCGCTTTCGGCAGTCGAACCGTCACCGTCTTTTTGGCTTTCGTCTCCTCGGCCGGCATCTCCTCGGTCTGCATCTCCGGGGCCGGAGCTTCTGTCTTACTGCGTGCCATGCTTACACCTCCTTAATTCGCCTTGTCAACGTCCGAGAAGAAAGAGCCGGATTCCAGTCGAACCATCCTCTCCTCGTACAGAATCTTTGCCGCCGTGGTCGCTTTCCAGCCGATGGTGCTGCGCTGATTGAGCGGATCGCTCGTACCCGCAGAACCGCGCGGCTTCACGATTACCTCCATCGTCTCCGCAGACGGCTCGACGATGCCATAGGCGTTCTTACCAAAGAACATCGTTGCGTAAACCGCGCCGTGGCTGTTCGTCCAGATTTTGGTCTCCGTGTTTTCAATGAAACGCACGTTGTGCAGCATGCCGATCTCGCCGTTGAAAATCTGCTCCGGCTGTGCGTACTTGTGCACTTCCATCCAGCCGTCGGATTCCCGAAGATCATAGGCGACAGAGGGATGGATGATTGCCACATACTTTCCGTCGATCGTCGGCGCTTTCATCTTCTTGAGGAACGTGAAAATCTGGTCGATCAGCTTCGGTGTGATCTTACAAAGGTTCGTGACGTCGTTCCGGATCGTGACCGGCGTCTCCGCGCCGCCGGCGGCAATGCTTGGCGCATAAAAGACATTTGTCCCGGCAACAACGACGTTCCGGATCACCGTGTCGATGGTGTCACCCGCCTGCGCGCCGTGCTCCTCCGTGACCTTTCCGATGATCGGATCAATCGCGCGAAGCTCAAGAAGATCGGAGACGGTCGTATAATCGCCGTACTGGCTGAGAGCGCACTCAATCTTGGTCATGTTGACCTTGTTGCCCTCGGGCGTTACGCCCTCCGTCAGCGGAGTGAGCGCCTTTTTGAACGTGTCAAACTTTCTCCATTCGACCTTGTGCCCGCTGTTCTTCGGCAGCGGGACTTTCTGCCCGAACTGTGCAAAGTAATGTTCGTTCCGCGCGTTCTCGAGCAGGTTCTTCTCATAGAACGTCTTCATGGTGGGCGAAAGGTCGTTCCCGAGACCGGACAGCGCCGTGGTCTGCGTGTTCAGCGTCGGGTTATTCTCATCCGCAAAGAGCTGCAAATTTATAAGATGTCTAAACTTCATTTCGTTTCCCTCACATTTTTCACTCGAGCGTGATGCTCTCACCGCGCTCGGCTCGACTGATATAGTCCTTAATCTGTGCCGGGGTAAGCTTGGAGGGGTCTATCCCGCCGACGGAGACAGCGCTCTGTCCAGATACGCCATTTTCGACCGGACGGGCCTTGCCGGACTGAATCGCCCTGCTGGTCTCTTCCTTGGTACGCTTGATCGCGTACTCCATCATGCCGCTCATGATCTCGTCACGGTGCACGGCCTCATAGGCGATCTTGACGGCATCCTTGAAGCCCGAGTTCTGGAACGTCCTTACCATGTCCACAAACTGGGGGTTGTCCATCTCAACCGAAAGATCAAGATCGGGGTAGAGATCAGCCTTTAAGCGCTCCGCCTGCTGCGTCAAATCATTCCACTTCGATTCCCGCTCTGCCTCCTGCATCATGCTGCGGTATCTGGCGTTTTCCGATTCCACGGCATGGATTCGCTTCACCTCTTCTACGGATATCCCGCGGTCAAAGGCTTCTTTTTCAAAAGCAGAGTTGTCGTTCTGGATCGCGGCATTCAGCGCATCAATCGGGATGCTGCCGTCCGGATTAGGCGCGATCCCGTAGCGCTGCGCCACGGCGCGCACGATCGGGTCGATGCTGTTGATCTGCTGCTGCAAGTTATGCTGATTGCGCATGCGCTTGCTGACAGCGGCCTTTACAGCTTCGCCATACTCCTTTTTGTACTTCCCCTTGATCAGAGATTCAAAAGAATCCTCACCGCCCTGATCGGCGGGTGCAGTTGCGGGCTGCTCTGCCTCTCCTCCGGTAGCTACTCCCTCGGAGCCTGCATTTCCTGCTGTGGTGTCGGCGTCACCAGATACGACCGATGCTCCCTCCTCGTCTCCAAAGAGCTGAAGAGAAAAAAACTTGTTTTCCGGCATGTTGCCTCCTTTTCTGCGGTAGGTCGCGACCCTTGATATCCCGATCATGGCACATCCGAAAGAGAGAAAAAAGGTCACCCCTCCCGGAGGCTGATATGCTCCGGGTACTGCCCGGCAAGAAGCCGAAACCCCGAGAGAATCGTGTCAAATGCAAGGGACACACCGTCCCCCGCTGCCATGATCGAAACGTCGCCCTTATCAATGGAGAGCTGCACGTCTTTTGTAAGCTCTTCCGTGCGCTCAATGAGGGTATAGACGAGCATAGATACTGCCGCGCATACAATGTCACTCCCCAGCGCGGCATACCCTGCATGCCCCTTGACGCTGAGGTTGTAGCTGTCTTCCGATCTCGTACACACAATCCGTATCATCTCGGCTTCGATGCCTCCGCGGCCCTCTCGCGGGCATTCTCGACCACGGCGTTCTCCCGGCTCCCGGCGGGCAGCTTCGCGCTCCCTCTGGGCCCCTGCACGTCCAGATTGCCGTTGATCTGTGCCGCCATCTGGTCAGCCATAGCCGTCTGCCCTCCGGTCAGAGAATCGATGATCTCCGCCTGCTGGAGCATCTGCTGCTGAAGCATGAGCATCTGCTGATACATGCCCCCGTTCGCCTTGATCTTGTCGAGCACCTGCGACTTGCCCTGAAACTCCATCATTTCAATACAGGCGACGGCCTGATCTGCCATCTGCGGGTTGAAAAATCCGCTGTTGTAGAACTGCAAGGCCATTTCGTTCTGAGACAGGCGGCTGTAAGACGAGCTCTTTTCCGCCTCCACCTTAATATCGAAGACCGGCAGCCGATACCCGAGGTCTTCTCCGAAGTCCTCCCCTAAGTGCTGCGGCTGTATGTCGGCGTTGTCATATGTGACATACTCGTCGCGTCCGTCCTCACCGGTGATGCGGAACTGCCGCGGCATGGTGTAAAACTGCCGGATCAGCTCGATCACGAGATTGACGACCTTTTTATGCGCTCCGTACGAGCCGGAAATCTGATCTCTCGATGTCTTCCCGGCACTCTCCTGCATCGCCGCGATGGCAGAGGCCGCCGTAACCCCGGACTGCGTTCCGCCGTTATTGGCGTCGCGGTTCCCGGCCGTCTCTTTCATCTCGTTGATCTTGTCCTGCACAATCGCGATATAGTTGGAGTTCACAAAGGTCGGCGGATTGATCGGCGCATAGGAATCCTGCCCGAGATTGCCGTCCGTATGGACGATGAGATTATGGGGATTTGCAAACTCTTCCTCGTTGATCCCGCCCTCGTTGCGCACCATCCAGCGCGGGGCCGCCACAAACTGGATGTTTTTTTCAAAGGCGTTATTAAAGATATCAATGGAGGCCTGCGGATTTTTGCAGACATCCACGAATCCGAAGCCTATGGGCATGCCCGCCTCCGGGAAAAGAGGATCGAAAACAAAGGGGTACATCCCATGGTCGTAGAGCCCGCGCTCTGCCATGCTCTCTCCCGTCGGGGCCTCCACCACGACAGACTGTGGTACGCCATCCTCCCCCATCACCGTCTGCTCCTGTGGCTCCGTAGGGCGCTGAATGTCGTTTTCCGTGGCGTAAAGCACGACGTCACCGACAAACTTCACGTATTGAAGCGTGCGCTTCCCGCCGACCGTCTTGTGATAGTACCAATCAATCACCGCAGACTTATCGCTCGTGTCTACCGCGTCGTCGTACTGGTATTTTTTGACTGTCGCATCGGCACCGCTCCCGAGATGCCCGACCGCCTGCGGGTACTGCTGCTCGATCAAGCTGTTGTCTACAAGCTCCACGGAAAAGAAGTTCCGGCTCTTCTGGATATCTTTCACTCCCGGCTCCCAAAAGAGGTTCAGAAGATCATAGTCCTTGATCGTGATATCTCCAAGGCCGCCAAGCTTCGAGGGATCCCAGAAAACGCCATATACGCCCGTCCCCTGTTTCAGCTTGTACCACACGACATCCGAGTAGACATCGCGATAGTCGTTCTGGTCCATCACCACAGGAATGATCGAAGACAAGCGCTTCGCCTCCTCGACGTCTCCCGCCTCGCGCGGCAGGATCGCCGATTCCGGGAAGCTGTCCATGTAGTCCGCGTGCTTTGAGATAATGACGTTAAAGAGCCATGCGCTGGCCGGCTTCGGCTCGTCTTTCGTCTCCTCCGTGACCATCTCTTCCCAGTGTCGGAGCTTCCACCATTTTTCATTTTTGATGATTTTCGCCTCTAAATTTTTCTTTCCTGCCTGGTATCTCCGCAGTATCTCGCGGGCCTTGCGCAGCTGCTCGACCCCGATCGGCATCTTCTTTTCGTCCTCGCTCATCTCTCCTCCTTATCCGTGTGAAATGTAAATGCTTTTCCGCTTCGGAATCCGCTGATTCAGCGGGTCGTCCCCGATGATCGGCCTTTCCTTTACGATCGTCGGCTTGATCGGCCTTGCCATGCACATATATCTGACCTCATCCGGGCAATGATCCTCCAAGTCGGTATCGAGGTCTTCGACCTTGTGCTCGTCGTACATCATCAGCGGCATCGTGCGTATAAAAGCCTTGCAGGTGTTAAAGGCATACAGCATAGGGATCCCCTGATCGTCAAACTGCAGGCGATAGTGCACCTGCATCCATCCCGTGATACGGGCGTTGTCGCCCTTTTCAAAGAAGACGTGGTTCTTTGCCGCGATATCCGCGATGCTCTCCCCGCTCTCGGCGTTCCAGATGGCCGGGTCGGCTACCCCTAGGATGTGCTTGCCTTTCAGATACGGATGCTGCGCCTCGATCTCGTGGATGCGCTTAAACTGCTCCTGCGCCGTCCACTTAACGCCGACATTTGGCTCGCCCGTGCAGCCGTACAGCTCCAAGATGCGGTACAGCCTGCCATCGTAGTCCACAGCCCACCAGCCGCAGGAAAAAGGCTTCGCATAGCCGAAATCGTAGCTTCGGTATATCCTCCACCCGGGCGGGATATCGAACGGCTCGATCACGTGCGTCCACTCGCGGTCGAGATAATGCGAAGGATCGTCACGAAACTCCTCGAAAAACTGCCCCTCGAAGATATCCCACATGCCATCAAGCCACGCTTTACGGAGCTTTGGCGGCAGGGCTTCAAGGCGGCGCACGTAGTCCGGGTCTGCCTCCATGAGCGCCGCGTTATCCTGCACAAGCGCCTGTGTAAAGCTGTAATCCTCCGGTTTCTCGCCGTCCTCAAAGCGTCGGTCGATAAATATCCTTTTGATATAGCCGTGCCCCTGTCCGCCGGGATTGCAGGTGTAGTACACCCGGTGTGGAAAGTCGTTGACGCCGCGACAGCAGGCCTCTATGGCCTTTAGCTGGTACTCGGTGAGCTGCGTCGCCTCGTCAATGAAGATCACGTCATACTCCGCGCCCTGCAGCCGTCCAAGATCATCGTCGTTTTTGCAGTACATAAAGTCGATGATCGCGCCCGTTTTAAAGGTCATGCGCTTTTCCGAGCCGTTATAGCGCGCCACATCCGGTACGAGCTCCGCCTTGAGCTGGTCGATGTGGTTTTTTTGCAGCTCCGGGTATGTCCGGCGCACGATCAGCATCTTTACCCCCGGATGCTTGAGGCCCAGCAGCTTAGCTTTTGTACGGATGGCCCAGCTCTTTCCGCCCCCGCGAGCGCCGCCGTAGCCCACATGCTTGTGCGTGTCCTGCAAAAAAATCCTCTGCTTTTCGCTTGGTCTTCCTATTGTAAGAGTGATCATCCGTCCATGCCCTCCAGCTCCTCCGGGAGCACGACCTCGATCGCTTTCGCCTCCTTTTCCTCTGCGGTGATCCCATACAGCCTTTCAAGAGCCTGTGCGGCAACGTCTTTTGAATAGCACTTAATCTTTACCCCGCCTTTCCCATCGAAAGAAAGCTCCTGTATGCAGGATGTGTCCATCTTCGACAGGTCTTTCAGCGAGGCCAGCGTCACGGTGATCCCCTCGGCACTTACGTTTTTGATGGTGTAAAAATTCGCGATATCGGTGCGCAGGACGTTTTTCCAGTGCTCGATGAGCTTTGCCCTCATACTGACGGCATCATCCCCCGCTTTATCCTCCGCCGCGTGCCGCAATTCCTCATATCTTTGGGCTATCTTTGGCTTTTTGAGCAGCTTGCAGGCGGTGTTGTCAATGGAGTTGTCTTTCATGCGCTTGCAGTCATACGCGGCCTTGTAGGCCTCGCGCTGGCTCTTCCCCGCGATAAGTCCCTGCACGAATTTTTCCTGCTTCTGCGTCAGCATGTCTCTCCTCCATAAAAGAAAGCATAAAAAAAAGAGCACCCCTTTTATAGGGCACCCCCTCGTTAAGTATGGTAATTGCGGCTTACTTATTTTCCGCTGAACTCAGCGGGAACAATGGCAACATTACAACCCAGCGCAGACGCCACTTTTAATAACGTGCCTAACTGTGAAATGGCTTTCTTGCTTTCCAGACGGGCAATAACCGACTGCGTAAGGCAAGCGGCTTGCGCTAATTCCTTTTGCGTCATGCCCTGATTATGCCGCTGTTCAATCAACAGATCAATGATATTCGCACAGTTCTCAGACATCGGACACACCCCCTACCGGAATGCTGTCGATATAGCATCCATCCGGACAGAGATCAACTTTGTTGTTCCATACCTTGGCGCTGTCAATGCTCGGATCAATGTCCCACGCTATGCAATGGGTATCATCCACATAAACCCGACGGAAGTTTTCCGGTTTCATAAACGGCTCAAATACTGTGCCCTTTTTGAGGAATGGGCGCATATCGTAAAGCCGCTTCTCACCGTTGTCAAAGCTGATCGTTAAAGTGAAATCATTGTTCGGAACAACCCCGGTAATTCTCTTAGCTTGTGTAATATGGTTTCTTTTTGACACTATATATGGTGGTTGAAATCGCACCAACTTATTGCTAAACTAAAGATACCTCCAGATGGGAGGGCGACTTGATTAACAGGTGCTAGGTGCTAGGCTTCCCAAGATAAGGGATGTGCCGATACCTAGCGCCCTATTTTTATGCGAGGGATAACCGATGAAGAAAACTGCAATTTTGGTGGATGGTGGCTTTTATCGCAGGCGTGCCGCTTTTCTATGGGGTAAGAAAGATCCTGAAGATCGTGCCAAAGAGCTCTGCGCTTATTGTTTCGACCACCTGAAGCATGAGAAAAAATATGATCCTGAACGCTGCTTATATCGAATTTTTTATTATGATTGCCCGCCAATAGATAAAACAGTTTATCACCCTTTTCTTAAGAAAGGGATTGATTTGCGCCACTCGGAAGTTCACAAATGGACGCTGGCGTTCTTTGAGCAACTTAAGCACCAGCGAAAAGTCGCTTTGCGCATGGGCGTCCTGTCGGAAGAATTTGCCACATACATGATTACACCCTCAGCTCTTAGAGCTCTATGCGACGGCAAAAAGGTTTTGTCTGACTTGTCTGATCAGGACTTCAACATCACCGTTCAGCAAAAAGGTGTCGACATGAAGATCGGTTTAGACATCTCCTCTCTCGCTTATAAGAAACAAGTGGATCAAATCATATTGATTGCTGGTGACAGCGACTTCGTGCCTGCTGCCAAACTGGCCAGAAGAGAGGGGATAGATTTCATTCTTGATCCCATGTGGGCAGACATCAAGGCCGATCTGTTTGAGCATATTGATGGGTTAAGGTCAGAATGGGAAAAAAACAGGTCTCACGGCAAAACTTCTGATCACTCTTCTCAGAAAAGCACTCCTTGATGCTCGATATTGTTAAGTCACAAAAAGGTCCGGAGGCCGAAAAGGTTTCCGGGCCTTTTTGTTGTCATTTGTTTCTTACGCTCCTATTGACATACGTATTACATACGTATATAACCTGTCTTTCGGACTTGAGAAAAAAAGTAGTGCTAAACCACGGTTTAGAACCTGTGGTTTAGCATTTTATTTATGGCCTCATTTCCGAGAAAATATGATGTCAGAGGAAGACCGGTTTCAGAAGCTA
>NZ_LR130577.1 GCF_900625025.1 Lachnoclostridium sp. Marseille-P6806
AGAACATCTACCGTGTGGACAACGGAGACAAACAGGGAATCAAAGTTTCCGCAATCCAGAAGAAGACAAAGAACGTGCTGGACACGCTCGGAGTCGACCTATTACGTAAAATTTGAGGTTACAGTGTTATAAGGTTTTAATCTCAACATTATTATTTTTCTCCACAACTTTAAAATTGATTTATAACGCTCTTTTCAAATACACCATATCCACTAATTGTACTCCATTCTCATATATTGGGTTAGCATAATTGTCAGTAAAAAAATTTGGTATGATATGAGAACGAACAAAACCACATTTTTCATAAAATGAAATTGACATCGGAACATCACCTGTCCCAACTTGCAAAATGTTGTATTTTCCTTTGTATTTCTTAGCAATAAAGTCAATCAAAAATTTCGCATAACCTTTGCCTTGATATTCCGAAAATGTTGCAATGTTTTTAATTTCAAGTACACCATTTCCCTCATTAGTTACGACACACTCACATTTGATACCATTATCATCAAGCAGATACATTTTACCTTTATCAAGATAACGATCTATCATATCTTCCTGTTCATCTGCCAATAACAGTAACTCAATATAAGCTTTTTTATTTTCAATAACCTCGATTACTTCCATCAATCACACCACCAACTTCAAATTTTATTATTTCTTTTTCTTTGGTTTGGATACAGGTAATTCATCATACATTGAATTGAATAAACCAGTTAAAAAATCTTTATTGTCAACATCATCTACCAACAGCATTTCCTTTGCTCCATCATAGGGTAACTCATACTTTGCATTTGGCATATATGCTATTGCAGATTTAACAGGCTTAACTAAAAATCTATCATCATAAATTCCACCAACAATTTTTCCACGATAATAAATTATATATTCACCCATCATTGACCTATATGATATTTCTTCCAAATCGGATAGTTGTTCTAAAATAAAATCTAAATATTCTTTACTTGAAGCCATACTCTTCCCCTATTTATCCTCAAAATTTCAACAATCCATTTTCATCAAATTGAAAATTTGGTCCCCATGAAACTTCCCAATAGTATCCATCTAAATCCGAAAAATATGCGTGATATCCACCCCAAAAAACTTCCTGTGGCTCTTTTACAATTTTTCCACCTGCTTTTCTTACTAATGCAATTACAGTCTCTACATCTTCTTTATGTTCAACATTGTAGGCTAATGTAATTCCTGAAAATCCATTCCCTTTTGGTGGATTATTTTCATCAATATCTTTTGCTAATTGTTCCAAAGGAAATAGTTCAAACTTTGTTCCCGGAGTATCAAAAAAGCATACTGACGGATTATTTTCTCTGCAATCAGTCTTATATCCTAAACCATCTCTATAAAACTTTATTGACCTTTCCATATCTTTCACACCTAAACAAATACAAGTAATCTTGTTCATCGTTACCTCCTATGAATTCTTATTTGTCATACAATCAATTTACTTGCCAACTTGTAAACTTGTTTTATCTCTTTACTTTCTAATTTCCAGCTATCAAGCTCAATTTTAATCAACTCCGGGAATTTCTTACTAATATCCCTTAAAGCATTTCCAACTGATTTTCTCACATATTCGCTTGCATCTTCTTTTAAGTTGGCAATCCTTTCAATAGCTTCATTCGGATTTTCCTTGAAATATGGTCTACTTGTCCATATTCTTAGTCCCTCCGTAACAGCTCTCCTTGTATTAGGATTATTGTTTTTTAACCATTCATCAATTATTGGAAGTGCTTTTTCATATCCTTTTTTCTTGCAGAATTCATCAAATGCCTTTGCCAACACTTCCTGAACTCTCCAATTATCATCTTTGGAAACTTCATCTCTCATAAATGCTAAAATATCATCTTGTTCTGATAAATATCCAAAAAGAAATACACCGTACATCCTTACTTGATAAGTAACAGATTTATATGCTAAAAATGCCAAATTCTTAGCATATTCATTATCATTAGATTTATAATCGGTTAACGCTCTTTTCTCTTCCTCTTTGAAACCATTTTCTATCAAAGAAAATTCTTTTTCTAAACTCGCAATATATTCTTTCAAGTTGCCTCGCCTCCTCATAAAATATCTATTTTCCTACAACGCTTTAATCTTCTCATTTATCAATTCAATAAATGCTATCACAGTCGCTCCTATCATCGGAAGCCCATAAGGACTAAATAAAAAACCAATGACCAAGCCCGATATACCTATTCCGACTTCTCCTTGAATAAAAGAAGCTAATGCTCCAAATACGCAGAACACCATAACGATATACAGTAATGCTGTTCCAATACCAAGCAAGAATGTCAAGAAAGCTATCAAAATTGATAAGACAAGACTAATCGGAAATAAGATAATTTTTAATATCCATCGCATACACTACCTCTTTTTCTCTTTCGCTTATGTGCTGCTTACAACCATTATTTTTATGGATAATGACTCTAAGCAACACATAAACCATCAGTTTCTTCAGTTTTTAACTTTGGTAGAAGCTTCAAAACCTTTGATTTTACTGAACTATTTGCCTCTGTCATTATTATGACACGAAACCCGCAGCATGGATCGTAAACACGGCAATTCGAGAACGGTTTCAGGATCGAGACGAGAGTTTTTACGACGCTGGCAGGCGTATAGAATTCGCCGCCGCCTTTGCCTTCAACTTCGGCAAATTGTGCGATGCAGTATTCATAGGTTCGGCCCAGAAGATTCCAGAAGTGTCGTTTTGACACTTCAAGAAATGTCTTTCCCAGAGTTATCCACAGTCCGGTAGAAGCTTTTCACATAGATCAGGTTGGGCTTTCCGAGGCCTTGGCGCTTTCGTTCGATCAGTCCGGCCTTGCTTTCCAGCTCATCCAGAAGCTGAACGGCTTTCTTGTTGCCGCAGTTCATGCTCTCCATGATCTCAGCGATGGTACAGACGATATAGACGCGATCCTGATCATCCCGTCAGCCGTTCTTGTTTGAGAGTTCTGTCCGGTCAAACAGGATGCTGTACATCAGCTTGGCTTCCGCAGAGATCCTTTGGAAGGCTTCATGCTGGATGAGGAGCTTCGGAACCCGGAAGAAAGCGAACTGCTCGGCTTCGGCGCTGTGGATATAGTCAAGCACTCCTATCACCACCTCCCGGCAGGGGAACTCGTCCATCGGAAGCGGCTTCTGCCGGAAGTATTCCTTTTCCGGCTTGCCGTAGGGACACGTCGCAAACAGGCATTTCCTGTACTTGAACTCCGGATGGTAGTAGCAGCTGTCACAGGGCGATTTCTTTTTCGAAGACTCGGCCAGGTAGTAGCAGTTCTCCTTCTTGAGAGAGCATCCGGCTTTCCGGTTCTTCCAGAAGAAACAGCCTCTACAGCTTGTAGGACGGTCAGCGTAGTAACGCACGCCATCGATCACGATTGTTTCTTTTGCCATCGAATAATCCTCCTTTTTCATGATGGTTCTGCAGAGCCTGCAGAAATGAAAAAAGCCCAGTTACCGTTTCAGTACAGCAACAGCAACCGGGCTATGTATGGGAGGCTTTTCTTCTGGGAAGTCACAGACGCCCGGCAGGAAGAACTTTCTGCTGAGCGTCTCAAATGAGTATAGAACAGGATTAGAATGATCAGATTCGGTCAGATTCTGTCAGTCGGTCTGAACACCCCGGATATCTGAGATCGTAGTCATCTGAACCAGTCTTTTGGCTCAGGCTCCGAGGGCTGAAAAATGAGGTCAAATGCACTTCTTACGCTCTCTCATTTCAAAAAATCCCCTCAAAATTTAACTACAGTGGCCCGCAAAAGGCCGGTTCCCTCAGTATTAACTACTATTTTCCGGTCAGATTACGTCAGAATCTGCGAAAACAAATCAAAAAGTTTTGGGTAAAGAGAAAGCCCGGAAACCTTGTATTCCGGGCTTTTCTGAGTGTTTTCGACTCGTGATCAGCGCTTGCTGAACTGCGGTGCGCGACGTGCGGCCTTGAGACCGTATTTCTTTCTTTCCTTCATACGAGGATCTCTCGTAAGGAAGCCGGCTTTCTTGAGGATCGGTCTGTACGTCTCCGAATCCGCCTCGAGAAGAGCGCGGGCAATTCCGTGGCGGACAGCGCCCGCCTGACCGGTCGTGCCGCCGCCCTTGACCGTAACCTTAATATCATACTGATCCGCCGTCTGCGTCGCCGCCAGAGGCTGTCTGACAATGGTCTTGAGCGTTTCAAGCCCGAAATAATCATCCAGAGATCTGCCGTTGACCGTGATCTCGCCCTTTCCGGAAGTCATGAACACTCTGGCAACAGAGGATTTTCTTCTGCCGGTTCCGTAATAGGTAACTGCTGCTTTAGCCATGATTTCTCTCCTTTATCCGATCAAAACTTCAGTTCTTCGGGCTTCTGCGCGGCATGATTATGCTCGCTGCCCTCATAGACATAGAGCTTCTTGAACATCTGTCTGCCGAGGGGACCCTGAGGAAGCATGCCGTGCACTGCGTGCTCAATGACACGGACGGGCTTTTTCTCCAGCATCTCGCGAAGAGAGGTGTAGGACGCGTTGCCGACATAATCAGTATGTCTGAAGTAAATCTTCTGCTCCATCTTCTTTCCGGTGACCTTGATCTTGCCCGCGTTGAGGACGATCACGTTGTCGCCGCAGTCAAGAAAAGGGGTATAGGTGGGCTTATTCTTGCCGCGGAGAACTTTCGCCACTTCCGAAGCAAGGCGGCCGAGCGTCATTCCGGTTGCATCGACGACATACCACTTTCTCTCGATGGATGACTCGCTGGGCATATATGTTTTCATCGTATTTCCTCCATATAGAATCGTTCCAGACTATCGGTATGCGATTCGCAGGGGCAGCGTTCATCTTCACAAAACCGGGGAGTCTGTGCGCCGGAGTAGGCATACTCCGACTGATGTTCTGCCGTCGCACCAAAATATTATAAGCTGGTTCTTCCGGTATTGTCAAACAAAGTTTTCGTCTCTGTTTCATTCCGCGAACGGAGCGCAGGATCCCCCTCCGTAAAGAGAAAATCCGCAAGAACAAGTCCCTTGGGCGGCGCCGTGGGCCCTGCCCGCCGCCGTTCTTTCGCCTCCAGAATGGCGGGCATCTCCTCCGGCGCAAGGCGTCCCCGGCCGACTTCCATCAGCGTGCCTGCGATGATGCGGACCATATTGTAGAGAAAGCCGGTTCCCCTGATGCGGATCACGATTTCCCGCGGCATGCACTCCGATGTCGGCAGAACCTCCGCCGAAAGAATCGTGCGCACCGTTGTTTCCGCCTGTGAATAAATACTGCAGAAGCTCGCAAAATCGTGTGTCCCGACAAGATACTGCGCCGCTCTCTGCATGCTCCCGACGTCAAAGCGGCTGTAACTGTAATACGTATAGAGCCGCCGCACAGGGTTGGGAAAATCGGCATTATATATCGTATATTCATAGGTTTTGACCGTACCGCACCGGCGGGGATGAAAATCCGCGCGAACCTCACAGGAGCGCCGCACGCGGATCGAGGGCGGCAGAAAACGGTTCACCGCCAGGGCAAATTTCTCCGGAGGAATGTGGGACTCGGTGTCAAATACCGCAATGTTGCAGAGCGCATGAACCCCCGCGTCCGTGCGGCTCGCGCCGATCACCTCGATCGTCTCATCCGTAAGCTCGCAGAGCGCCCGGTCAAGCGCGCCCTCAATGGTCCGGGGATCCTGCTTCTGGCGCTGAAATCCGGCATATTCCGTTCCGTCATAGGCGACGGTCAGCATGATGCGTCTTGACATTGCGCTTTACTCCTCTCAAAAAGGGACCGCCCGCGTCGCCGCGGCCGCAGCAAAATAAAGGATCAGCACAAGGTAGGCGACACCGTCCCGCCGCTGATATCTGAGCGGCTTCATCCGGGTACGCCCCTCTCCCCCGCGGTAGCAGCGCGCCTCCATCGCCATCGCGAGATCGTTTGCGCGGCGGAACGCCGCGATAAACAGCGGCACCAGCAGAGGAACCATCGCCCGCACGCGGGCAAGAAGTCCCCCGCTCTCAAAGTCCGCTCCGCGCGCCATCTGCGCCTTTTGTATTTTGTCCAGTTCCTCTGTCAGAATCGGAATAAAACGCAGAGCGATCGACATCATCATGGCGATCTCGTGCACCGGAACATGAAGTCGCCGGAGCGGACGGAGCAGCTTTTCCAGCGCGTCCGTCATCTGATTCGGCGTTGTCGTGAGCGTCATGAGCGTCGACGCCGTGATAAGAAAAATCAGGCGAAACGCCATCTTCAGAGCAAAACGGCCCCCCTCCATGGTGAGCTGCAGCCGCCAGAAGCGCCAGAGCACATGCTCGCCCGGCGTCAGGAACAGGTTGAACAGAACCGTGATCGAAAGCAGAAACAGCACCGGGCGCATCCCGTTCAGAATGTAGCGGAACGGAACTCTCGACAGCGCCACCGCGGCAAAAAGAAACGCGCCCGCCGCCAGATACCCTGCAAAACGATCGATCAGAAACAGGGAAATGATATAGAAAAAAACACCGGCCACCTTGACCCGGGGATCAAGCCGGTGCAGCAGCGAATCTGTCTGATAATATTGTCCCAGCGTGATTTCCCTGAACATAAACTCCCCGCAAAATGATTCCGGTCGAAGACGTTCTCTCCCGTCCTCGCCGGAGCTTCTTTATTTCTCTTATTGTCTGCGGAAGCGCTGCAATCGGCTCCGCGGCAGCTCACCGCTCCGCGGCAGTGTCTCTTTTTCCCGGCAGCCTCCGGAGAATTTCCCGGGCAGCCTCCTCCACCGTCAGAGCGTCCGTTCGCACCGGAATCCCCTGCTCCTGCAGATGTCTCATAATATAGCTGATCTGCGGCGCGGCA
This sequence comes from Lachnoclostridium sp. Marseille-P6806, assembly GCF_900625025.1. Lineage (GTDB taxonomy): Bacteria > Bacillota > Clostridia > Lachnospirales > Lachnospiraceae > CAG-791. Next base: position 6,819 of record NZ_LR130577.1, read on the forward strand.
AGCCCCATCTCCTCCAGCTCCCGAACACGGGAAAAGACCTCTTTCGGCGTTCCGTCGCAGGCAATCACTCCGCCGTTCATAACAAGAATCCGATCCATATATTTCGCCACATCATCCATGCTGTGCGAAACCAGAAGAATCGTGATTCCAAGCTCCCTGTGCATTCCGGAGATCAGATCATAGATTTCATCTCTTCCTCTGGGATCCAGTCCCGCCGTCGGTTCATCAAGAATCAGCACTTTCGGCTGCATGGCCAGAACGCCTGCGATGGCTGCGCGGCGCTTCTGTCCGCCGGAAAGCTCAAAGGGAGACATCGCATAGCAGCTCTCGTCCAGCTTCACCTGCCGGAGCGCCGCCAGCGCCCTCTCTTTCTGTTCCTCTGCCGAAAGACCCATGTTCCTCGGACCGAAGCATACATCCGTCAGCACATCCGCCTCAAACAACTGATGCTCGGGATACTGGAATACCAGTCCGACCTCGGCGCGGAGCTTTTTCCGGTCATACTTCTGCCCCCAGACATCCTCGCTGTTATATAGGATGCGTCCCGATGAGGGCCGAAGCAGGCCGTTCAGAAGCTGCACAAAAGTCGATTTGCCGGAGCCGGTATGGCCGATCAGGCCGATGAATTGTCCGTCCGCAAGCTCCGCGGAAAGCCCGTGTACCGCCGGCGAAGCCATTGCGGAGCCCTCATCATATATGTAATTAACATTCTCTGCCCGGATTGACATGCTCCCCCTGTTCGCTCTCCTGTCCGGATGCGGAAAAATATGGTTTCAGCGCTGCGGCCAGTTCTTCCTTTGTGAGTATCCCATCCGGAAGCGCCAGACCGTTTTTTTTCAGAATATATGCCAGCTCTGTCGCCGCCGGGACATCGAGATGCAGCGCCTTGAGCTTCTCCACATGAGAAAACACCTCCCGCGGAGTTCCCTGCATGGCGATCCGGCCGCCGTCCATGACGATCACGCGGCTCGCATAGATCACCTCTTCCATGTAATGCGTGATCAGAAGAATGGTGATCCGCTCCACGTCGTTGAGAGCCCGCGCTGCGCGGATGACCTCCTTGCGCCCGCTCGGATCGAGCATCGCCGTCGGCTCGTCCATGATGATACAGCCCGGGTGCATGGCGATCACACCGGCAATGGAAACCCGCTGCTTCTGCCCCCCGGAGAGGCGATTCGGCGATTTCTCGCGGTACTCCAGCATGCCCACCGCTTTCAGGCTCTCGTCCACGCGTTCCCGGATCTCCTGCGTCGGAACGCCGAGATTCTCCGGTCCGAAGCCCACATCCTCCTCCACAATCTGACCGATGATCTGATTGTCCGGATTCTGGAAGATCATCCCTGCTCTCTGTCGAATTTCCCAGAGCTTCTCCGCATCCTCCGTATTCATGCCATCGACCCACACCTCGCCCCCGGAGGGATAAAGCAGCGCGTTGATATGCTTTGCCAGCGTGGATTTGCCGGAGCCGTTGTGCCCGAGAATCGCGACAAACTCCCCCGCTTTCACCTCAATGTCAACGCCGTCCAGCGCCCGGATGACGGAGAGAGTATTCCCCTCGTCGTCTTTCTTTGTGTAGTTGTGGATCAGGCCTTTCGTTAAGATCATTGTTATCCGAAGTCCTGTGCGCGGTTAACTGCTCGTTACAGAGTACACCAAAAAAAGCGGGGACACAAGAGAGACGGCACAGCGCGCGGCGCACGAAGTACGCCATGCCCAGCGCTTTGCCGTTTCGCGGCGCCGCGCTGACGGCCTTCGCCGTATCGCTCCACCAACAAAAGCATCCCCGCCTGCACAGGAGCGTGCAGCGGGGATGCTTTTGTTGGTGGAGCGGCATGGCTTATGGTTTAGACAAATTCCAGCACAACCATCATGGCTGCATCGCCTTTTCTCTGGCCGATTTTGATGGCTCTGGTGTAGCCGCCCTTGCGGTCGGCATATTTCGCGCCGTACTCATCAAAGAGCTTTGCCACAAGGTCTACTTCCTTGGTGTTCTTCCTGCGGTTCTTGCCCTCCGCAGGAACCTCGACGACAGGATAAAGGAACTTCATGAGCTGGCGTCTTGCGTGGAGACGGCTCGGCTGATCCTTGCGAATCTGCTTGTCGACGGTCTCGTAAACCGAAACCTTTTTGCCGTCCTTTTCCTCTTTGAGGCGCTTGCCGTCCTTATCTTTCTTCGCCTGCTTAACCTGCACGGTCACGGTGTCGTAGTTGTCCTTTTCCTTGGCCGCCAGCGTGATCATCGGCTCGACGATCTTCTGAATCTCCTTGGCGCGTGCCTCCGTCGTCACAATCTTGCCCTTATAGACAAGCTGCGTGACCTGATTGCGGAGCAGCGCCTTTCTGAGCTTGGTCTTCTTGCCGAGTTTTCTGTACATTGCCATTTTGTGTTCATCCTTTCCTTAACGCAGCCTCCCGACCGCACTCTTCGGATTTTACCAGCCGGGAGTGTGAACTGTGAATCCCGCTCCGCGCTCGTCGGTCTTACCGGAACGGAAGCTCTGCCGGCTCCTGCCTCTGCAGAAGCGCGGCAGTATTTATCCGCATGATTTACTGCAGCTCTTCGCCGCCCCGGAGCTGAAGTCCGAGCTCCTTAAGCTTCGCCAAAACCTCCTCCAGAGACTTTCTGCCCAGATTCCGGACTTTCATCATTTCGTCGGGCGTCTTGTTGCAGAGCTCCTCGACCGTGTTGATGCCGGCTCTCTTCAGGCAGTTGTAAGAGCGGACGGAAAGCTCCAGCTCGTCGATGCTCATCTCCATGACCTTGGTCGCGGAATCATCCGCAGGCTGGCTCATTACGACGGCCTCCTGCGCATTCTCGCTCAGGTCGATGAAAATGGACAGATGCTCGCTGAGCACCTTGGCCGCAAGACTGACCGCCTCGTCCGGTGTCAGCGTGCCGTTGGTATATACATCCAGCGTGAGCTTGTCAAAGTCCGTCTGCTGGCCGACACGGGTGTTGGCGACCGTGCAGTTGACGCGCTCGACGGGAGTATAGATGGAATCGACCGGAATCACGCCGATCTTGGTCTCTTCTGTCTTGTTCTTATCAGAGCTTACATAGCCTCTGCCTCTGGTGATCGTCAGCTCGATGAAGAGCTTGGCTTTCTTTCCGCTCAGCGTCGCAATGACCTGATCGGGGTTCATGATCGTGATATCCTGATCGCACTGAATATCCGACGCACGGACAACGCCCTCTCCCTCATACTCGATGTATGCGGTTTTGGGCTCGTTCGTCTCACTCACATTGCGGATCGCAAGGCTCTTGATGTTCATGACGATTTCCGTCACATCCTCCTTGACGCCGGGAATGGTGGAGAACTCGTGCTGAACACCGTCGATCTTGATCTGGCTGACAGCGGCTCCCGGGAGGGAGGAAAGCATGATCCTCCGGAGGGAATTTCCCAGAGTGATGCCGTAGCCTCTCTCGAGCGGCTCCACTACAAAGCGGCCGTGCTTCCTGTCATCGGAGATCTCTTCCACAGTAATGTTCGGTCTCTCAAAATCAAACACGTTATAATCCTCCATGTCATCTTGCCATACACATCAGCAACTGCCGTACAGCGCCGCGGCGCGTCCGCCGTCCGGCGAACAATCCCCATGGATTCTTTGCCGGAAACGGCGACGCGCCCGCGCCGATTCTTTCAGTTACTTGGAGTAAAGCTCGACGATCATCATCTCATCGACAGGAACATCGATCTGCTCTCTGCGGGGAAGCGCGCTGACTGTGCCCTTCATCGCTTCCTTATCCACATCCACCCACTCGGGGGTCAGTCTCGCCGCGGTGATTTCGGCGATATCCTTGAATCTCTGCATGGATTTGGACTTCTCTCTCACCTCGACGACATCGCCGGCCTTGATGAGATAGGAGGGGATATTGATGCACTTGCCGTTGACAAGAACATGCTTGTGTCCAACGACCTGTCTGGCCTCTCTTCTTGTGCGGGCAAAGCCCATGCGGAACACAACATTGTCAAGACGGCTCTCCAGCATGATCATCAGATTCTCGCCGGTCATGCCCTTCATGCGGTCCGCTTTCTCATAATAGTTGCGGAAAGGCTTCTCCAGAACGCCGTAGATGAACTTCGCTTTCTGCTTCTCGCGGAGCTGCTGTCCGTACTCGGACATCTTGCGGCTGCGTCTGTTCAGTGTTCTGCGGGACTTCTTGTCATAGCCCAGAAATCCAGGCTCCAGATCAAGGGATCTGCATCTCTTTAATACCGGTACCTTATTGACTGCCATGATATGGCTCCTTTCTGTCGGGAGTTTCTCCCGATATGTGGTTTACAGCCGTCCGGCCTTCCTCCCACTGGTGAACAGGTCAGTTATACTCTTCTCTTCTTCGGAGGACGGCAGCCGTTGTGCGGGACCGGCGTCACATCCGTGATGGAAAGAACAGCGAGGCCGTTTGCGTTCAGAGAACGGATCGCCGCCTCTCTTCCCGAACCCGGGCCCTTGACGAAAACATCAACGGCCTTGAGTCCGTGAACCTGCGCCGCCCTGACCGCCGTCTCGGTGGCCATCTGCGCCGCATAGGGAGTAGACTTTCTGGAGCCCTTGAAGCCCAGTCCTCCCGCGCTTGCCCAGCTCAAGGTATTGCCCTGCGTATCGGTCAGCGTAACAATCGTATTGTTGAAAGAGCTCTGGATATGTGCCTGTCCGCGCTCCACATTCTTTCTGACACGCTTCTTGGCAGCAGCCTTCTTTGCCGCCGCGCTCATCTGTTTTGCCATGGATAAACTCTCTTTCTTTCCCGTTTTACCGGGAATGTGGAATCAACTCGCCGCGCAGCCGCGCGGTTCAACGTCACTTCTTCTTATTCGCAATAGTCTTCTTCGGGCCCTTGCGGGTTCTCGCGTTGGTCTTGGTCTTCTGACCGCGGCAGGGAAGCCCTTTCCTGTGGCGGGTTCCCCGGTAGCAGCCGATCTCCGTAAGGCGCTTGATGTCCATCGCGACCTGACGGCGAAGATCGCCCTCGACGGTATACTCCTCCGCGATGACTTCGCTGAGCTTTCTGACCTCGTCGTCCGTGAGATCACGGCAGCGGGTATCCGCGTTCACGCCCGCCTTGTTCACGATCTCCGTTGCGGACGCGCGTCCGATGCCGTAAATATAGGTAAGGCCGATCTCTACGCGCTTGTCTCTGGGTAAATCTACACCTGCGATACGAGCCATTTCTGATTATCCTCCATTGTTTGCTCATGTGCCCCGCGGCGGCCGAGCCGCCGTCTCTGTCCGGAGCACTGGCGTGAAAGCGCCGGTGTGTCCTGCTTTCACTGTTTACTGATTGATTGAGGCAGGACGAAGCTGTGATTCGTCCTAAGCGGCCTCCGGCCTTTTAAGCCTGCCGCTTTGCGCCCAACCGGAATTTCGCCCGTCCCGGATGCCGGATCCGTTTCTCATAAAGCAGATCCCGCCCGAATGCAGCGTTCCGGTCTGTCCGTTGCAAGATGCTCTGCAAGGTATCAAAGAGTAATGCATGGCGGCAGGCTCCGCAAAAGCGCCTGCGGCCGCAGTATTCTATGATAAAGAGTCATGAATGGCTCAACCCTGTCTCTGCTTATGCTTCGGATTCTCGCAGATCACGCGAATAATGCCTTTGCGCTTTACGACTTTGCACTTTTCGCACATCGGTTTGACGGATGCTCTGACCTTCATTCTCCTTATCCTCCTTCTTCCTGAATTTGCACCTGTTCAGCACCGCTGAACAACTCTCTCTATTTTTTGCAGCAAAAAATAAAGTGCACGGCTCGCAGAGAGCCGCACATAATATTACCATATAGAAATGCAGGATTCAAGAACAAATTACTTGGATCTCCAGACAATCCTCCCTTTGGTCAGATCGTAGGTGGACATTTCCAGCGTCACCTTGTCGCCCGGGAGAATACGGATAAAATTCTGGCGGAGCTTCCCGCTGATATGCGCCAGTACAATGGCGCCGTTCTCCAGCTCGACCCGGAAAAGCGTATTCGGAAGTTTTTCCACTACGGTTCCTTCCAGTTCAATTACATCTGCCTTTGACAAAACTCAGCCCTCCAGAATCCTTACAATATCGTCAAATACCACCTGAATATCCTGCGTTCCGTCCACGGTCCTAAGCACGCCGGCTTTCTCATAGTAGTCGATCAGCGGCTGTGTCTGCTCGTGATAGACGGCAAGGCGGCTCTTCACCGTCTCCGGCCTGTCATCGTCACGGAGCACCAGTTCTCCGCCGCAGCGGTCGCAGATCCCGTCCGCCGCCGGCTTCGCGTATTCCACGTGATAGGTCGCCCCGCAGCTCAGGCACGCTCTTCTGCCTCCCATGCGCCGCACAATATTTTCATCCGGAACATCCACATTGACGGCGAAGTCGATGCGGTCGCTTATTTTATCAAGCTCCCCGGCAAGCACCTCCGCCTGCGGGATGGTACGGGGGAAGCCGTCAAGAACATAGCCGTCCCTGCAGTCCTCTTTCGCCACGCGGTCGAGAAGTATCCGGACGGTCAGCTCATCCGGGACGAGCTTTCCCTGATCCATATAGGTCTTGGCCTCCATCCCGAGTGCCGTGCCGTTCTTAATATTGTAGCGGAATATATCACCGGTGGAAATATGCGGAATGCCGTACCTGTCCGCAAGCATCTTCGCCTGTGTGCCCTTGCCTGCCCCGGGCGCCCCCAGCATGACAATCTTCATTCGTCTGATCCCCTTTCTGCGCACATGCGGCTGCCCCTTTCCGGAGCAGCCGCATGATATGAACGATTCTCTCTTATGCGAGGAGACTCCGGTTCCTGCTCTTCATATATCCGACCGTCTGCGTCATCGACTGTACCTGCCGGATTGTCTCCAGCACAACGCTGACGACAATGATGAGGCTCGTTCCGCCGAATGAAACGTTCGCATTGAACACACCACGGAAGATGAACGGAAGAATACCGATGATGGTAAGACCCACCGCACCGATGAAAATGATGTATTTCAGCTTGTTCTCAAGATAGCTCTGCGTGGGCTTTCCAGGGCGTATTCCCTGCACCGTCGCCCCCTGCTTCTTGAGGTTGTTCGCGATCTCCAGCGGATTGAACGAAATGGAGGTGTAAAAATAGGCAAAGAACACAAGCAAAATGATATAGACGATCAGCCCCACGGAGTATTTCAGCTGTGCCGGATTGCACCAGTAGCTGGAGCTCAGGTACTTGAGCGCCTCAGACCACCAGCCGGTTCCGTGGTATCCCACCAGCGTGGAAATGATAACCGGAAATTCCATGATCGACGCCGCAAAAATGATCGGCATGACGCCGGCAGTATTTACCTTGATCGGAAGATCCTGTCTGCTGCTCTTGCCGTTCTTGAACTTGGCGGAATACATGATCGGAATATGGACCTCCGCGCCGTTCAGAAGAATAACCAGAATAACCATTCCCGCAATCACCGCGAGAATCACGGCCGTGGCGATCGTCGCCCTCGCCACGTTCTGTCCGAGCACGAACTGTCGGAACAGCGTTGCGACATCGGAGGGGATCCTCGAAATAATATTGATCGTCAGCACAATGGAAATGCCGTTTCCGATCCCCTTTTCCGTGATGCGCTCACCGAGCCACATCAGGAACGCACTGCCCGCCGTCAGCGTGGTGATGACCATGATCACGTTGACCGCATTGTATTCCTCCAGAAGACCGCTTCGCCCGAAGCCGATCGCCATAGCCGCCGACTCGATGAGCGACAGGCCGATGTTCATGTAGCGGGTGAGCGAGATCAGAAGCTTTCTGCCCTCTTCCCCCTCCCGCTGCATCTCTTCCAGCTTCGGAATGGCAATGGTCAGGAGCTGGATGATGATGGAGGCTGTGATGTACGGGGTAATATTCAGCGCCAGTACGGACATGTTAAGGAACGAACCGCCGGTAAAGGCATCGAACAGGCTGAACGCGTCGCTGGTCTGCTGTGCCGCAAACCAGTTCGAGAAGTAGTCCCTGTTTACCCCGGGCACCGGCAGCTGTGACCCGAAGCGGATCACAGCCATCATCAGCAGCGTAAAGAGGATCCGGTTCCGGATCTCCTTATACTGAAATGATTTCTTAACGGTGTCAAACATAAGCTATACCTCTGAGTCAGATAACTTCTGCCGTGCCGCCGGCCGCTTCGATCTTCTCCTTCGCCGACGCGCTGAAACCGACTGCCTTGACCGTGAGCTTCTTCGTAAGCTCGCCGTTCCCGAGGATCTTCACCCCGTCTCCGGTTTTGGAGATTGCGCCCGCCGCAAGAAGCGCCGCCGTATCGATCACATCGCCGTCATTGAATTTCTTCTCGAGCGTGCTCACGTTGACGCCGATGATCTCCTTGCTGTTGATATCCTTGAAGCCCCTCTTCGGAAGTCTTCTGTACAGGGGCATCTGGCCGCCCTCAAAGCCGGCTCTCGGTCTGCCGGAGCGCGCTTTCTGTCCCTTGTGTCCGAAGCCCGCCGTCTTGCCGTTTCCGGACGCATGGCCGCGGCCTCTGCGATATTCGCTGTGCCGGGAGCCGTCCGCCGGGTGTAAATTGGAAAGATTCATCTCTGGTCCTCCTTGCGCGGAAATACCTGCGGCAGGAAACCTGCCGCGGTACCCCGCTCGCTCTCACTTGACTATATACGGTGGCAGAGGCCCCGCCCCTGCACGCCGTAATTATTCGTTTACTTCTTCAACCTTGACGTAAGGCGCGATCCGTCTGATCTGTCCTCTCGTCGCCGCATTGTCGGGAAGAACAACGCTGCTGTTCAGCTTGTGGAAGCCCATGGACTCAATGATCGCTCTGTTTTTCGGAACCGAGCCGATCACGGACTTCACCAGTGTGATTTTCAGCTTGGACATGGTATTTCTCCTTTCACAGTGTCATGGGAACGGACGGATCAATACTTGAAATCCGCAACGTCCTTGCCGCGTCTTGCCGCGACCTCCTCCGGAACCTTGAGCTGGCTGAGACCCTCGAGGGTAGCCAGAACGACGTTCTGCTTGTTGTTGGAGCCGAGGGACTTGGTACGGATGTTCTTGATCCCTGCAAGCTCGCAGACCGTACGCGCCGGGCCGCCCGCGATGATACCGGTACCGTCGGGAGACTTCTTGAGCAGAACAGAGGCGGAGCCATACTGCCCGATGTAATCGTGGGAAATACTCAGGTTCTCATCCAGAGCGACGCTGACTAGATTCTTTGCCGCGTCCTCCTTGCCCTTGCGGATCGCCTCCGGAATTTCGGTCGCCTTTCCAAGGCCGACGCCGACATGTCCGTTGCTGTCGCCGACAACGACGAGCGCAGTGAACCGCATGTTGCGGCCGCCCTTAACCGTCTTGCTGACACGCTTGATGGTAACGACCTTTTCGGTCAGCTCAAACTGACTTGCATCAATCATAGCACGCTTCATGTGAAATCTTTCTCCCTTCTCAGAACTCTAAGCCGGCCTTGCGGGCTGCCTCTGCGAGCGCTGCGACCTTGCCCTGATAGATGTAGCCGCCTCGGTCAAACACGACCTTGGTGATGCCCTTTTCCACCGCTCTCTTTGCAACAAGATCGCCGATGTAGGCCGCCGCCTCGATGTCGTCGGTGTTCTTCAGCGCAGTCCTCACGTCCTTCTCCACCGTCCCCGCTGCGACAAGCGTTTTGCCGGCGGCGTCGTCAATGATCTGGGCATAGATATGGCTGTTGCTGCGATATACAGAAAGACGCGGTCTCTCTGCCGTTCCACTGAAACGGTTGCGAAGTCTGTAATGCTTCTTTTCGCGAATATCCTTTCTGGACTCCTTTGTAATCATGATTCACTCCTTATATGGTCTGCTGTCGATTACTTCTTACCGGTCTTGCCAACCTTGCGGCGAATGGTTTCATCAGCATACTTGATGCCCTTGCCCTTATAAGGCTCAGGTCTTCTCTTGTCTCTGATCTCGGCAGCCAGCTGACCGACACGCTCCTTATCAATACCCTTAACGGAGATGATCTGTCCCTCTACGGAAGTCTCGACGCCGTCGGGATCCTCCATCTCTACCGGGTGAGAATATCCTAATGTCAGAACTAATTTCTTACCCTGCTTGGCCGCTCGGTAACCGACACCGTTTACCTCGAGTTTCTTCTCAAAGCCTGTGGTAACACCGACGACCATGTTGTTCAGCAGACTTCTGGTAAGTCCATGGAGAGATTTCTCTCTCTTCAAGTCATTCGGTCTTTCAATGACGATCTGGCCGTTTTCCTGCTTGATCGTCATCTCCTTGGGGAGTGCTCTTGTCAGCGTTCCCTTGGGACCCTTCACCGTCACCGTGTTATTTTCTGCTACCTCGACGGTAACACCGGCGGGAATAGCGATTGGCATTTTACCTATGCGTGACATGCCCGTACCTCCATATATTCTGTCTTTACGTCTGTAAGCATAAAATTCTCCGGAAAGCGTCTCCCGCAGAGCCGCGTCTCCGAAACGGCAAGCGCGCCGCGATTACCAGATGAATGCAAGGACTTCGCCGCCGACGCCGAGCTCGCGGGCTTTCTTGTCGGTGATCACGCCCTGATTCGTAGAAAGAATAGCCGTTCCGAGGCCGTCAAGAACCTTGGGAAGGTTCTCCTTGTTCGCATAAACGCGAAGACCGGGCTTGGAGATTCTCTTTAAACCGGTAAGGATTCTGTCCGTCTTGTCCGCGCCGTACTTGAGAGTGATGCGGATGTCCTTGAAGCTGCCGTTATCGACAAGATCAAAGCTCTTCACATAGCCTTCGTCAAGGAGAATCTGCGCGATCGCCTGCTTCATCCTTGAGCAGGGAATATCGACGGTATCATGTTTTGCCGTATTTGCATTACGGATTCTTGTAAGCATATCCGCGATCGGATCATTTGTGCTCATCTGTATTTTGCCTCCTTATCAGAATTACCAGCTTGCTTTCTTAACGCCCGGGATCTGTCCTTTATAAGCCAGCTCACGGAAGCAGATTCTGCAGATCCCGTACTTCTTCAGAACAGAGTGGGGACGGCCGCAGATTTTGCAGCGAGTATAAGCTCTTGTCGAGAACTTAGGTTTCATCTGCTGTTTGATCTTCATGGATGTTTTCGCCATGGTCTGATTTATCCTCCAAAATTATATACGCCCTGCCGGAAGCTCCCTCACTTGGAAAAAGGCATTCCGAACAATCTGAGCAGCTCTCTCGCTTCCTCGTCGGTCTTCGCCGTGGTGGTGAAGATGACGTCCATTCCTCTCACCTTGTCAACCTTGTCATACTCGATCTCGGGGAAAATGATCTGCTCCCGGATGCCGAGCGCGTAGTTGCCTCTGCCGTCAAAGGAGTTCGGATTCACGCCGCGGAAGTCGCGAACGCGGGGCAGAGCCAGATTCACGAGCCGGTCAAGAAACTCGTACATTCTGTCGCCGCGGAGCGTGACCTTGCACCCGATGGGCATGCCCTCTCTGATCTTGAAGTTTGCGATGGACTTCTTCGCCTTGGTGTAGACCGGCTTCTGTCCGGTAATGACAGCCAGATCCGCAGCGGCTGCCTCAAGGAGCTTCTCGTTCTCCTTTGCCTCGCCGACTGCCATATTCACAACGATCTTATCCAGCTTCGGGATCTGCATCACGTTCTTGTAGCCGAACTTCTTCGTCATCTGTTCACGAATTTCGTCATTGTACTGATCTTTTAATCTGCTCAACGCTGTTACCTCCTTTCCGTTTCTCTCAGTCGATGGTCTTGCCGGTCGCCTTGGCGACGCGAACCTTTTTGCCGTCCTCGATCTTAAAGCCGACGCGGGTCACCTTGCCGCCCGCAAGAAGCATGACATTGGAAATATCCAGCGCCGCCTCCTCCTGAACCAGTCCGCCGTCCGGATGTCCCGCCGAGGGCTTGGTGTGCTTGGTCACCATGTTGACGCCCTCGACGACAACCCTGTGATTCTTCGGGTCAACGGAAGAAACCTTTCCCTCCTTGCCCTTATTCTTTCCAGCGATCACTCTGACGGTGTCGCCCTTTTTGATCTTGCATGTAGCCATGATAGTCTCCTCCTTACAGAACTTCCGGAGCCAAAGAAAGAATCTTCATGTACTGTTTCTCACGAAGCTCTCTGGCGACAGGTCCAAAAATACGGGTTCCCATAGGCGTCTTGTCGTCCTTGACGATAACCGCCGCATTCTCGTCAAAGCGAATGTAGGATCCGTCTGCTCTGTGGGTCTTCTGGACGGTACGGACAACGACGGCTTTCACCACGTCGCCTTTCTTGACAACGCCGCCGGGTATTGCATCCTTGACCGCGCAGACAACGATGTCGCCGATTCTTGCATATCTTCTTCTGGAGCCGCCGCTGACACGGATGACCAGAAGCTCTCTGGCGCCGGTATTATCAGCGACCTTTAATCTACTTTCCTGCTGAACCATAGTTGATTTCCTTTCTTGCAGAAATTCTCACAGCCCGGAACGGGTCAGGATAATCTCTGTCGGATTATCTTGCCTTTTCAACGACGGAAACAAGTCTCCATCTCTTGGTCTTTGAAAGCGGTCTGGTCTCCATCACTCTGACCGTATCGCCCTCGCCCGCCTCGTTGTTCTCATCGTGAGCCGTCAGCTTGTAGGTCTTTCTGACAATCTTGCCGATGACGGGATGCTTTACGTTGTCCTCAATGGCGACGACGATCGTCTTGTCCATCTTGCTGCTGACGACCTTGCCGATACGGACTTTTCTCAAATTTCTCTCTTCCATGATCTCTATCCTTTCACGTAACAGCGCTTTTTTTCGCCGCCGGTCAGTCAGCAGCCTTTCTGGTCAGAACGGTCTGAATGCGCGCAATGTTCTTGCGAACCTCGGTGATTCTCGCCGTGTTGTCCAGCTGATTGGTTGCATTCTGGAACCGCAGATTGAACAGTTCCTTCTTCGCGGAGACAAGCTCCTCGTTCAGCTCGGCAACCGTCTTGTTCTGCAGCTCTTTTACATATGTCGTACTCTTCATTATTCTGCACCGCCTTCCAACTGTGCCTTAGAAACGATCTTGCACCTGCAGGGAAGTTTGTTCGCTGCAAGGCGGAGCGCCTCTCTGGCGTCTGCTTCGGCTACGCCGGCAATCTCAAACATCACTCTGCCCGGCTTCACAACCGCCACCCAGAATTCCACAGCGCCCTTACCGGAACCCATTCGGACCTCGGCAGGCTTCTTGGTCACCGGCTTATCGGGAAAAATCTTGATCCAGATCTGACCGCCTCTCTTAACAAAGCGGGTCATGGCAACACGGGCCGCCTCGATCTGATTGGAGCGGATCCAGACCGGCTCCTCACAGACAAGCCCGAACTCACCGTAGGTAAGCGTTGTGCCGCGGCAGATCTTGCCGGACATGTTGCCACGGAACTGTTTACGATGCTTTACTCTCTTCGGCATTAACATTAGTTATCGCTCCCTTCCGTATCCGCAGCCTTTCTGGCCGCTTTGTCTGCGGGCTTTGCAGGAAGAATCTCACCCTTGTAGATCCAGACCTTGACGCCGACCTTGCCATAGGTGGTATCTGCCTCAGCAAAACCATAATCGATATCCGCGCGGAGCGTCTGCAGCGGAATGGTTCCCTCAGAATACGTTTCGGTACGGGCGATATCCGCGCCGCCAAGTCTCCCTGCGCAGGAGGTCTTGATTCCCAGAACGCCGGACTTCATGGTTCTGTTCATGCAGGACTTCATCGCTCTGCGGAACGAGACGCGCTGCTCAAGCTGCTGCGCGATATTCTCGGCGACAAGCTGGGCGTCTCTGTCCGGTCTCTTGATCTCCTTGATATCCAGCAGGCACTTTCTGGAGGTGAGCTTTTCCAGCTCTTTCTTGGTATTCTCGATCTCCGCGCCGCCCTTGCCGATGATCACGCCGGGCTTCGCCGCATAGACGGCGACTTTCACTCTGTCGGACGTTCTCTCAATGTCGATCTTGGAAACGCCTGCGTTCATCAGCTTCTTCTTGAGAAACTTTCTGATATTGTAGTCTTCCACTAAGAGGTCGGAGAAATCGCCCTCGGCATACCACTTGGAATCCCAGTCCTTGATCACGCCGACTCTCAGACCATGCGGGTTAACTTTCTGTCCCATTATAGGCTCCTTTCAATGCTTACTCTGCGTCTGCCTTCTTCTCGTCCAGAACGATCGTCAGATGGCACTCTCTCTTGAGAATCCGATATGCTCTGCCCTGTGCGCGGGGATGAATTCTCTTCATCACAGGCCCGTTGTCCGCACGGCACTCCGCCACATACAGATTCGCTGGGTTCATGCCATTGTTGTTCTCCGCATTGGCCACTGCCGACTTCAGCAGCTTGAGAATGACGCCGGAAGCATATCTGGTGTTGTACGCCAGAATTCCCTCTGCCACCGCGACATCCTTGCCTCTGATCGCATCCATAACAAAACACGCCTTCTGCACCGGGATCCTCGCAAAAGAAAGCTTTGCGGAGGGTCTGTTGTCTTTCCGGCTGTTTCTGTCTCTCTTAATCTGAGATCTATGTCCGTTCGCCATAGATACACACTCCTTTCAGTCTTACTGCCTCCCGAGACCGGAAATCAGCCTCTTCTCTCATCCTTATTGTTCCCGCTGTGGCCGCGGTAGGTTCTCGTCTGCACGAACTCACCCAGCTTGTGCCCGACCATATCCTCGGTCACGTACACCGGAACATGCTTCCTGCCGTCATGGACCGCAAAGGTGTGTCCCACGAACGACGGGAAAATAGTGGAACGGCGGGACCATGTCTTGATGACCGTCTTGTCGCCGGATGCATTTGCCGCATCAACTTTCTTCAACAGGCTCGCGTCTGCAAAAGGTCCTTTTTTAATCGATCTTGCCATGATGTATTCTCCTTATTATCTCGCGGACTTGGCGTTTCTTCTTCTGACAATGAGCTTATCGGAAGACTTCCTCCTGCGGGTCTTGTAACCCAGCGCAGGCTTGCCCCAAGGAGTGCTCGGTCCCGGGCGTCCCACCGGAGCCTTGCCCTCGCCGCCTCCGTGCGGATGATCGTTCGGGTTCATGACAGAGCCGCGAACCGTAGGACGGATACCCATGTGACGGATGCGGCCGGCCTTACCGTAGCTGATCAGGTTGTGATCGATGTTGCCGACGGTGCCGATCGTTGCTCTGCAGGTCAGCGGCACCATTCTCATCTCACCGGAGGGAAGACGGAGCGTCGCATATTTGCCCTCTTTCGCCATAAGCTGCGCCGCATTGCCAGCGGAGCGGACAAGCTGGCCGCCCTTTCCGGGATACAGCTCAACGTTGTGAACCATTTCACCGACCGGGATCTCGGAAAGCGGGAGGCAGTTGCCGACGCGGATCTCAGCCTGCGCGCCGTTCATGACTTTCATGCCGTCTGTCAGTCCCTGCGGAGCAAGGATATAGGACTTCTCGCCGTCCGCGTAGCAGATCAGCGCGATGTTCGCGGAGCGGTTCGGATCGTACTCGATGCCGATGACCGTCGCCGGAACGCCGTCCTTGCGTCTGCGGAAGTCGACCTGTCTGTATTTCTGCCGGTTGCCGCCGCCGTGATGTCTCACGGTGATCTTGCCTTGGTTATTGCGGCCGGCGTTCTTCTTGAGAGAAACGATGAGAGACTTCTCCGGAGTGCTCTTCGTCACCTCGGAAAAATCAGAGCCGGTCATATTACGTCTGGACGGCGTATATGCGGTGTATTTCTTGATTCCCATTTGTATATCTCCTTTTCTTTATCACACGCATGCTTTTGCTGCTGCCGCCGGCGGGAAGCCGTCTGCGCGTTTAATTGAATCCGGCAGCAGAATCGGGAAAGCTCCCCCGGATCAGAGTCCTGCGAACAGCTCAATATCCTTGCTGTCCTCGGTCAGCGTCACGATCGCTTTCTTAGTCTTCGCCGTGTAGCCGATCACATAGCCTCTTCTCTTCTTCTTGGCTCTGCAGTTCATCGTGTTGACTTTCGCGACCTTGGTTCCCTCGAACATCTTCTCGACGGCATCGCGGATCATGATCTTGTCTGCATCCGGATGAACATAGAACGTATATTTCTTCTCGCCCATGACGGACATGCTCTTCTCCGTGATGACCGGCTTCAGAATGACGTCATAATAATTTAATGCTGCCATTATGCGTACACCTCCTCGATCTTCGCAATGGCCGCTTTCGTCGCGATCACGGTCTTTGCGTTCATGATATCGTATACATTGAGCTCGCCGGTCTGCTCCGTCTTGACGCCCGCAAGGTTCCTCGCGGAAAGAATGACATTTTTGTCATTGTCTGCCAGAACAACCAGCGCCTTGCCGGAAACGTTCAGATTCTCCAGCACCCTGACAAAGTCCTTTGTCCGGATCGCGTCCAGCTTCAGCTCATCCATGACGATCAGCCGGTTGCCATTGACGCTGTCGGTCAGAGCGGACTTGAGAGCCGCCCTCTTCTCCTTGCGGTTCATCTTAAAGGAATAGTCGCGCGGAACCGGTGCAAACACCATGCCGCCACCGGTCCACTGCGGCGCTCTCGTCGAGCCCTGTCTCGCGTGGCCGGTTCCTTTCTGTCTCCACGGCTTTCTGCCGCCGCCGGAAACCTCGGAGCGGGTCTTCGCTTTCTGCGTCCCCTGCCGATTGTCTGCAAGCTGCTGCACAACAGCCATGTGAACGAGATGCTCATTCACCTCTGCGCCGAAGACTGCATCGCTGAGATCGATTTTGCCGACCTCCTTGCCCTCCATATTGTAAACAGATACGTTTGCCATCTGTATGATCCTCCTTTCATCCCGGACAGGCTATCAGGCTTCCGCCTTGGTGGTGTCCTTAAGCGTGACCAGCCCTTTCTTCGGTCCCGGGATCGCGCCCTTGACCAGAATCAGATTCTTTT
Source organism: Lachnoclostridium sp. Marseille-P6806 (assembly GCF_900625025.1). Classification (GTDB taxonomy): domain Bacteria; phylum Bacillota; class Clostridia; order Lachnospirales; family Lachnospiraceae; genus CAG-791. Next base: position 23,598 of record NZ_LR130577.1, read on the forward strand.
CCGCGTCAACTCTGACGATCTCAAGATTGCGGACCGTCACCTGCTCCGTTCCCATGTGTCCGGGCATCGTCTTGCCCTTGAATACATGGCTCGGATCGGAGCTCGAGCCGTTGGAACCCTGATGGCGGTGGAACTTGGAGCCGTGCCCCATGGGTCCTCTGTGCTGGCCTTTCTGAATCGCAGAGACAAAGCCCTTTCCCTTGCTGATCGCCGTGGCATCGATCTTGTCGCCCTCTGCGAAGATATCGGCTTTGATCTCCTGTCCGAGCGTGTACTCCGCCGCATTGTCAAAACGGAATTCCTGAAGGAAACGCCTGCTCTCCGTGCCGGCTTTCTTGAAAACGCCCTGCTGTGCTTTCGGAACGCCGTGCTCGTGAATCACCTGCTTTTTGCCGCTCTTGTCGACGACCGTGATTCTGTCCTTTTTCGCGCCGAAGCCGACCTGAACCGCTTCGTAGCCGTCGTTCTCATTCGTCTTGACCTGCGTGACGACGCAGGGGCCGGCCTCGAGAACCGTAACGGGAACCAGTGTTCCGTCCTCTTTGAAAATCTGCGTCATGCCGATTTTTGTTGCCAGTATTGCTTTCTTCATAATCTGCCTCTTTCTGTCCCGTTTCTCATCCGGGACGTTTTCTACAGCGGACATCAGCAGGGGGCGCTTCCCGAATCGTCTCCCGCCGCACCGCAGACTGCTGTCTGACTGCTTCGCGGACGGTGCCCCCGTGCCTCTCCTTCCCGCAGGAAAGGGATGTCATACTAGTAGAGGTTCTGTCTTGCGCCGCATCATACGCCGGCGCGGAACGTTTATATCATCAATGAAAACTTCCCGGTCACAGGGCGGCGTCTCCGCCCTCTGGCTGATCTGTCCCCGGGGAGCCTCTCAGGCCTTGGTCTTCATCTTGATATCAATGTAGACGCCGGCCGGCATTTCCAGTCTCTGCAGCGCTTCGACGGTCTTGGGGGTCGGGTTGATCACATCGATCAGTCTCTTGTGGGTTCTCTGCTCGAACTGCTCGCGGGAATCCTTATACTTATGAACGGCGCGGAGAATGGTGACGACCTCCTTTTTCGTAGGAAGCGGCACCGGACCGCTCACCTGTGAGCCGTTCTTGCGGACGGTTTCGATGATCTTTCTGGACGATCCGTCGACCAGCTCGTGATCATACGCCTTAAGGGTGATTCTCATTACCTGATTTGCCATAAAAAAAGTCCCTCCTTTTCGCACTTTTTTTACAAGTACGACAAGCAGTGACTGTACACAGTTCCGTGTGTGTCATCGACCTTCCGATAAAAACGAAGCCGGAAAGGCTCCTTCGATGGTTTCGACTTCGCGACGCAGCACGCCGATTCTGCAGCTGTTTTGCAGATCCCGATTGTACAGTGACTTGCCGTCAGATTATTGAGGCGGTACCGGACCTCCCGGTACACTCCAGACATTCGCTCCACGGAATAACCCGTCATCCTGCGGATGACAGCAACCTCACGCTTCACAGCTATCATGTCACAGCGAAAATGATTATATCGGAGGAAAACGTCGAATGCAAGCGGTTTTCCGGGCCTCCGATATAATTATTGTATTTTTTTTCGTACAATTCGGTCTCTGTCCCGCCGTCCGGGTCCGGCGTCTCACTTCATCGCCGCGACCCGGTCATACTTCTCGAGGAGGTCCTGCGCCGGCGGGGGCGTAAGGAGCGACACCACGGCATTCACGGCCAGCGCAATCAGAAAGGCCGGGAGCAGCTCATAGATATTCCAGAGCCCGCCAAGGGGGCGCACAAGAAACTTCCATATAAATATCATCACACCGCCGGTCAGCATGCCCGCCATCGCGCCCGCGCCGCTCGAGCGGCGCCAGAAGAGCGCCAGCAGAATGGCGGGACCGAACGAAGCGCCGAAGCCCGCCCATGCGAACGAGACGATCTGGAACACCGAGCTGTCGCTGTCCCATGCAAGGAAAACCCCGACAACGGCGATCAGGATCAGGCTCACGCGGGAGATCAGAAGAAGTCTCTTCTGATCGATGCGCAGATGAAAGCATTCCATCAGGATATCGCTGGAGATGGACGAGGACGCCGCGAGAAGCTGCGAATCCGCCGTGGACATCGTGGACGCCAGTATCCCCGAAAGAACGACCCCGGCAAGGAGAGCAGGAAAAATGCCAGAAGAAGAAAGGAGGTCGGCGATCTCAATGATGACCGTCTCCGAGGCAGCCCCCTCCAGCACGGGGATCACCCCCGCCCGGCTCATCCCCAGCCCTGTCATGCCAATGAGGACTGCAGCCGCCATGGAAATGACGACCCACGCCGACGCGACCCGGCGGGAGAGCTTCAGCTTGCTGTCATTCTCAATCGCCATGAAGCGGAGAAGAATGTGCGGCATGCCGAAATACCCAAGCCCCCACGCGAGCGTGGAGCAGATGGTAAGAAGTGAATACGGGACGGCGCTTCCGGACAGGACGTCATATCCCGCCCGCATGGAGAGATAGCCCGGCAGAGCTCTCGCATTCTCTGCCACCGCTCCGATGCCGCCGGCCTGCACGACGCCGAAGACCAGAACCGAAAGCAGAGCCGCCGACATGACAATGCTCTGAATGAAGTCCGTGGTGCTTGCCGCAAGAAAGCCTCCCATCGCCGTGTAGAAAATAATGATGACGGCGCTGAGAATCATCGCCGCATGATAATCCATGCCGAACAGGGAGGAAAACAGCTTGCCGCAGGCCGCAAAGCCCGAGGCCGTATACGGGACGAAGAACACAATGATCCAGACCGCCGCAATCAGCGTGAGAATCCTGTGTCTGTCTCCGTAGCGGTTTGAAAAAAATCCGGGGATCGTGATCGAATGATTCGCCTCCGTATAGCGGCGAAGACGCTTTGCCACAATCAGCCAGTTGAGATACGTTCCCGCTGCGAGACCGATCGCCGTCCAGCCCGCATCCGCAAGGCCGGACAGATAACACACGCCGGGGAGCCCCATAAGAAGCCAGCTCGACATATCCGACGCCTCGGCACTCATCGCCGTCACAAAGGGGCCGAGCCTGCGCCCTCCGAGATAGAAATCTCCCACCGTCTCATTTTGTTCCGACAGCCTGATGCCGACGCCGATCATCACCAGCAGATAACAGACCATCGCCGTCAGCATCGCAATCTGTGCACCTGTCATTCCGTTCTCCCCTCTTCCGTTCCGTTTCCGCGGCGGCTCTTCCTGCGGTATCCCTGTCCGCCGCCATATGAAACGCATTATAGAGAGATTTGTTTGCTGCGTCAATACGTTATCGCAGTAAAGCAAGACGGACGGTCGACTTTTCGAGGGATCTGTGGGAGAATATTCATCATGAAAAAAAGAGCCGCGGCCGCCGCGGTGCTCCTCCTCGCGCTCGCCGCCGTGCTTCTCCTCCGGACAGGAAAGAGGCCGTTCGTCCGTCCGGGCGCGCAGGGCGGCGCTCCGCGCACAGAAGCCGAATCACAGGACGAAGCACAGGACAAATCAGAAGTCCGATCATATATTGAAGCAGACGCTGGGGCCGGAAGCTCTTCCGCCCCGGCGAAAGCCGCTCCTCTGTCGGCCCTCGCAAAAAGCGTCGCTGAATCCGAAGCGCTGCGGACAGAGCTTCTGCGGAAGCAGGCGGCCGCAGTGGAGGCCGCAAGGAAACGTGCAGAAAAAAAGGCCGCTCTCCTCGCCGAAAAGGAAGCGGCCCTGAACGCAGCCTGCCGCGCCGCGGACGCCCTGGAGGACCCCGCGCTCTCCTTTCCCGGAAAACCGGAGGTCCGCGCTCTGCCCGGGGCCGATCTCGCCGCCGCGCAGAGCACCTTCTCCCAGATCAGGGCCGAAGCAGCGAGCAGCGGACAAAAGAAGAGCCGCACGTCGGAAAAAAGCGGCTCCGCAGCGGCCGGATGCCTCGGGGAACTCCGCTTCTACGGAATGGACAAAACAGCGGACGATATGCCGGAGCTGCCGTATGATATGCCGCACGGCATGAGCAACCGCACCGTCGCGCAGCTCCGTGATGCCCTTGACGCCTGCACGGAAAACGGCCACAGCGTCGGCTTTGTTCTGCTCGACCTCACCAGCGGGGAGGCGGCTGCATGCCGGGCCGGGGCAAAGTATTACAGCGCAAGCATGATAAAGGCCCCTTACATTTTCAGTCTTCTGGATTCCGGCCTCCCTCTCGACGGGCATATGGAGGAGGCCATCCGGATATCCAGCAACAGCGATTATAATCTGCTCACCGAAAAATACGGCCGCGCCGTGTTCCGCCGGTATCTGGACGAAGCCGGAACGACAAACACCGAATGGGCGTCCCGTTACAGCGAGACGACGCCCATCGACATGACAAGGCTCTGGCTCAGGGGCGAAACGCTGCTGTCCAGAAACGGGAGCCGCGCCGCAAAGCTCCGGGACGTCCTCCAAGCCGGATACGGATCGGCCATAAAGGCTGCACTCGGCAAAAGCTGCGTGACATACAGCAAGGCCGGCTGGATCTCCTATGACGAGGATCCCCGCTACAACGTCTATGGAGACGCAGGCATCGTCGACGACGGCGCCTTTCCCTATATCCTGGTTATTATGTCCGATCTCGACAGCACGGAGGGCATTTCCCCCGTGAGCCGTCTCGTCCTTGCGCTGAACCGGCTTCATCTTGAGATGATGCGCGCATTTCTTTACAGAGAACAGAGCAGACTGCCTTCCGCAGGTATTCCGTATGAAAACCGCATTCCGGAAATTTCTGAATAATATAAGAAAGGACGCCGGAGCCATCGCGCTCCCTGCGCCCCTCCTGCTTCTGTGGCGTGCGCTGATGCTCGCGCGCTTCAAAGCCTCCTGTCCGTCGGTCATTCTGACCGGCTTTCCCTGCCCCGCCTGCGGTCTGACAAGAGCCGCGCTGGCTCTGCTGCGGGGCGATTTTCGGACGGCATGGCAGATGAATCCCTCGCTCTTTCTGCTTGTACCGTTCGTGTTCTGGTGCCTGTACTGGCGCTGGTGGAGGGAAGAGAGGATACGCGGCTTCCGGCCTCTTCTCCTTGCGCTCTGCATCGCCGCCATACTCCTTTTTGCCGCGCGCATGCTCCGTTACTTCCCGCGGCAGGCCCCCTATTCTTTCAGCTACCGGAGCGTCACCTCGCACCTCATTCCCGATTACAACCGCAGGGTCAGCGGGTATTTTCCGTCGCCGTAAAGCGTCCCGCCGCCCCGCAGGGGAGCACCAGTCCGTTTGAGGATACCGGGAGTCCCAGCTCGTCGGCCTCGATCACGCCTGCCGTTTTCCCATCCAGCACCGTGTGCAGCAGATAGCGGAGCACCGCGGGCTGCAGCCCTGTCGTATAGGAGCTCAGCAGGAAGAACAGGGGCTTTTCGGAGAGCAGGCCGGAGGTCTTCCGGAGCAGCTCGAAGACCCCCTCCTCCATCTTCCATATCTCGCCCTTGGGCCCTCTCCCGTAGGAGGGCGGATCCATAATCACGGCGTCATATCGGCTGCCGCGCCGGAGCTCTCTCTCGACGAATTTCATGCAGTCGTCCACGAGCCATCGGATCGGCGCAGAACCGAGTCCGCTGGCGGCCGCGTTTTCTCTCGCCCACGAAACCATGCCCTTGGACGCATCCACATGGGTCACCTGCGCGCCCGCCTTTGCCGCGGCACAGGTCGCGCCGCCGGTATACGCAAAGAGGTTCAGAACCCTCACTCCGCGCCCGCGCTGCACCGCGTCCCGGATGAGCGGCATAAACCAGTCCCAGTTCGCCGCCTGCTCGGGGAACAGACCCGTATGCTTGAAAGAGAACGGCTTCAAGTGGAAGCGCAGCTCACCGTAGCGTATCGTCCACTCCTCCGGCAGATCAAAAAATTCCCATTCCCCGCCGCCCTTTGCGCTCCTGAGGTAGTGCGCATTGGAATTTTTCCAGCTTTTTCCGCGGGGCGTATCCCAGATCACCTGCGGGTCCGGGCGGATCAGGCGGTACTGCCCCCATCGCTCCAGCTTCTCCCCGCCGGAGGTGTCGATCACTTCATAATCTTTCCAGTTTTCCGCCAGCCACATGACTGCGTTCCTCCCTGCCGCCGGATGCCGCAGCCTCTTCCGTCTGCTCCGTCGCTGCCGCCCCGTCCCGGAGCCCTCTGCCGCTTATGCCAGCTCCGCCCGGAGCTCCTCGACCTTGTCGAGCTTCTCCCACGGGAGCTCCACGTCGGTTCTTCCGAAATGCCCGTAGGCCGCCGTCGACTTGTAAATCGGACGGCGAAGATCGAGCATCCGGATGATGCCGGCCGGACGCAGATCGAAGTGCTTCCGGATGATCTCCGTGATGCGCTCGTCGGCGGTCTTTCCCGTCCCGAACGTATTGACATTGACCGAGGTCGGCTGCGCGACACCGATCGCGTAGGAGAGCTGAATTTCAAGACGGTCCGCATAGCCGGCCGCCACGAGGTTCTTCGCGACGTAGCGCGCCGCATAGGCCGCGGAGCGATCGACCTTGGTGCAGTCCTTTCCGGAGAACGCGCCGCCGCCGTGGCGTCCCGCTCCGCCATAGCTGTCCACAATGATCTTGCGTCCGGTCAGACCCGCATCCCCGTGCGGGCCGCCGATCACAAAGCGCCCGGTGGGATTGATATAGACCTTGGTATCCTGATCCACCATCGAGCCGTCCACCACGGCATCGATCACATATTTCCGTATATCCTCATGAATCTGTTCCTGTGTGGCCTTGTCGTCATGCTGCGTCGAAATCACGATGGCCTCGAGCCGCACCGGACAGTTCTCCGCATCATACTCGACTGAGACCTGAGACTTTCCGTCGGCGCGGAGATAGGGAAGCGTTCCGTTTTTTCTGACCTCCGTGAGCTTTCTCGTCAGCTTGTGCGCGAGATTGATCGAATAGGGCATATACTCCGGCGTCTCGTTGGTCGCATAACCGAACATCATACCCTGATCGCCCGCTCCGATCGCCTCGATCTCCTCGTCGGTCATGCGGTTCTCTCTCGCCTCAATAGCCCGGTCCACGCCCATGGCGATATCCGGAGACTGCTGATCCAGAGCGACAAAAACGGCGCAGGTATCACAGTCAAAGCCCTTGGACGAATCGTCGTAGCCGATCTCGCGGATCGTCTCGCGCACAATCCTCTGATAATCGACCGCCGCCTTGGTTGTGATCTCGCCCGTCACCAGAACAAAGCCCGTGCAGGTCGCCGTCTCACAGGCGACGCGGCTCATGGGATCCTGCTCCATGCAGGCGTCAAGGATGGCGTCCGAAACCGCATCGCAGATCTTGTCCGGATGTCCCTCTGTCACCGATTCCGAAGTAAAAATATATCTCTCCAGAAAAAATTCCTCCATGCCGAAGCACTCTGTGCGAGTCACACGCCGCAAGCCCCCTGCGCCGGCGCGCAGTGTGCCGAGCCGCTCTGCGGCTCATGCCGTCCCGCTGCCTGACAGCATTTTTCGTTTACTGAATGGTCCGCGCAGGCGGTTTTGCGGCTGCGATAGGGGGCGATCTGGGCTTCGGTGCAGATCGCCCTGCACAAAACAAAAAAATTCCGCGCGGCGAACACCGTGCGGAAAGAAAGCTAGGCCTTGCAATCCTCTTATTGTTCGACGCGCCTTTCGGCTCTCGCTCAGGTTGGCACCTTCCCATCTTGCAGGGGTTGCCGCGGCTTCACAGATCCTTTGTATCTCCACCGCCTCTGAATAAGAGTGAGGTATATTTAACTGTCCATCATCATACGCCTGCTCAGCCGCGCTGTCAACGAGGCGGAAGACCACACATCAGGTATTTTGTCCCGTTTCCTTTCCGGCAAGGGCACAATATGCCGCCGCCATCGCCCCTCTCCGATAGGCCGCGACCCAGAGATCCGCAATGCCGCAGGAAAGAAGCCCCAGCAGAAACAGCGGCACAAAGCTGAACGTGAGATAAAGGAGCTTTCCCATGTTTCTCCGCGTCATGCGCACGGACATCCGCAGCGCCTCCGCCGCACCCATATCCGGAAAGTCGATCAGCAGATACGGCGCCATGGAAAACAGCAGAGAAATGACGAAAGAGGTAAGAATGCCGAGCCCTGTCACGCCCCAGTAGAGCAGGCTCCCCGCCTGTGCCTTTCCCAGATGCAGGCCCAGTATTTCCCCGGGCAGCCCGCAGAGCACGCTGACCGCCGCCGGAAGCAGCTCGATGCGGATCACACGGTCCGCCTCGCCGCGGCGAAAGCCGCGCAGCAGATCGGCCCCCGATACCTGACCGCCGAAGAGAGCCGCCAGACTGACGTAGGAAACACCGTACTGAAACAGCCCCGCAAAGGCCGATATCAGCACCGACGCCAGCGAGTCCAGAACAATCCCTGCCGCGCCGCCCACCGCAAAAACGGCAGAGGACAGCTCCAGCAGAATAAATGAGGCCGACGCAGCAAGCAGAAACCCGCCGATCATCAGACCGTAATGCCCCAGCAGCGCGCCGCGGGCCTCTGCCTTGCACGCCCGTGAAAACTCAGATAATTGTTGCCGCATCGAGTATCGTCTCTCTTTCATTCCCATTCCGGTGCCGATCACCGCCGTCCTGTCCCGCGCCATCTCCGCCGGCCTTATTCTCGCTGCCGGCTTCATCCCCGCTCGCGCCGGTTTCGCCGTTTTCTCCGGAAATCGGCGTGCCGTCCGGGTAGAAGCCCGTCCCGCCGTCATCTGTACCGGTGTCATCACCCGGGGCCGGTCCCTCCATGATGCCCTGCACCGCCGCATCCGCATTGCCGTTCGCTCCAAGGTCAATGCCGTACTGCTGTTCCAGAAGCTCCAGCATATCGTCAAAGGAGTATCCATACATCTGCCGGGTCATCCGGTTTGCCGTCTCCCGCATGCCGGCATCCGTGAACAGCACATAATAGGAGCCGCCGACCATCACGGTATTGACCGCCAGAGCGACAGCGGAAATGATCGCCGCCCGTCTGGCCGCGGCCTCCATCCGCCGCGCCTCTCCCCGTGAGAGAAAGGCCAGCACAACCGCAACCGGAGCCAGAACATACGGAAGCACAATCGTCATCAGAAGCGTACTGAGGAGAGCGGCGATGCTCAGAAAAAACGCCGTCCCCGCCATCTGTTTTCCCTTATGTGCGCGGGCGTATCGGGGATCATAGCCGTCGTCGCTGCCGCGGTATCTGTTCTCTTCGCTCATATTCCACTTCCTGCACTTCCGTTTCCTGAATTTCCGCTTTTCTTCTGATTTCCTGCTGACGGAGCGTCTCCGCCTCCGGATTCATGTCTGTGCAATATTATACTCCGTCACTCCGCCGAAAAGCGACCGAAAATATGCAGGCGTGGGAAATATCCGCCCCCGGCTCTCCCATGCAGGAAAAGCAGAATACCGCAGAGCCGTTCAGGCCTGCGGTATTCTGTGCATAAAGCGTCTGCGTGACTGCTTAAGCGGCAAAGCCCGCTGACGTCTGCGTCTCTTTGATATGACGGATATTGCCGTTACTTCACAAACGGATTCTCATCCTCGTAGCGGACGCCGGCCGGACGATTGTAGCCGATTTCTTTCGGATCCACGCCGATGTATTTCAGAGCGTCATACAGCGTCTTACCGTAGTGACCGAACATGACCGCGCCGTGATGAGGATAATTCTTTCCGATCAGCTCATAGCGGTAGAAGCGGCCCATTTCCTTGATCGCGAACACGCCGATGCCGCCGAACGACTGCGTCGCCACCGGAAGAACCTCTCCCTCTGCAGCATAGGCGCGCAGCACGTTGTCCGCCGTGGACTGCAAACGATAGAACGTGATGTCGCCGGGATTGATGTCGCCCTCGATCGTCCCCTCGCACCACTCTGCCGGATGCGTGTTGGCCATGATCTTCTGATAATCGAGATGCGCGCCGTGGATCTTGCTGGAGCAGGTGTTGCCGCAGTGGAAACCCATGAAAGTATCGGTGAACTTATAGTCGAACTTGCCCTCGATGAACTCTCTGTACATATCTTTCGGGACAGAGTTGTTGATATCAAGCAGGGTGACAGGCTCGCCGGTGATGCAGATGCCGATGTACTCGGACAGCGTGCCGTAGATATCGACCTCGCAGGAAACCGGGATGCCGCGTCCGGTCAGACGGCTGTTCACATAGCAGGGCACAAAACGGAACATATCCTGAAACGCCGGCCAGCACTTCGTGGTCAGTGCGACATACTTGCGGTATCCCTTATGCGCCTCGACCCAGTCCGTGAGCGTCAGCTCGTACTGCGCAAGCTTCTTGAGCATCTCCGGGGCCTTGCCCTCGGCATAACCCATCTCCTGCGCCATATCCGCGGCGACAGCGGCGATTCTCTCGTCGCCCTCGTGCTTCTGATACGCCTCAAAGAGATCCAGCTCGGACTCCTCCTCGATCTCGACGCCGAGATTGAAGAGCTGCTTGATCGGCGCATTGCAGGCGAGGAAGTTCTGCGGGCGGGGTCCAAAGGAAATGATCTTGAGGTTCTGCAGGCCCTCCGCCACACGGGCTATCGGGAGGAACGCATGGATCATATCGGCGCAGTCCTCCGCGTCGCCCACCGGATATTCCGGAATATATGCCCTGATATTGCGGAGCGCCAGATTGTAGCTGGCATTCAGCATGCCGCAGTACGCGTCGCCGCGTCCGGTGATATCCAGCGAATGCTGCGACTCCTCCGCCGCCGCGCAGAACATCTTGGGGCCGTCAAAGTGCTTTGCCAGAAGCGTCTCGGCGATCTCGGGGCCGAAGTTTCCCAGATAGACGCAGAGCGCGTTGCAGCCCGCCTTTTTGATATCCTCAAGCGCGTTCACCATGTCGATCTCGCTCTCGACAACGGTGACGGGGCACTCATAGATGTCGTCCGCGCCGTATTTCGCGGTATAGGCCTTGACGAGGGCCGCTCTTCTGTCGACCGCAAGGTTTGCCGGGAAGCAGTCGCGGCTGACCGCCACGATGCCCACCTTGATAACGGGAACGTTTGCAAATGCCATGATATTCTCCTCCTGTGTTATATAAATCAATAAAAAGTTGATGAATTACCGCTCAGTCCTCATAGAGGTCGAGATTCTTTCCGACAAGCCCCAGCGGAGAGCCCTCTGCAAGGCCGCCCTCCGGATGCCCGATCAGCCACTTGTTCACCGCGGTGAGGTGACGGTCCTCGACCGTCCTCTCATGCTTCTCCCCAAGCTCCAGATTCGTCCCCGCAGGCAGCGCCACGCCGACCTGAAAGCCGTCTTTGCCCGGCGCGTTGCACGGCGCGTAGTGAAGCGTCGTCGCATAGACCTCCACAACCGTTCCCTCCGGGATCAGGAACGCCTCGACCTTTGCAGTGTCGTAGGTCATATCCGCCGAAACGTCCTGCTGGCGTCCGATCATCAGAACTGCGTCCGTCGCCGCAAAATTGATCTCAGAGCTGCGGTGATACTCCAGCGCATTGAGCTTCGTATTGTCTCCGTTGCAGTAGCCGACCTGCACCGGCAGCTCGCCGAACGCAAGGCTCTGCATCGCCCTGCCACCCTCCGTGGCCTCGAGCTCCGGATCGCCGGGAACGTAGACAACGTTCCCTTTCGGCATTTCCTTTTTCCGGAGCGCCCCGATCAGACCGGCAAACGACGGATCCTCAAGCACTCTGCCGTACGGCGCAAATTCGGGATCGCTTACTCTGTAAATTTTCATGCCCTCTCCTTTGTCTCGCATCCTTTATTTCGCAATTTCCTGAAAAACAGGCTTCAGCGCCGGGTACAGCGTGCGAAACTGCCGGTACCGCTCCTCGTACTTCGCCACAAGCTCCGGATCCGGCTCCTCGGTCTCCCGCACCTTTACGATCGCGTTCGCCGCATCCTCCACCGTCGCGTAGACCCCATCGGCCACCATCGCCAGCATCGCGCCGCCCATGCCCGGGCCCTCCTCGCAGGCCGGCACATCCACCTTGATATTGAGAATGTTCGCGATCATCCTGCGCCAGAGCGGGCTCTTCGCTCCTCCGCCGCAGATCTTCGTCCGATCGACATGGACGCCGAGAGAACGCGCGATCTCATACATATCGCGGGTGGCGAAGCACACTCCCTCGAGAACCGCCTGCGTCAGATCTGCCCGCGTCGTGTCCATCGTGATGCCGGTAAAGGTCGCCCGCGCCATCGGATCGTTCCACGGCGAGCGCTCGCCCATCAGATAGGGCAGGAAAAAGACATGGTTCTCGCCGAGCTTTGTAATATCCGCCTGCTCGCCGGCATAGTCCTTTGTGGCGAGGATGTCGTCCATCCACCACTTATTGCAGCTCGCCGCGCTGAGCATGCAGCCCATCAGATGGTAGGTACCGTCGGCATGATCAAAGGAGTGCAGCGCATTGTTGCTGTCCACTCTGAACTGGCGGGAGGAAATGAAGATCGTTCCGCTCGTTCCCAGAGAGATATTGCACCTGCCGTCGCCGACCGTGCCGGTTCCGACCGCCGCCGCCGCGTTGTCGCCCGCGCCCGCGGCAATCACTACCGCCTCCGGCAGACCGAGGCGCTTTGCCAGCTCCGGCTTCAGCGTTCCGACTTTCTCATAGCTCTCAAAAAGCTGTGGGAGCTGATCTTCCGTTACCCCGCAGATCTCCAGCATTTCCTTTGACCAGCGGCGGTTCTTCACGTCGAGCAGCAGCATGCCCGAGGCGTCCGAAAGATCGGTGGCAAAGGTTCCGGAAAGGCGATAGCAGAGATAATCCTTAGGGAGCATGATCCGGCGGATGCGCGCGAAATTCTCCGGCTCGTTGTCACGCACCCAGAGGAGCTTCGGCGCGGTAAAGCCGGCAAACGCAATGTTGGCCGTGTACTCCGAGAGCCTGTCCCTGCCGATCTCCTGATTGAGGTAATCCGTCTCTTTTACGGTGCGTCCGTCATTCCAGAGAATCGCCGGGCGGATCACCGCATCGTTCTCATCCAGAATCACCAGTCCGTGCATCTGCCCGCCGAAGCTGATGCCGGCGACCTTGTCCCGGTCAGCCCCGGAAACCAGCTCCTCAAGACCCGCGAGCGTCTGCTCAAACCAGTCCTCCGGATTCTGCTCCGACCAGCCCGGATGCGGAAAAAACAGCGGATATTCTCTGGAAACAACATTGTGAATTCTGCCCGTCTCGTCCATGAGCAGGAGCTTCACTGCGGATGTTCCCAGGTCAATGCCGATGTATAGCATAATGGTACCTCCTTTGCCGGCTCTGTCTGCGCCTCATAACTGCTGATATCGTGCCCGTGCACGCCATTTATAGCATACGCATTTCGCCTCAAAACTGCAACACTGTTTTTCCTTTTCGTTTATATGCACATATACAGGCTGAACTTTTTGTGCTCTTTCACCACTTGACGCACGGCTCCCTCCGCCTCGCCGTGCCTTTCCGTGCTCAGGCACGCTTCTTCGTTGACTTAAAGAAAAATGCAGGCTAAACTACAAGGCATACAGTTCCCTTTCATTCTGCGGTCTGCCCCGCTGATGCCGGCCGCCGCAGAGCAGCGTTTTTTCTATAAATTTAATGAGGACAGAGTATGGCAACCATCAAAGAAATCGCAGAGCTCGCCGGCGTCTCCCGCGGAACGGTCGACCGCGTCCTCAACAATCGCGGGGCCGTGAGCCCTGAAACAGAGAAAAAAATCCGTGAAATCGCCCGCGCCGTCCGCTACACGCCGAACCGCGCCGGCATTGTTCTCGCCGCGCAGAAAAAAAATCTGAAGCTCGGCTTCATCGTATTCGGGCACAGCAATCCTTTCTTCGACAAGGTTCTCCTCGGCGTCGAGGAGGAGTCCGCGGAGCTCCGCTGCTACAACTGCCGCGTGCTGACCCGCCGCGTCGGCGTGAGCACCGGCGAAATGATAGGCGCCATCGATCATCTGGTCCGGGAGGGCGTGAGCGGCCTCGCCATCGCTCCCGGCAACGACGATTCCATCCGGCATAAGATCGACGAGCTGGCGGAGCGGAACATCCCCGCCGTCACCCTGAATACCGATATCGAAAATTCCCGGCGCATCGCCTATGTGGGCAGCGACTATTATGAAAGCGGGCGCACCGCCGCCGGCCTCATCAGTCTTGTCACCGCGCCGTTCGCCGTGCCCGTCCATGTTGGCATTGTCTCGGGCTCCGATCAGATTCTGTGCCACACGAGACGCATCGCCGGCTTTCAGGAGCGCATCATGGAATGTTATCCCGGCATCTCCGTCGCGGACATCATCTACAACCATGACGACGACATCGAGAGCTACCGCAGAACCCGCGAAATGCTGGATGCGCACCCGGAAATCAATGCGCTGTATTTCGGCTCCGCCGGCGTGCACGGAGGGTGCCGGGCCCTGTGCGAATCCGGCAGGCAGAGCGCCGTCCGCGTCATCGCCCACGACGCCGTTTCAAGTACCGAGGAGCTGATCCGGCGGGGCGTCATTTCCGCCACCATCTGCCAGCAGCCGGAAAAACAGGGCTCTCTCCCCCTCTCTCTCCTTTTTTCCTATCTCACCACCGGAGAGAAGCCGGACAGCGAATACTACTATACTAATTCCGATATCCGCATCCGGGAAAATATCTGAAATCAAAAGGGGTATAGGGCAAAAACGCCCCCGCCGGGAAAGATCATGGTCTTTCCGGCCGGGGGCGCTGCTTTGTTCTTTATTTCCATGTCCGCTCAGGCGGTGATAACCGTCCCCGCATTTCCGGCGATGGCGTCGTCGACCCGGTCCAGCGATGTGATGAGCACGCGGCCGTCCGGCTTCGCGGCGAGATATTCGATCGCCGCCTCGATCTTCGGTTTCATCGTCGTCTCCCCGAACTGTCCCTCGCGGATCAGAATCTTTGCCTGCTCTGCATTCATCTGCGGAATGGCTTTCTGGTTCTCCGCGCCGAAGTTCTCGAACACATTCGGCACCGCCGTCAGAATGATCAGCTCATCCGCCATGATGTCCGCCGCCAGCTTTCCGGCGATCGCGTCCTTTTCAATGACCGCGGAGGCGCCCCGGAGCGCATGCTCCTGCACGATCACCGGGATCCCTCCGCCGCCGCAGCAGATCACCACCTGCCCGGCGTCCGCGAGGAGGCGGATCGTCTCAATCTCCATGATCTCCAGCGGTCTGGGCGTCGCCACAATGCGAAGATACCCGTGCCCCGGCTCCTCAGTCACAAAATTCCCTTTCTTTATCTCATTGTCCGCATCCTCTTTCGCCATATAGCGGCCGATTTTTTTTGAGGGACTGTAAAACGCCTCATCATAGGGATCGACGGCAACCTGCGTCAGTATCGTCGCGACCGTCGTCGAATTGCCGCGGGAGAGAAGCTCCGCGCGCAGCGAATTCTGAATATCATAGCCCACATAGCCTTGGCTCATGGCGCTGCACACACTCATCGGCGCCGGCGTATAATCAATATAGACGCGGCGAAGCTCCGTCATCGCCTTGTGAATCATCGAAACCTGCGGCCCGTTGCTGTGCGTGATCGTAAGCTGATAGCCGGCCTCGACCAGATCCGCCAGCGCCTGCGCCGTGACGCCGACCGCATCTTTCTGCTCGTTGGTCGTATAGCCGAGCGCGTTGTGCCCGAGCGCTACCACGACTTTCTTCTGATGACTGTTCATGGCTCCTCCCCGATAAGCCTCTGCCTGCGCAGCGGCATGCTGCTCCCGCCCTGCTCCGCCGCAAAGCGGACGACAGGTGGGATATCGCTGAAAGTATATCAAAAATATGGTTGACATGCCACCGAAAGGCAGTTATTATCTTTTCGAGATATTCATACGGAATTAGTAGGAATTAAGCAGCCGCCGCACGGCGGACAGCACAGGAAAGTGAGGATGAGATCATGGCAGACATAAAAACCAGCGCAGCACAGCTTATCGGACGCACCCCTCTTCTTGAGGCGTCAAACTATCAGAAAAAGAGCGGCACCACCGGCGCAAGAATCCTTGTAAAGCTCGAATATCTGAATCCGGCCGGTTCCGTCAAGGACCGCATCGCACTGGCGATGATCGAGGACGCCGAGGAGCGCGGCCTCCTCCGCCCCGGGGCGATCATCATTGAGCCCACCTCGGGAAATACCGGCATCGGCATCGCCTCCGTCGCCGCCGCAAAGGGCTACCGGGCCATTCTGACTCTCCCCGATACGATGAGCGTCGAACGCCGGAATCTCCTCCGCGCCTACGGCGCGGAGCTCGTCCTGACCGAGGGAGCGCAGGGCATGAAAGGAGCCATTGCCCGGGCGGAGGAGCTGAATCGCAGCATCTCCGGCTCGGTCATTCTCGGCCAGTTCTCCAATCCCGCCAACCCGCGGGCCCATTATCGGACCACCGGCCCCGAGATCTGGGAGGACACGGACGGCAGCGTCGACGCTTTTATCGCCGGCGTCGGTACCGGCGGGACGCTCAGCGGCGTCGGGAAATACCTCCGGGAAAAGAATCCGAACGTTAAGATCATCGCCGTGGAGCCCGACGATTCGGCCGTCCTCTCCGGCGAGAAGCCCGGCCCTCACAAAATTCAGGGCATCGGCGCAGGCTTCATCCCAGAAACGCTCGACACCGGGATCTACGACGAAATCATCCGCGTCCCGAACGAAAACGCCTTTGAGGAGGGACGCCGCATCGCCGTCAGCGAGGGCATCCTTGTCGGCATATCCTCCGGCGCAGCGCTGTGGGCAGCCGGGCAGCTTGCGAGACGGAAAGAGTTTCAGGGCAAGACCATTGTCGCCCTCCTCCCGGATTCCGGCGACCGGTATCTGTCCACTGCGCTGTTCTCCCCGGAGAGCTGAGCCGGCGTCCCCATGACCTTTTGTCTGTCTAACTGACGCCTGACACAGACTGCAGAGGCTGAACACGGATTACAGCGCCTTGAGCGCCGTCACGGCCGCTCCCAGCGCGATACCGAAATCCGCGAAATTGAACACAATGTTCCGAAGCGCCGGGATCCCGATATCAAAGCTGATGTAATCCGTGACGTACCCGCGGCGGAGCCGGTCGTAGGCATTGCTCCACGCCCCGCCGAGAAGAAGAGCGAATCCCGCTTTCAGCGTGTACCGCCCCGCCTTTCCCAGAGTGATGATAAAGACAGGCATCAGCGCCGCCGTGAGAAAAAGTGCGGCGGCGCCGACCACCGCCGGATACCGCTCTCCGAGATTCATCGCCGCGCCGCTGTTGCGGCTGTTCCTGAAGAGGATCAACCCGCGGCGGCTTTTTTGTATTCCGTCCATTCCTAGTTCCCGGGCCCTGCGTTTCATATACTGATCCGCTGCAAAAAGCCCTGCCGCCAGCAGCGGGAACAGAAGCGCCGCCCGGCCTTTCCGGGCTCTTCCACTCATTTCTCAGACAACCTCCGCCGCTCCGACAGACGCAGCCCCGTCCGGCAGCAGCTCTGTCCTTTTCATCTCCAGCTTCTTCTGCTCGCCCGCAATGCCGGCGGCGTCCGTGCGTATTCCGATCTTCGGCGCGCCCTTTCCCTCGATATAATCGCGGGTGATGGCCACCGTTCCGATGCTGTCGTCCTTGGGAACCTCGTACATAATATCCAGCATGAAGTCCTCAATAATCGCCCGCAGCGCCCGCGCCCCGGTCTCCTTTTCCATGGCGCGCTCCGCGATGGCCTCCAGCGCGTCCTCGTCAAAGTCAAGCCGCACCTCATCGAGCTCAAGGAGCTTCTGATACTGCTTGAGGATCGCATTCTTCGGCTCCTTAAGGATCTTCACCAGCATATCCCGGTCAAGCCCCTGCAGCGTGCAGACGACCGGAAGACGGCCGATAAATTCGGGGATAAAGCCGTAGGCGCGCAGGTCCTCCGTCGTCACGCGGGAGAGAAGATTCTTGTCCTTATCGTAGCGGTCCCTCAACTCCGCGTGATAGCCGAAACCGCTCTGCTTCGTGAGGCGTTCCCTGATCCGGTCCTCGAGATTCGGAAACGCGCCGCCGCAGATAAAAAGAATGTTGCGGGTATTGACCGTCGTCATCGGAACCATGGCGTTCTTGCTGCTCGCGCCGACGGGCACCTCCACCTCCGCGCCCTCGAGGAGCTTGAGCATTCCCTGCTGCACCGACTCCCCGTTGACATCCCGGGATGTCATCGTGCTCTTCTTGGCAATCTTGTCGATCTCGTCGACAAACACGATGCCCTGTTCTGCGCGCTCCACGTCATTGTCCGCCGCATCGAGGAGCTTTGAGATCACTGACTCAATATCGTCGCCGATATAGCCCGCCTCCGTGAGAGAGGTCGCATCCGCAATGGCGAGCGGCACATCAAGGAGCCGCGCCAGCGTCTTGACCAGATAGGTCTTGCCGCTGCCCGTCGGGCCGATCATGAGAATATTCGACTTCTCGATCTCGATGTCGTCCATGTGGCCGGTGGTCACCCGCTTGTAGTGGTTGTAGACCGCCACGGAGAGCGTCTTTTTCGCCCGCTCCTGTCCGACCACATATTCGTCGAGCTTTGCCTTGACGATGTGAGGCGCCGGCATGTCGTCGATGGTAAACACCGGCTTCGGCCGGTTCTCTTTCTTCTTTTTAACCTGCGGGCGCATTCCCTGCGGCCCCATGCCGCCGAAAATATCCCCGAGATTCAGGAAGCTGATGGTCGGGCCGCCTTTCTTTTTATCGCCCTTATTCTCGTCCGCTTCCCCGCCGCTCTCCTCGCCGCCGTCCGTGCTCCCGGCGGCTCCGGGTGCGGGCGCATCGTGCCGGGCTGTCTCTGTCCGGGCTTCCTCCTCACGAATCGCCTCTGTCCCGTCCGCCTTTCCCGCACCGCTTCCGCCTGCGCCGTCTTCCTCCGCCGCCGGTTCATCCGCGCGGCGCTGTGCGCTTTCCTCCGCGGCACGGCTCAGCTCTTCATAGAGCTGTCGGTTCATCTCCGCAAGCGACGAGGGGTCGCTCAGCATCTTCGTCAGATCAAGATGCGAGGCCATATTCATCATATTCTGCATGCAGCTTCTGCAGATGCACATGCCGTTCGGCAGATGCAGCATCGGCCCCGCCTGCTTCGACGAGCGGCGGCATACCGCGCAGTAGCTCTCGTATTCTTCGTCTCCGGAATGATGGTTGCTGAAATCTTCGCTCATAAGACTTCTGTCCTTTCTGATCCTGCCGCCGCATCCGGCCACATTCAAATCAAAGTATATCGTCCGCGCCGCGCGGCATCAAGTTAAGGATTTCTAAAGAAACGGAGCTCTTGCGGAAAACATCCCTTTACAAAAAGATACCGGCGGCGCGAAGCCCCGCGCCGCCGGCCGGCATCTTTCCGTGCCGCCTCATTCCTTTTTCGGACATCTCGCCCGTTTCCGGGTGCGTCCCTGTCCTGTCAGTTCGATCCGTTGCCGAAGACATCGCCGTCAAAGAAATATCCGAACGGGCTTCGGGAACCGCCCGAGCCCTCTCCCGGGTTCTCTTCCTCTCCGGGCGCAGCTCCTCCGCTCTCCTGCGACCCGCTGCCGCTCCCTGCGGAGGCCCGGTTCACCTCCTTGCTTCCGCTCAGCTTCAAGGTGATCTCCCGCTCCCCGTAACTGCCGTTGTCGGCTCGCTGGATCGTCAGCGTAACCTTGGTTCCCGCCTTGTAATACGCAAGCTGCTCTTTCAGCTCATCCATTCCCGAAACCGAAACGCCGCCGATCTTTGTGATAATATCGCCCTTTTGAAGTCCCGAATCCGCCGCGCCGGTGCCACTCATGATTTCCGCGACGTACACGCCCTCGGGCATATTGTAGGCGCTCGCGACCTGCGCCGTCACACTGATTCCGCTGATTCCCAGATAGCCCTGCTCATCCTCCGAAACCTTTTCCCTCGTCTCACGGTTCATCAGCTCCTCGATGATCGGGATCGCACGGGACATCGGAATCGCATAGCCCATGCCCTCGACCTTTGTCGCGCCGATCTTGTTGGAATTGATGCCGATGACCTCTCCGCGGCTGTTCAGCAGCGCACCGCCGGAATTTCCGGGATTGATGGCCGCATCCGTCTGAATGAAGACATTGGTTTCCGTATCCGAAAGAGGAAGCTCCCTGTCCACCGCGCTGATGACACCTGTCGTGACGGACTGCCCGTAACCAAGCGCATTGCCGATCGCGATCGCAGGCTCCCCGACTCTCAGCTCATCGGAATCTCCGATCGTCGCGACCGTGATCTGCGCTCTGGTGTCCTCCGGGATATCCGAACGCTTCACCGCGAGCACCGCAAGATCATTCCCGGAATTTGTCCCCTTGATATTGGCCTCCGCCGTCGAATTGTCGATGAACTGCACCTTGAGCTCATTGGCATTCGAGACGACATGGTTGTTCGTTGCGATCAGAAGCTCCGTATCGGTCTCTGCAATAATGATGCCCGATCCCGCGGATTCCTCCTCCGAGGTATAGACCTGACCGAAGAGATCCTGCTGCGTCACGATCGCGCTGTTGTAAACCGACACGATGGACGGCATCACCGCCTCCGCGATATCGGACACGTCCGTGACGGTTCCCGCGCCGCCGCTCCCGCCGGTGCTGCTGGTCTTCAGCGTCACTCCGCCCGAGGCTTTTTCCTCCGATGCCCCGGCGCTTCCCCCGTCCTCCGCGGAAACGGAGCCTCCGTTTTCCGCCGGCGCTTCCGCGTTCTCCTGCGGCGTCTCCGGGGAAGCTTTCTCCGTGGACGGGCCCGCGCTGATCACCGCAAGCGACTGTACGCCGACGGCGCCGGCCCCGGCGCAGAGACCGAAGACCGCAGCCACGGCAAGCGCCAGCGCGGCGCGCGCGCCGCCGCTCATTTTGCCGCCTTTTCTCTTCCTGCGTCCCTTTCCGTTCTCATCGTTGCCCGGCATCGGATTGGAGCCGTAGGCACTGCTGTACGGATTGTAATAATTTCCGCTCTGATGATGTCCGTCCTCGCGGCCGCTGCCCTGACCCGAAGCATCCGCACTGTAAAGAGAGGAGCCTCTGCTCTCCTGCTGTCCCTGTACTTCATTCTGTCCGTTATCATTCTGTCTGTCATTCTGCTCGTCGTACATATCGCTTCTTCCTTTCTTTTTATGATCCGGAGCCCTCTGCCATCCCCGGGTCTTTCCGCCCCGGAGCAGTCCCGGCCCGCGCCTTATTTCTCACTTCTATGTTGAACAGTATAAAAGCCAATTGTGTTCAAACTGTGTTCAATCCATTAGAAATCCGTGAAAAAAGCGCCGGTCTGCCGCAAGCAAAGCAGCAGACAGCGGAAAACGCAAGATATCCGCCCACAAGCGCAGGCGTCGCTCCAAAAAACCGACGTTAAATATAACGGAATCAGGGGATAGACCATTTCACTGGAAATATCGGCAAAGCGAGGCACGCGCCGCAAAATCCGCGCAGGCGGTTTTGCGGCTGCAATCAGGGGCTATTTGGGCTTCGGCACAAATAGCTGTGTAAAAATCAGCGCATCGGCGTGATTTTTCACACTACCATTTCCGAAGAGGGAAAAATGAACCGATCGTTCATCCGCGACAATATATAAGCGTAAGAGCAACATCCTTATCGTCGACGAGAGGGGAAAGGGAGAAAACGATAACCTGCGATGAATAATCATGAATTCGAGCAATTTGTCCATGATAACGGGAAAGATATTCTCCGATTTTGCAGAATGCTCTGCAATGACGGAGAAGCCGGAGACGAATTGTACCAAGACACGATGCTTAAGCTGTTGGTGAAGAGACAGCGGTTGGATTCCCAGCAGAATGTGAAGAACTACGCCTTATCCGTATCCACGCTGCTCTGGAAAAACAAAAAGAAAAAATATGCGAACAGAAACCGGCTGGTCCCTATAGACAGCATGGATCGCATGGAGCTCGAAGAAAATCTGTATATGGCAGACACATCAGCTGCATCACCGGAAAGCCGCATCCTGCGGGAGAATGAGAAAAGCGCTGTTCAGCAGACCGTTGCAAAATTATCAGAAAAGTACCGGATTCCTATTCTCCTGTATTATTCGGCAGATATGTCGATTCAGGAAATAGCGGATTTTTTACAGATCCCGGGCGGCACGGTAAAAAGCCGCATGAGCAAAGCAAAATGTTTGTTGAAAAAAGAATTGGAGGCATTAGGATATGACAGATGAAAAACTGGATCAAATCTTAAAGCAGGCGCTTGCTCCGGAAATTGAAGATTCCGAAATTCAAATCAGAGGAAAGGCAGGGAAGCATACCATGAGAATAAAAAAAGTAATTGCGGGCGGCGTCGCCGCATGCGCGGCACTGACCTTAGTCGCCGCCGGAGGATATTTCGGCAGCGCCGGAGGATATTTTGGCGGATTTTTAAAGCGGGAAGGAAATGAACCTGTCAGCGGGGCGAATGAGCAAAAGGTGAGCGTCGGCAACTTATTTGCCGTAACCGCATACGCGGCCGACTTGCCCGAGGGAATTTCTTCCGGAGACGTCGTGGGACTGAATACGGCTTCCGCGACGTATGGAAGTTCAAAGTATCTGGATAACCGCTTTGCCATTTCAGGACAGAATATCGAAAAGATAAAAATCACCACCGACAAATGCCGTCTGTATTCCGTCACATCCGTCTACGAGGGCGACGCAGATTATGAAGAAGCGCAAAGCGGCGAAATGAGCGGCAGCGACGAATATGTAAGAATCACGGACGCGGGCCCGGACTATGACGAGGAGACCGCGGCCGAACCGGCGCCGTATCACTATGAGCACCTTGTCGTCGCGGGAAATACGTATGAGGGCGCTTATCATGACGATATCATGTTCGGCATGTCCGTTCCGGAGGAGCTCTGGAGCACCAACGACGATATGCAGGCGGCGTTTCACGAAGACATCGATCAGGTAAATGGCGCGATTCTCACGATGGAAGTTACATTCTCGGACGGCAGTACGGAAACGCATCATTATCGCCTGAATACCGGAAAGATTTTCGTGCCCGCGGATCGCGACGGATACCTGCAGTGGGATAAGCTCACCCGGTTTATCACGGCTGAGGAGGAAAAAGCGGAGACCTGCTATGTCTACGGATATCTGATGGAAAAAATTGATTGATGAAAAACCGCAGCACGAGAAACGGCATGACCTCGGGCGTCATGCCATTCCCGGCAAAACAGTCAAATACCCCGCTGCATGCAGCGGGGTATAATCTGATCCGTCTTTTGGTTATGACTCCTTTTACTGCGCGAGCTCCTTTTCCCAGCCGGCGGTGAGCGAAGCGAGCTTTTCGTTGATCGCTTTCGCATCTCCCTCCGCGTAGAGAATCCGGCCTCCCTCCATCAGGAGCCGCCGCGATTTGGTATCAATCGTCTCCGACTTGGTGCTGTATTCCTTGGTAATCAGCTCCTCGCCGTCCATATTCGCCGCAGACGCGGTATAAAACGCCTCCGCCTCGGCAGGATCCGAGAAGCGCACATACTGAATCACATACCGCGACTCGGCCTCTGTCGCCATATAGGCATCGATCACACTTGTATAGCCGAGATCATCCGCATAATGCGCCTTGACATCCCCCACGGCAAGACCAGACTCACTGCAGATCTGTGAGAACTCCTGCCCCGTCGCAATAAACTTGGAAAGACTGCACCCGGTAAACAGCAGGAGCAGCAGAGCTCCCAGCAGAGTCACCTGTATTTTCCTGCGCATAGCCGCTCCTCCTCTCCTGTGAATTTCTTATGTACTAAATATAGTCTACATGATTTTCACTCTGAAAGGCGGAATTTCTGCGCTGCAAAATCACCAATCTTTTTTCATTTTCTTTGTATAGACTGACTTAGTCAATGCCCATCCGCCCCCTGTTTCGCGCGGAGCTCCGCCAGCTTTGCCGCTTCCTCCCTCGCGTGCGCGCAGTTTCCTCCGCAGCACCCAGAGGAGGAGCCGCAGCCGGCGCATCCGCCCCCGTTCAGTTCATTTCTGAAGCTGCGGATCACACTGCGCCCGCTGAAAAAAACGACCGCCGCAATAATAATCCAGACAATAATATTTCCCATACAAACCACCATTCCAAAACACTTTGTTTTTCCCGAAGACAATCAGCCGGCGCTCGCCTCCACCGATGTGAGGGAGCGTGTGCTCTCATCCGGCCGATAGCCCCTGCGGAGCAGCAGATAAATAATGCCGGCCGCCACGGCAAAAGCCACCACCGTCCAGAAGCCGAACGCGACCTCCCCGCCGATGAAGCCGCCGATCTGATAGACGATCAGAGCCACGACATACGCCCACAGGCACTGGAAGCCGACCGTTGCGAGCGTCCACTTTGCGTTGTTCATCTCCCGCTTGATCGCGCCGATCGCCGCAAAGCAGGGAGCGCACAGCAGGTTGAAGCACATGAAGGCAAAGGCCGAGAACACGGTATAATCGGCGGCGATGCGTCCCCAGATCTGATCGCCCTCCTCGCTGAGCTCCTCCTCGGAATCGTCATAGTTGTAGAGCACGCCGAACGTTCCGACAACCTCCTCCTTGGCCACAAGACCGGTCACTGTCGCCACCGTGGGCTTCCAGCTCCCGAAGCCGAGAGGTTTGAAAACCACGGATGCGGCATTGCCCACGCCCGCAAGAATCGACGCATCCATCGGGTTCACCTCATCGACGGAGATATCCATTCTGTCCGCGATCTGTTCGACCGCCGCCTCCGTAACGATCGTCTCATCGGCAAAGAGATTCTCCACCATTCCGAAGTGTCCGTTGACCGATCCGAAATTCGACAGGAACCAAATCAGGATCGAGGAAAGCACAATGACGGAGCCTGCACGCTTGATGAACGACCAGCCGCGCTCCCATGTCGCACGGAGCACGCCCACGCCGGACGGCACATGATATGCCGGAAGCTCCATGACGAACGGCGCCGGCTCACCGGCAAAAACCTTGAACTTTTTCAGAATAATGCCCGTGACAATGATGGAGCCGATGCCGATGAAGTAGGCGGAGGCCGCCACCATGGCGCTGCCGTGGAACAGTGCGCCCGCGATCAGTCCAATGATCGGAAGCTTTGCGCCGCAGGGCATGAACGTCGTGGTCATGACCGTCAGCTTGCGGTCCCGGTCATTCTCAATGGTGCGGGAAGCCATGACGCCGGGCACGCCGCAGCCGGTCGCCACCAGCATCGGAATGAACGATTTGCCCGACAGGCCGAACTGACGGAACACACGGTCCATGACAAAGGCGACACGGGACATGTAGCCGATGTCCTCCAGAATGGAGAGCAGGAGGAACAGTACGAGCATCTGCGGGACAAAGCCGAGCACCGCGCCCACGCCGGCGACAATGCCGTCCTGAATCAAGCCGTACAGGACGGAGCCCTCGGCGACGCCGACCGCGCCGAGGATTACGTCGAACCATGCCGGAACCCACTCGCCGAAGATCACATCATTTGTGAAATCCGTCGCAGCCGTACCGATCGAGACGCTCCAGCCGCCCATCGCGACGGCGTAGACAAGAAACATGACGACCGCAAAGATCGGCAGGCCAAGGATCCGGTTCGTGACAATCTTGTCAATCTTATCGGAGACCGTGAGCGAACCTTTCGGAGCGGACTTCCTCACCGCGCCCGCACAGGCTCCGGTGATATATTCATAGCGTGCGTTCGTGATGATGGATTCCGCGTCGTCGTCCTCCGCTTTCTCCACCGCCGAAATCAGCCTCTCGATCTCGCTCTTCTGCGCGGCGCTGAGACTGAGCGAAGCCACAACCTTTTCATCCCGCTCAAACAGCTTGACCGCATACCAGCGCTGAAGTCGTGCATCCACCAGCCCGCCGGTCAGCTTCTCAATGCCGGTGATCGCTTCTTCAATTTTACCGGTAAAGATCTGCGGGACGGCGGATACCTT
Source organism: Lachnoclostridium sp. Marseille-P6806 (assembly GCF_900625025.1). Classification (GTDB taxonomy): domain Bacteria; phylum Bacillota; class Clostridia; order Lachnospirales; family Lachnospiraceae; genus CAG-791. The sequence continues at coordinate 49,273 of NZ_LR130577.1, forward strand.
TTTTGTTCTCGCCGCCTCGACCGCTTTCTTTGCCGCCGCAAGGCTGTTCTCATTTTTCAGCGCGGAAATCTCGATCACCTCGCAGCCGAGCTTCTTTCCCAGCTCGCCGATGTCGATCCGGTCGCCCGCCTTGCGGACGAGATCCATCATGTTGACCGCCATGACGACCGGGATGCCCAGCTCGATGAGCTGCGTGGTCAGATACAGATTTCTCTCGATATTGGTTCCGTCCACAATGTTGAGAATTGCGTCCGGCTTCTCCGTGACGAGATAGGTCCGGGAGACGACCTCCTCAAGCGTGTACGGGGAAAGAGAATAGATGCCGGGAAGATCCTGAATCACGACATCGGACTCGCCTTTCAGCCTGCCCTCTTTCTTTTCCACCGTGACGCCCGGCCAGTTTCCCACATACTGACTGGAGCCGGTCAGCGCGTTGAACAGCGTCGTCTTACCGCAGTTCGGATTCCCTGCAAGAGCAATTTTAATCGACATTATTCCACCTCCACCATCTGGGCGTCGCCTTTGCGTACAGACAGCTCATATCCGCGGATGTTGAGCTCCATCGGATCCCCGAGCGGCGCAACCTTGCGGACGTGAATCTCCACGCCCTTTGTGATCCCCATGTCCATGATCCTGCGCTTCACGGGTCCCTCCCCGTGGAGCTTCAGTACCCTGCAGTCCTCGCCGACCTTGACATCGCTCAATGTCTTCATCTCTTCCCTCCTCAGACCATGATTCTTTTTACCAGATCCTCATTCAGAGCAACCCGCACGTTTTTCACGTTCACAATCGCGCCGCCGTTATTGAGGTTTACAAGCGTGATTTCCTCACCGCCGATAAATCCCATTTCCGCCAGATGATGACGCACAAGGTCTCCGCCGCCTACCTTGAGGATGCGGTAGCTCTTTCCGGGCTCTGCAAGCTGTAATGGAAACATGTCATGTTCTCCTCTGATGAAGCATTCCGGTTAATCATAGTTAACTTACAGCAGTAGTATACAGTTATTTCCTCCTAACTTCCAGTAAAAATACGCATAAATTCATCACAATATTCCATCCTCTTTTTGGAATATTTATGACATTTCGCGTATATCGGGTATACTGTATTCTGTTACCAAACGATTTCCGCGCGTCTTTGCCTGCCGGGCGGCTTTATCGGATTTTTTTCATATTTATATAAAAGCGGAGCTGCTTTCATGAAACGAATCGCAACCATACAGGATATTTCCTGCGTCGGAAAATGCTCGCTCTCCGTCGCTCTTCCCATCATTTCCGCTCTCGGCGCGGAGGCTGCCGCCCTCCCCACGGCCGTGCTGTCGACGCACACGGCGTTCCCCGACTTCACCTTTCGGGATCTGACGCCGGACATTCCCGGCATTCTCCGGCACTGGAGGCAGGAAAAAATCCATTTTGACGCGGTATACAGCGGTTATCTAGCATCCCACGAGCAGATCCGCCTTGTGGAGGAGCTGTTTGACCTCGCCTCCCCCGGCGTGCTTCGCATCGTGGATCCCGTCATGGGAGATCACGGGCGTCTGTACACCGGCTTTGACCGCAGCTTTCCCGAGTCCATGCGAGAGCTGTGCGCCTCCGCCGATGTCATCCTGCCCAATCTGACGGAGGCCTGTCTGCTCGCCGGCATCTCTTACCGGGAAACGCTCTCCGGCGAAGAATCCGCGGCGCTCCTCCGCCGGCTTGCAGAGCTCGGTCCCCGCTATGCCGTTCTGACCGGAGCCGCAGACGAAGACCGGCGGCAGATCGGCGCGCTCTGCTTCGACCGGTCGGAGAACCGTTTCCATGCTCACTACACCCGGCTCCTGTCGCCGGCCTTTCACGGCACGGGGGATATTTTTGCCAGCACCATGGCCGGCGCGCTGGTGCGGGGGCTCCCGATCGACCGGGCCATGGCGCTGGCCGTCGACTTCACCGCCGAATGTATCCGCCTCACCCCCACGGATCCCGCGCTTCGCCGCTACGGCGTCCATTTTGAGGCGGCGCTCCCGTGGCTGATTCGCCGTATCGGACAGGAATGCGGCGGCCCGGATGATACAGACAGAACTGCTGAGACATGACAGAGGGAGCCGGGGCGTTCTGCCCCGGCTCCCTCTGTCATGTCTGCCGTCTTATGCTTTATGCTTCTGCTGTCTCAGCGTTTATCCCGTTTGCCCGCGGCCGGACCGATCCGCCGCGTTATGCCTCTCTTCTCGCCATCGCCTCTTCAAAATCTCTGGTACCTTTCCAGATCTCATTCCTGTACGGATTGATCCCGCGCGCCTTTGACCGTTTGATCAGAGCTGCCGCGCAAGCCACATTGACACCGATGGAGAGCACCGCGACAAAGCCCATCGCACCCGCATCCGCCGCAGCGGTCGGATGAGCCAGAGGATCCATCACGCCGTCCGTATACATCCGCGGCAGCACCGCAAAGATTCCCTGATCCTGAAAAAGCGGGAACACCTGCGCAAACATGCACCAGATCGCCAGCGTGTTGGCGCGGTTCTGAATCCAGCCGCCCTTGTTCCAGAACATCGCGGCAAAGGTCGGTGCAAGGAGCAGAGCAAGGCCGCAGTACCAGCTGTGCGTCGGAAGATTGAGATAGGTGTACTCAAAATTCCAGACATCATACGCCAGAATATAGACCCACGTCATGTCCGGCCACAGCATATCCTGCTGCTTTTTGGAGGAATAGATTCCCCACCAGCCGGTCATAAGGAAAATATTGATCAGTCCCGCAATGCCGTTCGCCCAGTTCCACCAGCCGCCGTAGAGCCACACGCCCTCGGAGGAGAGCCACCAGCGGCTGCCGGTCTCGGCCAGCGCGATGGAGCCGCGGATCGCATTCTCGAAATCCGATCCGACGGCAATCAGAATGTTAATCGCAACGATAATGAACGGGAACGGCTTGAACCACGCTTTTTTCCCGATCCAGACATTATATTTAAGGAACATGAAGCCGATGCAGCCAATGGTCGCCGCATAGAGCTTCGCATAGTGGAACCAGCTGTTCATGTGGATGTAGGTCTGATTGTTCAGCGCCCAGTCCGCTCCCGCCGCCGCTCCGGCGGCGATGGCGATAAAATAGACCGTAAGGGCGGCCGGAATGGCAAGAAATACCGTGTAGCCGCCCGCCTTGGTACGCCGCGCGATCTCGTTGACGACGATCAGCGCCGTGAAAACCAGAACCCATCCGAGCACCTGCCAGATGGATCCTTCCCCGTAAACCTGAAATAACATGTGAGAGCCTCCCCTGCATAATTTTAAGAAAACGCGATCCCGGCCGCCGCGGAAACGGCACGAAGCATAAGATCTCCTTATAATAATAACAAGGCCGCCTCTGCTTTTTGAGCATATTCATCCAAAAAAAAGGCATATACGAACATTTTTGCTTTCGGAAGCTATTTTCATCCTCAAAAGGACATGCTAAAATCGTTCCGAAAAATAACAGCTCATGAGGATATCGCATGCACGCCCCGGACTCTTCCGTCAGAAAAAGCACTGTCTTCACCGTCCCTGCCTATTATAAGGACTTCCTCTGCAAGGGAGGCCGCTGCCGTCACACCTGCTGCGACGGTCTGGCCATCGCCATCACGCAGGACGAATATTTCCGCCTCGTCGGTCTCGCCTGCACGGAGAGGCTCCGCCGGCAGCTCGATGTCTCCCTCATCCGCATTCCCTACGGCGACCCGGGACGCTTTGCCCTGCTCTCGCCGGATTTCACCGGACGCTGCCGCATGCTGGACGAAGACGGCCTCTGCCGACTGCACGCCGAATGCGGCGGCGATATGCTGGCCGGCGTATGCCGGTATTTCCCGCGGCGTCCACGGCGGCAGGGAAGCGGGGCGGAGCCCGAAGCGGAGCACAGATCGGAAAGCGGTCCGGAATGCGCCTGCGCAAACGCCTGTGAGCACACGCTGGAGCTTCTCTGGGACAACCCGGACGCCATGCGCCTTGTGACGCAGGAGCTCTCCTTTGATCTCCCCAGGGCGCCCGCCTCCGGAGAGATACCGCCGGCGCTCTGCCGACGCATGACCGTCGTCATGGCGGACAGCTCTCGCCCCTTTGCCGACCGTCTGCAGGAGCTCGGCTGTCCCGGGCCGGATTACAGCGACGCCCATCTGCAGCGCATCCGGCGAATCATCGCGTGGGCGGAGGAAAGCTGCGCCTCCGTCTCCGTTTTCTGCCGCCGGGCGCTTACTCTGCCCGATATTTGCTTTGCCCGGCATTTTGAGCAGCTCGCAAAGCTCCGCTATCGCTTCCCCGATTTTGACGGCTTTCTGTCCCGGGCGCTTGCAAACGACATATTTTTCCTGAATTACCCCTCCCCGGACGAAGGCGGCGATATTTCCTTCGCCGGAAGAGCGCTGCGCGACGAGATCGACACGCTCCTCTATCTGACCGCCGCAAACGAGGAGCTGCTCCTTTCAAAGGAGGATGTGATCGATCTCTTTGCCGCATTTTTCCGCATGGTCGATCTCACGAACTTTCAGCACAACATCCTCGCGGCGGGCGGCCCTGCCGATCCGGACGGAGGCCCCGGCTTCCTGCGCCGCGGCAGTGACCAAAGCGGCAATGACGGAGGCAGCGGAGGCGCTCCCGCCGCTGTGTGACGACCGCTGTGCCGGGCCGAAATCCCGAGCCCGTACGACGCGCCGTTCCCCGCACCGCATCACGTTCCCGCAGACACCAGATGCGTCTCCGGCTGCCGGACGCCTGAGCGGCTCAGCGCCTCCGTCACTCTCTTTGTCGTATCGTAATATACCTCCCAGTAATCCTCTGTTCTGACCCAGACCTTTACCGTAAAAGAATAGAAATTTTCTCCCGCCTTATCGAGATGAATTTCCGGGGCCGGCTCCCGAAGAATCTTTTCCACTTCAAAGACCGCCTCCCGGCACAGCCTCTCCACCTCCGAGACATCCTCCCCTCGCGAGGTGACAAAGCTCATATCGACCCGCCGGGTCGCTTCTCTGGAAAAATTGACGACATTCGCATTCATCAGCGCTCCGTTGGGAATCATAACCCTCTTGTTGTCCGGGGTATTCAGCGTGGTGTAAAAAATCGTAATCTCGCGGACCGAGCCGTCCGCTCCGGAGGCCGAAATATAGTCCCCCACACTGAACGGACGGAAGATCATGAGCATCAGTCCTCCGGCAAGATTTCCGAGAGACCCCTGCAGGGACATCCCCACCGCAATGCCGGCAGAGGCCAGCACCGCCACAATCGACGCCATCGGAACGCCGAGCACCGCAATGATCGACAGCAGCAGAAGCACATAGAGAAGCGTCCGGAGAAGATTCCCCACAAAGCTCCGGACCGTGGGCTCCACCCAGCGGACACTCCCCAGCTTATCAAACAGCTTCATCAGATGCTCGATCACGAAGCGCCCGATAAAGTAAATCAGCAGCGCCATCACCAGCTTTTTGACAATCTCCGTTCCGGAGACTGTCAGCTCATTGATCAGTCGTTCCATCGTTTCCTCCTTATGTACGGCACGGGCAGCGGCTCCCTGTCTCTGCTCCAGCCACAGACATACTGACACTTTACAGGCCCTCCTGTCAAACCGCCGCGGCATTCTCCGCGCAGCGGCCCGCAAGACTTCCCGCTTGCATACAAAAATCCCGCCCACCCGGCGTATGCTCCGGATGAACGGGACTTTTGCTTCATCAACTTTACATCAACTTATTACATAGGAGAAGGGGTTTATATCAAATTGACTGTGCGGGTCAATATTGATACCGATACCGGCTCCGACAGACACCGATGAGACTTCTGTTGCCTACCATGCGGGGAGTGCTCAGTTCTCCGGGCCAGCCTCACCTGATTCATTTCATCAGGTACTTTTCTTTGTCTCATTGAGTTTGTCCTGCCTAACTTAGTTGAAGTTTACCATGGGCGTCGGGGTCTGTCAACAGGAAAATACATCAAAAGCAGAAAAAGGTTAGTCGTATATAACTCAAAGTCCCGCCTGCGGCTCTTCCTCCGTCCGCGAGAGCGCCTATTCCTTGCGCTGGATCAGCGTCCGCATCTGTGTTATAGTAGCGCTGACATATTCCGGAAGCGCACAGTATGATCAGATAAAAAATGAAAGCAGAATATTTCCTTACCCGCAAGGGCGAAAAAATAGGCGCGATCTACGATACGCGCCAAAGAGTTTCTCTTCCGCAGCTTGAGCAGGACGCCTTGGCCGGTCGTCTGGAGAACGTCACAGCCTCCCGCTCGACGGACGGCGTCCGTCTCGTCGGGAACGGCGTTCCCTCCATAGAGGACCGGGAGCCGGAGCCCAGCACCACCGGAGACATCAATTTCTACCGTCTCTGGCGCGAGTTCTGAGCCCCGGCTCCGTCTGTTCGCACGGCGGAACTGCTTATGCGGGCGCCGCTCAGGCCAGCGACGCCGTGATGATCGCCATGGAGTAAACCTCCAGCGCATTGCAGCCCCGCGACAGATCGTTGATCGGCGCGTTGAGGCCGAGCAGGATCGGGCCGTAGGCCTCAAAATTTCCCATACGCTGCGCGATTTTATAACCAAGATTTCCCGCATTGACATCCGGGAAAATAAAGGTGTTCGCGTGTCCCGCCACATTGGAGTCCGGCGTCTTCTGCCGCGCCACGCGGGGAGAAACCGCCGCGTCAAACTGCAGCTCACCGTCAATCGGAACATCCGGATACCGGCCCTGCGCTTTTTTCGTCGCGTTCTGCATCTTGGTCACCGACGGATCATGCGCGGAGCCCTTGGTCGAAAACGAGAGGAACGCCACTTTCGGGTCAATGCCGAACGCCCGCGCGCACTGCACGGTCTCCCCGCAGATCTCAACCAGCTCATCCTCCGTCGGATTGATGTTGATGGCACAGTCGCTCATCGCGATAACCTCATTGTCGCCCGTCGCCGAGGGACGCACCAGAATGAAGCAGGACGAAACCACGCTGTTGCCCGGCTTTGTCTTGATGACCTGCAGCGCAGGACGGACCGTATCCGCCGTCGAGTAGGTCGCGCCGCCCAGCAGACAGTCCGCCAGTCCCATCTTGACGAGCATCGTTCCGAAATAATTCGCCTGACGGAGAATCGGGCGCGCTTTCTCCTCCGTCATGCCCTTGTTCTTCCGAACCTCACAGAATACCTCAACCATCTCGTCAAATTTATCATAATCCTCCGGATTGATGATCTCCGCCCCCCGGATGTTGTAGCCGGCCTCTTCCGCCGCTCCGGCGATTTCCTCCGGATTGCCCAGCAGAATGGGCTTGAGGAAATTGCTGGCCAGAAGCCGCGATGCAGCCTCCAGAATGCGGGCATCCTTTCCCTCCGTCAGGACGATGGTCTTCGGATCCGCTTTCAGCTTTTCAATCATAGTGCCGAACCCGTACATATTCCGATACCTCCGATAAAAAAGAAAGATGGATCCGCAGCCCGCCGGCGGGTCTGTTTACCGGCGGTTTTCGCGGCGGAGCTCCCGCACGGGCCCCTTTGCCGCCGCTTCGGATCTGAGATTGTATACAAAACCCCTTTTGATTGCAGTGTATCATGTTCTCTGCATATTTTCTTCCTTTATTTGAATTGTATATCATAAAAAACAAAACCACCCTGCCGCAGCCGCAGCAGGGTGGTTTTGCCCCTTATTATCGTTAAACTTTTGTCATTTTCGGCTCAGAGACGAAAAAACAGACCGGCTCTGCGGAGTGGCACACGAAGCGCCCAGTAGAGAAGAATGACGACCACCAGAGATGCCGCCGCGTTGACAAGCGTGACCGCAAAATTGATGGCAAACGACACCTCCGCCATCGGCTTTCCGAGAATCAGGATCTTGTAAAAATAGCGGAGCGTCGGATCAAAGACTACATTATAGAGGAGTCCCGCCGCACTGGCGATGATCACCCAGCGCATCACCTTTCCCTTATCGCTCTCCCGCGTGATATGGCCCAGACGGTGTGCGATCACCCCCACGATAAGGCCCAGCAGGAGCTTGATGATAAATGTGATCGGCGCCTCCGCGATATAGGCCGGGTCGACGAGATCCGCAATCGTAAGCCCCAGCGCTCCCGCGATTCCTCCGTAATATCCGCCCAGAAACAGGGCTCCCAGAACCACAAAGACATTGCCGAGCTGCACCGACACCTGTCCGCCGCCCGGCGTGGGGATCCGGATAGATAAAAAGGTGAATACTATAAAGGTCAGGGCCGCAAAGACACCGGCAAACACGGCTTTGCGGAGACGATCCTGACCGCGCCCCGCCTCCTCTACACGCGCAGAGCCTGTTCCCGCGGCTTCTCCTGCATTCTTCCTGACATTTTCTTCTCTTTCCGTACTCATTTGGCACCTCCTTGGATGCCACTCAGTATAGTGCCGAAGTGGATATACTTAAAGTTCCAATTTATGTATTTTTGAACAGTCCAGTTTTTCCAATCTCCGATCTCCGGATCAGAAACGCCATGCCGCTCCGCAGAGCTCTTTCATTGACGCTGTTTTCCCGTCATGCTAAGATTTCCGTGGTAAAATGACAGCAATCCTCCATGCCGAAGCACTTTTGTGCGAGGCACGCGCCACAATCGCCCAGCGCCAGCGCGCAGGGCTCCGAGCCGCTTTGCGGCTCGTGCCGTCCCTTGACCTGACAGCATTTTTCGTTTGCTGAAAGGTCCGCGCAGGCGATTTTGGGGCTGCGATCAGGGCTATTTGGGCTTCGGCACAAATAGCTGTGTAAAAATCAGCGCATCAGCGTGATTTTTCACACTATTCTCCATGGTGACGTTCATGAATTATACAGGCTATGCCGGAACCTACACCGGCTCCGGCAGTCAGGGCATTTACCGCTTTCAGTGCCGGGACGGGATCCTCTCCGAAGCCGCCCTGTTCGCCCGGGCTGAAAATCCGAAATATCTGTGCTTTTTTGACGGTATGATCGCGGCCGCCGTCGATTTTTCTGCCGAGCTTGCAGCCAAGTCCCTTCCGTCCACGGTTCCGAAAATCCATCCGGACGACAACGCCGGCATCGCCCTGTTCCGGCCGAACGGGGAGCGTGTGCAGGCTCTCGCCTATGAGAGAGGAAGCTCCTGCTATCTCTGCGCGGGCGGTGATTTCCTGTATTCCGCGAATTACCACACCGGAGTGCTGAGCGCGATCCGGGCGGATGCCTCCAAAGACGACCCGGTGCTCACACTGGCGGCGCAGCTTTTGATCGCCGATCATGCCGGTGCGCATCAGGCACTCCCTTTCGGCGAATGGCTGCTCGTCCCCTGCCTGTTTCTGGATCGGATCGTGCTCGTGGACCGAATCCGCTTCCGGATCACCGGCAACATCGGCTTTGAGCCCGGAGCCGGCCCCCGACATGGCGTTTTTTCGGAGGACCTGCGCTTTCTCTATGTGATCGGGGAGCTCAGCGGCGCGCTCTACGCCGTCGATATGCAGAGCTTTTCCGTCGTGAACCGCCTCCCGCTTCTTCCGGACGGAGAGCTCCCCGCGGAGGGGAGCGCCGCCATCCGCCGGGCGGGGAATCTCTTATATGTCTCCACCCGGGGACAGGATCTTCTCTCGGTCGTCCGGGCCGAGGGCAGCGAAATGCGGCTTTTGCAGACCTGCTCCTCCGGCGGCAGACATCCGCGGGATTTTGTCCTCACAGAGGACGGACGGCTCATCGCCGCGAACCGCTTCAGTCATTCGCTCGTGTCGATGGAACGGGCGGAAAACGGCCTGCTCGGCAGGAGCGTTTCCTCCGCGGCGGTGCCCGAGGCCGTCTCGATTATTTTACGGGAGCAATGAAAACAGAAGCTATAAAACCATATGATGCAGGCTCTGCGGCATGTACGCAGACAGAAAGGAAATCATGAGTCAGATCGGCGTCATCGGCCTGGGCGTGATGGGAAGCAGCATCGCCCGCAACATGCTGAGCCACGGCTTTTCCGTGAGCGGCTACAACCGCTCCTTTTCAAAGACACAGGCCCTCATCGGCCGGAACATTCCCGGCTTCTCGGGCTATGAGACCCTCGCGGAATTTGCGGCCTCTCTTGAGAGTCCAAAAAAGGTCTTCCTGATGGTGCCCGCGGGCAGCGCGGTGGATCAGACCATCGACGAGCTCATCCCTCTCCTTGCCCCGGGGGACATCATCATGGACGGCGGAAACTCTTTCTTCCGCGATACCAACCGCCGGAGCGAGCGCCTGCGCGCGCTCGGACTCCGCTACTTCGGCGTCGGCGTCTCTGGCGGCGAAGAGGGCGCTCTGAAAGGCCCCAGCATCATGCCCTCCGGCGATCGGGAGAGCTACCCTCTCATCGCGGAAATTCTGGAAACCATCAGTGCGAAGAAGGACGGGGAGCCCTGCTGCGCGTATATCGGTCCGGAGGGAAGCGGGCATTACGTCAAGATGGTGCACAACGCCATCGAATACGCCGATATGCAGCTTCTGGCCGAGGTCTATCTCGTTCTGAAATACGTGAACAGGCTGAAAAATGCAGAGATTGCGGATATCCTCGAGGACTGGAACAAGGGCGAGGTTTCAAGCTATCTCGTGGAGATCACCGCGCACATTCTGCGGGAGAAAGACCCTGACACCGGAAATGATCTGATCGATATGATCCGGGATGTTGCAGGCAACAAGGGGACGGGACGCTGGACCAGCATCGAGGCGCTGGAGCAGGAATGCAATGCCTCTCTCCTCACCGCAGCCTATCAGGCCCGCATCACCTCGGGCAGCACGCTCCTGCGCACGGCGCTCCGCGGCATCGTAAAAGAAAATGCGGCCGCGCCGGTTCCGATGCAGACGGTTCATGCGGCCTATGCCCTCGCCAAGTCCATCGCCTATTCGCAGGGCTTCGCCCTCTACTCCGACGCCTCCCGGCGCTATCAGTGGGATCTGAATCTCGCGGAGATCGCCTCAATCTTCCGGGCGGGCTGCATCATCCGGGCGCGCCTCCTCTCGGATATCATGGAGGCCTGCCGCGGCGGCGCGGAGCATCTGCTGCTCGCCCCCGGCTTCCGCGCACAGGCGGAGAACAACAGCGGAAGCCTCCGGGAGCTCCTCATCGCGGGGCTCCATGCAGGGCTTGCCCTCCCGGTCTTCTCAAGCGCCGCCGCCTACCTGAATCAGCTCTCCGCCGAGTGCCTCGGCGCCAACATCATTCAGGGGCAGCGCGACTTCTTCGGCGCGCACACCTACGAGCGGATCGACCGCGAGGGCGCCGAGCATCATCTGTGGAGCGCGGCGGAGCATTGATAAGACAGCAGCCCTCCTCTCCGGGAGGGGCCGGACGAGCGCCGGACCGGGCTGGCTTTGCCGCCCGGTCCGGCATGATATGAGGGAAGCATGAACAGAACAACTGTCATTATTTTCGGCGGGACCGGTGATCTCACGTACCGGAAGCTGATTCCCGCCCTGTACAACCTGAGCCAGAGAGAGCTTCTCGGCGACGATTTTTTCATTATTGCCATCGGACGGCGGGATTATGATACCGCCGCCTACATAAGCGTCATTGATTCATGGCTGAAGCAGTTCGCCCGCCTCCGCTTCGACGGAGAAAAGCTCGCCGCTTTTTACCGCCATATCCGCTATTACCGGATGGATTTCACCCGTCAGGAGGAGTACGAGGGGCTGAATGCGTTCTGCGCCGGGCCGGAAAGCGGGGCCACGCTGGTTTATTATGCCGTGGCGCCCCAGTTCTTCAACGCCATCACCTACGGCGTCAGCGCCTGTCCGAATATCCGCAGCCCCCGGATCATTCTGGAGAAGCCGTTCGGAGCGGATCTGGAAATGGCGAAGCTCCTCAGCTACGCGCTGGAATCCCGCTTCGGGGCGGAAAATATCTACCGCATCGATCATTATCTTGGAAAAGAGATGATCCGCAACATCCTCGCGATCCGCGAGAACAATCCGATTATCGAGAACGCATGGTCGCGGGAAAGCATTGAATGCGTCCACATCTCCGCGCTGGAAACCGTCGGCGTGGAGACAAGAGGCGATTATTACGACAGGGCCGGCGCCCTGAAAGACATGGTGCAGAATCATCTCCTGCAGCTCCTCAGCATCACAGCGCTGGAGCATACCGGGGGGAATCTTGCCGATGAACAGCTCGCCGTGCTACGAAGCCTCCGTCCTGCTGCCGGATCGGACATCCGGGGCAGCATGGTGCTCGGGCAGTACGAGGGCTACCGGGAGGAGCCGAAAGTCGCTCCCGATTCCGACACGGAAACCTACGCCTGCCTCCGGCTCTTCATCGACAACGAACGATGGCAGGGCATCCCGTTTTTCATCCGCACCGGAAAAAAATGCGGAAACCGCGAGGTGGAGGTCGCCATTACATTCCGGCGGGTGAATCCGGCGGCCGACCCCAATGTCCTCATCATTAAAATACAGCCCACCGAGGGCGTGTATCTTGAATTCAACATCAAAACGCCCGGCGAAGAGACCGGCATCAGCAAGGCCAAAATGGAATTCTGCCAGAACTGCAATGACATCTTCCGGCAGAACACGCCCGAGGCCTACGAGCGGATGCTCTACGCCTGCATCACCGGTGATTCGTCATGGTTCAGCAAATGGGATATGATCGAATTCAGCTGGAAATACATTGAGGATCTGAAAGCGCTCTATGACGACGCGGGCCTGACCGTCTATCCCTACGCGCAGGGAAGTGCCGGCCCCGCGGAGGCGGACCGGCTAGCAGAAAACGACGATCAGCGCTGGAGAGAGTAGACCGGCGGACTCAGCTCCGATGCGGATCGCCGCCGCGCCCTTTATCTCTTCTCCCTGCCGGCAAAGCGACAACAGAGTCTTACCGGCAGGCTCCTCCCGGATATCGAGCATTTCACGGGCCGCCGCATTCATGCGGACAAGCTTCCCGTTCTCATCCAGCAGAAGCAGCCCCTCTTCCATATACTCCAGTATGGTGTCCAGCTCCTCCTGCTTCTGATCCAGAAAGCGCTCCTGCCGGGTCAGCTCCTCCTGCTGACTGCTGATTCTCCGCAGAAGAGGCGCGAGCTCGTCGAAGCCCGCATTGTTGAGCGGCTGCTCCAGATCGAGAAAGTTGAGCGGCCGGATAATCCGTTCCGACAGCCGCACCGAAAAAAATGCCGATATCCCGCCCACCAGAGCCGTCATCACCAAAAGCGGCTGCAGGATCCCCAGCAACAGCATCCATATGGAACGCTGGGAAACCGAGAGCCGCAGCACGCTTTCGTCCTCCATGCGCACCGCCGCGTAAAGAAGACGCTCCATGAGCGTCTCGGAATAGCGCCGGCTCTCCCCGTAGCCTGTCCGCAGCGCCTGCTGCGTTCCGTACCAGAGATCCAGCTTGCTCGTCCGAATGGCAGTTTCCATATTTACCTCTGTTTCCTCAGCCTTGCGGCCATGTAATCCGCAAGGAAATTGATCAGCAGCGTCAGCAGAAGAAGAATGACCGCGATGGCAAAGGCGACCTCCGTCTCTCCGCGTTCCCCCGCGTACACGTACAGCGCCACCGTCAGGGTCGCCGATGATGACGTGAGCGCATTCCAGAAGCTGTTCAGGGCAAGGTCGAAGCCCGCCGTGAACAGCAGCGCCGCCGATTCCCCGACCATGCGTCCCGCCGCAAGAATGCAGCCCGTGACAATGCCGTCCACCGCGCCGGGCAGAACGACGGTGCGTATCATGTGCCACTTCCCCGCACCCATGGCCAGCGTTCCCTCCCGATGCTGTATGAAAATCAGCATGCCCACAAGGCCGAAGATAATGGAGGGAATCCCGGTCAGCGTCTCCGCCGCAAATTCGATGAGCTCCACGATTTTTCTGTTTTTTGCATATTCCGTCAGATAGACCGCCGCGCCCACGCTGACCGGCAGAGCGATCAGCATGGCCGTCACAATGATATAGAGCGTGTTCAGAAGATTCGGCAGTATGCCGATGCGGCTCTCCAGATAGCTGCTCTCCGTACTCAGAAGCTCCCACGTCAGATACGGGAGGCCGCGCCACAGAATATAGCCGATCAGAAACACCAGCAGTAATACCGTAACGGCGGCGCACAGGTGCAGTACCGTCGTCGCCGCGTTCCACAATCTGCGTCTCAGGCCTTTTTTCATGACAGCGTAGTCTCCATGCCGAAGCGCTTTTTGCGAGGCGCGCACCGCAATCGCCCAGCGCCAGCGCGCAGGGCTCAGAGCCGCTTTGCGGCTCGTGCCGTCCCTCTACCTGACAGCATTCTTCGTTTGCTGAAAGGTCCGCACAAGCGATTTTGCGGCTGCGATCAGAGGCAATTTGGGCTTCGACACAAATTGCTGTGTGCAAAATCAGCGCATCAGCATCAGCGTGATTTTGTATCCCCTTTCCTCATGATGGCATTGGGCACCGCGTTCAGCAGCATGATGAACAGAAACAGCACCAGACCGATCGAAAACAGCGCGTTTCTCTGCAGGGAGCCGACGGCGGCATAGGACATTTCCGAGGCGATCGCCGTCGTCATGAAGCGGACGGATTTGAGCAACTCCGGCATATTCGCCACATTTCCGGATACCATGATGATCGCCATCGCTTCTCCGACGGCACGTCCGACGCCCAGTACGATGGAGGCGGCGATTCCGCTGCGTGCCGCGGGAACCGATATTTTCAGATAGATTTCATACGGCGTCGCGCCGAGGGCCATGGAACCCTCCTCGTATTCTTTCGGCACAGCCTCCAGCGCCGAGACGGACACGCTGACGATGGACGGCAGAATCATGACCGCCAGAACCACGATCGCCGCCAGCAGCGTCGCGCCCGACGCCAGATGAAAGGCGCTCTGGATAAACGGAACAAGAACAATCATTCCCACCAGCCCGTACACCACCGACGGGATTCCCGAAAGAAGCCGGACCGCCGTTTTCATCATGCGGGCCGTTCCCGCGGAAGCCGCTTTGGAGAGGTACAATGCGGTCAGCAGCCCGACCGGCGCCCCGATCAGCACCGCTCCCGCCGTCCCGTACATACTCGTCAGGATAAACGGGAGAATGCCGAATGACGGCTCGGCCGCTGTGGAGCGCCATACGGTACCGGACAGAAACGGCACCAGACCGATCGTCCGGATGGCCGGAATCCCCGAGATAATCAGATACACGGAGATGCAGAGTACAAAGACAACCACTGCCAGACCGCAGAGCAGGAACACCATGTGCGGAATCGCTTCCGACATTTTCTCATTCTTTCTCATTGTGCGGGGACCACTCCGGCTTTTTCAATCAGCTCATGCACCTCTTCCGAAATCATGTAGTCGAAGAACGCCTGCGCCGCGTCGCCAAGCTCAGCTCAGACCACGATGTGATGCTGCCCGTATAGACGTCCGCGATCTGCTCGACGCTGAGATCCTCCAGCGGATTCGCCTCATTGACGATGATGGCAATTCCGTCCTTTGCAATCGTCGTCTGCGCAAGACCCTTGCTCTTTTCTTCCTCTTTCAGATCTCTCGATGCAAGACCGATATCGCAGGTGCCGTTCCCCGCCGCCTCGATGCCCGTTCCCGAGCCAGTGGCGTCGTAGGTGATGGTCACACCGCTGTTCTCCATCATGAACTGCTCCGACAGAAGACCGATCACCTTTTCCATCGAGGTGGAACCGTTGACTGCAATATTCCCGGAAAGCTCAGCCGGCATTTCCGCCGCGCTCTCCTGCGAAGCCGCCTCATTCGAAGCGCTCTCCTGCGGGGCGGCCGTCTCGGGCTGCGTTCCGCCGCAGCCTGCGAGCAGCATTGCCGAAGAAACCAGTGTCACCGCCGCAGCCGTCATTCCTTTTCCCATCTTCCCTGTCATAAACTTTCTCATATTTTCCTCCGTTTTCAAACACATCCGACGGTTTCCTTATTAACAGCTATGATCATAACGGTCAAAGATCAATTCTGTTATCATATTCCTGTAAGAACTTTGTAAAATCACATCCCCCGCAGCTTACCGCCGGGCATCTGACCCGCGACGGCCTGAACGCAAAAACCCCTGCGGCCGCCGATATTGCAGCGGCCGCAGGGGAAATTTCCTGTATCATGCGGAGCGTTCCGTTTTATTCCCCGGCGCCCCACCCCGGTTTCTGCCGGATATGCAGCAGTTCCTGCGCATCCTCCAGCAGAATATGAAATGTGGAATTCTGCTCGCGGTTGATATCTCCCGCAGTCACGTCCATCGCTCTGTCATAGCGATCCAGATCCAGACATATATTCTCGACCATATCCTCTGCAGCCGCCTCATACGGTACCGACTGACGGACCAGAATATATTCAAAGCGGTTTGCATTCCCGCCGCTCACGGCAAGCTGGGCGACTGATTTCACCGGCTTTCCGGGGCGCAGCTCCTCAAAGCTGATGTGCTGCACCTGACCGCTCCCCGGCGCTCTCTGCACCTCCGTGATAAAGGCCTTGTGCTCTTTCCCCTCCACCAGCAACTTCACCAGTCCGCCTACCGTAGCCTCCCGGAGGAGCTTGTCGCATTCCGTATCCCGCAGCTGCAAGGAAAGGTTATCCGTATCAACCGTGCTGCGCTGATCGAGAATGACCGGGATCCAGCCCTCTCTCCGCAGTCTCCGGTTCTTTGTGTTTTCTCCTCTTACTCCCGCTTCTATCGTCGTCATGATGTCTGCCTCCATCCATCTGCCATGTTCCGGTTTTCTGTTCCATTCCCTGCGCAATCCATAAATCTATACTCCCGGCAACGCAATCACCTCCTCTGTGCCGCTGACGCAGCCGTCTCCTCTGTAAATCTCCATATCGGAGCGTTCCCGGCGAGGCGCGCCGCAAAATCCGCGCAGATCGGATTTCCCCGGCTTCTTCCCGGATATAAAAAGGGAAAGACTCCTAACGCCTGCCGCAGACACGGCAGGACACCAAAAGCCCTTCCCTCATGAGACGGTTCTTTTCTTCTCTGTCAGATTCCGGAGCAGCCGATCGGATCTATCACGCGATAACCTCCGATCTCTTCTGATCCGGAAATTTTCTGTATTTATTATAGCGCAGGCCGAAAATAATGCAAATTTTGTCTGCACATCTCAAAACTGCACGCCATTTTTACAAGAACTTCCACTCTGTTTTCACGCCGTTCTCGCCCCATGCAATTCCCGATCCGTTCAGGCATCGTTCCACGCAATTTCGTTCCGCCTCCGCTATGCCTCGATTACCCGGAAGCCGTTGCGAAGCAGGAGCTCCGCCGTCACGCCCGGCCCCTCGGTCAGCGTTCCGGTAAAGCTCCCGTCATACCGCTGCTTCACGCCGCAGCTCGGACTTCTCGGCTGCAGTATGATGAGATCGGGCTGTTCCCTCCGGGCAAGCTCCAGACACTGCTGCGCGCCGGAGCGAAATTCCCGGTTTACATCACGGCCATCCCTCGTGGTCACTCTGCCCGCCACGATTTCTGCGGGGACGCGCGGCGTCGGCAGACCTCCCATCACCTCCGGACAGACGGAGATAACTTCATGCCCCGCAACAAAACGAAGAACGCTCTCGTTCCGGTTATTTCCGCCGTTGTATTTGCAGTTTTCTCCCAGAAGACAGGCACTGACCATGATTTTCATCGGCGATTAATCCTCCATGCCGAAGCGTTTTTTAGCGCGGCACGCGCCGCAAAATTCGCGCAGGCGGTTTTGCGGCTGCGATCAGGGGCTATTTGGGCTTCAGCACAAATAGCGTGTGCAAAATCTCTGCGCCAGCGCGCAGAGATGCGAGCCGCTTCGCGTCTCATGCCGTCCCACTACGTAACAGCTCTTTTCGCTTACGGAGCAAATCATCGCATCAGCGTGATTTTTCACACTACTCTCTCGGTGTGTCCCGCGCCGAAGCTCTGCGAGGTATAGGCGGCGCCCACGACAGACAATCCGATGGCAATCGAAAAGAAGAAAAAACTGATGGCATTCGTCGAGCCAACCGCCGCGAGTGCATCCGGTCCGAAAAATCTGCCGACAATGATCGAGTCCGACAGATTGTAGAGTTGCTGAAAAACATTGTGCCGATCCCCATCGGAAGAAGAAAGCGGAGCAGCAGGCCTGTCGGTTTTCCCTCCGTCATATCCAGTGCACCGTTTCTCATTCCACTGTCCCTTTGCCCGAACACGCTTTCTTCCCGTTTCTGATTTTTCTGTTATTCCGCAGAGCATTCTGCCTTACATGGCCACCGTCACAATGTACTCCATGTCCTCAGGAACGGCGATGCCGGGATCTCTGCTCACCGCTTCCGGCCGCTCTCCCCGCTCTTCAAGTCCTGTCATGAAATGGCACAGCGCGATTCCCACATCGATCTTCTGCAGATCTCCCGCGGCATCACTGACATAGCCCTTGTCCCTCTTCTCATAAAAATGATACCGGCCGTCTTTCCGGATGATTCTCCACGGCTGTTTATTGACGGCGGACGGCGCCCAGCGCACCATTTCGATCAAATCGGAAATCTCCGCTTTCTCCTGCTCCGAAAGCGGCACATCCGGTACGCCGTCAAAGAACAGTCTGTCCGCCGGCATACGGCTGTCGGCATGAACGCCCTTTCGCATCAGCGTCTCCCTCACGGAACGCTGCTTTGCAGGATAACCGAGTGGACTTACACAGGGCATCATCTCGTTTTCAACGAGTGCGGCGGCTCTCTCAAACAATTCCCTCCTGATCGTCCCGCCGATCCATGTCGTTCCGATCCCGAGGGACCACGCATAGAGCACCAGCTTCTCAAAGGAATAGCCAAACGCGGCCTCTGCGCCGGGCCTCTTCTCGGTTTTCCCCGCCACATAGAGCTTTTCCCCCGTAAGAACCGGACTGGAAAGACCATACTCGTCCGCATCAAGGAACACAAAACGAACCGGAATGTGAAAGGGATTCGTGATCCCGGCAGCATACTGCTCCAGCGTTTCCCGATCCTCCGTGGAAAGCCCGCTCCCGTCAAAGCTGCGGACGCTTTTTCTGCTCTTTATTAGCTCAGACCATGCTGTCATTTTCATCGCCTCTCATCCGTACAAAAACATATTCCGTCTCTGATGATCGACTCTCGTCGAAACGGTATCCGCTCCTCCGGAATGCCTTGATCTGCTCCGGCTCCTCCGCGCCGATCCCGGCCATGAACCGCACCATTTCACCTCTGGCCATCTTGGCATACACGCCTTTCTGGATGATTCTGCCGCTTTCCGCCTCACCGAATACGCAACGGATGGAGCGGTCGCCCGGCTGCAGATATTTTTCTATGCACTTCGCATACTCTTTCGAGGCCAGATTGATCAGAACCCGACTGTCGTCCATAACCTCCCGGTACAGCGCATCGCCCCAGAAATCATAGAGATCACGATACCCCGCCACCTCCGCTTTTGCCTGCATTTCCAGCCGGTACGGCACTACGCCGTCCATGGGCTTCACCACGCCGTAGAACCCGGACAGAATTCGCAGATGCTTCTCTGCGTAGTCGAACTGGGCATCCTCAAAAACCACCGGCGCCATATAGGTATACTGTATTCCGTCATAGGCAAGAAGCGCAGGAGTCAGCCGCCGGCGAAGATCCATGTCCGCAAACCATTCCGCACTCTGCCGCGCAATCCTGTCGCTGCAGTCCCAGAGCTTCTTCTGATCCGCATACAGAAGAGCAATGATCCACTTTCTCAATGCCTCTGCCTTTCCCAGAAACACCGGAAGCTGCATGCAGGCAAGCGTGTCCATATCCTCCCGCATCTGCTTCGCCGGGGATATGATGATCCTCATGAAAGCTCTCCCAGCATCTGCTCCGGATTCTCTGCCGCTTTCACCTTATCAAAGGCTTTCTCGATCACGCCGTTTTCATCGATCAGATAGGTCGTCCGGACCACTCCCATAAACGTCCTGCCGTAGCTCTTCTTTTCTTTCCAGACATCATATGCCTGAATCACCTCTTTTTCTGTGTCCGAGAGCAGCGTAAACGGCAGCCCGTGTTTTTCTTCAAATTTTTTTTTGAGAGGCCACACTGTCCTTGCTCACGCCGAGCACGACCGCCCCTTTCTCACGAAACTGCGGGTACAGCTCCCCGAATGCGCAGGCCTGCTTCATGCAGCCGGCCGTCATGTCTTTCGGATAAAAATACAGAATGACTTTCTGCCCCCGGTAATCAGACAGACGCCTCTCCTCTCCGTTCTGATCAGCCAGCGCAAATTCCGGTGCTACGATTCCAATTTCAATCCTGACTCCGAAGCACTTTGTGCCGGGCACGCGCCCTCAAAATCCGTACAGGCAGTTTTGCGGCTGCGGTCAAAAGCAATTTGGGCTTCGGGACAAATTGCCGTATGAAACATTTCCGCGTCGGCGCGCAAGGCGCCGAGCCGCTTCGCGTCTCATGCCGCCCCCCACGTAACAGCGCTTTTCGCTTACGAAGCAAATCACACCGATACGCTGTTTGTTTTTCCACTGTCAACATAGCGCACTTTTGAATATCTTACAACCGCCACGCGGGGAATACGAGGAGAATATTTGGGTATTTCAATACTTTCAAGGATCATCCCCGCCACGCGGGGAATACCTGGGAGAAGTCAGACAGCTATCCTGCTGTAGAGGATCATCCCCGCCACGCGGGGAATACAAATGCACAAAGGAGGGCGCAGCCTATGACCTAGGATCATCCCCGCCACGCGGGGAATACTTTTCGGGAGGCGTTTTGGAGGGGGAAATCCTTGGATCATCCCCGCCACGCGGGGAATACTACCGGTGACACTCTTACGCTCACGGTGGACGGAGGATCATCCCCGCCACGCGGGGAATACAAGAAAACTGAGATAAGTCAATTTCAAAATGAAGGATCATCCCCGCCACGCGGGGAATACCTGACTGCCGCGATCGCGCGGAGTATCGTATCAGGATCATCCCCGCCACGCGGGGAATACGGCGTTCCATAAAACTGTCCACTTGGCTTTCCAGGATCATCCCCGCCACGCGGGGAATACTTTTTTCTTCCAAGTACTGGATGAACGGCGAGTGCATCATCCCCGCCACGCGGGGAATACTTATCACGTAGGCGAAACCGTCAAGGTGGACAAGGATCATCCCCGCCACGCGGGGAATACCAATCTGTACGAAGCCAATCTGCGCGAAGCCAAGGATCATCCCCGCCACGCGGGGAATACGGTCTGACATGATGCTCCGCACCTCTTCAGCCGGGATCATCCCCGCCACGCGGGGAATACGCAGACATCATTTCTCGGTTTCCGGCCAGATTGGGATCATCCCCGCCACGCGGGGAATACATCTCCTCAACTCTTACTTCGCCAAACTCCTCAGGATCATCCCCGCCACGCGGGGAATACTGTTATACCATGCCACCTAATAGGTGGCAAGTAGGATCATCCCCGCCACGCGGGGAATACGGACATGTGGGACAACTTTTCATTTGCGCAAAAGGATCATCCCCGCCACGCGGGGAATACGCTTCTTAAACTGCTTGTCAAATCGGGAAGTAGGGATCATCCCCGCCACGCGGGGAATACGACAACTTTTCTCCGAGATGAAAAACACCGTTAGGATCATCCCCGCCACGCGGGGAATACATATGCCTGCCCTGATTTTGGAATGTTTATCGGGGATCATCCCCGCCACGCGGGGAATACATGTGGACAGTCAGGTGGATGTGTGGCAGATGGGGATCATCCCCGCCACGCGGGGAATACAAGTCGTGTCCATCTTCGTCCTTGCAACAGTGAGGATCATCCCCGCCACGCGGGGAATACGCTTGTTTTTGCGTAGTCCATTTCTTCGATGCAGGATCATCCCCGCCACGCGGGGAATACGAGTGCTATATCGAAGAGGAGTTTGAACTGCGGGGATCATCCCCGCCACGCGGGGAATACGAGAAATGCGCGTGAGAACGAGCCGACGGCAGAGGATCATCCCCGCCACGCGGGGAATACGCATTTATCGGATGGAAAAAGGCCAGTGGGTATAGGATCATCCCCGCCACGCGGGGAATACACGTGGCATCACCGCTATGGAAAACGGCAGCAGGGATCATCCCCGCCACGCGGGGAATACGAAATTTCCTTTTTCCATAGCTTACGATATTTAGGATCACCCCCGCCACGCGGGGAATCCCCGTCATGCACGACTTGCGGAACCGCCGAAATAGGATCATCCCCGCCACGCGGGGAATACACTAAAAAATCCCTGAAAATCCGCCGTTTTCACGCTCTGTCGTGCTATATTTCCTTTAGTTTCTCATAGAGCCGGTAGGTCAGATAGCAGTCGTTATATGCTCTGTGCAGTTCTTTCTGTTCAAAACCCAAAAATTTCACCAATGTCGACAGCTTATAGTCCGGTGCGCCACGCACTCTGCGTCTGGCCAGCGCCAGCGTATCCACGCACGGATTGCCCGGCGTTTTGATCCCCGCTTTCCGGCAGCCGGACTGAATAAAGCCGACATCAAACGCAGCATTATGGCTTACAATTTTATCTCCTCTCATGAATTCCAGAAGAGAATTCAGCGTCTCTTTTAAGCCTTTTCCCTCCTCCTGCAATATCTCATCGGTAATCCCTGTCAGCTCACGGACGGCTTCCGGAATTTTTCCGGAGATTCTGACATACTGATGAAACGAGCCGCGGATCTCTCCCTGCTCTATCCGCAGCGCCGCCATTTCAATGATATCGCATTGCTGTATGGACAGGCCGGTTGTTTCGAGGTCAATGACCACATACGCATCCAACTGCAACTTTTTCTGTTTCGCCGCCCGGATACGGTTTATTTTATGTATATTCTCAATCCGCGTCTCCGTGATCTTTTCCTGTACGCCGGTTTCCCTATGTCCCGGCAGAGGCCTTTTCATCAGCTGAATCCCGTCAAAATCCACCGGCTCCCAGTTTGTATTATGCGCACGGAAGCCCATTCTCTGTTCTCCGGCCGCGCTGTAAACCATGGTCGCCTGCCCTGTTTTTATATTTTCACAGATGCGGTCCCACAGCTTATCGCGGACCCTGACGCTGATGTTTCCGACATATACGCCTGTATTGATTTCGCAAAGCCACTTTGAAATGTCCCCTCTAAGTTTGGGCGGGCAGTCTGTCAGGCTTATCACAACCATGAGCGTCCTCAGCTTTCTCTGTACAGTCTCCCGTTTTCTACGGTTCCGATGCGGTCATCCCAGAGATAAATCACATTGGAGGCTTCCTTTTCGAGCTCTTCCTTTTCCAGCAGGAGCCATCGGATATCATGAACCATCCGCTCCAGAATATGGGCCGACACCATGGCATCCCTGACCCGGCGTCTGACAACGGCAGGCAGATCCCACAGATTTTCGGAGTCTATCTGAATTTCGGAATCTGTCTGGACCTCGGAATCTGTCCGGAACTCGGAATTTGTCCGAAACTTAGAATCCGCCTGAATCTTAGAGCCTGCCTGAAACTCGGAGGCCGTCTGAAACGCGACAGGAATGGTGATCTCCGCCTTATACAGATCCGCGATGTCATAGACAAAAGAACAGTCATGTCCCACATGGACGAAGCCAAGTCCGGGAGAACAGCCGAGCGCCGCAATGACGGCATGCGCCAGTCCGTACAGACATACGTTTCCGGCAGACAGCGCCTGATTTACCGGATCGCCCGCGGCGAAATCCTCCGCATCGTAGCTGCGGCCTTTCCATGAGATTCCCCATTTTTCAGCCTGTCTGCGGTAAATGTTCCGCATCCTGCTGCCCTCCCGCCCCCGGAGCTGCTGCAGCGTCAGCCTCGACACATCCTCGCCCGAAAAGCGAATCTCATACATTTTTCTCACTACGCCGAGGTGCTTCCGCATATTTCCCACAAGCTCCGCCTGCCTGACGAGGAGCCGGGACTGGTGCGTGAGAGGACGGCCGGAGGCATAGTACCGGACGCCGTGCTCGCCCACCCAGGCGACACTGACGCCCGCATCGCCGATCAGCTCCATCGCTCTGTGCGTCACCGCCGTCCCCGGGCCCAGCAGCAGAACCGAAATGGAGGCCGCCGGGATATGAACCACGCCCTCGTCATCCGTCACCGTAATCGCGCTGTCCTGACGGTTCAGTTTACATTTTTCCAAATACAGAAAAGTCATCCTGTCACGGATTACCGGAAGCTCCTGAAGCTCCGGCCTTATCATTCCCGGCATCTCGGATTTCATAATTTCATCTTCCCCCGCAGGCCGCGCGCAAAGAGCGGCCTGCATGATCCCCGTTTCCTTATGTCCGAAGCCGTAGCTTTATCCTGTCCGCTGTCCCGCGCTATCCCTTTACAATCGTCAGCAGGCCCATCCCGTAGGCTTTTCCTCTTCCGATTCCGGTACACAGCGTCTTTTCAAAGAGCTCCCGGTTCTTTACCGTCAGAACGCCCTCATAAACCGCGCCTTTCAGGCTGACTCTCCGGCGCTGCTCTCCTTTCGCGAAAATGTGCCATCCTGTCTCTCTGACCTGAAATTCTCCTTTTTGCAATATAAAGCCGTTCTTTTCCGCCCGCTCGAGCAGCCATTCCTCCTGCTCCTCCACCGAGCAGCAGGCACGGACCTTTCCTCTTTCTCCGCGGGATACCATCTCGCTTTTTACGGGGTTCGCCGCCAGCCGGAACCGCCATCGGCTTCCGTTCTCCACCCTATGCAAAAGGGCGTCATAATCTCTCGTTTCCCATGGCTCTCCGGTCCCGTAGCGCTGCATCACCTGTGTGAGCTCCGGTTTTTCTTCGCTGAGAATGAGCAGGTACAGCTTTTCTCCCAGCGTGTCAATCCGCCACAGCTTTCTTTTCCGTTCCCCGGCAAACGCACTTTCCACCGCGCCGTGCAGGTTTCCCGGAGAGGAAAGCAGCCGCAGCGTGCTGCGCCGTTTTTGATCCAGCTCCAGCCTAGTCAGAAACATCCCTCTCCTCCTCCAGTTCTCTCATCGGGTCATGCTCCGCCGTCTCCCCGTCCGTTCTGGCAATCGAAAACGCTTTCACCGCCCGAAAGCCGTATCTGCGCATCCTCTGATCAAAGGATAGGGGCAGATCATTCTGCAGAACCGTTCCGCCCCCCTGCCCCTCGCTGTCCATGACAATCCGTGCGCATCCGGTGCGAAGACGGGGGTTTTCATCTGCAAGATACGGCTCGGAGCGCAGTGCGTATTCCAGTCCCGTCTCGCGAAGCCCCAGAACCAGAGGCATCACAGGCGGACAGGCTCTCCGCCCCAGAAACAGCGGATACGCGGGATGCCGGAGAGCGGTCTCCAGCTCATGCAGAAGCCCCTCGTCTCCCTCTATGCCCACCAGAAATACCGCGTCGCAGAGATAGCAGCGTTCCGTCACATAGGAAGTCTCCGCATTTCTGGCTGTGTGATAATCCCGCAGAATGACCCCCTCCCGATCGGCCCGCACGCCCGTCCGAAGAGCGCAGAGGCGGCTCAGATCCCCGTCCCTCGGCAGCCCGAGGGCCGCTGCCAGCAGGCCGATGATGCCGCTCTTGGACGGCTCCCGTCCGGTTCTTCTGGTCTCAAATTTAGAATCGATTCCCCATGACTGAAGCGGCGCCGCAAATCGAAGTAATAGCGTACTCATCCGTCTTCCCTCTGTACCAGATAATCCTCTGCATATTTTTCCACACGATCGAGCAGGTCGTCCCTCGATACCGTATCCATAAAGCCGTGCAGCGCCTTTCCCACCCCCAGCTCCAGGGCGGGCTCCGCCACATAGTCCTGATAGGTCTCCCTCGCGTAGTTCATCAGGCGTTCCGCCGATTTCTGCACATAGCCGTCCCTGCTTTTCACCGGCTCCTCAAAGGCTCCGCACAGATTGACGGGCTGATCCTTTCTGCAGGCCGCGTAAATGACATCCGGCCGCGTCCGGTTCCCGAAGCTGTTCTGCTTTCCCGTCGGCATGGAAACAATAAACGCCTCCGCGAAGCCCCGAACCACCTTTGCCGCATCCCTGCCGAGCAGTCCTGCGAGCTCGCCCACATTGACGGTCGCATAGCGGTAAAGCGTCGCGGAATTAAATTCGATGGTGCCGATGTGGCCGGCTCCCGCATTATCCTCCGGGGACAGATCATCCACAGCCGCGAAATAGTCATATTCCGTCTGCACTCCATGGGTGGAAATGCTGTGCGCAACCTGCGCCGCGGCATCGTAATTCAGCGACGGATCGGCCGCCACCATTCTGCCGAACAGCGCCATATCATAACCCGGTTCTCCCTTCAGCGCCGCCTTATATTTCTTTTTATCGCTTTCCTTGGCAACTGCCAGCGCGGCCAGCGCTTTCGCCTGCGCCGGGCTGAAAAAGCAGAGAACATCGCTCTCATTTTTTTTGCTGTCGATTTTTATGCCGATATATCCCAGCGCTTTCAATGCCAGCCCGTTGGCGTCCGCCTCCGGACGCAGAGCGGCAATTTCCGCCGCGAGCATATCCACGACCTTTTTCGTCCGGACGCCAAGCTCTTCCCCGGCAAAAATCCTCTCAAATTCCTCTCTCATGGCATGCTTCCATGCCTGCGAGGAAACTCTGGCCCGGGTGACGCCTCCATATATCGCCGTTTTGGGGCTTCCCGTATCATCCCTGTTCACACAACTGGGCGGCACGGTCTGCAGCACATGAAAATCAATATACAAGTTGTTCCTGTCCATAGTCTCACTCTCCTTTGTCTTCTTTTGGCATCAGCAGCATGTCTCTTGTCCGATAGTAATCTCTCCCCCAGTTCAGTCTGACGGAGGCCCGCTGGTTCAGATCCTGATAGCGGTACAGGTCCTCGGCCAGCGCAGGGTAATCCAGAGGGATCTTCTGCTGCCGCAGGAGCTGTACAAGGCCTTTCAGATGCCATGCCAGCCCTTGTATATCCGCCCCTGCCGCCAGCGCCTGAACCCGTCTCTGCACCGCCTCCTCGGAAAATTTCTCGCGAAGCGACAGAACCGCCATGGCTTTCCCGAGTCTCTGCCCGGCCTCGTACATGTTTTCTGTGCCCGGCTTTTTCCCCTGCTGATGCAGCGCATACAGGGTCAGGGCATCGTATACCGCCCATTCCGCCGGACCCGGCTCCTGCCCCGTACCCTCCAGCTCTTCCGGAAAGTCCATGAAAAGGCTGGCCCAGAGCTCCGGCATATCTCCCGGCTTTTTGCCGATTCCCCGCCGAAGCCTTGCAAGCTCTGCGCCTGCCGCCGCCTCATTGGGATTCTCCGAAATCTGATGCAGCTTGTATAAAACGATGTCACGCACCCGTTCCGACGGTCTCTTCTCCTGTGTCACGGATTCCCTCCCCTCTTGTGTCTCCGAGCAGTCTGCGTATGTTTCTCAGCAGACGCTCGTATGCTCCCGGCGCCGTATAGACGATCTCGGCATCTGCTCCCTTTATTTTTTCTTTCCTCTTTCTTCCCATATAAGCGCGGTCCCCCGCCTCCGCCACGAGCTCGCGCCCCAGCCGCTTCGCAATCCGCCGCTCCTCCTCCAGCCAGAGATCCGTGATCTGCTCCGCCTGCTCTCCTCCGGTTTCCGGGTCAATCCGCTGAAGCCATCCCCGGAAAGGGATATCCACTCTTTCATAGAACGCTGCTCTGGCCTTTTCCGCGATCTCCGGCTTCCCGTCGCCTCCGCCCGCCTTGTCCAGATCCTGCGCAAAATAGCCGATCACCTCCGACAGCTTCCGGCAGCGCTCCACCTCCCCGGCGATTCTTTCCCGCCACTCTGCTCCCGCCTCTGTCAGCAGCTGCGCATGAAACGAAAGCTGATCCGCAAAGGAATCGTCGACGAAAAAGTCCTTATCACCATAGTGCATTGAGGTGACGCGGAAGCGTACAAGCTCCTTTCTTCCCAGCATTCTGGTTATTTCTTCGTTCCAGCAGACGACGCCCGGATTTCGCACCGCTTCTTTTCCCTGATTCCTGTCGCTCGGAAAAACAGCACCGAAATCTCTCCACATCTGTTTGGCCGGATCATGGCGTCTCGGCTGAAAAACAGGCGGCCGGTCTTTTTTCTCTTTCACGGCTCTCCACACGGTCATCTGCTCCGAAAAAGCAAATTCCTTGGCGAAAAAGTCTCCACCCAGAACGCGGACGCCCGTCACCTTTTCTTTATTTCTCACAAGAAGAAGTCTTCTGGAC
The DNA here is from genome assembly GCF_900625025.1 of Lachnoclostridium sp. Marseille-P6806. Classification (GTDB taxonomy): domain Bacteria; phylum Bacillota; class Clostridia; order Lachnospirales; family Lachnospiraceae; genus CAG-791. Next base: position 77,205 of record NZ_LR130577.1, read on the forward strand.
TGCAGCGTCAGCAGCTCGGCCTGATTTTCCGGAAGCGCGATTTCCGTCCGTTCCCCGGCTCTCGGCTTTTCCCTCTCCCAGACCGGGAAATCTTCCTCCTCCCACAGCTCCGTCCCGTCCTTCAGCAGCGTCAGGTTCAGCATCAACGTCTCAAAAAGGTTTTTCCCCACCGCCGTAATCAGTCCCAGCTTACCCAGCCAGCCGGCGCCGGGCGAGGGCAGCTCCTTGCCCTTGGGCTTGGCGGAGGTATCGTCATAGCCATTGATATAAAGAAGCCATCGGGCCGCCTGCGCGCAGCTGAGCTCCTGCTTCGATTCCCCTGAATAAGCCGAAAAGAGCCGCACCTTGTTGCTGCTCTCTGAAATTTCTCCGTTCAGCTTGGCCGCCTCGTACTTTGTCCCGAGCTCCGCCTCATTCACCTGCCAGAACGGTCTTTCCTCATGGAACAGCCAGAAGCGATCCCTCCACTCATTCAGATAATTCCGGATCGGTTCCTCGGGCAACTTTCCCAGACGCCAGAGCGTCTCCCATCTGTTTCTGGCGTCCTTCGGGCGCTCGATCGGCGCCTCCTCGCCCGCGGCATTCACTCTGGAAAATACCGTATGCAGAACAGCCAGCAGTAAACGAAGCACAGCAATATCCTGCGCGGGCATCTCCCCCCGGATGTCGACATATTCATGCGCGTGTATCAGCGCCTCCGGCAGTGACAGCTCGCTGACCGCGCCGTTTTTGCCAAGCAGGCAGATCCAGTTTTCCTCGCACAGATTAAATTCCGGCTCCATGCTCTTCCTCCTTTCCGTACTCCAGCCCGTTTTCCGCAGAATATTTCAGATGATATCCCATAAAATCCGTTTCCATCCGTTCATCCAGCAGCAGAATCATCTCCTGACACAGAAGCGGCGCATGGTTCCACCCGGCAAAAAACGTCTCCCGGATTTTCCTGAGCTCCGCTATGGTTTTGTCTATCCTGCAATCGAGGCAGAAAATCCCCGGCATCCGGATGCTCTGCGTCAGAATCTCTCTCTGCTCCTCCTCGGACGGCACGCGGTCCGCGCACACCTCCTTTCCGCCAAACTGCCACGGAAGAAAGCAGATTGTCTCCCCCTGTTTTCTCAACAGAAGTACCTCAAAGGACGCATCCCCGTCGCGCACCGCCGCCTTGCCCTGCGCGTCTTCTACATACGACTGATGAAAAAGTCTGTGGATGGCAGAAAATTCCTCTTCCTCCGCCTCCTCCGGTGCAGCAAGCCGATAGGCATCCGCTTTTGTCCTCTGCTTCTTACAGGCTTTTTTATACTCGTTGCGATCTTTCTTATCCTCTGCACGCCCCTCCTGCGCGCCGCTTTCAAAGTCGTACACGCTCTGCACAAGCACCGGAATGGAGGAGGGCAGAAGCAGCCTCTCCGGAAGCCGCTCCGCCGTCCGTTTCAAAATCCACGCATCGTAGACACTGTTCCCCCATTCTTCCTCCTGCGGCTCCAGCACATAGCACTTCGCAGCGCCGAGGCAGGCGGGACGTATGTCATCATGCCTGTCATGCCGGTGCAGGCGCCCGATCCGCTGGAGCAGAAGATCCATCGGACAGAGCTCGGTCAGGAGAAGATCAAAATCAATATCGAGGCTCTGCTCCAGAACCTGCGTCCCTACCACCAGAAGACGATCCCGGTCAGCCCGGCCGGATTTTTTGCCGATCCGTTTCATAAGCGCCGCCTCTCTCTCCGCTCTGTCCCGGAAAAGGAATCGGGAATGGAATAAAATCACCTGCATTCCCGAAAGCTCCTTTCGGGCTGTTTCCGCAAAGCGCTGCGCCTCCGCGACGGTATTCATGATCACGCCGGCGCAGCCTCCCTCCCGCAGCCCTTCTTTCAGAACGGATATGGCATCCTCTTTGCAGATGCGAAAAACGGATACAGGTTTTTCTTCCTGCTGCATCTGCAGTGCGCTCTGCCGCACCTCTCCGCGGTCGGTCCATGTAAAAAGCGGATACTCCAGAGCCTTTTCCCACGGAGCCGCCCCGGCCCTCTTTCCTGCTCGCGGGCTTTTTCTTAAATAGGAATTGACCAGCGCCGTCCTTTTTTCGGCAGGAAGCGTAGCGGACAGAATAATGACGGGAACCCCGTATTCTCCCAGCCACTCCATAACCCGGTAAAGATACTGGCTCATGTAGCTGTCGTAGGCATGGCATTCGTCCACGATGACTACTTTCCCGACGAGGCCGAAATGCCGCAGCATGACATGTTTCTGCTGCAGCGCGGCCATCAACAGCTGATCGACGGTTCCGACGACAAAATCTGAGAGAAGAACCTGTTTTTTCCCCTTAAACCAGTTATGGACAATCAGACCGCCCTCTTCGCTGTCCTCCTCTACCCTTGCTGTCCCCTCAAACAATGCCCGGTAGTCCTCGTTCATCTCCGCCGCGCCATGGGCGAGCCGCACGGAGAGCTGTTCATTCTCCGCGAACTGACCGGCCCATTTCATGAGACGTGGAAATATTCCGTTGGCCGTAGCCTGCGTCGGCAAGCCGAAGAACAGACCGCCGCAGCCCTTTGCCCTCGCGAAAGTCTCCGCGGCCGCCAGTGCCGCTTCCGTTTTTCCGACCCCCATCTGCGCTTCCAGAATGAAGATCCCCGGCTCCTCGATTCCTGCGGCAATCTCCAGCGCCGCTCTCTGTACCGGATTCGCTTCATAAGAAAAACGATCGTAAAAAAGCTCCGCATCCATGCCAAAGCCCGTGACCAGCCAGCACGCCGGCGGATGCAGCCGCTTCCAGCCCGCGCCAATTCGTTCCGGATACATCTCCTCCCGCCCGGTTTCCTCCACGGATATCAGAGGGAAATAGCAGGTATTGCTGGCGATCCAGTCCGCCATAACCAGCATTCCGCTGAGCAGAAGCTGATGCTTCATTTCCAGAAATGCGAGCTGCGAAAGGGACGAATACCCTCCCTCGTCGAGCGCCGCTTTGATCCAGATATCCCAGAGGGTATCCCATTCGCTCTTCTGATCACCGTAATACAGGCGCGGGTTCAGATTCATTTCGAGCTCCGGATTGAGGCTGTCCGACTGCGGCGCGCCGTGATGCGCCCCCACGACGGCCGCGGCCCCGATGCGGCACCCTTTATTCCGCAGGATCACCTCTCCCGCCTTTGCATGCGGCGCATTGCCGGCGTCCCGCAGCTGAAAAAAACGAGGAATATGAATGCCCGCATCCTCCAGCCGTTCCCGGCACTGAGGATCCAGTGCATCGCTGATTCTGCTCTGAAAGACCGGCGTCGTCTTCCCTATATCATGGAGATAGCCGAGAAGCCGACACAGCTCCCGCATCTCGGCGTCCCAATCCCCGGTCTGAAAGCAGCTCGAAAAGCACTGCCTTGTCGCTTCCGGAATCCACTCATTCCACAGGCGGGCCATCACCCCCGCTGTATCCCGCGAGTGCATCCAGAGCGGAAGCCAGCTCTGGCCCCCATCCCCTGATTTCGCGATCAGCAGCTTGTCCGCACGTTCTGACATCATGAGCATCCTCCGGCCGAAAGAGTCTCTGTGCTTTTGAAGAATATCATTTCCCGAAACCGGAAAAGAATATTTTTAGAAGAGCAGTGAAATGACATACAAATGTCAATGCTTTACAAAGAATTTTTTCACCACTATTTTGTGTTCTCTTTACGATCCTAATTACTATCACAGAAATTCAAATTCCACGCTGGTGTCTTGTGCTGTGGTTGCTATCTCTCTGGATGACGTGGTTTCCATAAATTTTCTCCACCCCCGCCATTGCGGGGAAACTGCAAAACGCTCCCTGATTTACGTCATTCATCCTTGGAGCACCCTCGCCGCGCGAGGAACGTGATAATATATCTGTTATGAAACGCTCCTCCAGAGCCTGTTTCAGATTTTGAAGTCAAAATTTTCGACCTCAAAAATTCCCATTCATCTCCTGTGAGCTGAAATCCAAAATCTTCATCAAACTTCTTACTGTGCCTATAATATACCTGTTAGAATAATTTTTCAATATTTCATTAATCCTATTAATAAAATTAAGTCCACCTCTTTCTACAGCCTGATATCTTTCTTTCCCATGCGCGGGACCGCCCGCTGTGTTACGATATCCCTTGGCCTGTGAGCAGGCGGCCCCATGAGGAACCCACATCTGAACAACACCACTGCGGACACTTCCGCAAAACGCATCTCAGAGGAAAAAGAGCTCGACCTCTGGATCACCACTCACCGCGACGAAGCGCTCGCACAGCACCATATCGAGGTATACTATCAGCCCGTCGTCCGCACTCTGAACGGTTCTCTCTGCGGCTTTGAGGCTCTGGCCAGATGGCGCGATCCCGAACGGGGCATTCTCGCACCGGCGCAGTTCATCGCCGCACTGGAAGCAGATAACCAGATCCATAAGCCGGACGTATATATGATCCGTGAGGTCTGCCGGAAGCTTCGAGAGGAAATCGACAAGGGCAACCGCGTCGTTCCCGTTTCCTTTAACCTTTCCCGTCTGGACTTTTTTGCCTGCGATATATGCCACATCATTGCCGATTATGTCTCGCTCTGTAATCTCTCCATCGACCTATTCCACGTCGAAATCACAGAAAGCATCATCACCTCCAACGAAAGCCGTATCCGGGACGATCTCAACCGGCTTCGCGCCAAAGGCTTTTCCATCTGGATGGATGATTTCGGCAGCGGATATTCCTCACTGAACGTCCTGCAGGACTACCATTTTGACGTCATCAAATTGGCATGATCTTTCTGCGCAACTTCCCCGACCGCGCGCAAGATCATCACCGCGATCGTCTCGATAGAAAAAACGCTCGGCGTGCAGGTGCTCTGTGAAGGCATCGAGACGCGGGAGGCAGACCAGCTATTTCCGCGTCCTCGATAGGGGACAGAAGAACTGGTGCTTCTATATCATACTCCAGCTCCCCAGCCCCAAAACAGACGTCATCGTTCTGCTCTCCTTGGACTGCAGATTTGAAAATCCGGATGTGAACATTTCCCCCTGAGGATGTGTTTCTGAAACAGAATGGAAAGCCCTCTCATATCCGCTCGTTGTTATGGACAATATCGCTCACAGGTCTCCCAGATATTTTCTGAGAGTTGCGCGCACCGCCCCGGGGCCGGCGATTTCTTCGCGGAACATCGCTTCAATTTTCTCCCCGAGGCCGGCATTGTACAGATCGACACCGAATATATTGACATTGGAAAGAATCGGCCGGAGCTGATCCGCAGCGCTCTCCGGCCTCCCGAGCTCTATGCCGGCAAGCTGCCTTTGCAGCTCGGGAAGCAGCGGGTCCGGCGCCGGAGCAAACGGCTTCCCGTCGTCATCCACCGCCAGCAGATACCGCAGCCAGCCGGCAATGGCCAGAGGAACCCCGACGAGCGCCGCTGCCGTCCCGTCCTTTTGCAGATAGGATTTAATGGTTTCGCCGAAGCGGATTCCCATCATCTGGGAAATATCCACGGCGATGCGCTGCGAGGTATCTCCGAGAAAAGGATTGGACAGTCGGACATGAACCACTTCATCTAAAAAGTCTTTCGGATTTAGTATGCCCGGGTCCGTCACGACCGCGAGGCCCTCCGCATAGCCGATCCGACTTGCAAGACGGGCCAGCTCCGGATCGTTCATTCCGTCAGCGAAAAAGGTATGCCCGAGCATGCAGTCATACGTACAGAGCGCCGTGTGAATCGGATTCAGGCAGGTATTGACTTTCATTTTCTCCGCCTTGTCGACCGTCTCGCGGGAAGTCATGTAAACGCCGGCTTTTTCCAGCGCGGGGCGGCCGTTCGGGAAGTGATCCTCAATAACAAGATACTGCGCCTCTTCCGCATTGCCAAAGGGTGCAATAAATGTCTTTTTGTCCGTGACAATCGGCTGCATATCCTCCACGCCGTCGGCCGAAAGTTCATCCGCCACACTCTGCCCCGGCCGCGGCGTTATCTTATCGATCATTGTCCACGGAAAGGAAATGTTCCGATCATTCTGCACATATTCGAGAAAACCGTCTTCCACAAAGCCCCGTTTATTCCATTCCCGGCAGATCGTTAGAACGGATTCCCGGAGCTTTTCTCCGTTATGGGAGCAGTTATCCATCGAGACCAGCGCAAGCGGATATCCTCCCGCCCGATATCTCTGATGGAGCATGGCCGCGACGACCGCCATCGCGCTCCTCGCCGCCTCCGGGCCGCTCCGGATATCCTCTTCAATCCATTTCAGATACCGGCCGTCATGTCCCGTCAGCGCATAGCCCTTTTCCGTGATGGTAAAAGACACCAACTGGAGACCGGGCGCGCAGAACACCTCTTTCAGGCGGCTCCACTGCGGAGTCCCCGCTTTCGCGGCAATAGCCTCGCCAAACGGCGCCAGAACCCGCTTTGTTTTTGTCCCGTCCTGATGCAGGATCACACTGAGCATCAGGTTATCAAAGGGGCGGTAAATCTTGTCAATCACTTCATAATCATAGGGTTCAACGCAGGTCACTCCCTCCTGCATCAGCCCCCCGGTCAGCAGCCTGTCGGCAATGCTCCCGATGAAAATGCGGAAAATATTGCCGACGCCGATATGAACCCAGCGCGGTCTTTCCGCAGTCGCCTGCCGAACCGCCGCCGCATCATAGGACGGAAGAGCAATTCCCGCTCTCTCAAATGCCGCCCTGTCCGAAATTCCTTTCAAGGTCAGTTTCAAGGCTGTGTCCCCCCTCATTAAGAACAGGTATCTGATGAATGATACTTATACTACACACATTAACATGAGAGACTCTGTTTTCCTAATTATTTTCAGTGTTAAAATAATTTATAACAAGAAACCCGATGGAGGACCGCGATGGATATTGAAAAATATCTGCTTCTGATCAACGGAGAAGATAAAACCGATTACAGCCCAAAGATACAGTATATGGAGATACAAAGACGAATCCATCCGTCGGACTTCATCATTACCGCATAAGGAAACTTCATTCCGCAGACGGAAGATATTCTGGATTTCGGTCCTTTTTACCGCTTTCTCCGCGCCGGAAAAACATCTCCCGTATATCCGAAATCCTCTGTAATATTCCAAAAGAATTGTCTCCTGAACGAAAAGAGACGCGCTGCCTTTGACTACTTCAGGCAGACGGCAGCCGTGGTTTCAAACAACAACTCCGCCACTCTGAACGTAGCAGAAAAATTAGAGAAGAAAGGCGTCTCTTTCCTCACAGCCTTTTTAGGCAGTCACGCAAGTCAAATACCCCGCAGCTTGCTGCGGGGCATGATCTAGCTTGTTTCTGGATTTGTACGCCCCAAGGGGGCGGGGTATCCCGCCCTCGCGGAATTCGCCAAATGGACATGCAAGCATGTCCGCTTGGCTCATTGCCCGCGGGAATAAAGAACGCTTTCTGAATAATCAGTCCGGAAAATATCCCGATATGGACGCGTGGGCCCTGCCGCAAGAAGAAAAAATCTGCTGAATCAGGAGGTTGCCGCGCTCTCCGAAGAACTCAGCAATCTCCTCCCGGAAACTCCTGTCCCTCTTGCTGGACCCCCTGGCTGGAATATGAGGAGCATGCCCGACGGGGGAACAAATTGGGCCTGATTCAGAAAATTTTCATCCTGTTCCGCTTCAATCACAGCGCTCTGAGAATGTTCCTCCATGAGCCGGAATTGGTAATTCCGTATCTTCAACAACAGTTTTATGTGCTGCACCGGCAGGAATTGACAGAAGAGAGAGTACAGCTGGAGAAAAAACTGGAGGGGTTCTCTTTCGCGGAAAAGATGACGGAGCCGGCGGAAAAATCTCTGCGACTGTTCCACGCTGAGCTGAGCGAAGCATTCGACTGGCGGCGTCCGCACCGACACTTCAGCCAACAGGATTTGCAGAAAAATTCGGGAGATTTCAATCAAGAATACCCGGTGGTATTGAGTACAACCTACTCTGTCAAAAGCACCTTGAATCCGGCGCACGTCTACGACTATCTCATCGTAGACGAGGCTTCACAGGCAGACCTTGCCACCGGCGTACTGGCCTTTTCCTGCGCACGAAATGTCGTTATTGTCGGAGATCTTCAGCAGCTTCCCAATGTACTGGACAGTAAAAGTCTGCGGGACAGCGAAGATATCCGGGCCCGGTATTCCCTGCCGAAGGCCTATCATTTTTCTGCCCATAATCTGCTCTCCTCCGCGGCGGCAGCATGGCCGGACATTCCCTCCGTGCTGCTGCGGGAGCACTATCGCTGTCATCCCAAAATAATCAATTTCTGTAACCAGAAATTCTATGACGGAAAACCGATCGTCATGACCGAGGATCACGGTGAACCGGATGTCCTGACCATGTATCGGACGCCCCCCGGAAACCATGCGCGGGGACACACGAATCAGCGGCAAATCGACGTAATCCGTCAGGAGGTTTTCCCCAGACTGATGAAGCAGGAGTATAAGAGCATCGGCATCATCACGCCATACAAGGATCAGGTGGCAGTTCTTCAGGCACAGCTGAGCCGGAATCTGGAAACGGCAACCGTTCATAAGTTTCAGGGTCGGGAGAAAGGTGCCATCATTCTGACTTCTGTTGACAATGTAATCACAGAATTCGTGGATGATCCCCGGATGCTGAACGTGGCAGTATCCCGGGCCGTTCGGTCGCTGACGGTGATCACCTCACAGACCCCCCGGAACGATCGAACCAACTATGGCGACCTCGCTCGCTATATCGAGTACAACAACTGTGAAATAATAGAAAGCACCGTCTATTCCGTATTTGATCTGCTCTATCAGGAATATGACCGTCAGCGGCGGATTTTTTTCTTTTGCGGGCTGCGCTGCGCATGTGTCGCTGGTCAATATTTTGAAAAATGATTCATTGCTGAGCGCTGAGGAAGCCGCAGCCGCATATGCAGGAAATCCTCTGACACATGTGGATTTTCTTCTGTTTCGGAAAACAGATAAATCTCCTCTGCCCGCGGCATAAAACACAGGCGCAACACCATGGCATGGCTGCTGCGTCAACTGTCAGCCTCCTTGCTACCATCCCGGGGGTTCAACGGGATTCTGCCATACGCATCATCGCGGAGATCGGGGCCGATATGACACAGTTCTCCTCCGCAAAGCAGGCCTTAAAGCTGCTGAGGGCGGAGGGTATTATTGCCGAAGAAATCGGAGTCGCCTCCTGACGCTCTTTATATCTATCCCTGTACAGCCCATCCTTTGGTGGTTTTTTAACGTTACCCTTTTTATGAATACCCTCTACTTTCTTTCACACTATCCTCCATAAACAACATTTTTCAGCATCCTGTGCCGTCCAGACGGCATGCCGCCGCTTCCGGCCGTCCGGCTCTCAGCCCGACATCCTCCGGCGAAAGCGTGACGGTTCCATCCTCCAGCACGAAGCACGGGATCCCGACACAGGCGTTCTCTTTCGCACCCGCAAAGGCCGGTTCCGCATCCCGGAGCCGCAGAAATGCTTTCAGATCCTTTACGTGTCCGCCGATATCCACCATCCGGAAATCGTCTCTGCCCCTTATCTGCTTCGCGACATACGCGCAGTCCGGGCATGTCGACATGCCGTATACGGTAATCACCGTCTTGTCCTCTATTTCCGCATACGCCGGATTCTTTTCAACTAAATGCGCCGCATATGAGCAAAACGGCTTTATCCTCATGCCCTCCGTTTTCGCCTCCTGAACTACACAGTCCACCAGCTCTCCGGCAATTCCCTGACCGCCGTATTCCTGATTCACCTCTGTGTGCGTAATCACCCAGAATGTCTTTCCGGCGGCAATCTCGCACTCGCCCACGAGACGGCTTCCGTCATAGGCCGCTGCTCTGCGCCGCTCTTTCTCAAACTGTATCGCAATCATGATTCTCGCCTCCGCATCCCCGGATGTCTTTCAGTTATTATCCTCCCAGTAGCCGTAGGCTTCATCCCATGCTTCATCCTCATCATTGCCGCCATCGCTGAATTCGTCGGCCCAGTCATCGGCAAAATCTTCCGGATCATCATACTCATATACATCATATGGATCCGGATTATAGCCGGAACTCCCATGGGAATAATAGCTGCCATATCCGGAACTATTTCCCCCGGAATCTTGCAAGCCCGGAAGTGCGTTCTGATTATTTTCCATCCTCCGCTGCTCCTGTTCTTCATAGCGCCGCCTTTCCTCTTCATAGTACTCCTCCCACGTCTGTCCGTGATCTCCGGGATTCTGATTTTTATACCAATCGACAAAAGTATATTGGTCTTTCTTGAGAAGAAACGACTTTCGCGGTTCTAAATTTTCAACAATATGCGGAAGCTCCGACCTCATTGATAAATATACATCATCATACAAAAGCTGCCGGTCAATTACCGGATACTGAATAATCAGCCGGGTAGTATACCCCCGGTGATCATAAGGCTGTATCGCCAGATACCCTGCATAATCCCAGTTGTACAAATCCTGACAGTCCTGAAGATAGCCGTACATCTGAAGCTCTCCCACGACCGCCCTTTTATTGTCCGACTCATACAAAATCGTTAAGGAATAATTGTCAGGATCTATATTATTTGCATCATCTTCCCACGAAGAATCTTTTCCACCATATTCTTCATGCATCGGCTGCACTTCGACAGATACTTTGTCTTCCCACTCAAACGGACAATTCAGATTATAATACCTTGTCTGAATCTGGATTCCACCCGCTTCCGATGCCACAACGCGGCCACGGCAAACAGAAGCATCATTGATCCTTGCCGCAGCATAGCGGAAGACATAACAGCTTATAGGAATTGCCGCGATGACTCCCACTGTCAGCAGTGTATAATTGATCTTTTTCATGTGCCGCCATCCCTCATCCCTGTGACAACGCAGCGATTCCTGCCGCCAGTCAATTTTTCATCTTTCAATGAATTGCGCTTCATTCCCCGCTCTCCCGAGTATAATAGATTATACTCACAAATGCCTTGTTTCATGAGCTCCCGATTTGAAGAAAGTGTATTTCCTGATGAACACACAGTTTGTCCGATCCGTACAGATTCACTGGGATCAGCTCCCGGAAGAGAGCTATGTCCGCGGCATTCCTGCCTTTGAACATGTCGATCAGATCGAATTTCATCACCCGGTCACGTTCTTTGTCGGTGAAAACGGCAGCGGCAAGTCCACACTCCTTGAAGCGCTTGCCATCCGCTGCGGCTTTAATCCGGAGGGCGGCACCCGCAATTATTCCTTTTCCACCTACGACGACTACTCGGATTTTCATGAAGCCGTCACGTTTTTCAAGGGATATCGCAAACCGAAATGGGGGTATTTTCTCCGGGCGGAGAGCTTTTATAATGTCGCCTCGGCGGAAGAAGAATACTCCCGGTACGGCGGCCGGCCGGAGCGGCTGCACGAGCAGTCCCACGGCGAGAGCTTTCTGTCCATTGTCCAGCACAATTTTCAGGCAGACAGCCTCTATCTGCTCGACGAGCCGGAGGCCGCACTGTCTCCGCAGAGACAGCTTACTCTTCTTGCGGAAATTGTCCGCTGGGCGAAGCAGGGCTCGCAGTTTTTCATCGTGTCACATTCGCCGATTCTGCTGGGAATCCCGGAAGCGGAAATCCTGACCTTTGACGACGGCCCCGTCCATCCGTGCCGCTATGAGGATACCGATAGCTATATGGTGACGAAAATGTTTCTTGAACACCGGGAAGCGCTTCTCCGCTGGTTGCTCTCGGACACCTAAATTTTAAAGCGGATGGCTTTCCAGCGTCCCCGCCCGTAGACGACGGAGACAAGGGCCGTTCTGACAAGCTGGTCTGAAGCAATGGCGAGCCAAGCCCCCGATCAGTCCCATTCCCAGCCAGTAAATCGACGCCTGCGCGATCACCGGACGAAGAAGCAGAATTCCGATCATCGTAATCACCGCCGTTGTCTTTGTGTCGCCTGCACCACGGAGGCTCCCCGAGAGGATGAACTGCGACGTCTGCACCGGCTGGAGCAGGCCCAGACTGACAGAAACGGCGATGCCGATTCGCACGCAGCGGGCGGAATAATGCTCCGCCATATCCGGCCTTTTCTTCCCGAGGCTCTGCCCTACCAGCGACGTGGATGACGCCGCCATGTCGACAGGGCTCGCCAGAAGCAGCTCCACCATGGAGGGCCACGCGATCCTCATCACATCTCTGACAAGGACAAGCTCTCTGCATCCCTCGGGCAGCTTCCGGCGTTCCCTGCGGCTCTTCGTCAGTTCTCCTGCGACAAACTCATCGGTTCCAAAGGGCAGTGAATCCAAAAAAGTAGTCGTCATCCTTTTTGCCGTATACTGCATTTTTCACTGCCCCCTTTGAAACAGAAGCTTCCGCGCACTACTGCTGCAGCGCCTCATATACCAGGTCGCGGATGGCGGGATGAATTTCCGAATAGACCACCGGGAAGCCCATAATATGCTGCACATAGAAGATACTGACGTGATGGATCGGATCGATCACCACATACGCCCCGGCCGCTCCGTCCCAGCCGAACTCCCCGAGCGGAGATTTCGACCTGCTGCCGTCAATCAGCACACGGACGCCGAGGCCATAGCCGTAACTGTCTTTCCCGGACTCCTCAAAGTCTTTCTGCATCTGTCCGGTCGTATAATTCGTCATAAACAGGCGGATCGACTTCTCAGACAAGATTCTTGCGCCGTTCCGTCCTACACCGCCGTTTGCCAGAGCATCTATCACCGTGCTGTAATCCGCGATGCCGGCAATCAGGCCGGCTCCGCCGCTCTCGTAATTCTCCGTAATCTTAAAGCTGTCCGACATTTCCCCGTCGTCGCGGACGATATCCTTTGTTCCGAATTTCCCCATATAAAGGGCGGCAAGTCTTTTTTGCTGCTCCGCATCCAGACCGAAGTGGAGATCCGAAACTCCGAGAAGGCGGAAAATATGTTCGTCAAGATATTCGCTGAATTTCTGACCGGAGACGATCTCCACGACGGCCGCCAGAACATCATGTGCAAGGCTGTAAGCCCAGCGCGTTCTCGGTTCATACAAAAGAGGCATTCCGGCCATTGCCCGGACGACCTCCTGCGTAGACGCCTGATTGCCGCTCTCTTCCTTGACGCGCAGCAGCTCCGGCGCCGTCGTATTGTAGTTCAGTCCGGCCGTCATGCTCATCAAATCAATGATCCGGATGGAATTGTGCGCAAGATGACACGGATCGCTGCGCTCCGGCCAGTGGATCGGAAACGAAAAGGTATACTCATCGGCGACATACAAGCATCCGAATTCCGGAATAAATTTCTGCAGCTCATCATAGAGGCCAAGTTTCCCCTGCTCGATCAGCTGCATGACCGCCGTCATGGTGATCACCTTTGTCGCAGAGAACAGACGGTACAGATTGTCCTCCCTCGTAGGGATTTTTTCCTCATAGTCGCAGAACCCGGTCTGATGCCGGTAAACCGTCTCATGGTCCTTAGTCACAATAATATCCGATCCCGGTACGCCATAGGATTCTTTCAGGCCGTCCAGATACATCGTCAGCTTTTCAAAATTCATATTTTCCTCCTTGCCGAAGCACATTGGTGCGAGGCGCGCGACGCCGCGCCCCTGCCCCGCGGCACTTCCGTTGATATCAAGAGTATAAAAAACGGCTATGCTTTCTTCCTTAAAAAAACGAACCTGCTCTTTCAATTTTGTACGCTGAAATCAGAGCTCCATCAGCTGTCCCAGCCGCATCGGCTTCGGCTCGCGGCTTTCCGCTCTCTTCTTAAATAGAGATACACAATCCGCTCCTTATCCTCTTCGGTGAACATGTGCGAATCATTTCCCAGAATGAAGACCTCATCATCCTTTTCATACGGCTTCTCCGCGCAGTGCGGACTGCCCGCACGATGACTGCGCTCTGTCTCATTCTCCTTGTTCATCAGCCATACGTATGCTCTGCGCCCGTACTGAACGCATTTCTGCGCCAGCTTGATGGAGCCGAGAAGCATGATGTCCGAGGCGATCGTCGCGCCGGACTTCGCCGCCTTCATCGGAGCCGTCCCGGGATACCACTGCTTCATCCGGCTGATGTTGTCCGCAAAATTCCTCTGGAGATAGGCTTCGTATTCTTCAACCGGAAGCCCTTTCTCTTCATCCCCAACAGGGAACTCCTGCGCACAGCTCCCGATCATGACGTCAAAATCATTGAATTCCCCGCGCTCGATCAGGTCTGAGTACTTATGTTGTCCGGATCGCCGCCGAATGCCGCGATGTTGTTCTTAACCCAGCGGCAGGCCTTGACGATATCAAACAGCGCATAATTGCCGCTCGAGCCATTCCCCTCCGCCGTGCACCCATATGAATACCGGCAGCTTATCCTCCGCGGTCCCGGCCGGGGACCAGATATTCACTAAAACTTCCCACACCCAAAAGGTGTGTTGAACCTTGAAACCTCAATAAATGTAGGCAATAAAAAAGGCATAGAACTCTGTTCCTTGGTGTAATTGAATTGACTAGAAACAAATAAACTAAGGAGCAGATCTATGCCAGCTTCAATTCTACCACAGGACCAGGACGGACAGGAACTTTATAATGCAATTTCTTCTTTTTTCAGCACTTTTCACATTGGAAATCTGTTGCGTAAATGTAATGCGCAGAAAGAAAAGGGAGTTCCGGTTCTCCAGATTTTCAAATATAAGCTCTGCAACGTCTTCGCCAATCGAAGCATGTATATGCAGCAGAAAACAGGTTCTTTCAAGGAATCTTTCTCCAAGAATACGTTCTACCGTTTCATGAACAGTTCTAAGACCAACTGGATGAAATTCACAATACTACTGTCGAAGTCTGTGGTGGATACCCTTGAACCTCTTACCAGTGAAGACAGAGTGAATGCTTTCATCGTTGATGACAGCCTGTTTGAAAGAACCAGCTGCAAAAAGACAGAACTGGGATCGAGGGTATTTGATCACGCTTCCATGCGCTACGCAAAAGGCTATCGCCTGCTGACGCTAAGTTGGACGGATGGCAATACCATGATCCCTGTAAACCGCACGCTACTTGCATCTTCAAAGGAGCAAAATATACTCGGTGTTCAGAAGAAGTACGATGGCCGTTCTCTTGCCGGACGCCGACGCAAGCGTGCACAGATAAAAGGCACTGATGCCATGCTGGAGCTGATTCGTACAGCCCAGTCAGCTGGTCATAAGGCAGACTATGTGCTGTTTGACACTTGGTTCTCCTCTCCGGCTCAGATTCTTTCTGTTAGAGATCTTAGTCTGGATGCTATAGCCATGATCAAGAAAAGCTCCAGGATCCGGTACGAATTCGAAGGGAAACAACTGTCACTCATCAGGATTTTCAGCGCTTGCAAGAAACGCAGGGGTCGTAGTAAGTATCTGCTCTCCGTAGATGTAATGGTAGGAAAAGAACAGAAGATTCCTGCCCGCATCGTCTGCGTTCGCAATAGAAGCAACAAGAAAGATTGGGTTACCTTCATCTGCACAGATATGAGTCTCAGTCCGGAAGAAATCATCCGGATATATGGCAAACGCTGGCAGATTGAAGTCTTTTCAAGACCTGCAAATCATACCTGAACCTGATTGGTGAATGCCATTCTCTTTCTTACGATGCTCTGACAGCACATGTAGCTATCGTGTTTGCACGGTACATGATGATTGCATTGGCGCAACGTAAAAATCAGGACGAGCGGACGCTGGGCGAGCTATTTTTCTATTTCATTGACGAAATGGCTGACATCACTTTTGTAGAATTTTATCAGATTCTGGTAAAAGCAATGTTTGAGTGTATCTATGCCATTTTTCAGGTAAGTGAGAAACGGATGGATGCGTGACGAGAACGATATTCTCCGTTCTTATTCTTCCACTATACTCTGTGCTCTTTCACAGAATTCATCCAGTGTAATTTCATTCATAATGTATTCCTGAAAGTTTTCACCCATTTCCGAAATACTCTTCATCGGAGCATCCGTAAAATACCGGGCTTCCAGTTCACATTCAGAAACATATTCTCTCATGATATCCAAATCCGGAATCTGCAGCTCTTCATCAAGAATATCCAGTCTGGCCGGCAATCTGTGCAGTGCGTTGCTGTATGCTTTACACCCCTCTGCGCTGGCGCAATATGTCAGGAACTTTTCAGCCGCTTCCTTATGATCGGATGCATTGTTAATAATATACTGCCATGTTGCAATATTGGTTTTCATTGCGCCAAAATCCGGCAGTTTTACAATATGTATCTTATTTTCTTCATACCTGCCATCCTGTACGAAAAAATTCATGGCTCCGCTGTACATAAATATTGAAGCATATTTGCCCTCAATAAATTTCTGTTCCATCTGGTCGTATTGATCTACCAGCTGGTCTATGGGCGTATCATGGTTTCGCGCCATATCATGCAGTAATTTGACGGCTTCCCTTGTCTGTTCATCTGACCAATCGAGATAGTTTCCGCCAAACATATTCACAAATTGATAAATCTCATTATATACGTAGGTCTTCTCCCATGCTCCGCCATATCCATATGTTCCATCGCTCCGCGTTTTTTCAGCCAAATGCTTAAACTCATCGATGTTATTGATATGTTCGATTCCTGTTTTATCAAGGATTTCCTGATTGACCCAGAACATCATTATATCCATATAGAATGGCACGGAGTACAGAATATCTCCCTCCATCGGTATGGCTTTCAAATACTGCTGCGGATACAGCCCCCGTATTTCCGGTGAAACCGTTTCTTCTGAAATCGGTTCCAGATATCCTTTGGACTTAAATTCACTCATCATTTCATCATTAACAGTAATGACATCTACCGATCTGTCGCCTGATGAAAGAATCGTTGAAATTTCCGCATGCCTGTTATCCGCGTTTTCATTGGGCTCGCGCACATTGATTTTTATATTTAACATCTGTTCCGCATCCCGGATAAACTCCTGATAAGCAGGGCTTGAGGCATCCATACTCAGGAGAGTTATTGTTTCATCGCAACGATTTTCCGCGTCTTTGTCACAAACAGCAGTGGGCTCGGCCGTATCAGAGCCGAGCCCGCAGGCTGTCTGCAAACATCCGACCACCAGAACCGGAATGATCCATAAAAACCATTTCCTCATACAGTTCCTCCATGCCGAAGCTCAAATCGCCGTGTGAAAAATCCCTGTGCATCCGCGTGATTTTTCACACGATATTCCTTTTTTATCTGGGCCATCTCTCCTCTGACGGCGGAAGCTCCTTAAACTTTGCATGCGGAAGCAGCTGATACCAGTATGCCACGCTGGCAACATCGTCCTGTCGTTCAAAGAGACCTCGATATCCAACTCCGATCTGCTGAATCGTCACTCTCAGGTTTTCATCAAAGCAGATCGGGTCCTGAATATGCCATCTGTAAAAACCGCGCTGCGGCATTGTATCATTGTTATGGTATAAATTATGAACGGCATCATCCTGTCTGGAATAATAAGGATATCCGAGATATGGCGTACAATAATTCTGTTCCACGGTTTCACCGTTCACCTGTTTGGCAAAGCTCCATGACCCTCCGAAATAATCCTCCGTCCCCGTCCCGCAGATTGTCGGGTACTGTTCATCGCCATCAATATAGAACTTAAGTTCACCCTCTCCCCACCAATACCTTTCCAGCGTGGTAAGAGCGAGATATGTCCCAACATAGTGGCCTTTGCCTTTCACTCCGTCAATAATCGTATAGTCAACGCCCTTTTTCGTCAGTCTTTCTCTTCTCCACTGCGCATGAAAGTAATTGATATCTTCAGGGAGATCATCTCTCAAACTGTAATCGATCTGATAGAAAAACGCGGGAATCGGGTTGACATGCTGATTTTCCAGAATCACCCGTGCTTTTTTCTTAAACGGCATCTGAAAATAGCAATTCATTCCTCTGGAGGGAACAACAACCATCGGGAGAGAATTAACCACACATTCACGCCCAAAGCCACAGCAGAAGAAATCTCCGAGAGGAGCTTCGACCGAGGGATCGCCTTCATCCTCCCAGAAAATTTTCAATACCAGATCACGCAGGACGAAGCAATCCGCTTCTGTTGTCCGGTCCGCCACCGTTACCCAGATATGATTGATCATACCCGGACCCTCCATCTCGCCAAGAACAATCTCCGCTCCGGCGGGTATATCGCGAAGACAGGGACTCCCCTTGCGTGAAGGACCTAAAACGCCTGCTTCCATTCCTCCTCTTCCTTTTTCTCCCGTTCTGTTTTCCGCATTGATCGAACGGCTTTTCATATGCTTATTGAGCGGAAGAGATGACAGCGAACCATGAAAATCATACATACCAGAACCTCCTGAGGCTTACTCTTTGACACCGCCCGCCATAATGCCGTCCATGATCTGTTTCTCAAAAATTGCAACAAAGATGATAATAGGAAGAAGAATAATCCATCCCATTGCACTTGTCAGATCCCACGGAACACCATACATATTATCGCGAAGCGGAAGCTGCACAATGGCTACCGACAGTACCTGTATTCCATTTGAATAATATAACGGCGTAAAAAAATTATTAAGACAGTTAATAAAGTTGATGATACATACTGTCGCAATGGCCGGTTTCATAAGAGGAATCACAACGAAAAATAATCTTTGAATGAAGCTTGCGCCGTCAATCGATGCGGCCTCTTCCAATGATTCAGGGATCTCTCCCACAAAGTTTCTGAGAATCAATACCGAAAACGGAATCACACTGCTTATATAAAGAATGATCAGACCCGGAAACGTATCATAAAGCCCGGCCTTTTGCATGAATTCATAGAGCGGACGAGCCGTCACAACCTCTGGTATCAACATCGTTGCGACAATAAAGCCAAATACAAGACTGATTCCTTTATTCTTAGCAAATCGGCAAAATGAATATGCGCCAAGCACACATACCAGCGTACTGATCACCAGTGTAAATCCGATAATAATTGCAGTGTTCTTTATTTTATCCATCAGGCCGACATTATCAATCAGGAACCGATAGCTTTCCAGCGTGGGATGATCCGGCAGGTAGTCGATCGGTGATTTGAACAGTTCCCCGGGTGATGTGATGGAAGAAATAAAAATCCAGTAGACCGGAACAAGGACCACTAGTGCAACAATTGCTGCAAGAATCCATTTCCCGGCTCGTACACCGATCGTATAAATTTTGTACTTTGTATTATTCATTCTGTATGGTCTCCTTTAATCAGCCATTTTTGTCTGGAGCCGCATATTCAATGACGTAAATATGAGCATTACAATAAACAGCAGAACGGCAAGCGCTGCTGCATAGCCCGTATTAAGATTCGTGAATGCCTCCATCGTGATCCGATAAGCAATGAGAGCCGTGTCCTCTCCCGGCCCGCCCGACGTCATCGAATATACTAGATCAAAGGAGGTCAGCCTCCACAGCGTAAAAGGAATCGTCAGAGTCGCTACATTTTTTGCAATCAGAGGCAATGTGATTTTTGTAAAGCACTGTATTCCGCTTGCGCCATCCACTCTGGCCGCCTCATAAATATCGTGGGAAATAAACTGAAGTCCTGATAAGACAAGAATGGCAAAGAACGGCAGATCTTTCCAGAGATCCATCACAATTACTGCAAATCTGGCCGAGTTCTTATAAATAAGCCAGCTGTAATTAAAATCCGGATTTATGAATCTGCGGATCAGATCATTGATCAGGCCGTAGTCATTATTAAAACCCCATTTCGCGGCCATACCGATTACAACGGCAGGCATCGCCCATGGAATAAGAATTATTGTTCTTAAAAACCTCTGTCCCTTGAACTTTATGTTCAAAATCAGCGCAAGTATGACTCCCATCATAATGTGGAGGATCATAGACGCGGCCACAAAAATCACAGTAAACTCTATACTTGTCAGCACCTTGGGATCTCTGAAAGCAAAGATATAGTTTTTAATTCCGCAAAATTCATTTTTCCCCTGCAGCAGCTTAATATCAAAAAAACTGTTGCGAATCGTTGCCGCGATGGGATAAAGCGTCGTAAATGCACGGATGGACAAAACCGGTATTACCAGAAGCCATGCGGCTGCCAGTATTGATTTTTTATTTTTCATTATAATCCTCTAGGCCGAAGCCCAAATAGCGTGTGCAAAAATCATCGCATCCGCGTGATTTTTCACACTATTCCCCGTCAGTCTCTTATAAAGCCGGGGCACATCATGAACCATGTGCCCCGGCTTCCACCATATCAATCCGTTTCGCGTCAATTACTGATACTGCTCAACATATCCCTGCGCCTGTTTAAGGAAATCATCCACTGTAATTTCATCTCTCACATAGGATTGGAAGATGGTTCCCATTGCGCTGATGAATTCCATTGTCTGAGGAAGCATCGGACGGCCCATAACGTTACATTCGGACGCATATTGAGAATACATTTCCTTTGTCGGGTCTGTATCCGGAACAACCTCTTCCGCAACATCCGCCCTTGCCGGGTAACGGTCAAAATACTTATAGCCGGCTTCCATCCCGTCTTTTCCCGCCGCAAACTGCAGGAACTTAACCGCTGCATCCTGATGCTCAGATGCCGCATTCAGAACATAGCTCCATGAATCCGTAAAGATATATCGCTGTCCGTCCTCCGATAAGCAGGGAACCATTGCCTGATGAATCTTATCCTCTCCAAGCATTCCAGCGTTTGCATAATCTGTTCCAAGCCCCCACATAAACCAGCAGCCATACTTGCCATCATTGGCTTTCGGATTCATCTGCTCATATTTATCTGCCAGCTGATCAAGTGGTGTATACCCATTCTTAACAAGATCATGCATGAATTCCATAGCCTCTTTATTCGCCGGGTTCGTCCAGTCATAATAATCGCCGCCGAACATATTGACAAACTGGGCAATTTCATTGAATACGTATGTTTTCTCCCATGATCCGCCGTATCCATATCTGCTGCCATCAGAGACAGCTTCCATATACTTCATGAAATCTTCCTTGGTATTAATCGATTCAATCCCAACCTCGTCAAGGATTTCCTGATTTACCCAGAATGCAAGGTACCCCGCATAGCTGGGCACGCCAATGATATCTCCATCATTGCTGGTGATCATCTGCTTTACATAACCCTGCGCAAATTTATCACGGATATCCTCTGTCATGACAGTATCATTCAGTCCGACAAGCCAGCCGGAATTCTTAAAGGTCGTGGACATTTCATCATTGATCTCAATGATATCAACACTGGAATCCCCCGTAGAAAGCATGGTCGTAATCTTCTGCTGCCGGGTATCAGAATCCGTAGGCGCTGCAATTACATTGATGTTCAGTCCGGTTCCGGCTTCAACGTCTGCAAGCCATTGATCAAACTCGGGGTCTGTCGTCTGAATGGAATAAAGAGTAAGGTCATACTCTTCATCTCCCTGAGACAAGGCCGCCTCTGCTTCTTCTGCTGCTCCCGCAGCTCCTGTACCTGCTGCCGCTCCGCCGGATGATGCTCCGCAGCCGGCAAGCAGACTGGCTCCCATAGCCCCGCTGAGTACTAAACCAATCAGTTTCTTTTTCATTTCCGCCTCCTTAATCCATCGACACGTCATCAGGATGTCTCTGTTTTGTATTTTTAGGTTAACAAAGCAAATTGGAATTAAAAATATGATTTATTACTATCTGTTTATGAAAAATTTTGATTTGCAGTTGTCTGACTTGAACGAAAAAATCATTTTGAGACAATAGTATAAAGGAAACTCGAAGCGGCTCGCATAAAGCGCTTCGGCATGGTGATTTTTTATGAAAGAAAAAAAGTTATTCCGCCCGATTTTTCTTTTGAAATTTCAATCCAAGCTCTTTCTCAGCTTCATCTTTTGCAGCATGGTTCCGCTCATCGCAATGGGCTTTTTATCGTATCGTTATACCTATCGCAATGCCGTTGAACGTGTGCTTCAGACGACCATACGCTCCGATGATCTTCTGAATTCCCAGCTCAATGATCGGATCAGACAGGTAGAGACGGTTGCGGACACCCTCCAGTACGACATGTATACTTTGAATCAATCACAAGGAGACATTTCAGATGAGCTTTCTGTCTTCACGAATGTGCGCAACAATATCAGTCTGTATAAATCAACCTTTGATTTTCTGCATATATTTGTTTTTCTTCCAGATAACTGCATCGGCTCCGATGAGGGGCTGACCTTTTTTTCAATCGAGGATCTGAAGAAATTCCAGTCATTTTCAA
The DNA here is from genome assembly GCF_900625025.1 of Lachnoclostridium sp. Marseille-P6806. Taxonomy (GTDB): domain Bacteria; phylum Bacillota; class Clostridia; order Lachnospirales; family Lachnospiraceae; genus CAG-791. Next base: position 99,308 of record NZ_LR130577.1, read on the forward strand.
ACAGTTCCGGCATTTCTTCTCTCTGGTTTTATCAAAGCGACATTGTTTTGCCGGAGCTTGTTTCCTCCAGAAATCCCTCGGATTCCGTCGGATGCGCCCGCATATTGACTGACCAGACCACCGGCAAAACAGACTACGCTTATATCATCTTCCTGCAGCCCCGGGAATTATCCGGCTTACTGCGTCAGACCTATACCGATTTATCGATTGCCAGCTATATTCTTTCCTCCGATGGGCAGATTATGGCCCATACCGATGAAGCTCTTAACGGTTCAGCAATACCCCGGGATCATTTCCGGCATCTGATAAGTTCCGGATCAGAATTTTTATCCGGGCATACGCACTATCACGTGATTAAACTGGCAAATGGATGGTTTCACGTCACAGAAATCCCTCAGGAATACATCGATTCCAATATTCATGTTCTGGTCATGAGTATTTTCGTGATTTTTCTGCTGACGACTTCCAGTATTGCCGCCCTAACCATTGTCCTTTCGCGCACCCTTTCCAAACGGCTGACTACGATTTCGGACGCCATGGAGGCTTTCCGGCTCGGGCACTCTTTCCCCAAGGAAAAGGAACAGCAGCTGGTGCTTGCCGGCAATGAAAAGGATTATGATGATTTCGATAAATTAGGCGTTACATTTTTAGAAATGAATCATTCCATTAACAGAAGCATGCACTCCATCCTCGAGTTATCTCTTACGGAAGAGAAGCTGCGGTACAAGCTGCTCCAATCCCAAATCAATCCGCATTTTCTTTATAATATTTTAGGGACAATCAATAACTGTATATCTCTCGGAAAGCTTGATATCGCAACAAAGATGACCACGAATCTCACACAGTTTTACCGTCTTACCCTGCGCAAATCCGACGAAATGATTCAGATCAGAGATGAGCTTGAGATATCCCGGCTCTACCTTGCGCTTGAAAAGCTGTGCCACAATGATACTTTATCATGGGAAATTCATGCAGAGGATGGAATAGAGAACTTTTACATCTGCAAATTCACGCTGCAGCCCTTCCTCGAAAATTCGATTCATTACGGCTACGCACCGGGCATCGATAAAATACATATTACAGTAGACATCCGCTACGGCGACGACACTGTGATCGCCACGGTACAGGACAATGGAAAAGGCATTGAAAACGACAGGCTCGCGGAGCTTCAGAAAATGCTGAAAAGCAACTCCTTAAGCTATACAAAGCATTTCGGTATCGGTAATGTTAACCGGAGGATTTCCAGTCCTAATTACGGAAACGGCAAAATTGAAATCTGTAGCGCCGATGCCGGAGGCACTCTGATAACCATTACATTGAATCAAATTGATGAATACAGGGAACAAAATATATGAAAAAAGTAATGATTGTCGATGACAATTACATTTCTGTCGAGGGAATCGCTGCCGGCATCGACTGGGCCGAATTAAATGCTCTTGTCACGTTCAAAGAAAATGACGGCTGTTCAGCCGTCAGGGATATGAAAAAAGATCCTGTGGATCTTATCATCTCCGATATCGAAATGCCTCAAATGGACGGGATTGAAATGTGCCGGCAGGCGTTGATAATCAATCCTCAGGTAAAAATTCTTCTGATCAGTGCCTTTGATAAATTTGAGTATGCCAAAAGAGCCATTCGGATTGGTGTATATGACTATATTGAAAAACCGGTCGACTATGCCTATCTGCGCAAAAAAATAGAAAACGCCCTCCGGATTATGGATCAGGAGGATCGAAATCGCCGGATTATTGAGCAAAGCCGCCCGGTTTTAATGGAAAAATTTCTGATTGATTTGGTAACAAACGCCGGCGATAAGGTTCAGGATCACCTTGGCCAGTATGCAGACTTCCTTAACATCCGCACCGACTACTCCCATTACAATGTCATTAAAATTGAAATTGCAAATGCGGCAGATATTGAAAAGGTGTACGGCGTTATGCAATACCAGATGGAAATACTGGGCACCATCGACCGGCTGAAGGAACAATGCTCTATTTATAACTGGTTCTGCTGGACGACCCGCTATAACGAGATCGTATGCTACATTGGTCAAAACACGAATAATCCCATCCATTTTCTTCAGGTTATTCACAAATGCTCAGAGGATATCCTCGCATTTTCCTCGCGGACCCTGCTCGATATCAATATAGGAATCGGAACCATTGTAGACAGTATATGGAAAATGCACGTTTCATATGAGAACGCCAGTAATGCTCTGAAATATCGCTTCTGTTTTCCCCATGAATCCATTTATGATTCAAACGATATTGATAAGCATTCTTTTTCACTGACTCTTGATTCCGACCGGACAGAGGATGAACTGATTCTATTGCTGGGAAATAAAGACGAAGAAAAAATCAAAAAATGGCTGGGCGGTTATTACAATGATCTGCTGACCACCTCTGCGACAAAAGGCATCCTTTTTACAAGGACCTATAACCTTGTCGGAAAAGTACTGCGCTTTCTCTATGAGCTCAATATGGATTCCACTGATCTTGAAAATGACATCGCGGGCCTGTACAGTGAATTTGATAAATTTGATACATATCAGCAGCTATACAGCTGGACTTGCGAATTTTGCCGCAAGGTATGTCAGAAAATGGATACCTCCACATACTCCTACCACGCTCAAATATGTCAGAAAGTCTCCTCTTTCATTGAGCACAATTTTATGGATAATACTTTGAGCCTTGCTGATATTGCACGCGACGCCGGCGTCAGCAAAGCCTATCTGTCAGCGCTGTACAAAAAGCTCACCGGTCAGAATATAAATGATACAATCTATAGCTTTCGCATCCAGAAAGCATGCCAATTACTGGCAGGCTCTGAGCTGCCGTTAAAAGACATCGCAACGCAGTGCGGATACAGTAATCAATACTATTTCAGCAACAGCTTTAAGAAAAATATCGGAAAATCTCCCTCGGCCTATCGGGAAGAACATAAACGATAAATGCGTGCATACGATACTCCGTTGCGAAATGATCCCATATTAACTACCCCTTAATCCCGGAAAGCGCGATCCCCTCCACGAACTGCTTCTGAAGAATGCAGTACATAACGAAAGGGAAGACGAACGAAACGGCAGCACCGGCCATAAGAAGACCGTAATTGGTCGCATACTGCGTCTTCAGCAGGGACAAGGCGACCGTAAGCGTGTACATCCCGGATTTGGATGTGGAGATAAGGGGCCACATGAAATCATTCCAGCTGGTCACGAAGGTGAAGATCACAAGCGACACCAGAACCGGCCGGATCAGGGGAACCACGACGTTCAGGTAGATTCTGAACTCCGGGCAGCCGTCAACCTGCGCCGCCTCAATCAGATCGTCCGGCACTCCTTTCATAAACTGGCGGATCAGAATCACGCCAAAGGCATTCAGAATCAATACGATCAGGGCATAGTAGGTGTTGAGGAGCTTCATCTCTTTCATCATCAGAAAGATCGGAATCATGGTGACCTGTCCGGGGATCATCATCGTCGCCAGATAGATCAGATACAGCTTTTCCTTCCCCGGAAACTGTTTCTTCTCAAATCCATAGGCCGCCATGGAGGCGATGATGCAGTTCAGGACGCAGGAAAAGCCAACAACAACGATACTGTTCCACAGCGATCGCAGAAACCCGTTGTTGCGAAAGACATAGTTATAATTGCTGAAGTCCGTGAGGCGTATCTCACGCAGCTGGAGCGTCGCCGTCGTCGACTGCGTAAAGGACATCAGAACCATGTAAATAAACGGCGCGATGCAGATCGCCGCAAACAGAACCAGAATAACCAGACCGAGGATGGAAAAAACCGTCCATTCGCGTTTCCTGCGGCTTCTGTGCTCATACTTGTCTGTCAATGCAGAATTACCCATCTCTCTTCCCTCAATCCTTTTCCTTAAAGAACTGGTTCTCAATCAGATTCACAATCAGCACGACAGCGAGGAGAATAATGGCCTGAGAGCAGGCATACCCCATCTTGTTCTGCTTGAATGCCGAGTTGTAAATTCCCATAACCAGCGTAACGGTTGATTTGCCGGGCCCACCGCCTGTCATCTGATAGGACAGGTCGAACACCTGAAAGGACCAGATAATGCCCAGCGTAACGACAAGATAGGTAATGGATTTCAAAAGAGGAAGCGTCACCCTGAAGAACTGCTGCAGCGCGGTGGCGCCGTCGATTTCCGCCGCCTCGTACAGGTCCGTCGGAATTGCCATGATCCCGGCATAATAGATCACGAGAAAGTATCCGATGTTTTTCCAGATGGCGACGATACATACCGAAATCAGAGAGGTGCCGGTATCGCCAAGCCAGTTCACGGGAGCGCCTCCGAAGATGCCAAGGATGCTGTTGAGCATGCCGCCGTCCGTCGCAAGGATGATGCGCCAGATCGTTGCCGCCGTGATGCCGGATGCAATGACGGGAATAAACATAAGACTTCTTAACAATCCGCCGAAGCGCTTGTCTTTCAGCTTGACTGCCAGAAACGCCGCGAAAACCAGAGCCAAAATCGTCTGGAGCGGGACTGTGATAATCGAATATACCAGCGTATTCTTCGCCGCCGCCCGCACGTAGCTGTCCTTAAAGGCTTTCAGAAAATTGCTGATTCCGACAAAGGCCGGCGCTTTCATCATGTTGTAATCGGTCATGCTGAAATACAGCGTCATAAAAATCGGAATGATCGCATACATTATCAGCAGAATCAGGCTCGGAAGAATATACAGCACTCCATACAAGGCCTGTCTCTTTTTTCTGGTCACGGTTATGTCTCCTCTAAGCCGCAGCAGGGACACACATCGGCAGCGCCGCTGCATGCCCCTGCATTCTGCAAGCCTTTCTCCGTTCAGGAAAGAACTTCTCTTTCAGAACGATGGCATAAACTTATTTTAGATTCTCATTATAATACGTTGTTGTTTCGGAGAGAACAGCCGCCGGCTCCATCTCCCCGAGCATCATGGACTGCAGGTTCTTGAAAAGGGAGTCGTACATGCCGGAAGCATTCGCAAATACCGGGAGGGACTGCATATTGTCGCTATAATTGGCGAACATGTCGTCAAACTTGTTGTTCTCGCCGGTATAGCTGTCGTCCTCGGTAATGGCAGGCTGCTGGGAAACTCTCTTATGGAAGTCCGCCATCACCTCTGCGCTGGAAAGATACTTCATCAGCTTCGCCGCAAGCTCCTTGTTCTGACACTTCTCAAACATCACAAGGCAGTCCGCCGCAACAAAGGTTTTGGACTGATCTCCTGCGGGGCCCTTGATAACCGGCGCATAATCCCAGTTGACGCCGTCGATCTTAAGGGCATTGGAGGTTGCGCAGTAAATCATCGCGGCCTCGCCGTTCTTAAACGAGGTGAGCGAATCATCGTTGGAGGTGGCAGACGCCGGAATGATGCCCTCCTCCTTCAGCTTCATAAGATACTCGGTCGCTTCCAGACCCTCCTTGGTGTCGATGGTCAGATTGCCCTCCTCATCGACGATCGAAGCGCCCGCCCCCCAGAAGAAAGGCCAGTAGATCTCATTCAGGGAACCGTAATGCGGATTGCCCCAGTCCTGCATGAGCGGCGAAACGCCATCGCACTTTTCAAGAATTGCCTTGCCGACTGTCTCAAGCTCTTCCCATGTCGCCGGAACCTTGTCGATTCCCGCCTCGCCAAGGATATCCATGTTAGCAATCAGAACACGGGGATTCCCGACCACAAAGGGAAGACCGTACTGACCGCCCTGAATATTTCCAAGGCTGTAATACTTGTAATTTGCCTTTTCCTCATCGGTAAAATACGAATCGACATCCGCAATCATGCCGTTGTTTATATAGTCATAAAACATTTCCATATAGAGATATCCCACGTCCGGGCCGTCGTCCGAGGTGCTCCCCGTGAGATACTTCTCTTCGTATCCGTCCCATGGCGTGATCTCGATAGATACCTTACAGTTGTTTTCTGCTTCAAAAGCAGCCGCCTTTTCGGTCCAGAAATCAAGATCCGTGATTTCTCCATCGGTTCCGGCAAAAGGGGGAAGCCAGAGGGTAAGCGTCTGCGCTTCGCCGTCTGCGGCTTCGGCTGCCGGCGTTTCCGCAGAGGCTGCACCGGAGGATTCCTGCGCTGTCTTGCCGGTGCCCCCGCAGCCGGCAAGAAGCCCCGCGGCCATCGCTGCGGATGCAGCAAGTGCAATAAACGGTTTCTTTTTCATAATTTTCTCCCTTCTTTGTTACCTCCGATACATCATCGGATGGTGAAAATGTGAACAAACTCCTGTTCCATCTCTCCGACGAGCCGAATCTGCGTTCTGGCTCTCTCAAGGTTGTGCGTCGCATGGTCTGTCTTATAATACACATCCCCCAGAAGATAATCTCCAAGGAACCGGAGCGCCTGCTCATAGGTAATGATTTTGCTCCCCTCCGGAAGCATCCGGATCTCTTCCTGCGTCAGGGCATCCCCACAGCCTTTCAGAAACCCGGCGAGAAAAAGATCGTACAGCTTTTTATCAAAATGGACCTTGTCAAGGTCCTTTTCATCCTCCGCGGCGGTCGAGGCGCCGAAGCGGATCGCATCCCCGAAATCCATGATGACATAGCCCGGCATGATCGTATCGAGATCAATGACGCAGAGCGCCTTTTTGCTGTCCTTATCAAAAAGCACATTGCTGAGCTTCGTGTCGTTGTGGCACACCCTGCGTCGCATGGACGTGTTCTGCAGCTCCTCCGCATAGTGGAAGCGCTCCGTCAGGAAACGAATCTCCTCCCCGACATCCGCCGCCCGCCCCACGGGATCCTGTTCCACCGCGGCAAGAAAATCCCTGTACCTGACGGCGGTGTTGTGGAAATCCGGAATCGTGTCATACAGCGTTTCCGCAGGGTAATCGCGCAGAAGATTCTGGAAGCGGCCGAAAAGCTCTCCGCTCTGCCCGAACTGCTCCGGAAGCTCCGGCTTGTCATAGCAGAGCGTATTCTCAATGAAATCATACGCCCGCCAGTAATTCCCCTCCGCGTCACGGTAACAGGCCCTGCCGTCCCTTGCAGGAATGACCGTCAGAGTCTCCCTCGCCGGATCTCCGCCATATTCCCGGATCCTGTCTCTCAAAAAAGCGGTGACCCCCACGACGTTTTCCATCAGCTCTTCCGGCCGGTGAAAAACATCGATGTTGATCCTCTGCAGAACATAACGTTTCTTTGACGCGCACCCGCTCACGGTTATGATTTCGGTGTCGTTGATATGTCCCTGATTGTTTCTGTCAATCGCCTGCGGTTCCCCTTCCAATTGAAAATGCGCCGCTGCTTCCCGCAGGTTTTCTGCTCTGAGCTCTCTCATGTGTACATCCCTTTGCTTAAACCTCTCCCAGCTTCAGACAGTCCTTATAGATCCCGCAGACCTCATCCGCCATCTCTCTCGTCGGCATCTCAGCGAAAACGCGCAGCAGCGGCTCTGTCCCTGAAAACCGGATGGAGATCCATCCGCCATTTACAAAATACACCTTGCAGCCGTCCATATAGGAAACATGATCGATTTCATAGGGGAGCTCCGGAACCGCCCGGTCCTCCATGATGATCCGCAGATACTTCGCCTTATCCTCGGCGCGGAAGCGGTAATTGTTTTCCACAAAGACAGACCTGCCGACCACTTCCCGGATATCGTCGAAGATCTCGCTCATCTTCTTCCCGGTCACGGCCAGCATCTCCACGAGGAGCGCCGCGGCATAGATCCCGTCTTTCCCGTGAATGTGCCCGCGAATGGAAAGCCCTCCGGAGGATTCTCCTCCGATGAGCGCATTGCTCTCCGACATTTTCGAGGAGATCCATTTGAAGCCGACCGGAACCTCATAGCACGCCTCGCCGAACATTTCAGCCAGCCGGTCCAGAACATGCGTGGTGCAGAGATTTCGGACCGCCGGCCCTTTCCTGCCCTTATATTTTTCAAGATAGTAATACAGAACGACCAGAAGATCATTCGGCGAAAGATACCTGCCATTGTTGTCGATGACGCCGATGCGATCCGCATCCCCGTCGGTGGCAATCCCGATATCGAAGCCGCCGTCGACAACCGTTGCGCTGAGAGCTCTCATGGCCTTTTCATTCGGCGCGGGGAGCTTTCCCCCGAACAGCGTATCGTGATTTCCGTGAATCGTCGCGACATCGCACCTTGCCGTAATCAGCAGCGTCTTGATGGACGTCTCGGAAACCCCGTACATGGGATCCAGCGCGACGCGCAAATTCGCCCTGCGGATCGCCGCGGTATTGATATCGGAAAGAATGCTGTCGAGATATTCATTGATCGGGAAGATCTCCTCGATCAGTCCCTCTCTGACCGCGTCTGCATACGGAAGAAACGGAATCGGGAACAGCTCGTCATGCTTCTCCCCCGCAAGTCTGTATGCCGCAAGCCGCTGTGCTTCGATTCTGCCGGCATAGCTCTCAATATCCGCCGTCACCTCCATATCCGCATCTCTCCCGCCCCGCGTAAACACCTTGACGCCGTTATAGATGGCCGGATTGTGACTTGCCGTGACCATCATTCCGTAAGGAAGATCATGCTCCATCGTGTAGAACATGGCGAGAGGCGTCGGCGCAGACCGGTTGATCAGCCATGTGTGGATTCCGTTCGCGGCGAACACCTCCGCCATCCACTGCATGGACTCCTTGGAAAGAAATCTGCGGTCATATCCGATGACAATTCCCTGATCATCGACCCGTTCGGCTTTCATCTTGTGGGACATGGCCGCCGCAAGCAGCTGAAGATTGTATTTCGTAAAACCGTCTCCGATGACGGCGCGCCAGCCGCCTGTTCCGAATTTTATCATATTCCGCGCCTCCGGGAACGCTGTCTGCCTGAACAGACGTACCCTCTTATTCAATAAAAGGATACATTTTTGCATGTATTTTTCCTGTTTCCATTTTACCCTGCCGTCCCTTGCGTATTTGCACGATTGTTCGTATTATTTATACATAAGGATTTTTTATTTATGCACATTGCAGCAAAACGCACGGCGCCGGAGCACATTTATGATAATTCTGCCTTATCGGATGACGGAGCTTGAGCGCATCATTGAGATTCGCGCTCTCATCTCGGTTCACTACTACGAGTACAAAAGAAACTTTTCCTTTGAGGGCGAGGTTCATAATTTCTGGGAGTTCATCTGCGTCGACCGCGGCGATGTCGACATCACCGCAGGAAGCAAAAAAATCGTCCTGCACAAGGACGAGATTGCATTCCACGAGCCGATGGAATTTCATGATGTCCATACCTCCCCGCATTCCACGCCGAACCTTATCGTGATTGCGTTCGACTGTCCCTCTCCCGCAATGGACTATTTCCGCAGAAAAGTCCTGAAAATCAATCAGGAGGAGCGGACGATTCTGGCCAGTGTGATCAGAGAGGCGAGAAACTGCTTCTCGGGCCGGCTGGATGACCCTTATTCCGATCACCTTGAAATGCGCGAGGATCAGGAAGAGGGCTCCCAGCAGATGATCCTCCTGTCCCTCACCTCCTTTCTCATCCATCTGATGCGCCGCACCCGGATGGAAGCGGTCCGCAGGCCGGCGCATCGCCTGCCCTCCAAATCCACCGCCATCAACGATGCCGACCTGCAGTTCGAGAAGATTCATAACTACCTCGAGGGCCATCTTCACGAGTCCCCCTCGATCGAACAGATCTGCCGCGATAACCTCATCGGCCGCTCACAGCTTCTGTCTCTCTTTCATAAAAAAACGGGCCACGGCGTGATGCGGTACTTCCATGAAATGAAGATCGATCAAGCCAAGACCCTGATCCGCCGGAGCAACAAGCAGTTCTCGCAGATCGCCGCAGAGCTGGGTTACTCCTCCATATGCTATTTTTCCAGACAGTTCCGAGTGATTACCGATATGTCGCCCTCCGAATATGCAGAATCCATTCAGGCCATCTCGGAGAAAGACCGGGGGTGAGATGGGCATGGAATCAATTCTGCGATATCCATATTGCAAGCGTCGGAAAAACCTGGGCGCATCACTGCGCTCGGGTTCCCATCTCGTCAATGCTCGTAATTTTCAAGTGAGATTGCTTTCAGTCCTCCGTCATCATAAACCGTGAGCTTCAGCTTGTAGGTGAAGTCATCAAACCAGTTATAAACGGTATAGCCGAGCTCTTTTGAGACAAACGGCTCTTCCTCCGGCTCCCCGTAGGCTTTCAGAATATCCTCGGACGTTGATCCCCATGTAATGCCGTCCGGAAGCATCACCTCCGGATACTTGTCCGCCGAGGAGATATCCATGGTAAAGGACCAGACATCGGTATCCAAAATATCCTGCACCTTATCTCCGGTATTCATGAAGCCGATGTTGAACCGGACCTTGTCATACCGGTCGTTGTCCAGCGTAATCGTTCCGGTCACCTTATCCCCCGGATTCAGTACATAGCCATCGGCATATCCGTAATCCGCAAGGTCAAAGCTCCAGCTGTCCCGGAGCTTGGAATAAGGGAACGGAAGCTGATATATCTGCCCGTCCATGGACAGAACCATATCCTGCCACTTTGCATCGCCGAGATCCGCGTCCTCTGCGGACTGCCCCGCGGCGGATACCGCGCTCATGACCTCTTCCGGAATCTGAATCGCTCCCACCTCGTTGAAGCGGTCAAGAATCGTGCTGATGTGAAAGATCCCTATCGTGAACGACACATCCTCATCCGTCTCTCCGACGGCGGAACGGATCATGGCATTCCCCAGCTCCTCAGCATCCACGTCAAGGCCCGCAGGATACAGTGAGTCCTCATAGATATAGAGCTCTGCCGGTGCGGAGGCCTCGCCAAGATCCATATTGTTGTCTGACATATTGTTCAGCGCAGAGTTCACCTGCTGCAGGGCGTCCTGCAGAAACTCTCCGGTCAGAGTGACACGGATCACATAGGCATCTTTCCCATTGACCGTTTTTGTCTCATCCTCTAGAACGGCATCTGTCCCGCCGTCCGCAATCGCCTCATAGACGGTGCGGGAATACAGACTGCTGTCCTTCGGAATATCCGCCTGCGTGCCGGTCCAGGTCGTCCCGTCCGAGGTATAAAGATTATATTTTCCATCCTCCTCGACAGAATACATCTCGATTTTCGTTTCCTGATCCTGTCCCAGCACCGAGAGCCTAACCGTACCGTTTGTATGTGTAACGAGCGGCTCCTGATTCAGATCAATGGCAAGCTCCATGCCCATGGACAGCTCCGCGCTTTCTTCTCCGGAGTCTATGGTCGCTTTCAGATCCAGCGTCACAGACTGGGAGACTTCCCTGACTTCGCTCATTTTCTGTATCGTCTGGCCGGCAAGCTCTTCCGCCGTCAGCTTCTTCTCCGGCTCTTCCGGCGCCTTTGCCGGCGTCTCTGCCGAAGCCTCCTCCGTGACAGGGGCCTCGTCGGACGCCGCCGTTAACGCCTCCTTACCGGAAGCTCCCGACCCGCAAGCTGTGGCAAAAATTCCAAGGAATAACGCACAGCACACTGCCGCGAGCTTCCCGACCTGCTTTATTTTTTTCATAATTACCTCTTTTCCGCGAGGCGAATTTCAGATTCGCCGATGCAATCTGCGACTCGGTGCCCCGCACCGATGTCGGAGTTTGAAAGGACTGCATCAGCAGGACTTTCAAACTTTTCCTCCTGTCCTTCCGTAATATGGTGCACACTCAGTATACTCCGTCTGACGGACGCTGCACACCCCGCGCTTCTGCCGGTGTACTACCGCCCGTTTGCGCCATCCATCACTTCCATGCCGATAACCATACTGCCAGTCAGCCAATCGGAAGAATCACTGCTGTAAAAGCTCCTGTCCACCTCTTCAAATGTCAAATCCGGATTATTTGTCAGAACGGTGTACTTTATATCGTATCTGGCATTCGGGCTTCGGCCTGTCAATTCCTTTTTGTATGCAAAAACCATATCCCCCTCTGCGACATACACTCCGAATTGACTGATCAGCGTCCAGAACCTTTCATTGGAACCCTCCCCGATCTTATAGCACGCCCCGCCGGTGCAGAACATATTGCAGCTGTCCGTTGCGGGAAATACGGTTCCGACCGTTCCGTCCAGACCATTGATTTCCTCCGGATTTCCGTGAAGCGCATATCCCTTAAGATCATATATTTCCCGGCTCAGGCTGTGATCCCTGACACGGTAGACAAACATATCCCCGCTTCCGGCAGGATGTAAATAAACGGTATTTCCGTCAGCGCTTACCGCCTTTTCACAAAAATCATCGCCTTGCGTCCGGCTGCAGCCAATCGGCTCCAAGTCCACGGCGTTCGTTATCGCTCTTCGTTCTTTGGAATATACAAAAAGGCCATAATATTCGCTGAATATGATCCTGTCTTTATCCGCATATAATATCTCCGTCGGGTCTGCGCCCTCAGAAGCTGACAGATTCACCACGGGACTTGCCGGCTCTGTCCATTCTGCTTCGGAAGCAGACGGATTTGCGGCGGGACTTACGCTCTCTCCCATCTCCTTATGTTCGATGATTCCATTTCCTGCCTCCGGAGAACGCGCTTCCGCCGGCTCATTCTGCGGATTCGTCATAAAACAGACAGCCACAATAACACACAGCACGGCGGCGCTCAGGATTACCCGGAACGCCGGCTTTTTATAGCGCAGTACACCTCTTATGCGTTCTTTCACTCCGATCTCACCGAACGCGAGCGGACAGGCCGCAATTGTACGCCGATGAATGCTGCAGTCCAAAAGCGCCTGAGAATAAGCGGCAATATATGCCCGGTCTTTGTTCCGGATCACCTTTTCATCACAGGCTGTCTCGATATCCCGGCAAAGCAGGATATAGGCGATCCAGCAAAGCGGATGAAACCAGTACACGGCCAATAATCCGAACCCGAGCGGCTTCCACCAGTGATCATGTCTCCTGAGATGTGTTTTTTCATGCGCTGCCGCCAGATCCAGAGTATCGGCGCGAAGCCCTGACGGCACATAGATTACAGGATGTATGATCCCCAGAATAAAAGGAGACTTCACCTCATCGCACGCCATGATTCCATCGCGCACCGGCACCGCTGCCCTGACTCTTTTCTTCAGCAGGATATAACTGAACAGGGCATACAGAAGAAAGCAAATAACCCCGATGCTCCAGATTATACCTGCTGCGAATATGACGGCCTGCATCGGATTGCCGCCGGCCGCAGCATCGGCGGCAAATGCGTCCCCTATCACCGGATTTACCGCATGATCAATCACCCTGACGCCGGAATGAATCTGCGGCGTCTGCTCCATCGCGATATTGCCCGGTACGACTTCCGCGCTTGGCAAGAGACTGTAAGCGCTCGTAACAGATAACGGACAGACGAGACGCAGCGCGACCAGACCCCACAACAGGCAGGACATCCAGCGGGGAGCTTTCTTTAACATGAACCTCACCGCGATCACCGCCATGATAAGCCAAGAGGCATTCCATGACAGATTCAATACTTTCAGGAACAACAGCGTACTCACCGTCTCATCCCCCTTGCTTAATGGAATCAATCATCCTTTGAATCTCGCTCACCTCATCCGCGGTCAGTTTTTTTCTTGATGTAAATGCCGCTATGAAAGCCGGCAGAGAACCCTCATAGGATTCCGCGATGATCTGTTCGCTCTTTGATGAATAAAACGCCTCCCGGCTGACAAGCGAAGAAACCATTCCGTTCACATTCTGAAACAGCCCTTTCTCACAGAGCTTGCGCAGAACCGTGTACGTTGTCGGCTTTTTCCAGTTCAATTCTTTTTCACAGATTTTCACCAGCTCTCCTGATCCGACAGGCTCATTTCTCCATACGATATCAGCGAAACGCTCCTGTACTGCTCCAAGCTCTATGTCGAACACAGCTTTCTCCTCTTTGAGTTTACTCTGATAAACCACATAAAAAGTTTATTCGGATAAACTGACTTTGTCAAGCTGCCTCTCTTCTCTATGATGAAAGAATGTCCGCCAAATTTATGTTTTCCAGACGCTTATTCGGAACGAGCTCTATTGCTCTCCTCCTGCACATGATGCTCTGCGGACGATCTCAAGAATGTGCATGGCACAATCCTGCAGGTCGCCTCTGGTAATGGTCTTTTCGTCGTGCCAGACACCCTTATAAATGATGGATCTGCCATCCTCCGACAGAGAAGCGACCTCCGTCGTAACAGGCGTGGAAAACGGACAGGCATCGTGATTTCTGAACATTTCGCGAGGGGGAGTCGCCTTGCGGAAGATGGCTTCGCCGTCAACAAGGATTTGCCCGTCCTTTATTTCCGCGTGATGTTCTTCACCGATCGGCGCTGTCACTATATCGCTGCCATACTCTGATACTTCAAAGGAGTTCCAGTCCGCCTCGTAAAATGGCATGACATTGACCGGTTTAGTCATTCGAACCTGTCCTCTCTCATCAAAGGCAGGATCGATGTGATGATAAGCCAAAAGAATTTCTTTCTGCTTCGACGGACCGCCGGGCATGATTAAGTCATTGCCCGCATGCATAGAAACACTGGCATGGGAACTGCCGCCATTCCAGTCTGTCATGATAAGACCTTTGAAGCCCCATTCATTTCTGGCTGCGACATTACAGAGATCTCTGCTGTCAGCACAGGGCACATGATTGATCTTGTTGTAAGCGGTCATGATGGCCCATGGGGCCGCCTTTTTGACAGCAATTTCAAATCCTTTCAAATAAATCTCGCGAAGCGCTCTCTGCGAGATGATTTCATCAACGCCGCTGCGATTGGTCTCCTGATTATTGGCTGCATAATGCTTGATGCATCCGCCCACAACTGTGCCGTCCTGAAGTCCTTCCACGAAAGCCGCTCCGCACAGGCCGGTCACAAGCGGATCCTCGGAGAAGTACTCGAAGTTTCTTCCGCAGAGAGGATCTCTGTGAATATTCATTCCCGGGCCCAGAAGAATGTGGACACCGATATCTTTCATTTCCTCTGCAAAGGCCCGGCCGACCTTTCTCAGCAATTCTTCATCGAAGCTCTGCGCCAGAAGAGTTCCTACCGGCCATGCCGTTGCATAGTGGCAGACCGTTTCTTTCTGACCGGTCACTTGATTGAAAGCCTCAAAATCCTGACGGACACGAACGCCGCCGGGACCGTCCGCCATAATAATGGAGGGTACGCCGTACTCTTCTTCCAGCATTCTCGTGGTCTCGCCCGCTGCTCCGGGAACAGACTCGGAGTTCTCACCGACAATGGGGTTGTTTTCATCCGCCACGCCCCAGCCGGTTCCGGTATTGATCCTTGCCAGATCCAGATCGGAAAGCTGTGCAATAAACTCCGCCATGGCCGCACGGCCTGCCGCCACGCCGGAAAACATGATTTTGTCTGTTCGTCCGGTGTTCACCGGTCTGTCGTAGTCTAAAACCGTCTCATAGGCAGCTGCCTGATCCGGCGTCAGATACGTTGCTACCGGAACGTCCGGCATACGAAGATCCGCCGTTTCCGCCTCACTCTTCAAAATAAGCTCCGGAACGGAAAGCTCATCCGCCGTCATTACGTTATAGCTGACCGGCTCAGCAAAAGGCAATTCTACCGGAAGAATCTTCGATACAAAAGAAATCACCTGATCGGACTCAACCTTTACACGGTAGACAGCTGTCAGCCTGTCAGAGCGGGTTCCTGTCAGGAACAAATAGTTCCCTGCCAGCAGAGTGTAGCTCTGGTTCGTCTCCAGAAAGCTTGCCAGATCATCCATCTCCACCTTTACTTCCAGAACCTGCGACTGGCCGGGCATCAGCAGTCTCGTCTTCGCAAAACCTGCCAGCGCCTTGACAGGCTGTACAATGCCGTTTGCCTCCGGGCATATTCTGGTGTAAACCTGCCACACTTCACGACCGGCACAGTTCCCGACGTTGGTGACTGCTGCATGCAGCGTTACAATTCTCCCCTGTAATGTAAATGTTATATCTCCTACTTCAAAGGAAGTGTAAGAAAGGCCGTAGCCAAAAGGATACGCCGGCTTCGTCTTTTTCAGATCAAAATATCTGTAACCGACAAAGATGCCCTCCTCATATTTTTCCAGATCAATATCCCTGTTCTCATCACCAAAGGTCTTCGATGCAGGATAATCTTCATAATTTTCTGCCCATGTGTCGGTCAGCTTGCCGCTGGGATCGAATGTTCCGTTCAGCACATCGCGAACCGCGCGTCCGCCCTCCTGACCCGCTAAGCTCATGAGAAGAATGGCATCGGGATTCACTCCGCGAATCTGCTTTGTGTCCAGAATGCCGCCGACGTTGAGGACGACAATCAGCTTCCGGAATGCACCGCGCAGCTTTTTCAGATTCTCCGCCTCCGTTTCGGAGAGCGCAAAATCGCCGATGGTTCTGGCCTTTCTCTGTTCCTTGCTGCCGCCGTACATATGACGATCGGCTCCCTCGCCGGAGTTTCTCGTGATGACATAAATGGCCGTATCACATCCCTTTCCGCCCTCTCTCAGCATCTCTTCTGTTACCGCGGGTTCCGGGAAAAAGAAAGTACCCATGCCGGGACGAAGCTGTGATTTTGCATCGTCATAAGGCTCCGCCTGTCTGCGCAGGAACCTCTCTGTTGTCACTTCATAGCCCGCTGCCACAAAGGCATCCAGAATATGAATGTGGTAACGCGGGGACTGATCCACATCCACACGGCCGCCTCCGGAGAGGCCGCCGTTGAAAGGGTCTCCGGAGCCGGTACCGCTTCTGACGGTCCGGACTGCTCCAAGACCGAACAACGCTGCTTTGCCGCTTTGCTCGATCGGAAGCGCTCCGTTGTTCTCCAAAAGAACCATCCCTTCCGCTGCCGCGCAGTATGCCAGATCGGCGCAGCGGATCTCGCGTTCGCTCATACGAATCATTTCCATCGCGCGATTTCCCTCTCCTTTGGACAGATATCATCCCTTAACTCCGCCGAGTGTAATACCCTTAATAAAATTATTCTGAATAAAGGGATAGACAATAACGATCGGTAAAACACCTACCACAGCCATGGCCATTCTCACAGATACACTGGGAATACTGCCAAGACTCTTATCCGCACCGGTAAGTGAGGACGAGTTGTTCACAAGGAATTGAATGTTCTGGATCATACGGTACAGAAGATTCTGAATGGAATAAAGATCCGTCCTCTTGGTCAGATAAATATAACCGTTCATCCAGTCATTCCAGTACCCGATACCGATAAAAAGTCCGATCGTTGCGATAATCGGCTTGGACAGAGGAAGCGCAACTCTGAAGAAAACCGAAAACTCATTCGCGCCGTCAATATTGGCCGCCTCCATGATTTCTTCCGGAATGCTTGTCACAAAATATGACTTCATCATCATGACGTTAAAGGCATTCATGAGAAGCCCGGGGATCATAAGGGCAAGGAACGTATTCTTCAATCCGAATACACCGGTGTAATTGATATACGTCGGCACCAGCCCGCCGGAGAAGAGCATGGTAAAGAATACAATGAAAGTAAGAATGCCTCTGCCGGGCAGAAACTTCTTTGACAGCGCATAGGCCAGAAGCGTCGTGATCGTAAGGCCTATCAGGGTTCCGGATGCGGTCAGCACGAGCGATATCCAATACGCATGAGGAACGGAATTTCCGCTGGAGAAAATATACTGATAGGCATAGACGCTCCACTTCTCAGGGACGAAAGAATAACCGTTTCGAATCAATGCCGAATTATCCGTCAGGGAAGCAATCGTTAACAGAATCAGAGGAATGATGGCAATCAGCGTAATCAGAATCATTACAATATTGGCAAAAACCTGAAATCTTCCTTCCGGCTTAATATTCATGACTTCTCTCCTATATAAAATAATGCGCTCCTTTAAAACAATGCACTTCTTTAAAACAATGCACTGTCCGGGTCTGCCCTTTTTACGATCAGGTTGGCGGCCAGAACCAGAACAAAGCCGACAAATGACTGATATACGCCTGCGGCTGCAGACATTGTGATGTCGCCGAGCTCCAGCAGCCCCCTGTACACATAGGTATCAATCGTATTCGTAACCGAATACAGGGCGCCTGCATTCTGAGGCACCTGATAAAACAGGCCGAAATCAGAATAAAAGATGTGACCAACCGCCATGAGGGTCAGCATGATCACCGTCGGACGAAGCAGGGGCAGCGTAATCTTGGTGACCTGCTGCCATCTTGTGGCGCCATCGATGGATGCCGCTTCATAAAGACCCTTATCAAAACCGATAATCGTGGAGAGATAAATAATGCAGTTGTATCCGATTCCTTTCCAGAGATTCACAAATACCAGAATGAACGGCCAGTACTTCGGCTCCTGGTACCAGCTGATTCCCTCTTTTCCCATTGCTTTCAATATGGTGTTGTTGATAAACCCGTTTTCGGGAGAAAGAAACGCGAATACAAGGTAAGAGACGATCACCGCGGAAAGCAGATAGGGAAGCAAAATAGCGGACTGATAAACCTTTTTCAGTCGGCCTGTCAGCTCTGACAGAAGAATGGCCACGGCAATCGCTGCCATCGTGTTGACCACAATAAATGCCAGATTATAACAGATCGTGTTTCTGGTAATAATAAAGGCGTCCTGCGTCTGAAACAGATACTTGAAGTTTACAAATCCTGCCCATGGCGAACCATAAATGCCATCCTTGGCCTTATAATTCTTGAATGCCAAAATAATGCCGGGCATGGGCATATAATTATTGATAAACAGATAAATCAAACCGGGAAGCGCCATAATGTAGATCGGGATGGTTCTTTTCAACAAGGCTTTCTTTTTCGCCTTGGACATTTTCGGTTTAGCAGCGGTACTTTTTCTTATCATGTTCTTCTCTGCTCCTTAGTGTAAGAAAACGGCTTTTTCCTTTTCCGCTTTCTCTTTCAGCATCTTCTTCCATGCAATCTGATTCTTGATTGCAAAGGGTGAAACGACGCCGGTATCGGCAATCAGTTTCTGCAGCTTATGATCGAAATCCGGCGCCAGACGGCATCCCGCATTGTCAAATACCATTGTGTTCTCTCTGTCCGCACGGCAGGGTATCCATGTGATATCCCCGCATACGCCGGGCTCGCCGCTTGCCGCGAAATTCACCCACGCCGAACTCATGAGATTCTCCAGCCGGTCCGAAACGCCCGGAATATTGGAAATCGGTATCTTATCCGTATTGCGGAAGCAGAATGCAATATCTGAACAGTGCCATGCGGTTTTTCCCTCGTTATAGGGGAACTCATAAGCAAATACATAAGAGTAAACATTTGTCCTGCTGACACCGGATAACGCCTTGATGAAGTCGATGGCGGGCTTTCGGAAGAAGATATCGTATGTAAGCAGATTGGTGAGATGGCTGCCCGGGAATGCCCGGGAAAACTCCCCGGCGATTTCCTTTTCCGCATCTCCGAATTTATCCCTCAGCATCCTGTGTATTTCTTCTCTCAGCTGCTTTCTGCCCGGCAGATCCGGCATAAAGCCAAGCTCGCCCATGCAGCTGCCCATAATAATCGGTACAGTTTTGGCATATTCTGTGAATCCCACATGCAGGGGATCGCCCAGATAAAAGTCATTCTGAATGGGATAACCGCCAATATAGTCTCCCTGAATCAGGATATCGGTACTTACCTTGTTGTATGCGTCAGCAAGCCTGTTATAAGGCATGGTTTCCAGTGCCTTAACGTCCCCGGATTCACAGCCGAGCTCCGCAAGCATTGCTTCGACCAGCGGACGGGAGTCTGTCGTTGTCTCATGCATGAAGTCTTCGAGAATGCCGCTCTGAATGATGCCCTTGTGATAAAGTCCGTCCGCCTCGGGCGTCTGCATAAGCGTCCAGATTTTCATGCCGCCGCCGGACTGTCCAAACAAGGTAACGTTATTGGGATCGCCGCCGAATGCCTCTATATTCTCCCGAATCCATTTGAGTGCCGCAACGATATCCGCATTTCCCAGATTGCCGCTGTTGGCATACTCATCTCCATACGGCTCCAGATTTAAGTAGCCCAGAATATTCAGTCTGTGGTTGAGAGAGATTACAACCACATCTCCGAATGCGCTCAGGTTATCGCCGTCATAGGCCTGCTGCTCAATGGAAGATCCTGCATAAAATCCGCCGCCATGAAGCCATACCATAACCGGGCATTTTGCTCCTTTGCCCAGATGCTGAGTCCAGATATTCAGATACTGGCAATTCTCATCCATCGGCCAATACCTGTGCGGAACCATGACCTCGCCATTCGGAACGTCCTGCTGAAGAAGCGGACAGACATACCCATAGGAGAGCGCATCCTTTACGCCGTCCCATGGCTGCACCGGTTCCGGTGCGTGAAAACGTTTCGCATCAGCGTATTTAATTCCATGGAACGTAAAGGTTGTTCCATATTGAAAGCCTCGAATTTTTCCCCCGGCAGTCTCAGCCACAGGAAAATCGGAAGAACTTGCAAACAGCTTCGTCATATCTACATTCTCCTTAATTTTTTTCTGAATTTTTTCGGAGTGTCTCCGGTGATTTTCTTAAACAATCTGGAAAAATAAGAAAAATTGTCATATCCCACAGCCATGGCAATATCATTGATACTCTGTTCTGTCGTCTCCAGAAGTCGACAGGCTTTCTGGATCCGGACATTGATCAGGTAATTCGTTATGGAAATACCTACTTCTTTTTTAAACAGCCGCGTCATGTAATCCGCATTGAGGTGAACCAGATCCGCCAGCTGATTTCTCATCAATTCTTCTGCACAGTGCTCCCTGATATAGTCTTTCAGGATCCGGCAGGCATCTCCCAGCTGTGAGGTTTCCACCCTTTCCGCAGCTTTGCTCTCCAGCTCAAGAAATTCCTCTCCCGCATTTTTCAGTGTGGTTTCGGCATGGATAATTTCAACCGAACTGTCCAGATGCTTGTCAAAAACGCTCTGAAGCTCTGCGGCAACATCATCAATGCATAAAGCACATTTCTTCAAAACAACAGTAAAAATATCTTTCCGATATATACTGATATTCTCCGGTACACATCCGCTTTTTGTAAAAACCTCGTCGACGATATTCTGTACCACAAATTCCTGCATGGCCTGACTCAGAGCTTCCATCTTCCCGCTTGTTTCCGTTATCTGAAGCAGGAAGAGATCAAACAGCTCCGATGTCTTATAGTTCACCTTTCTCCGTTCGCAGTAGTCGGCAAGGCTCTCCTCATCCAGCGCAATGACACTGTAAAGTATATGTCTCCAGAATTCCTCTCTTCGATTCTTTTCATCATCCAGCCAGTACTGTCCGTACTGCAAATAGGACTGCTTTTGATGTTCCGAGCGCACCTGCTCCACTGCCTTTCTGATCAGAGCCGAAAAATCATCGAAAGCAATCGGTTTCAGGTAGTAGTCAAAACACTGCAGCTCCACGGCTTTTTTGGCATAGTTGAAATCAGCATAGCCTGTGCAGAAAATCGTAACCAGATTCATGTTCTGCTTCGTCGCCCATGTCAGAAGATCGATCCCGCTCTGCTGCGGCATTTCAATATCCGTCACCAGAATTTCGATTGGTACAGAGCTCAGGATCTTTTTTGCTTCCTGCACGTTATCCGCAGCATAAACCTTATCGATTCCAATCTCTTTGTAATGAATGCCGATCTGCAGACTTTCAAGAACATTGATCTCATCATCGACGATTAAAATGTTCATGCCTGTTCATCCTCTTTCATGCAGGGCAGCTTTAATATTACGCAGGCGCCCCCTTTCTCCAGATTGCACATCTCCATAGAAGCGCGTAGGCCATAAAGAAGAGACAATCTCTTCTGCGCATTCAAAATCCCTATTTGGAAACGTTCATCGCCCGAATGCAGACTATGGTTTTTCCATTGCTCCAGAAAATCTTCAGGAAATCCGGGGCCGTCATCGCTGATCTGCAATGTCATTTCCTGCGTGTCCGGATTGGAAATAAAGCCGCGAATTCGAAGCAATATGCTGCCGTGGCCCGTGGCTGTGTGTTTGATGCAGTTCTCTGCAAAAACCATGAGCAGAAGCGGAGGAATCAAAGCATTCATCAGCTCCGGTGAAATTTCTGTAATCACCTCACAGCGATATCGGTACAGAACCTCATGAATTTTGACGTAATTCTGAATCGTCGTGATTTCCTCAGACAGCTCTACCGGATGCATACCCCTCCGGAGAGAAGAGCGCATATAATCCGTGACGTATTTTGCCAGTTTTTCTATCGCTGACGTCTTATTCATCTGCGCCATGCTGAAAATGCTGTTTAAGCAGTTGATATAGAAATGCGGCCGTATTTGAAGCTGCAGATATTCGACCTGAGCCTTTTCTGTATTCAGCCTTTCTTCATAGACCTGAACCTTAAGATCACTGATCTCCTGTTCCAGCTTTCGGAAAATCTCTCCGGCTTTCGAAAATTCATCGTATATTCCCGGATCGCTGAACCTGCCGGTTTCCTTATACTTTTGGATGCTCTCATAAAAAAGCTGAATAGGTCTGTTGACCATTCTTCCGGTATAGAGAATGGAACCAATACTTACGATAATGACTCCGGCTGCTGCCGCCAGCAGAACGATCTGATACCAGAACAGCGTTCCCTCGATTGATGTTTCCGCCATGAGATACAGCTCCGCTTCCGCATTGGAAAACGAAAAGGAAAGCGGGAAGTTCTGCCAGTCCTTTGTTTTGTCCTCCGCTCCGGTTCTGTCTTCCCGCACCGCATAGGCCGTGTCTTTCTCAGGGCAGTACACATATATGCTGCTGACCAGTTTGCTGTCCCACATAGGCTCCAGAAGGTCAGCAAACGATGCTGTGCATCCGATGCAGATCCCATTTTCCTGAAACCCTGTTGAAATCAGCAGTCCTCCCTCCTCCGTAATGGTCCATTGCCTTGAGCTGCTCTTAATCAGCCGGTCTGCGCCATAGCCTCGGATGAACTTTTCAAAATTTTGTTTATCCGTATAGCTGTTTGCCGTAATCAGATAGATATCCTGCGCAGGGCTGATCATCCAGAAAATATAATTGCCGTCAAAACGATTTCCCAATGTCTCCAGCTGTGACAGCATGTCACGTTCTGCAGAAAGCCTTTTAACCAAGGTCAAGCTGTTGCTGCTGTTTCCCGCAGACCGTATGTCATTTATTGTCGCATTTCCGACGAGGACATCTACGATCGACTGATTGATCATCTCAAACTCAGCGTCGATGTCTTCGCAATTCATCTGGATATTACTGCGTGCAATATCCGATACCTCTTGTCTGTATTGAATGAACAGATACCATCCAAGCAGATACATTGTTACAACTGCCGAAACCAGAAGAAGTGTGATCTTTCGAATTGTATGGATCAGGTTTCTCATTCCGGCCTTTCTTACCTCAAAAGGGCCGCATCCTCCTGAAAGAATGCGGCCATATTATGGTTAATTCTGCTGTGCCAGCCACTCGTCGAGTTGTCTCTGCTTTTCGTCAATTACTTTCTGAAGTCCGGCAGCATACAGCTTCTGATTGAATTCAGGAAGAACTTCTTCCGGATCAACCGCACCGCAGTCAAGGGAAGCCTCATACTCACTCATAACATTGCTGAGGGCCGTAAGTTCAGCAGCAACGTTTGTACTGTCAAACATGAAGCCGAGAGCCTTGGAATGAGTTGCCGTATAGTTCATCGCTTTCTGCTCATCCATGATCTCATGAGAGCTGCCCTCCCAGACATGCATATTATACTGGTTTGGAAGCTCCCATCCCATATTCAGGTTGTAGCCTGCTGTTGTCGCATCAACACCGTCGGGGAATCCGATAATATCGTTTTCTTCATCAACATACTTGTAATGCACGCCCTCAATGCCCCAGTTAAGCAGGTTCATGAAGTCCTTGTTGGAATACATGTAGTTGAGAACCTTCATTGTTATCTCCGGATCCTCGCAGTTGTAGGAAATGCCCCATGTAAGAGCTGCAACAGCACTAGTATAGCAGAAAGCTCCCGGAGGGTTGATTCTGACGGCAATCAGGTCCTGCCCGGTGCTTAAGGATTCCTGCTCGGCAACACCCGGCTTGTAAGGCGTAGCGAAGCAGAACGCATTGCCCGCTTTCATGATTACCGTACCGGAATCCGTGCTCGTCGGCATATCCTTGCTGATGTACCCCGCCTCATAATACTTGCGGACGGTGCCGGCAAGATTCTTGTAGTTATCCGTCTCGAAGTAGTTGACTACGGTAGAATCCGCACCGCCGTTATCAAGAACGCCCAGCTTATCAGCCAGAGTATCCGCAAAATAGATGTTGCCGATCAGCGAGCCGCTTGCGCCGACAATCACATCCATTTCGGGCTCATTCTCATGAACCGCGGCAAAGATATCTTCACACTCCTCCAAGGAATCGATGCCGGAGACATCAAGATTATACTTATCAAGGATATCCTTACGCATAACCAGACAGCTGTCTGCATACCACTCTTTTTCAACAGGAAGACCATAGGTGATTCCGTTCATGGATGCTACATGTAAGATCGTGTCATCATTGATCGCGCTCTTGATATCAGGTCCGTACTGCTCCACAAGATCTGTCAGATCAAGGAGATAACCGCTGTTTACATAGTTGCTTGCCTGTGTATACATGACAGGCACCAGATCCAGCTTCTCACCGCCTGTCAGCATCAGCTGAATCTGCTGTGCGAATTCGCCCCAGCCAAGAACAGTAACATCGATCTGCGCCCCGAGATCCCGTCCCAGCTGCTCATTCATCTTCGCAACAACCTGATCAAGATCTTTCTGCGGGTTGCCGATAACCGCCATCGAAACAGTAAACATATCATCTGTATTTACGGGCTTTGGCTCCGCATCGGCTGTCTCCTCAACAGCCCCTGCATCATTGGATGCCGCTTCTGCAGGAGCCGTATTTCCCGAAGCGCCGCATCCCGCCAATGCTCCCGCTGCCAACCCGGCGGCAAGAGCAAAAGATAAAACTTTCTTTCTCATACATTCCCTCCCTATAATATTGTTGTTTACGTTGGAATTATAATATCCCAGAGAGAAGTATATTTCTTGCAGCAGGCTGACTTAAATTGGCACTCAAATGTATATTTTGTAAAAGGCGCCATTGCGGAAGAAGGCCGATTGCAGAAGATTCCGATCCGCTTCGATGTACGCCGGCCGTCAAATCCGCACCCATGCAGGCACGGCGCCCGCTCTCCGTCCATCTCACACAAAAAGCCCTGCTGAACCGGGGTTGATCCGTTCAGTAAGGCTTTCTTTTCATACCGTTCGACGGCTTTCATGACAGCATCCGCTTTACAAAGAAATTCTCCAATAATCCCACCATTTCCTCGAAGCTGTTTCTATTTCTTCTTCCGTATAATCCTCCATGCCGAAGCGTTCCTCAGCGAGGCACGCGCTGCAAAATCCGCGCAGGCGATTTTACAGCTGCGATCAGGGCTATTTGGCTTCGGCACAAATAGCCGTGTGAAAAATCAGCGCATCGGGCACAGAGGAGATGTTTTGTCGCTGAAAGGGTTTCCAAACCGCTAAAGTCTTTGACGGTTATTCTGTTACATATAAACATAAATAATACTATTATCAATTATACGGTATGGAATTATTATAGAGTTATGATTCAGAAAATTTTCATGCAACAAATAAAAAGGGCAAATTAGAATTTATGAGAAAGGATAGGGTACATGATTACAATTTTATTCCGCAGAGTATCCGTATGTATGGGCGATGATGCTGGAAATGGTGAATATACAATTGAACTACATGACAGTGCTACGCTTAGAGAACTGCTACATGTCATTTTGCATGGCGGAAGCGGTAACGACTGGCCGATTCCTTATACTGGGGCAAATAGCTACTGGGTGATTCATTCCGATATCGGTGAGCTTGCCAGAATATTCACCGACAGCAATGGTGAATGGCATATTACCAACTGTTGCTGTAACGAAAATACACTCCTAAAAAAACTCGGGATCACATGGACTTTTGCTGGCAGAGATTGAGAAAGGAAGGCAACAGCAACTCCCGGTTTGTCTAAATAATATTTTCCCGGAATACCCACTTTCAAATAAACACAAAAAGACCGTAACAACTAAGCTACGGTCTCAGACTGTAGACAAAGTCCGATGTTTCGGCCTCGGATTTTTATTACCCAAAAGTGTTGGGAATGGCGTATCTACGGCATTTCTAGTACTTTTCTATAGTATAATAAAGATGTCAAAAACGAGGTGTCCGGCACTATGATGACTCATGATTCTGATAAGAAAAGAGGTCAGGTCCAGATGTTCTGTATGGATGACCTCGTCCCGCAAGATCATCTCTTAAGAGCAGTTGATAACGCGATCGATTGGCGTTTCATATACGAGCTTGTCGAGGAAAAATACTCGCCCGACTTTGGCCGTCCGAGTATGGATCCTGTCGTACTCATCAAGATCCCCATCATTCAATACCTCTACGGCATCCGGAGCATGCGTCAAACGATCAAGGAGATCGAAGTTAACGTCGCTTACCGCTGGTTCCTTGGCCTCGACATGACAGATCCGGTTCCGCACTTTTCTACGTTCGGGAAGAATTACACCAGGCGATTTAAAGACACCGACCTGTTCGAGCAGATCTTTGCCCGAGTTCTGGAAGAATGCTGCAGTCATCACCTCATTGATACAAAGGACATCTTTATCGATTCCACACATGTGAAAGCGTGTGCTAATCATAAAAAGATGGAGAAGAAGTTTGTCCATCAGGAGGCTCTCTTCTACGAGAAACAGCTGGAGACGGAAATCAACGCGGATCGCGAAGATCATGGCAAGAAACCTC
This sequence comes from Lachnoclostridium sp. Marseille-P6806, assembly GCF_900625025.1. Classification (GTDB taxonomy): domain Bacteria; phylum Bacillota; class Clostridia; order Lachnospirales; family Lachnospiraceae; genus CAG-791. Next base: position 125,973 of record NZ_LR130577.1, read on the forward strand.
TGAAAGACAAGGATGATCCTCATGACGGTCCGGGTGCTGGCGACAATGATAAAGAAGTTAAAGCCAGTAAATCCGATCCGGATAGCGGATGGTTTCACAAGGGTGACCATAAGCAGGTGTTCGCGTATGAGATCGAAACGGCTTGCGACAAGAATGGCTGGATCCTTGGATATGATGTAAATCCCGGGAACGGGCACGATAGTCGTACATTCAAAGGTATTTACGATAAGACCAAAACTCTTGCTCCAGAAACGATCATCGTTGATGCTGGTTACAAAACACCTGCTATAGCGAAGCTGCTTATCGATGATGGAATAGCTCCTCTTTTCCCTTATAAGCGTCCAATGACCAAGGATGGGTTCTTCAAGAAATACGAATACGCATACGATGCGTTTTACGATTGCTGCATCTGTCCCAACAATCAGGTTCTTAAGTATTCAACAACGAATCGTGACGGATACCGTGAGTACAAAAGTGATTCAAGAGTATGCGCAAGCTGTCCGTATTTATCTAAATGTACGGAGAGTATGAGTCATGTAAAAGTAGTCACCAGGCATATCTGGGAACCATACATGGAGATCGCTGAGGACATCCGCCACACGATCGGTATGAAGCAGCTCTACGACATCCGAAAAGAGACGATAGAGCGGATCTTCGGAACGGCGAAGGAAGCCCATGGCTTCCGCTATACACAGATGATAGGGAAAGCCCGCATGGAAATGAAAGCCGGGCTTACTTACACATGCATGAATCTCAAAAAACTGGCAAGAATGCTTCAAAGAAAGGCGAAAAGAGAGGGCGGAGCCTCGTCTTATAAACGCTTATTTTTGTTCTCAGCAGCATAAATGTTTCCAGATAACAAAAAAGCCGGTAACCTTGCAGTGCCGATTACCCACTTTGTCTACGGTCTGTAGCGCTGCCTGACTTACTCTTGTAAATCAGACAGCGCTGTTCGTTATAGAATGATTCAAAGATTAAATTTTGTTGCCGAATCGTCGCCAAACGCTAAGCATTCTTGCTTGCAACCCGCATAAATAAAAGGTTCCATGATGGTCGAATATCACTCGAATTCTATCGTCCCGGTCGGCTTCGGCGTATAGTCATACAGCACCCGGTTCACGCCCGGCACCTCGTGCGTGATGCGGTCCGCAAGGCGGCACATGAGCTCAAACGGAACATTCTCCACCGTCGCGGTCATGGCATCCTGCGTATTGACCGCCCGGATGATCACCGACCACTCAAAGGCACGTTTGCCGTCCCTGATCCCCGTGGAGCGGAATTCCTGCACCACCGTGAAATACTGCCAGACCTTTCCCTCCAGTCCGTTCTTTGCAAACTCCTCACGAAGGATCGCATCGGACTCGCGGACCGCCTCAAGACGATCTCTCGTAATGGCGCCGGGGCAGCGGACCCCCAGTCCCGGACCCGGGAACGGCTGACGGTACACCATGGCGGCCGGAAGCCCAAGCTCCTCCCCGACCACGCGCACCTCGTCCTTGAAGAGGATGCGGATCGGCTCTACCAGCGCAAAATCCATATCCTCCGGGAGGCCGCCGGCATTATGGTGCGCCTTGATGCCCTCCTCGCTCTCGAGGATATCCGGCCAGATCGTTCCCTGCGCAAGAAACTCAATGCCGTCCAGCTTTCTTGCCTCCTCGGCGAATACATTAATGAATTCCCCGCCGATGATCTTTCTCTTTTCCTCCGGGTCCCCGACGCCCGCCAGCTTATCGAGGAAACGGTCCACCGCGTCCACATAGATCAGATTGGCGTTCATCTGATTACGGAAAACCTCGACGACCTGCTCCGGCTCACCCTTGCGGAGAAGTCCGTGGTTGACATGCACGCATACGAGCTGCTGCCCGATTGCCTTGATGAGAAGCGCCGCAACCACGGAGGAATCCACGCCCCCGGACAGGGCCAGCAGCACCTTTCTGTCTCCCACCTGTGCGCGGATCTTTGCCACCTGCTCCTCAATAAACGCCTGCGCAAGCTCCGGCGTTGTGATCCGGCTCATGTTCTCCGGTCGTCTCTCCTCTGTCATCTGTTCATTCCTCCTTATGCTTATCACGCTGTCGCTGAGTACGATAAAATGCCGGCTGTTCTGCTGCCTCTGACATCATACCACAAGCCGGCCCATGGAAATACGCCCAAAACGGCAGACAAAAAATTTATTCCTGCGGGGTATTTGACTGCTTCAAGGCTCCCTGCTCGTACTCCTCACACAGTCCCGAAAAATACTCCAGCTTGCACGACACTTTCTCATACGTCTGCTGCATTTCGGCAAGGCTCTCTGCCACAAAAGCTTTCTGCCTTTCGAGAATCTCACAGCGCGCCCGCAGAGTGGACGGCCCCTGTTCGCTCAGCTCAGGAGGTTCCATAATGAAAACCTACAACATTACCGGCGGGCCGCAGGAGGCTTCCGCCATCATCCTCGGCTGCATGCGCATGCCTGCGCTGTCTGCCTGTGAAGCTGTCCGCATCATCTCCACGGCCCGCGAGCTCGGCATCAATTACTTCGACCATGCCACCTGTTACAGTGCGGACGGAGAAGCGGAGACGCGCTTCGGAGAGACTTTCGCCAAGACGGGGATCCGCCGTGAGGACATCTATCTCCAGAGCAAGTGCGGCCTGTGCTTTGAGCGTCAGGAATTTGACTGGACAAAAGAAAATATTCTCTCCAGCGTGGACGACAGCCTGCGGCGGCTGAAAACCGATTATCTCGATGTTCTGCTGCTCCACCGCCCCGATCTCCTCTTTGAGCCGGAGCAGGTCGCAGAAGCCTTTGATATTCTCAAAAAGAGCGGAAAGGTCCGCTGGTTCGGCGTCAGCAACGTCTCCACAATGCAGATCGAGCTCCTGCGGAAATATGTGCATCAGCCGCTGATCTTCAACCAGCTTCAGTTCTCTCTCGAGCAGTTGCAGCTGATTGATCAGGCTCTCTATGTCAACAACCTGACCACCGAGCGCTCCGTCAGCCGCGACAACGGAACGCTGGACTACTGCCGGCTGCACGACATCAGGGTACAGGCATGGTCGCCGCTGCAGCACGGCATGTTCAAGGGCTGCTTCGTCGACGATCCCGCTTTCCCGGAGCTGAACAAGGCACTTCAGGAGGTCGCGGACCGCTACGGCATCTCCAAAACAGCCATCGCATGGATTCTCCGTCACCCGGCCGGCATTCAGCCCATCGCCGGAACCATGAATCCCGAGCATCTGCGGGATATCTGCGACGCGGTAAAGGCAGAGCTCACGCATCACGAATGGTATCAGCTCTATCTGGCATCCGGCAAATTCCTTCCATGAGCCGCCGCTTGGAACTGCCCGGCCGCGTCATACGGGCAGCCCAAAATCGATGTCCACCTGAATTCGGCGCTCACGGAAACGCTGCCGCCCTACCAGACGGCTGTCGGCATCACTGATATCATCGCTCATCTCTACGAGCGCTATCTCACCAATACCGGCAAGGTCGAGGTGACCGACCGGATGATCGAAGCGCTGATCATGACCATGATCCATGAGGGGCCAAGGGTGATTGCAGAGCCTGACAACTATCAGCCCAGAGCCAATATCATGTGGGCCGGCATGATGGCGCACAATAACTCCTGCGGCGTCGGGTGCAGTCAGGACTGGAACAGCCACAACATCGAGCATGAGCTTTCCGCGCAGTATGACTGCGCGCACGGAACGGGTCTCGCCGTCACCATGCCCGCCGTCTTCACGTATGTAATACAGCATGATATCACGCGCTTTGCACAGATCGCCGTGCGTGTATGGGGCTGCCGGATGGACTTCTATCCCCCTGAGAAAACCGCCGCAGACGGCATCGCCGCCCTGCGCCGTTTCCTTATTTCCATCGGAATGCCCTCGAATTTCAAGGAGCTCGGCGCGAAAGAAGAGGACATTGAAAAAATGGCCCGGGTCTGCGCTTTCGGCGACGGCCGCCCGGCTATATCGAGGGCTTTGCCCGGCTCGATCAGAAAGATATTGAAAGCATCTACCGCCTGATGCTCTGATCCCTTTTTCCACACAAAAACAAAGCGCTGCCGGTCTGCCTGATTTCCCGATCCATAAAGCATGGCCTGATTTTAGGAAGCCATTCTCATGGATACAGAACAGGCAGAGCGACAGCGTTTCTGCTCCCCTCATTTCCGCGTTGTAATCCCCGCGTCACGATACTGTCTCATCCGTAACAGCAGGCATGTCCTCCCTCACCGTGTCCGTGATCGCCACAGCCGCCGTCTCCATGATCGTGATGATCGCAGCGGATATCCTCCTGATACGACAGATTCCCTTTCAGAAAAGCATCGACCGCCGCATCCGCATTCCCGCTGCAGCCGCCGAAGAGACGGATCCCCGCCTCCGCCAGCGCCGCCTGCGCGCCCCCGCCGATGCCTCCGCAGATCAGGACGTCCGCACGCAGCTTCTTCAAAACGCCGGCCAGCGCGCCGTGTCCCTGTCCGTCGGTACTCACCACATCGCTTTTCTTTACCGTATTGTCCTCAATTTCATAGAGCTTGAAATACTCCGTCTTTCCGAAATGTTGAAAAATTTCTTCCTTTTCTCTGTCATAGCTTACTGCAATCACCATTTTTCCGTTCTCCTTATTATTGTTCTGCATGACCATGGAAATCCCGCCGGTCCGATTCCGCGCAGGGCTCCCCGCAGGGCTTTCGCCGTCGTACACAAAGCAGTCGCCATCCTCAATCCGGAGAGAGGAGCCGCGTACCAATGCCTCCGCGAGCTTTTTTCTCGCACCGTCATAGATACTCTGTACGCTCGCGCGGGACAGCCCCATACGCGCTGCACATGAGGCCTGATCGCAGTTTTCCAGATCGATCAGACGGATCGTCTCATACTCATCCAGCGTAAGCACGACAGTCGGCTGCCTGCTGTGACCGTCCTGCGGGCAAAAGCAGCGGCAGACAGGCTCCCGCTCGATCCACCGGGTTCGCTTTGGTCTTGGCATCTCTCGCTCCCACCGTTCCTTTGTTTCTGGCATATGCTAGTTATGATCATAACACGTTTCGACGGAGAAGTCAATTCTGCTTTTCTGTGCTTTTGAGCCGCGGCGGTCTGCATTATGATATGATACAGGCATGGAAAGTCTCGAAGCCGGCCGTGCCTGCGCAAAGAGACTTTTCGCATACAGATCATGGAGCAGGTACTGTTAAGCCATGGGAAACTACAATGAGAAAGGAGTCAGCATGAAACTGGAAAACAAAGTGGCAATCGTTACAGGGTCTACCTCAGGGATGGGGCGCGCGACGGCTGTGCTTTTCGCACGGGAAGGCGCCAGAGTCGTCGTCACGGGCAGAAATGAAGAGCGCGCCAAGGCTGTCGTTGATAAGATCAGAGCTGAGGGGAAAGAGGCATTTTACGTTCTGGGAGATGCTGCCGACCTGAATTTCTGCAAAGAGATCGTAGACAAAACCATTGAAGCTTACGGCACCGTTGACATCCTCGTAAACAACGCCGGGATGCTGAGCATGTCCCCCTTCAGGATGTGACGCTGGAGGAATGGGACAGAGTATTCCGGGTCAATGTGGACTCCGCCCTCAGGCTCTGCCAGCTCGTCGCCCCTGTCATGAAAGGCAAGGGCAAAGGCGTGATCGTCAACATTGCTTCTGTGGCATCCTATGCGGCACACCACGGATTTGCCGGATATATCTCATCCAAGCATGCTTTCGCAGGGCTTTCCAAGTCCATGGCATGGGAGCTCGGGCCTGAGATCAGGGTCAACGCGATCGCACCCGGCGCGATCCACACAGCGATGGTAGACAGTATCGGAGGTCCGTCGGTTCTTCAGGGCATGATCGACAGCTGCCCTATGAAGAGGATAGGACAGCCGGAGGACATCGCAACGGTCGCCCTCTTCCTCGCCACAGACGACTCCTCGTTCATCGACGGACAGATCATCAAGGTCGACGGCGGCTTTGAGTGCTGATTCTGCCTGAACGGCGCCGTATTTCGGATTTCACTGTTCATAGTAAGGGGGAGGGCTGTAAAAATTCCCCTGACGAAAAATCGCTCAAGCCTTATGACTTGGGCGATTTTAGGTATAATGAATTATACGACTAACTATTACAACTAATACTTTCCCAATCCGCCGTACTATAGAAAACGGCGAAATTGACTCGTTTTAGTGTCTGAACGCTGCGCGTTCGTGAGTAGTTCCAGATTCTATCCGCAAAGTTCCGCGACCGGTCAACACCATTGTCGAGGATAACGGCCGTGACGGACCAAACCGCTTCGCTGTCCGGGAACGGATCAGCACGAGGTACATCCCGGGAGGCAATCCGCAGCCCCGCAACGGGAAAGTCATCGGACATATCCGTGACGGAAAGTATGTCCCCAAACAGGGTTCTGTTGCTGCAAGCGTTCCGGACATGCTCTCCTATGGCGCATCGGCTTTTGTAAAGTCCGTGACCCGTGACATCCTGGACGATCTCCTGGAAGTGTACGCCATCAAGGATGCTTACACTATCATGGCGGCCGCGACTCTGAGGATCATCAAGCCTTCCATCGTGAACGGCAGGCTCACTTCAGAGTACAGCCGTACGTTTGTCTGCAAAGACTATCCCGGCATTGGAATGTCGCCGAATACGATATCCTCGTTCTTCCAGCACCTTGGCCAGGACAGGAAGAAACGCCGACTATTCTACCAGAAGCGAACCATGAGAGTCGTGGCAGATCACCACGTCGCGATCGACGGGATGCTCAAGCAGGACACCAGTACCGTCAATGATCTGTCAGCTTTCTCCTACAAAGCCCGGGTCAAGGGCTGCAAGGATGTATAAATCCGTAACCTCGTTCGTATTCAACGGCGTGAAGTCTGTTGTCAGCATCAATGACGGAAAAGAATATGTGGAGGACACCACTTATACAAGTGAAATAAGAGTTTCCACGCTCGACTGTTCGTCCTTTACAAATCCCTATCAGATGCTGGAATATGCCGAAATGCGCCTTGCCGATTACGCAAGCCCCCGTATTTCCTATGTGCTGAATGCCATGGATTTATCTTCCCTGACCGGGTATGAGCATGAACAGTGGAAACTCGGAGACATTGTTACCGTCAAGGACGATGAACTGAATCTCAGCATAAAAACCCGAATCGTCCGGCGCGAGTATAACCTCCGGGATCCGTGGAATACGATTCTGGAGCTTTCCACCACGCTCCGGGAACTTGGCGATTCTTCTTCCCAGTGGGATGCCGCCGCAGATACGCTTGCCGGAGCGGATTTTGTTGACAGTCCGGAAATGAAAGACCTTGTGCCATTCAATCATCTGCGCAACTCCAGAGCGGATTCCGGACTGAACTACTGGGAGAACTCCGGCTTTGAAGTTGACGCCGAAAACGGAGTCAGCGGCACAGCATCCTTCAAATGCGAAGGCTCGCTTAATACGACCAAAAGCCTGACACAGACGGTCACGCCAGCTAATCATGACAGCTACACTTTCTCCTGCCAGATCGCGTCCGAGGATTTGCAGAAAGGCGAAAGCGGGCAGGTCGGCATCGAGGTGGTTTTCGAGTATGAGGATGGCACGACAGAGACGCGGTTCATTGACCTTTTGTGAGGTGATGAGATGGCAAGTTTTACGCATACCGTGCAGGCGGTCAATCCGCAGAGCGAACGGATTAAGCACATCAAGATCAGTGTCTGCGTGACGGACTGCACAGGAACGATATACATCATCAAGATTATTTTTAGTCGCAACGCCGAGATATACCAATGACAATTGACAAATCAGTTAGGCAAGACTAAGATATTTATAGAGCTATATTCTATTTTTGGAGATGTCTATGAGAACGAAGAAAGATCCGGAAATCAGGCAGGAAGCCTTTATCAAGGTAGCTACTGAGCTCTTCATGGAGAAAGGCTATGAGGCTGTGTCCGTCCGTGATGTGCTGGATACCGTAGGCAATAAATCTTCCTCTCCAAGCGTGTTCTACTACTATTTCAAGTCAAAGAATGAGCTATATCACGCCTGCTCCAGAGCACTGGCAGAAAACTATATAGCAAGCCTCTCGGAGGCTTATGCAGCGGAAGGAAAGTCTATCGAGGAACAGACGCTCCTGCTTGTCGGCTGCATTGACGCCTACATCGAGCACGAGAGGAAGATGCTCATGACGGGAAAATCCACTCCGAACCGCCTGTTTATTCTGGATATGCGGCAGCAGCTAACTGAGCGAATCGCTGCACTGTGGTCAAGATTTCTGACTGACGAAGCAGGCTTCTTACCTACCGATGCAAAACGAATGGCACAGTTCCTTACGGGCGGCATCGGGGAGATGCTGTATGTATTTATGCAGGACGGCGCACATGATCCGGACGACGCACTGCGACTGACAGAGGATATTGCCCTGCTTGTGATGAACACGATCGGTATTGCGGATGAAAAGAAGACCGCCATGATGGATGTCCTGAAAACATATCATGAAAGAAGGAAAGCATAATGGTCACCCTTAAGGAAGAAGTCGATATCCCCGCTCCGTTCGAGAGACTTGACAGATGGGTGGATAACTTTGAGGAGGAGTTTGTCAAATGGAGCCCTTTCCATCTGGAATGCAATCTCTACAACGGTTCAGTTAAACCCGGGGACAAGGTGCGGTTTTATGAGATTGTCATGGGCATGGATTATGACGTTACCGGAACGATAATCGAATCCGAGCGTGACGCAGACCATTTTCTCATAAAATTTGAAAGCGACGCGAAAACGGCAATGATCACGTTCGAGGGGAAACGCACGCAGAAAGGGTGTCGCTTCTCTCATACCGAGATGTTTGGAATGCAGGCTCCCATCATCGGACTGATTATGAACTTCCTGATCTTCAAGGTCTTTTACCGAAAAAAAGCGAACTGGCAGCTCATCAGGGATGACATGATTCTGGATAACAAGCTGCTCTCCGATATTCTGACCGAAGGCAAATACCCAGAAAGGATGCCGGTGGAGGAACTAAAAAAGGTAATTAGAAAGGACAATTAAAATGGCTGAATTAGGAACCGTAGAGGACACCTTGTTTGTCCCCATGCTCGGCAGGATCTATGCCAGCGAAAACTGCAAAAACGTTCTGTACGATGAAAAGGCCCTCTCTCTCAAGGATAAGCTTCCAGAGCATCTCGCAGGTCAGGACACGCAGACGGAATATACGCTGATCGCTTCTGCATCACGTTCCGCAAACATGGACAGATATATCCGCAATTTCCTGAAGCGCAGGACGGATGGCGCGATTGTCCAGCTCGGATGCGGGCTGGAGACAACCTTTTTCCGAGACGGCAATGGGAGGACAATGTGGTACGGCATTGATCTCCCCGATGTGATCGAATATCGCAGGATTCTCCTTCCTGAATCGGAACACGAAAAATATATAGCGGGAGACGCTTTCAGCGATGAATGGATAAGACAGGTACGCAGTGAACAGCCGGACGCACCTCTACTCGTTACTGCCAGCGGCCTGTTCTACTATTTTGAAGAGGACAAGGTTCTCGAACTATTCAAAATGCTGCAAGGTTACGGCTATATCGAAGTCGTCTTCGACACTGTGAACAAGAGCGGCATGACCGCGATACGAAAAAAATGGATAAAGATGGTTGGCCATGAGGATGCGAAAATGTTCTTTTATGTCGATTCAGCCGCAGAGCTTGTCGCAAAAATCGGTGGGAACGCCAAGGTCTTCGCGGAAGAAAAATATTACAACCACATTGACAGATCCGGACTCAAATTCGGTACGCGCTTCAATATGTGGGGTTCCGACCTACTGAATATGGTGAAGATGATTCATCTGGCGCTTTAAAATACAAATTTTTACCGCGTGAACAACGGTACTATCACTTGGTACAACCTGGATCTACCTGATGTCATAAAACTCAGAGATCAGATTTTTTCTGAAAGTGGGCGGGTTTCATCCATCGATGCCTCCGCTCTGGATCCTAACTGGTCAAAGAAAGTAAAAAGCCGGAACAACATCCTTTTTATTATAGAAGGACTGTCCATGTATCTTACTGCTGGAGAAAATGCCAGAATGCTTTCTATCATTCGTGAAAACTTTGATACGGCTACGGTCATAATGGAATGTATTGCGAAGATGTGGGTGAAACGAGAAAGGGTTGAAAAATCCATCCAGCAAACCGGAGCCAGATTTGTTTTCGGTGCGGACAGCTTTGCGGATATCAAAGACATCGCTCGAGGGTATCATAAGATTAAAGATGACAACATCCTGCGCGGCATGCGTGTTCTCACGCCTTCATTGAAACTTATTGATTGGCTCCCGATTGCAAGGAAAATCACACAGAAAATTCTTATTTTCGGTAAAGATTAAAGAAATCCACAGCTTATCAGCTTTCAGCGTCTCAGCAATGAGGCGCTTTTCTTTTGCCCTGACGGAGGTGACGAAGTGGCAATCGACAAATTAAAAGGATGTATATTATCTTGAATTCACTTTCCTTAAAAGGAATCAGATTCAGATTGCGTGCGCTTCTGGCGCCCATTAAAATTATGCTTGCGTGCAACTTATCATCAGGAACGAAATTTTTTTCTCACCGGATTTCTTCATTTTCCGCCTACAAATAACAAAGGCAACGATCAAGGCAATTATAGAGTATGCGATAAAAGAACCGGCGAACTGTCCGAGATATGTAACAACCATAAAATGTGCGTACCTTCCTCAATTTGCTTTTCATTTCATGCTGCCGTGGCAGCCAAGAGAGGTTTCTGCACATATTTGGGAAGCCAGCGGATGAAATCGTTCGTAAATACGGCGATCTGCTTTGGGAGACCAGACTCTCGTCTTATTTTAGATTGTTGTATTCTGCTCCATCCACAGATTCCAGCCATTCTGTCGACGTGTCTTCCCCGGATATTTCAATCGCCAAGTGGGAGAACCACGAATCCGGCGCAGCGCCATGCCAGTGCTTGGTATTGGCGGGGATATGAATGACTTTTCCCGGAAGCATCTCTATCGATTCTTTGTTCCATTCCTGATAATAGCCGCGTCCGCCGACACAGATTAACATCTGCCCGCCGCCATTCGTCGCCTTATGGATATGCCAGTGGTTTCGGCAGCCCGGCTCAAAGGTGACGTTATGGATCGGCACCTGACTATCGGAGACGACCGCAAGATAACTCTGCCCGTCAAAATACTGCGCGTAGGCATCGTTCGGCTCTCCCACAGGAAAGAAGATCGAATTCTGGTAGCGATCCTTGTCCGTCTGTCCCGCGCGAGCTGTCCGTGATGCCCTGCGCCATCAGCGCAACTACAGTAATGAGGCTTCTTGTTTTCAGGGGCAAATCTTCGTTGTTCCAGTTCTCACCGAAAAGAACATCATCGTTAAAATGAGCAAACTCCGGCGCGAATTCGCCGAGTGCGTTCCTGCCCGCTGTCTGTACAATTTTCTCAGCCATTCTGATGCCCTCCCTTACAGTTTTCCGCCGAACACCGGGAAGAATCCGTGCTCGCCGTAATCCCTGATATGTTCGATGTTTTTCAGCACATCCATGTCAGCGTCAGAAATTTCAAAGTCTATGTCGGCATTTGCTGCCATATGTTCCGGATTTGCCGTCTTCGGAAGCGTGATCATGTTCAGCTGGAGATCATAGCGAATGCAGAGCTGCGGAACGGAAACACCGTATTTCGACGCCATTTCTCGGATCTTCACATTTTTCAGTGCCTCGCCGTGAGCGACCGGAGAATATGCCTCCATCACGATACCCCTGCTCTGACAGTATTCGATCAACGCAAGCGGCGTGTTGGAAATATGGCACAGCACCTGATTGACCATCGGCTTTATCTCCGCATTTTCAAGCATGTTGCCGATATCCTCTTTCAGGAAGTTCGACACACCGATGGCACGGAGTTTACCCGACTTATATGCATCGGTCAAAGCTCTCCACGCTTCCAGATTGCCCTCAAAATAGCGGTCATCCGACTGATTGACTTCTTTCCATGGCTGCGGGCTGTGAATGATCATCATGTCGATATAATCAAGCCCCATTTTCTGAAGAGATTCCTCAATAGAAGCTGCCGTGGATTCATACGTTTTATGCTCCGCTGCGACTTTTGTTGTTACGAAAATCTGCTCCCGCGGGATGCCACAGGTACGGATGCCTTCGCCAACGCCGCGCTCGTTTCCATATGCCTGCGCCGTGTCAATATGGCGGTATCCGATTTTAATGGCGGCGCGGACAGCATCCGCAACCTTATCGTCATCAATAAGCCATGTCCCAAGCGCAAGCTGGGGAACAACGGCGTTCGTTGGAAAGTGTGATTGTTTTATGATACATACTGAAATCCTCCTGATTTAGTCGTTTGTGTGGACATCACATGCGGTCAGCATCATATTCGCTTGCCCATTTTTTCAGTTCATCTGCAGAAACACCGTTCGGAAAACGCTTTCCGGCCACAACCTTTGCGCCCGGCGCAAGCGCCTGCATATTCCTCCCGGAATCCCCAATGGGACTCATACCGGATGTAGCAAAGGGCACAATGGTTTTGCCGTGAAAGTCATAACTCTCTATAAAGGTGTCAATGATGGACGGCTCGCGGTACCACCATACGGGGAAACCAACGAATACTGTCGTGTATTGTTCCATGTCGCCCACCTTTGTGGAGATTGCCGGACGGCTGTTTCTGTCTTCCATCTCGATCGTGCTTCTGGACTTTTTATTTGTCCAGTCGAGATCCTCTTTTGTGTAGGGCGTCTCCGGCTTAATCTCAAACAGATCCGCCCCGATTGTTTCAGCCAGCTTCTCCGCCATCTTTGCGGTCACTCCACTCGCTGAAAAATACGCTACCAAAGCCTTACTCATGATCTTAACCTCCTATTTTCCTGCTTTATGGCATGCTTCAAAACGATTCCGAAGTTATCGTTCAAGCATTCTGAATTATGTCCGCAGGTTAAAAGATAATGGAGATGTCTCCGTGGAGCCAGATTCGGAGCATCCCAATCAGCACCAGGTGCGCTGGATAGTAAATATAGAAGAACCATTTCACCCCCTTCCAGTTTCCGCGCTTACCATTATACTTGGCAAGAAAAAAGGTATTTCCCGTCAATCAGGTAGACCATGTGTCCCCAGGTATGACCGGGCACAAGAATACAGTGGACCTCAATTCCTTCGATATGCAGAGTTTGTCCATCCTTCAGCAGAACTTTCTTATTGTCTATAGTTACCTGCGGAAGCTTGTACAGTCCCCACCAGACCTTCCGACGCCATTCTCCGGTAAGGTATTTGTTCTCGACCCCGCTGATATAGATGGTCGCATCGCGGAACAAACCGGGGCTGTCCAAAAGAATATGTTCGCGATATATTCCCTGACGCAGGCCACATGTTCATCGATCCATCCTGTGTTGAGTGGCGCCCAGAGTCCCATGCCACGCGTACCGCGGCTCATGACCTTTACCTGAAAATCGGTTGCTCTCTTTGACATTTTTCACCTCGCTTCTATCAGCTTTCCATGAATGAGATGAGCTCTTTCGCATATTCTTCGCTGTGCTCGTGCAGGAACTGTCCGTGTCCCATGTGCAGCTTCACCTCTTCGGTCATCTGCGGTAAGTACAGTTTTAACGTCTGGAAGCCTTTCACTGGCATGGTTTCATATTCACCGCACCAACAGGTGACCGGATTCTTATAGTTTCGGAGTGTTTCCGGAACGCGATAATCATCCAGCAGTTTGAGGCAGTTTTTTACGGTATTCTGCGATATTCCCGGATAAAACATCTCCAGCAGGCTGGTATTATCCCTCCCGAACATCCGACCCATCAACCATTTCGGAACCGATTTTCCTTTCTTGATTCTCTCGATTCCCTTGCAAAAAACGAAGGTGAGAGGCTTTAGAAAAGCCCCTATCCGGATGACAAACGCTGCGTCCAGAAGCGTGCGTTCTACCTCTATATTTCCACGCCCTATCAGTTCGACCGCCATAGTACCGCCCATGGAGAAGCCAATCAATCCATGGAGCTTGCCATCCAAATGATCTTTTATATATCCCTCGATGTCATCACAGCAATCCAGAATGGAAGTAAGGTCGCCGGGCATTCGCTCACTATGACCGTCAATTTCCGCCAAAATGACATGATACTCCTGCAGGTAAGGCAGAAGCGGGGCAAAGCACAACTCCGCCGTAGACGCCATTCCGTGGAGGAACAACAGACTTTTATTTTCCGGTGATCCGCAGGTCAGATAGTTCAATGTCTCTTCCGCTCCTCTGCTTTATTTATCTTCTTATATCCGCAGTCGCAGTAAGGGCCGCCGGACACAAGTGTATATTTCCGGACAAACTGGTATGTGCCGCTTGCCTCGCCCATGACGAAATCCAGATGGCACATCACCGGCGTGAGATCGTAAAAGCCATACTCCTTCATCAGCGTACAGATGCCGCAGGCGTAAAACCGATCCTCATAGCCGCTCCCGTCCTCGTAGGGCAGATAGTCCATATTCCATGAGTAAGGATTCCGATCTGCCGCCTTCAATGCGGAGGTATCCTTTGCCTCCTGAATATCTTTATCCGTGAACTTCTGCTTTCCCATCATACGGAAAAACCATCGGGTCGGCGGATTCATCATGGCGTTTGTATAAAATTCCGTGAGGCTTTCAATATCAGGTCTGGTGCTCATGGCCTGCAGAAAAGCTATCAGAAGCGCACAGTTTACAATATTCACATCGAACTGGTCGGATTTTTCAAACTCCGGTAGTTTCGCGATAATCTTTTTATAGTTTGGTTTCGCGGCTACCATTACTCTTTTTGCTTCGGAGGATGACAATCCAAGGTCGGAAACCAAATGCTTCCGAAATGATCTGCGGTACAACACCCACATTCCCCACGGAAGACCACCATATTTCATTTACCTGCCCCCAGTCTGAAAGCTGCAAAAATTCTAACTGAATGCTTCATTTGGCCTACCTCCGTCGTAACCTCTCAGGCCGACACCCCTTGCAAAACCGACACCCCTGAACTTCAAACGACACCCCTGAGAGAGCTATCGTTTAGCGACGTGAAGAACTCGCCACGCAAATTAGCGCCTACAATTTCTTCATAGGCTTTGCCTTTGATATCAATTCTAGTGTTCAGGAGGCTGTAACGTTGAAACTCGCTGACGATATACGCCAAGCTGCGCGGGCTGAGTTTGATTTCATCATTCGCGTCAAAAATCTTGCCGTGACGTTTCTTTACGCGCTCAAAGATTTTACCAATTCTGTTACGGACAGTGAGCTGACCGTCAGGATCGGAACGTTCATCAGATGTAGTATAAAACTCCAAGGGATTAGGGATATTGCGCTCGTCCTCAATCTTGCAGAAAATGACCTTGAGCAATTCAAAGAAAGCAGGCTGCTTCTGCAATCCATCATTCACATAGATGTGATTATGACAGGTCTTGAAAACAAACAGGAGATTATCGTCATAGGTATTTTTGAGGCTGGTTCTGCTGGGACGGTTGACTTCATCCAGATTGCCATCTGCCGAGGGAATGTCGTTATATTCCATGAAGGTGATATTCCCGGAAGCATCTACTTCTTTGCGGAAAACAAACTTCTGGATACTGTTTGTCCACATACCCCATTCACAGTTAGGGCATACTGACATATAGGACTGCAACTGAGCGATACCATCTTTGGCATTGCGTGCGTCAACGGTCTCTTTCTTGCACTCAATGATGATTTTTCCGTCGATATAGTCACAGATTTTACCATCGGGAATAACGATTATTTTTGTATCAGCCATTATGAGTTCCTCCATCCTTGCTCTTGGATTTTTCTTTCTTTTTAGCATTGCGTGTGGACAAGTACTCTTCAGCCGCTCGATTGAAAAAATCTGCAAAGCTACTCTTGTCATAAGCCAATGCCGCTTTTAGATCGGTGTGCAGTTCTTCTGGCATTCTGAACTGCACTTGTTTCGTTCGATCGCTCAATAAGCTGCACCATCCTTTCTGCTTGGCTAATGATATTATTCTATCAAGATATAATGATATCATTTTCACACGATTTGTCAATGTTTCCGGAGATTCATGATGTAATGAACATTGTATACAAAATGCGGATTGATCTGATTCTGCAAAAGCTTGTATTCCAGCTGCTTCTTCTGACTTTCCTCTTCTCTTGCCTGCTTCATGAGCGCATCAATATTAATGGCGAGAGAATTGATCGCCCTGCCCATACGGCCCACCTCGTCGTCGCCCTCGAGCGTGCGGTCCACCGAGAAGTCCCCGCCCGATATTCTTCCGAGCGCCTTGATGCTGCGCTGGATCGGCTTCGTCAGCCAGTTCGACAGGATCGACGTCAGGATATTTCTGTCATACACAAACAGCACCGACATGGGGTCAAAATTATAATCCTCGATCGTATCCGCAATCAGATCGGTTGAGATGCCGATATACTGCCAGCCGACTTTCTTAGTAAGAATCCAGAGAAATGGCCGCACGGATAATCTGGATGAGAATCGATATCTCTGATCGCGTTCCTCAGATCCTTATCCAGATTGACCGCCGGGTCATTTTCATAATCACGGATCAGCACTTTGGAAATGTTCCGGTTATAATAAACATCATTGGAAAGATTGATAAACTGATCCAGCAGGCGATTGATGTCGCAGATTATCCTCACTGCTCTTTTGAAGCTTCTTATATGTATGATTATCCCTTAATCCGGAAACCATGTGTGGCCCGCACGCGCCAAAAACGTGTAAATTTTTTCGATATCAATCACTATTTTAGGGAAAGCAGAGATTACCACGGCAGCCGGTCCTGTTATGGCCGCAAGCAAAAAACAGCAATGGGGAAGCCGTAAATCCATGCTCTCCATTGCTGTTTTCTCTGACGCTTTTATTTATATTTTTTCCATCTGCCGTCATGCCGTCACAGACGCCAGTAGCTCCATTCCGGCGCCGTGAACCGGTTTTTATCATAGAGGCCTTTCAGATCGACAAAGACCTTTGTCCTATGCTTTGCCGCAAAGAAGCCGGCGATGTCCTCCGGCGTGAACGCCTCGAATTCCCTGTGCTTCACAGCCATCAGCACGGCGTCCATCTCTTTCACCTCGCTCATCGGGGCAAACGTCACGCCGTACAGCTGCTCCGCCTCCGCGGCGTCTCCCTGCGGATCGACGATCATTGGCTCGATCCCGTACTCCCGGAGCTCCTTTACGATGTCAAAGACCTTGCTGTTGCGGGTATCCGGACAATTTTCCTTGAACGTAAAGCCCAGCACCGCAACACGGGCGTTCTTGACCTGCGTATCGTTCCGGATGAGGAGCTTCACGAGGCTTTCCGCCACATATTTCCCCATATCGTCATTGATGCGGCGGCCGCTCAGAATGATCTGGGAATGATAGCCGAACTGCTCCGCACGGTAGGTCAGATAATAGGGATCGATCCCGATGCAGTGACCTCCCACGAGCCCCGGCTGAAATTTCAGGAAATTCCACTTGGTTCCCGCCGCCTCGAGCACGCTTCTGGTATCGATCCCCATCTTATGAAAGATGATGGACAGCTCGTTCATGAACGCGATATTGATATCGCGCTGGCTGTTCTCAATGACCTTTGCCGCCTCCGCAACCTTGATGCTCTCGGCGCGGTGAACCCCCGCCTCGACGACCAGCTCGTACACCTTCGCCACCGTATCGAGCGTCTCTTCATCCATTCCGGAGACGATCTTCGTGATGGTCTCGAGCCGGTGCACCTTGTCGCCGGGATTGATCCGCTCCGGCGAATAACCGATTTTCCAGTCCACGCCGCATTTCAGACCCGATTCTTTCTCGATGATCGGAATGCAGGTTTCCTCCGTCACGCCCGGATAAACCGTAGATTCAAAAACGACAATCGTGCCGGGGGTGATGTTCTGCCCGACAAAGCGGCTGGCCCCCTCCACCGGCGACAGATCCGGCGTGTGATCGTCATTTACCGGCGTCGGCACCGCCACAATGATGAATTTTGCTTCGGCGAGCCTTGCTGGATCGGCCGTAAACTCGACCGTTGTGTTCCGGATCGCTTCATCCCCCACCTCGCGGGTCGGGTCTGTGCCATTCCGGTATTTCTCGATCTTTTCTTTATTAAAATCAAAGCCGATGACGCCTATTTTCTTCGCAAAGGCCACCGCAATCGGCATGCCCACATAGCCGAGACCGACCAGCGCCAGCTTCGCCTCACCGTCAAGCAGTCTCTCATAAATGTCCATTTTCATCTCCAACCTCCGCACTCCTGACATTATAGCATACCGCTTTCACGTCCGCAGTATCCTCTCCGCCTCTTCCATATAGGCCGCGGTGACGCGGCGGCGGTCAAACTCCCGCTCCATTTTCTCCCGGGCGCGGCGTCCCATCTCCGCTCTCCGCTCCCTGTCCAGCAGGAGGAAGCGGCGCAGCGCCTCCGTGAGCGATTCCGCGCTCTTCGGCCGGCAGCCGAAGCCCGTCCTGCCCTCCTCAAAGATTTCCCGGCAGCCGCTGATGTCCGACGCAATCACAGGCCGGCCGGACGCCGAGGCCTCCATCAGGACATTGGACATTCCCTCGTGGTACGTGGGAAGAACCACCGCCGAGCAGACATGATAAAAGCGGTTCACCCCGGTATGAAAGCCGAGCTGGCGGATGACGCCCGCGCGCTCCTTTTCATCCAACAGCGACTGATAGTCCTCATCGCAGTAGCCCAGAAGCTGAAACTCAACCGTCTCGCTGTGAAGCGCCTCCGCCGCCGCTAAATATTCCCCGATTCCCTTTTCCCGCATCATCCGGCCGACAAACAGAAAGCGGACGACGGCATCCTCCGGGTACGCCGCAAACGGATGCGCCGTAAGATCGACGCCCGAGCCGGACACCAGCCTTGTCCGGCCCCGGAGGAGGCCGAAGCGCCGGAACGTCTCCCGATTCTCTTCATTCTGAAAAAAAACGCAGTCTGCCCGGCGCATTCCCGCGCGGTACAGGCAGCAGACGAGCCGGCGCACCGCTCCCCCTTTCTGAAACGCGCTGCCGAGCCCCGTCACCGTCTGAATATAAGGAATCCCGGCTGCGGCACAGGCCATTCCGCCGTAGACATTCGGCTTGATGGTGTACGTGAGCACAAGATCCGGACGGAATGTTCGGAGGAGGCGCCGGTATTCCCGCAGGAGCCGGAAATCCTGCGCCGGATTCATGCCCCTCCGGTTGATTGGCGTAAGGACGACCTCGCAGCCCTCCGCCGCAAGGAGCTCTGTCTTGACCGTATCGGGAAGGGACACGATCACACGATGCTCCGCAAGGAGCGCCTGCACAAGTCCGTTCCGAAAATCATATAAGCCTGCCGAGGAATTCCCCAGAATCAACACCGTTCCCATGCGTTCTGCCCTGCCTCCCGGCCGCCGGCGCAGGCCGATAGCGCCGCCCGATACCGCCCCGCCGCGCTCTGCCGGAGCGCCCTGCCGGCGCTCTCTGTCACGCTTCTTCCACCCTGCGCACCGTGAGCTCAACATATTTCATCATGGCGATTCCCGCCTCGTATCCCTCGCTCTCCGGCGGGTTCTCCCGGCCCTCAAGGTTCGCGATATACAGAGAGGGCGTATCGACGCCGCACAGATAGGCGTGCGGATAGCCGCCTCCGTAGCGCGGATTGACCTCCGAAATATAATAGACGCCGTCCTGCGCAAACACATCGATGTCGATCTGTCCGCGGAAGCCCGCCCTCTCGGCAAAAGCACGAACAAGCGCGGCGAGACGGTCATCCCGCACGGAAACCGCCTTATCGGTCTCGCCCGCGCGCATTTTCAGCTTCTTTTTGATAAAGATGCTGACACAGCGCCCGCTCAGCATATCGACATACGCATCGACGCCGTACTCCTGCCCCGGCATATATTCCTGAATCAGCAGCTCCGGACAATGCGCCGCCGCAAACCGCAGCTCCTCCCGATTGTCGCAGCGGGAAATCAGCATGCTGGCGCTCCCGTTCTCCGGCTTGACAAAGGCCGGATACGCGGCCGTCCCCGACGCCGCGTCCCGCTCGAACTCTGCGACGCTCCGCCAGCATCTTGCCGTCGGAATCCCGTACTCCCGCAGCAGCTCATACATCCGGTACTTGTGAAAGCAGGTTTCCACCAGATCATAGTCCGAAATCATCGGCGTGCAGCCGAGCGCGCGAAACTCCTCCGCATGCGCCGCAAGGAGCGACAGCTCCGGATCAATGAGGGACAGCGCGCCGGTGATCTTCCACTTCCGGATGACGGCATAGATCCTCTCAAGGTAGTCCGTCGCGTCGATGCGGGGCACGATTTCCCACGCGTCTGCATCATAGAGCGCCGGCGCATAGGGGGAGCAGTCCGTCGCAACGACCTTGCCCCGCCCGCGCAGAGCCTCTTTATAGAACTGTACGATTTTATTGCGGGTTCCCGCACTCAGAATCAGAATGTTGACTGCCATGCTCCACCTCTGAAAGCCGTTTTCTGCGGATCTCGGCAAAATTTCCCTCCGCCGCATTCGTGTCCGCCGCCACCGTATCCGCATGCCCCAGCACGGTGCGGACCGTCATGGCGATCACCCGGCAGTCCATGCCGAAGCTGAGCCGTTCCACGTACTCCGCATCCAGCGCAAGGCGCATGTCCCAGTCGACCGCATTGCGTCCGCTCGCCTGCGCAAGCCCCGTGAGTCCCGGCCGCACAGTATGGCGGAGCCGCTCCCGCTCCGTATAATACGGAAGATACTCCGGCAGCAGCGGGCGGGGACCAATAAAGCTCATGTCCCCTCTCAATATATTGAAGAGCTCCGGCAGCTCGTCAAGGCTCGTTCTGCGCAGGAACAGCCCGAACGCGGTGAGGCGCTCTCGGTCCGGGAGAAGCGTTCCCTCCTCATCCCGCGCGTCGGTCATCGTCCGGAACTTGCAGATCGAAAAAATCCTTTCGTTCCGCCCGGGCCGTTGCTGCCGGAACAGCACCGGAGCCCCCAGCTTCACCCGCACAAGAACCGCAAGAATAAGATAGACCCACCAGAACAGAGCGAGAATCACCAGCGACAGCAGGATGTCCAGCAGCCGCTTGATACCGTTTCGATAAAGCATATATTCTCCCGTATGAAAGCCGTCAGGCGCATCCCCCGGACCCGCCCGTCTGCCCGGACGCTTCCCCGGATGCCGCCCGCTCCCGCTCCTGCTCTGCGCGGTGCTCCTCCGGCGATTTGTAGGTTGGAACAATCGCCCGCACATACGAGCGGATATCCGGCGACTCATTTTCGGCCGCCGCTTTCAGCTCCTCCAGCTCCTTAAAGAAGCGGGACTCGTCGATTTCAATCGGTCTGCCGATATGAATCTGCCGGTTCGCCGTATCCCGCATGCCCTCCTCTTTCATGAGCATCTCTTCATAGAGCTTCTCCCCGGGCCGCAGGCCGGTAAAGCGGATCTCGATATCCTCGCCGACCCGGTAGCCGGACAGACGGATCAGGTTTTCCGCAAGATCAAGAATCTTCACCGGCTCGCCCATGTCAAGAACGAAGATCTCGCCGCCCATCGCGTAGGCCCCCGCCTGCAGAACCAGCGAGACGGCCTCGGGAATCGTCATGAAATAGCGGATGATCCCCGGGTCCGTGACCGTAACCGGGCCGCCCGCGGCGATCTGACGGCGGAACAGCGGAATGACCGAGCCGTTGCTGCCAAGCACATTTCCGAAGCGGACCGCGACAAACTTCGTCCCCTCATACTTCCGGTTGAACGTCTGTATAATCATCTCGCAGATCCGCTTGCTGGCGCCCATGATGTTCGTGGGGTTCACCGCCTTGTCCGTCGAGATCATGACAAAGGTCTTCGTGCCGCTCTGCGCCGCCGCCGCGGCGGTTTTCCACGTGCCGAGGACATTGTTTTTGATCGCCTCGCAGGGACTTGCCTCCATCAGGGGCACATGCTTGTGCGCTGCCGCGTGGTAGACGATGTCCGGGCGGTAATGCTCAAAGATCCAGTTCATCCGCTGCGTATTCCGCACCGATGCGATCAGCACCGTAAGGTTCAGCTCCGGATTCCGGAGAAGAAGCTCCTGCTGAATGTCGTAGGCGTTGTTCTCATAAATATCCACAATGATGAGCTGCTTCGGCCTGTGCCCCGCGATCTGGCGGCAGAGCTCGCTGCCGATGGACCCGCCGCCGCCCGTCACCAGCACCACCTTGCCGCTGACATAGCCGAGGATGGAATCCAGATCCACCGCGACCGGCTCACGCCCCAGCAGATCCTCTACCTCCACGTCGCGGAGCTTGCTGACGTTGACCTCGCCGTTCACGAGCTGATACATGCCCGGCAGCGTCCTCACCTTGCAGCCCGTCCGGCTTGTGATGGCGAGGATTTCCTTCATCTCCGCACGGGAGACGCTGGGCATGGCAATGATGATCTGATCGATGTCATAGAGCGCGGCATACTCCGCGATGCGGTCCCGCCCGCCGACCACCTTGATTCCTTGAATATAGCGTCCCCATTTTCCCTGATCGTCGTCGATGATGCAGCGGATGACCATGGTCGAGAAATGACTGTTGATGATCTCCTTTACGATGATGTTCGCCGCCTCTCCCGCGCCGATAATCATGACCGAGATGCTGTTCGTCCGGTTCTCCCGCTTATGCTTGCGCGAGCGCAGGTAACGGTAGGAAAAACGGCTGGTAAATTCAAAGGCGATCAGAAAAAAAACATACAGAAAATAGTAGCTCTGCGGCACCGGCTGGTTGTCCTCGATGCGGAAGAGCTGGAGCAGCAGCACGTTTCCCACGCCGGACAGCACGCAGGAGAGCACCAGATTCTGGAGCTCGGTCTCGCCCGCATAGGCCCAGAGGCTGTGATACATGCGAAAGGCCCAGAACAGCGCCAGCGTCATCGCGAGATTGACCGGCAGAAAATTGCGGATCGGGTTCATGAACTCCGCGGGGATGTGATCCACATGGAACTCATACCGCACGAGGATCGCAAGAAAGCTCGCCAGAATCACACTGATGATATCGTAAATGATCAGCGCGGTGCGCCGCCAGAACAGTTTGTAATTAAAGGGCTGCGGTCTGTTATGCAAACGAATTTCCTCCGGAGGATTCTTCCTCATTTCCGGCGCTCTGCTTTTCTCCGGAGCCGTCCCGTACAAGGAGCGGCGCCGCCGTGAACAGGAGCAGCATGGTCAGCGGATTTGAGAACTGGAACACCCATTCCACCATGCCCGCCATCGCGAAGCCGACCGCCGCCGCCATCGGCAGCAGTCCGTCCGGGTCTCCCCGGTCTTTGCCGTAACTATAATATATTGCGCCCCGAATAAATGTCAAAAGCAAGACGGCGGCAAACAGAATCCCCACCGGGATCCCGTGATCGTAGGCCGCCTGCAGGAACGTATTGTGCGCATGGACGGCAGGCTCCCCGTCCTCCAGCTCCGCGTTCATGGTATCATGCCCCGTCATGTTGAGCTCCGCAAGATACGCCCGCCATATCGCCGTGCGGCCGTTGGAATAATCGTCTCTGTCTTCCGCTTCCGCTCCGGGCGGCACGCCCTCTCCTCCGGCGGCTCCGTCGTCTTCCGCTTCATGAGAGAGCCGCGCCCCGCCGTTCTCCCCGCCAGCCGACGCAAGGAGCGCCGCGGCCCGCACCGTCACACGGCTCTTCGGGAGAAAAAGCCCCGGAGGAGGGGACGAAAACTTCCCCAGATATCCCTCGTTCAGATCCGGTCCTATCGTCTCCTCAACGGGAATTTCCCTCCCCTTGTAGTAGTCGTAGGAGCCCTCCTCGAGCCCGAGCATCTTGCTTCCGAACACCTGCGCAAAGCGCTCGATGCACATGTAATACATGGAATCCCAGTGCCGGCCCCGCAGAACGGCATCCGGGTATTTCTCAATCGCAAAGGTCCGCGGCGAACCGTTCACGGTGGAAAGAATGCGCTGCATGGTGAACACCGCCGGGAACGCCAGAAGCACGGAGCAGATCATGGCGGAGAGAAACACCGCAAGGCGCCGGCAGAACATCGCCGCCGGGCCGGGAACCGTCGCTCCGGGAATCGCCGCGCCGCGCGCCGCTCCTCCGCGCACCGATCCCCCTCCCTGCATCCTCCGCCGCCCGAGAGACGCCGCGGGGAGCAGAACCATGGCCATCACGAGAACAGCAATCACGCCGGTTCTCGACATTGTAAACAGCAGGTAGACGGAGGCCGTCGCAAAAAGCGCCGTCTCTTTCCAGCAAAGGGCAAGGGCCCGGCGAAACGGCTCCCCCTCCGCGCGCCGCAGCGCCGTGAGAAAACGTCCCATAACCACCGCCTCAACCAGTGTCAGATACTCGGCCGTGATCGTGACCGTGTGAAAATTCATGGCAAAGCGCGTAAAAATAAATGAGAGAAACAGGCGGTGCGCCATACAGTAGACGACCATGACGACAAACTGAAGACAGACGCCGCCGCTGACAATGCGGAACCAGCGCGCCCGGTCCTCCCGAAAGCAGTACCGCACAAAAAGCATGACAAAGGCCACAGCAAACAAAACCGGCCACCATCGGGTATTGCGCCGGAGCACCAGCGCCGCGAGAAGAGCCGCCGCCGGGAGCGCGTACCACAGACAGAGCCGGAGCTTTCCCCCGCACCTGCCGCGCGCCGCAGCTCCCGCCAGATCTCCTGCAAGAAGAAGCAGCACCGGCACGGCCAGAATCAGCACCAGAATACCGGCGCGGAGTGCCGCCCGCTGTATATCGGAATCCTCTCCCTGCAGACCGGCCGCATGAGTGAAATACCAGAACATCCCCGTCGGCGCGGCGCAAAAAAGCCACGCGCCGATCCATTTCCGGAGGAGCCTCTCCCACGACCATGAAAACAGAAGCATCAGAAGAAACGCGGCCGCCATGCGCCGCTCGAAGAGCATATGCTCATAGTCCGAAAGCGCATTCATGTAATCGCAGCCGTACTGTATCACCAGCGCGACCATCAGCGTCTCCATACCGCAGCGGAGCTCTCCCGCAAGCCGCGGCGCCTGCGTGCGCTTCCGGCTGTCCCTGACCGCCTGCTCCGCCGGCCTGTGCCACAGCGCATACAGAGCGGCCAGCACGGTGATCACAATGCCGCACAGATAGAGCAGATTATCCGCCGCGCGGTCATCAAACAGGCGCATCGGCCAGACCGCAATGCAGGCCGCAAGGCCGGCGGCGGCAAGAAGCGGCGTCAGCACGGCGCGCAGGAAGCGGCGCGGTGTAGTGAATATATTCCATGTCGGGCGGAAGCGGAACAGAAGCTCCGTGAGCGCCGCGGCCGCCGCTCCCAGAAGCACCGCCGTCAGAAGAAGCGCTGCGGAAAAAAACGGGCCGGGCTTTTCTTTCCATGTAAAGCTCATCAGCATCAGATAGCCGTCGAGCACCGTATCCGACAGGGACGCTCTCTGCTCCTCCCCGCTGTCCGATACCATATAGCTCCGATAGATTGACGCCTGAATCCCCGCGCTCTCCTCCACCGGAACGCCGAGCCCCACCCGGAAGCTCTCCGGGAGCGCCGGAGCCTCCGCCGCCGCGCTCTCCTCTGCCCTTTCCTCCGGCGAGGCGGAGGCCAGCGCTTTCTGCCTGTCGGTGACGGCCGTGAGCATGACATAATACTGCGTGCCCGGAACCGTATCGACATCCGCCGGCACCGTGACCCAGCCCGGCATCACCGGCGGCTCCGAGACAAATTCCTTGGCGATGACGGAGGACTTTCCGTCCGCGCCCACCTCGTACAGAACGGCCATCACATACGGCAGCTCATTCCACTCCGCCGCATAGAAGCGCAGCGCCTCCAGATGCGTTCCCTCCGCAAGAAAAAAGCTGCCCGCATCAAGCCCCGGCCGCAGCTCCTTAGAAACGCCGGCGAGATCCTGCCCCTGCGCATGCACGGCATAGCCTGTGACATGCTCCGTCCGCCATCTGCCAAGCGGCCCGAAAAACCAGACGGACAAAAGCACAAGAACAGTAATGAATGCAAAGCAGGCTGTTTTCAGCGAAATCTTTTTTTCCAGCATAATCCTCCGGATCATAAGCCTTTCTCCGTCTCTTCTCCAAAGAACGCCCCCGCGGCCAGCGGCAAAAGAAACCAGAGCCAGACCACATACCGCGGCAGCGAGCAGGGCCCGAGAAGCACGGTGAGCCAGACAAGACCCGCCGGGAGAAAGGCCTGCGGAGCGCCGTATCTCCGCATGTCGAGACAGCCGAACATCAGGTACAGCGTGAGCCAGAAGAGAAAGCCCGGCGACAGAAGCCAGTGCAGCACCGGGATTTTCTGCGCCCGCACATCGAGAGAGAAGAAGCGGAAAAGGCTCTCCAGCCGCGGAGCGAGGGACTTCCGGATGCCGGGAACCTCCGTCTCAAAGCCGAAGTAAGAGCTGTCCCCGTAAGTAAACGTAAATACGCCGTTTCCCTTATAACAGTCGATCACCGCCTCCGGATACCAGAAGCCGTAGGAGGTCATGAACCACGCGTTCAGATAACCCGCCGGATGCTGCAGGCCCTTGCGGAGCCAGAGCATCGCGTATTCGCCGCGCCGCTCCTCATAGACCCGGTTGTTGAAATAATATTTAACCGGGTCCGAGAGCTTCGGCCTGTAATTTTTCCAGCTTTTTTCCGGCATCAGGGCCAGCATGAGAGCCCGCTCCTCCTCTGTGAAGCTCTTCTCATCATACACAAAGGTTCTCGCAAGCTGCTGAATCGGGACGGTGAGGATCTCCTGATGCTCTGTATTGACTGTCCTGGTCAATCCGGCCATTCCCCAGTTCATCCCCAGCGCGGCGAGGATCGGCGTCAGGGAGCAGACCGCCGCCAGAAGAACCCGGCGTCCTCCCCGCCGGTTCCAGAAAAGAAAAAAAAGCAGGAACACAGCATAGGCATAGAGTGCGTTGTAACGCAGCAAAAGCATCAGAGACGCTGCAAGAATAAACAGAAGCCTGCGCCGTTTCGATCCCATGAGCCATTCGGGATCCCGGAAAAAACGCAGCAGCATCGCCGTCACCACCGCAAGCGCCGCACCGAAGAGGCCATCCTTGCAGCTGCAGAGGACAAACATGCTCACGGTTGGCACAAACGCCAAAAAAAGGCAGGAAATGACCCGCAGCGCGCGCGGGCAGCGAACAGCCCGCAGCGTCTCCAGCACATAGACAAAGGCCCCGGCGATCAGCATCATCTGCACCGCACTGTAAACAAAAATACCGGCATTCCATGAGCCTGTGAGCTTATGCACCGCCGTCACCGTTCCGCCCATGAAAAGCACATGCAGGAGCGGATGATGCGTCGTAAAGCGGCGCGTCAGTACCATATTCAGCTCTTCCTGCGCATCGTAGACAAAAAAGCCCGGAAAGACGGCAAGAAGCACCAGCAGATAAGAGAGACAGAGGAACCCCCAGACAAAAAGCCGCCGCTCCCACGCAGGCAGGGCGTCCCAGCGCCCCCACAGCGTCCCGGCATGCCGGCCGCGGCGCTTTCCGCCGCGTCTCTCGCTGCCTGAATACTCCCGCCGTCTCCCGCAGAACGCCTCGCAGAGCGCCCAGCCCGCGGGAGCGAGAATGGCGGTAAACATGCCCAGAAAGAGCATATTCCGCCACAGCCGCTGATCGTTAAACGGTATGCTGCCGTATTTTTCGAGCTTCCGGCCGATCATGAAAAAGAACGCGAAGAGCCCGCCGTACACCGCGCCGAGCACATAGCTCCGGCGGCTCCGGTACAGAAAAGCCTCCCATATGGCGGCCTGCCCCCTGTGCCGCCCGGAATCTTCCCTTGTCCGCTGCTCCTTTGTCATGGCCGTTCCTCATGCCCCGTCCTGTCGTCGACCCCCTCCTGCTCCGTGGTTTCCCGGATCACATACTGGGGCGCGCGATTGACGGAAATATAGGTTCTCCCGATATACTCGCCTGCCATGCCCAACATCAGAATCGTCATGCCGCCGAAAAAGACAATGGCGGACATCAGCGCGGAAAAGCCGACCGGCACGCCGGGATTGACGATTTTTTTCACAACGGTATACACGCCGTAAAGTATTCCCAGCACCGCCGAGACGGACCCGACCGCGGTCGCAAAGCGCAGCGGCTTAATCGAAAATGCCGTAAAACCGTTCATCCACAGCGAGAGCAGCTTTGTCACCGTATAGCCGCTCTCCCCCATCACCCGCGCCCGGTGATGCACCGGAACATTGACGATATTGGTCGTCGTGCGCAGCACAAGACCGATCAGATAGGGGTAGCTGTTCTCATAGCGCAGCATCTCGAGCGCCACATAGCGGCGCATGGCAAAGTAGCTGGACACATACAGCTCCTTTGGCTTGCCGAGCAGACGGTGCGTCATCTCCTCATTCATCCGCGTCCCGAAATTCCGGAAGCCGCCGTGCTGCTTGTGATCGTAGCGGGCGTAGACCACGTCCGCTCCCTCCTCGATCGCGGCCAGCAGCTTTCCCGCCTCATCGGGCGGCGTCTGCCCGTCGTCGTCGAGACAGACGATGCGGTCGCCCGCCGCCGCGCGGATCCCCGCCATCAGCGCCGCGTGCTGACCGAAATTCCGGGCAAGACAGATGCCCCGCCGCTTCACGGCCGGCGCGCCGCCGCCCGGGAGAGCCGTCCCGACCGCCGCGGCCTCATCGCTCTCCCGGCAGAGCGCCCGGATCGTATCCCACGCCGCGCCGCCGCAGCCGTCGTGCACCATGATGATCTCCGCCGCGTAGCGGGGAAGGGTTTGCATCGTCGCCTCGATCTCGGCCACCACCCCCGAAAGCGTCGCCTCGCAGTGGTAGCAGGGAATCACAAAGCTGACAAGGAAGCGCGCCGCGCCGCCGGATGCGGCCGCCGGTCCCTCCGGAAACGGCGTGATATCCTCCGGGCGGATCTCCAGAAGATACATGTCCTGTCGGCCCCCGTCCGAGCACTCCACGTCCTCCAGAAGTCCCGTCCGCCGGTACCCCGCCCTCTCGTTGCTTTGAAGCGAGGGGATATTGTCCGTGAAAATGCGGCAGATGATGCGATCCACCGGAAACGCGCCAAAGGCCCAGCGCATCCCGACCCGGATCGCCTCCGTCCCGAAGCCTTTCCCCGCCGCATCGTCCTCGCCGATGAAAAGCCCGTACTCGATTTCCCGGAGCTCCCGGTTCAGATCCTGAAACACCATGCAGCCGATGGCCCGGCGCTCCCCGCCTCGCTCGTCCTTTTCGCAGATCATGAGCTGTGTCTTTCGCCCCGTCTCGATCTGCGTGCGGAAGTATTCCTCCTGCCCCTCGAGCGTAAAGGCCTCCCGGTACACGTAGCGCTCCCGGACACGTCCGTTGTTTCTCCACCGGACGACGCGCCCACAGTCTTCAAGCGTCATGGGGCGAAGCGCGATGCGCGGCCCCTCCGCGACAAAAGGTTCTCTCATCTGTCTCTCCCGTACTCTCTGCAGTCTACTCCGCGTTCACCGCGATCCGGTAGACTTCCCATGCCCCGCCGATCTCATCCGTCTTTTCCGGCATGACCGAAATTCCCCGGAATTCATACCAGTCTGTAAGCCAGCTCATATCGCCGCCCGTTTCGATCACAAAAAAGACCGTGTCTCCGGAGATCAGCGCCGACGCCATATCCTCACAGCCAAGGGCCGCGAGCTTCTTTCTCCAGAGAGGGCTCCCGCAGACCCAGCCGCCCGCCAGATCATAGTTTGCCGGCCGTCCGGATCCGGAAAAGGCGCGGTTCTCTCCGAACATTTTTTCCGAGTAGGCGACCGTAGACATCACATCCGTGAAATAGACGTTCTCCGGATGCTCCGCGCAGTAGTCCATGTACGTCTCGCGGGGCGCATTGACCGTCCCGCGGTACATCGCCTCCTCCCTGACGCTCCGGAGCGCCGACGGGAGAAACAGCAGTCCCGCGGCAAGGAGCAGAAGCTCCGCAATTCTCCGATCCGTCCCGGACTCCGCGGGCGCATCCGAATCCAACGCCTCATCCGGACCCGCGGACGCATCCGAATCCGCCGCCGTATCGGTCAGCCTCTCCGGCTTCCCCCGGCGCCCGAAGCGCTGTACCAGCCCGAAGAGGATCACAAACTCCGTAAAATAGAGGCTGTGCGTGATCCGCACCGGCGCACGCTCGCCGTAAAGGATGAAACCCCAGAGCGAGGAGCGGGCGGCAAACAGCAGAAGCCCGGAAAAAACAATCCGGAGAAGCACCGCCGGCCGTCTGTCGCGGAGATAGTCGGACGCCCCCATGAGAAGCAGGAGGACGTAGCCGCCAAGCACCAGCAGATTATACGGCCGGTCCGCCTCTCCGAGCAGATGATCCGCACTGTTCCAGAGCATGTTCCGAAACGCCGCGGAAACGCTCCGCCCGGAATGCCACCGCATCCCGGCGTACCCTGCGACCGCCTCGAGCCGATCCGCGTCAATGCTCTCATCAAGGCCGAAATTATAATTCTCAAGGAGAGCCGCCTGCTCCCCGCTCAGCCCGAGCAGCTCATAGGCGGCCTCGTTCCCTGCATAGGGCGGCACATGGTAGTAGTCGTAGAGCTCCGTCCGGGCGTCAAAGAAGCGCCGGAACGTGCGCCACTCCCCGCTCCGGTACGCGGCGGCGTCCGCAGCCCGCCCCGCGCCCAGTCCGAGCGCCATGAGAAGAAGCACAAGGCCGATCCCCGCGAGCGTTCTGCCCCGCAGGCAGTCCCGGAGCTTCCTCTCCCCCGCGCTTTGAAAGACGCCGAAGAGCGCCGCGACAAGCACAAGAGGCAGAAGAAGAAGCATCATCTCCGAACGGAGAAGATAGCCCGCAAAAATAAGAAGCAGCGACGGCAGGCAGGCTTTGACAAAGCCCCTCAAATATTCTCTGAGCCCCCGGCTCTCCTCCGTCCCGGGCAGGCGCATTGTCTGAAACAGAAAGGCCGCCGCCGCGGCGAGCATGCCGCAGGTCACGGTGTACTGGACATATACCAGATGCCAGAGCTGCATGACAAGGAGCGGAACAAGGAGGGCTGCCGCAGAAAGACATACAGAACGAATATCCCGCCTCCGTGCCGGCCGCTCCAAACGCTCGGGAGCGGGCTCCAGCAGACGCCGGAGAACCAGATACAGCGCGCCGAACTGAAAGAAAAGCAGAACCGCGCCGTATATGTCAAAGCGCCTGGCCGCTCCCCCGAGGCTCTGCGCCGCGCGGTACAGTCCCGCAATCAGCGCGGAAATCGGATAGAGCATCTGGATATTGTGCGTCTCCGGCGCCCCCGTGTAGCCTCCGGACAACAGCTCTTTCATCATGACATCGTCATTGAGATCGAACCAGAAATCATGAAATACCGCCAGCGCCGTCCACAGCGCCGCCGTCGCCGCAAACGCGCACAGTCCCGGAAAGAAACGCTTTCCCCGCCGGCCGTTATTCCGCTGTTCCCGTGCCGCATCCTCTGCCATACCCGGTCACTTCTCCTGATAAAAATTCTTCAGCGCGGTGCAGATGACATGCACCTGCTCCTCCGTGAGCTGATGGAACATCGGCAGACGCAGCAGACGCTCACTCTCCCGCGTCGTGTACTCATCCTCGCCGTGGAAGCGGCCGAAGCGGAGCCCCGCGGGGGACGAGTGCAGAGGAATATAATGAAAGACGGCATAGACGCCGTTCTCTTTCAAAAACGCGATGAGCCGCTGCCTCTCCTCGAGATCCTTTGTCTTAATATAGAACATATGCGCGTTGTTGGTGCAGCCCTCCGGAATCACCGGCAGCTCGATTCTTCCGGCCTCCGCAAGAGGAAGAAGCTCCCGGCGGTACTGCTCCCAGCGGTCGATGCGGCTCTTTTGTATCTCATCCGCGACCGTGAGCTGCGCGCAGAGATACGCCGCGTTCAGCTCGCTCGGCAGATACGAGGAGCCGTAATTCATCCACGTGTATTTGTCGATCTCCCCGCGGAAATATTTGCTCCGGTTCGTCCCCTTTTCCCGCAGTATCTCCGCATCCTCGACGCGGTTCCTATCCTGTATGAGAAGAGCGCCGCCCTCGCCCATGGAGAGATTCTTCGTCTCATGAAAGCTGTAACAGCCGAACGCACCGATGGTCCCCAGCGCTCTCCCGCGGTAGAAGGACATGACGGCCTGCGCCGCATCCTCGATCACGATAAGCCGGTGCCGCCGCGCAATATCCATGATCGCGTCCATCTCACAGGCGACGCCCGCATAATGCACCAACGCGATCGCCCGGGTTCTGTCCGTGATCGCCGCCTCGATCTTCCGCTCGTCGATGTTCATCGTGTCCGGCCGGATGTCGACGAAGACCGGCACCGCGCCGCGGAGCACAAAGCAGTCCGCGGTCGACACAAAGGTAAAGCTGGGCATGATGACCTCCGCCCCCGCCTCGATCCCGGACAGATGCGCGGCCATTTCCAGCGCATGTGTGCAGGATGTCGTGAGTAGAGCGCGGGCGGTCCCGGTCCGTTCCTCGATCCACCGGCTGCACCGCTCCGTAAACTCGCCGTCTCCGCTGATTTTATGATTGCCCTCCGCCGCCATGCGGAGATATTCCATTTCCGGTCCTGCATAGGGAGGGGTATTAAACGGTATCATCTCTGACTGCCACCTTTCTTTTCTCTGTGCCCCACCGGCACCATTACAGTATACTCCTCATCCGCGTCGGTTTCCTCATACTCTCCCGCCGCAAGAAAATTCCGCAGAAGCTCCCGCTTCCCGGGCGAGGACACCGATTCCGTCTCCGTCCTGTGCACGATGACGACCGGAAGCTCTCCGGAGGATGCAAGCAGCGAAAGCTCCGCCTCCATCTCCCCGGACGGATAGCTGTCAAGGTCGGGCCACGTCGTCGAGAGCGACGGCTCCATGCCGAATATGACATGCAGCCCCGGCGCATTTCCGAAGACGATCAGCTTCTCCCCCGTAAGCTCCTGCTCCCGGAGCCGCTCCCCGAGAGCCGACAGCGACGCCGCATTTGCCGGCGTCGTGTACATGCCGTTCAAATACGGGATCCCGCCGGTCCTCGCCTGCCGGAGCGTGCCGTCCGTTCCGTCTCCGAACGCGAAGCGCAGGTGGAACAGCCCGCCCTGCACAAACACCGCGCACACCACCGCAAGAGCCATGGCAAACCATGCAAAGTCGGTGCGCCGGCGCCGCCTGAAGACCCGATAGCGCCGCAGCAGCCAGAGCGTGAACGGCGCAATGAGAAAAAGGCAGTTCAGCACCGGAAACGTATAGTTGTTGGAACCGAGCGGAAGAATCAGGATCTGAACCAGAACCTCCGCCGCGAGGAAGCGCTCCCCCGGGTCGGCCAGCCCGGCACCCGTCATGCACAGCGCCGAAAGCAGCGCCGACAGAAGCACAAACAGCATCGCCCACTCGAACATGCACCAGTAGTCCTGATAATTCGCCGTAAACATCCCTCTGCCATAGAGAAAGCGGACCAGCACCGCGATTCCGGCAAGATATACCGCCCGGCTAAGCCGCGGAAAGCGGCGGGCGGCGGGAAGAGCGAGCATCACCGCCCCCATCGCCGCGCAGGAGACGAGAATCGCCGCCCAGCGCAGAGAATGAAGATAGGCGCTCAGCGGATCGCGCAGCATCGACGCGAGCGTATAGTCCGAGGCCGAGGCCGTCATGCCAAAGAGCGCCGGAATCATGCCGAAATACGCGGACGCCCCGTAGCGGAGTACCGCGCCCGAAGCCCCCGAAAGAAAGCCGGCCGCATAGCCCGCCATGCAGAGCCCCGTTTCCCGCAGAACCACTCGCCGCGCCCTCCCGGTGACGGCCGCGAAGAACCAGAACGCCAGAATGAGAGCCGCCTGCGTGAGATTGGCAAAGCGCACCGTCACATTCAGTCCGAGACAAAGGCCCGCAAGAACAAACCAGCGCTTTTTCTCCGGCACCGCCGTCACGGCAAGAAACAGAAAGAGGCTCCCCAGCGTCAGCAGAAAATAGCTCAGATAATTATACAGAATGACCGTCGGGCACCAGCACAGGCTCTCGGCGAGAAACAGGCCCAGAAAGAGCATCCAGCCCGGCATGAGCCGGCGCAGCACTCCGTAGACGCCAAGCGCCGCCGCCGACACGGCAAGCGAGCTCAGCACATTCATTCCAAGGAGCGTGTCCCCGCCCGGGAGACGCGTGAGGAGCCCCCCCGCCGCATTGGCAAGATAGGTCGCAAAGAACCATGTGCTCCCCCGTCCTCCGCCGAGATAGACATAATTGCCGAGGCTGTACGTCGCGTCCGCCACATCGATGCCCTGATTTGCCGCCGCCATGGGCCACAGAAAAAGGATCACCGGCAGAACAAAGGCTTCGGCAGACCTCTGATATTTTTTCAAAAAGAGAAAAATACGTTGTATGTTATTCACGCTTTCTTCCGCTCATTTCCGTCCTGTCAAAGAGTCCGTCCAGCCTCTCCAGCGCCCGCGCCGCCCACGTCCGGGACAAAGCCCGTCCGACACGCGAAAACAGGACGCTGCGGATCCCGTCGGCGGCAAGGCAGCACAGGTAGAGCACAAGCACGCAGCCGAGCATGTGCAGGGGGAGGAGGATTCCCTGCGGCACGGGCCCAAAGAGCTTTTCGAGCGCCCCCGTCCACCGGTCGCGGATGTCGATGTTCTCATGAATGAGATACACACCCAGCGTAAGCGGCGCGGCGCGGCGGATCAGAGCCGCCGCAGCCCCCTCCGGCACCCGCAGGAGCCGGAACCATGCAAACAGACCGAGCGCCGCCGTGAAGCAGAGAATGAAATTGTAGTGAAACGGCACCTCTGCATAATAAAGAAGCGAGCCGCGGACATACGCGATGTGATGAAGAAGCACCGACAGCAGCCAGATCCCCGCCGCGCTCCCGAAATACAGGACCGCCGCCCGCCGGGGATCCTCCAGCCGGGGAAGTCCGTAGCGGCGGATATATCCCGCCGTGAGATACAGCACAAAAAACCAGCCGGCATCATAGCCGAAGCGGTCGGAGGTCAGGCGGACCGGACTGAGGCTCGGCAGGAACGAATAAAAAAAGAGAAGACAGAGGATGAGCGCCCGGAGCTGCTTTTCCGTAAGCGCATCCAGCCCCGCATTGAGAAGCGGCGCAAAGAGATACAGTATCACGTAGGCCGTAATGAACCAGTATGACTCCATCGACACGGGGAACAGATAGAACCACGCCGACCACACGCCTCTGCCCGACAGCGGAATCCCGATCGCCGAAAGACAGACGGGAATCAGCAGTGCATAAAAAAGGATCTCCGCGAGCAGCAGGAAAATTCTGCGGAAGCGGAAGCGCGACGCCGACAGAAAATATCCCGTGATCAGCACATAGAGATTCACCGCCGCAATGCACAGGGCCTCGAGGAAATTCCCCAGAAGCTGCACGCCGCTCCCCGGGAGCCGCACATCGGTCAGAGCCTCTGCGTGCGGGAGGTAGTGCAGGCAGACCACCATCAGCATCGCGAGAAGACGCAGCAGTTCAAAATTGGCCATCCGTCTGGTATCCGGCAAAGCGATCCTCCTTTCGTCCGCCTCTGTCA
Organism: Lachnoclostridium sp. Marseille-P6806; assembly: GCF_900625025.1. Taxonomy (GTDB): domain Bacteria; phylum Bacillota; class Clostridia; order Lachnospirales; family Lachnospiraceae; genus CAG-791. The sequence goes on from NZ_LR130577.1 coordinate 161,341, forward strand.
TTCACGCCCGCCCTGCGTCATTCACACCCGACGTCACCGCTCCGCCACGAGCTTCTGCCCCTGCACGCGGTAGACCAGATCGCACTTCTCTATCGTCTGAAGACGGTGCGCAATGATAAGAAGCGTCTTTCGTCCGTGGAGGCGGTTGATCGAGTCCATGATGGCTGCCTCCGTCTCGCCGTCCAGCGCCGACGTCGCCTCATCCAGAACCAGCACCTCCGGATCCTCGTACAGCGCGCGGGCAATCCCAATGCGCTGCCGCTGACCGCCGGAGAGACGGATGCCGCGCTCGCCGATCTCCGTATCCAGTCCGTCCGGGAGGGAACGCACATGCCCGTCGAGCTGCGCCTCCCGCAGCGCCGCCCACACCTTATCGTCGTCGATCTCGTCATCCGCACAGCCGAATGCCACATTCCGCCGTATCGTCGTGTCCAGCATGAAGATAGTCTGCGGGATATAGCCGATGTTTTTCAGCCACTCCGCATAGTGCTCCCGCACCTCGACGCCGTCCGCGAGAATGCTGCCGCTCTCCGGCGCAAGAAGCCCCAGCATGATGTCGACGATGGTCGTCTTGCCGGCTCCGGAGGCCCCGACGATGCCGATGGATTTTCCCACCGGAAAGACCACCTCCGCGTCCCGGAAAATATAGCTCTCGGAATTCGGATAATGATAGCTGATATGCTCCATGCGGATTTCCCGGCGCACCGGGAGCTTTTCCACATGGCGCTTTCTGCGGTAATCCTCCGAGCGGTAGGAAATGCCGGCGTCATGGATCTCCTGCTGCAGATTATCGCTGACGTTATCGAGAAAGGGCTCGAAATAGGCGATCGACGTCGTGTAATTGTTGATCCGGTTGGCCGACGGAAGAAGCCGCACCGCCGCCGCCGCAAGGACGGAAACCTGCGCGACCATCTCCGTAAGGCTCGTCTGCCCCATCAGCATTTCGGCCAGCATGTAGAGCACCAGCCCCGCGATGGCGACCGTTTCGATCAGAAGCCGCGGCGTCGAGTTGTACAGGCTGTACTTCTGCACCGCATTCACATAACCTGCCCCGCAGTCGGCATAGGAATTGATAAAATAGCGTTCCTTGCCCGCGACCTTGATTTCCTTGATGCCGATGACCGACTGATCGATCCACTTGTAAAGCCCGGCGTAATAATCCTGATTGTCCTTGCCCGCACGGATCATGACCGGCTTGATGAAACGGCGCACGAGGAACAGCACCCCCATAAGGAGCGCCGCGATGGTGAGCGTCATTCCCGCGTCGATAAGGAGCAGCACCGTCACAAGAAAGGCAAACACAATGAGCTCGCTGGTGAGCTGGAGCATCGTCAGAATCAGCGCGTATACATTGTTGATGTCCGAGGTGATGTTCCGCTGAATGACCGCGGTGTCGGCATTCAGATAATATTCATAGGGCCGCATCATAAAATTGATCATCATGCGGTTGCTCGTCTCAAACTGGTTGGTGTAGATAAATTTCAGCTGGAGCTTCTGCTGCAGAAACAGGAAAAGATTCTTGACCAGAAAGACGACGGCCAGCGCCGCCATCATGACGACGGCAAACTGACGCGTGCTCTGCAGGCCGAGCGCGCGGTAAAGATCGCCCATGCGGTACTTGTTTTCCGCCAGCGCTCCGGGGTCGACCACCGTGGTCATGATCGGTACGACCAGCGCGACGCCCAGCGTCTCGAGAACCGCTCCCGCCAGCATCATGCAGAGAAGAAACGCCATGCGCATCTTCTGCTCCCGGTCGAGAATCAGGTTGATTTTTCTCAGTTTTGCAAGCATATCGCTGTCGCTGCCTCCGAAGCCGCGCCGCCTGCATGAGCGAGCCGCAAGGCGGCTGCGGATGAGGCGCCGAATAGATACATTATTTTAGCATGAAAGCCCGGATCGTGCATGCAGGGCACCGAAGTATTCCCGTCGGAGCCATCGGACCGCGGTCTCCCTTTTGAGCTCCCTGCCGGTTCCCTGCGCCGCAGTCCTTTCTTATATCTGCTCGTTCTGCCGGTGAATTTCCGGCGTTTCGTAGCGATCCATGAAGTCGTCCCCGAGATACCGCTTTTCCTTTGCGCAGCGGAGCGAGGAGGGCACGGTATAGACCGTCACGACGCGGTCAAAGCACAGCCCGTCTATGAAGTTCAGCACCTCCATCGGGAAAAAGGCGTCGAGCACAAGGCAGTCCGCAAATTCCGGGTCTGAGGCATAGTCCAGAAGATCCCGGGGGTGAGGCTTGATCACGATCTGCGCCGCTCTCCCATCCGCTCCGCCGTTCTCCCGGATCAGATCGAGAAAGAGCCGCTTTCTGTCCCCCAGATCCGGAAGCAGCGGCTCCGTGAGAACAAGAACCAGCGGCCGGTCTGAGCGCGCCGCCTCCGCGAGCGTCTGATCCAGCGCACTGCGGTTTTCGAGAAAAAGACGCGTAAGCCGCTCCCTGTCCTCCCCGGTCAGGGCCTCCGCCAGCTCCTCCCGCCGCTTCTCAATATACTTCAGGCAGGGATACGGAAGAACGGAGATGTCATTCACCTCCATATCGATGCAGTACCGGCTCCAGCCGTTCTGAATGAAAATCCATCCTCTGGCCGCCATCCACGCTTTCAGCGCAAAACACCCGCGGTTGTCGAAGCGTGCCGTGTCATAATAGCGGATGCAGTCTAGGCCGTCCTCCAGCGCATGGTAGCGGATCCGGTTCCCGGCAAGGTAGTAGCCGATGGGGTCGGAGTCGCAGTAGACGTAAATATCGCGGTATTCCCGGAAATCCACGGGCACAAAGGGCGCCTCCAGCTCGGCATAGCGGCGGCAGAAGCGGATTCTCCGAAGCATGTTGCAGAGAAGATTTCCGCTGTCCTCTTTCAGACGAAGAAGCTCCGGGAACGTTTCGTAGCTTCTCTCGTCGAACAGAACGACCTCCTCGAAAATCCCGCTCTCCCGGGCCCGCGAGGGCAGGTCCCGGAAATCGCTCGACATCCGCGACAGAACGAGCGCCGCGCCGCCCCGGCGCTCCTCCGGGAGCGTCAGCTCCTTAAGGCAGGTGACATATACATGATAATATGTATGACAGACATAGATCCGGTCTTTCATCGCTCTTTTTCCCCTTGCGGCAGCATGTGCCCGCCGGAATTTATTCTATCATATGAATCATCATGCCGAAGCATTTATCATACCGAAGCACTTTCGTGCGAGGCTCGCGCCGTAAAAGCACCCTGTACCGGCGGTTTTGTAGCCGAACGGATTTCGGATGCTTTCAGGATTTCAGCAGCGCCCCGGCACACAGGAACGGCGGCAGAGAGTCCTCCCTGCCGCCGTCGCGTTGCTCTTGCCTCGCCCTTGATAAGCTGCCGCCGCATTATTTCCGCCCCGTGTTTTGATTCGCTCCCGTCGGGCCCTCCTGCCCTGCACGCAGGACCAGCCCTTTCTGTTCCGGTCGATCCGAATGTCCTCAAAGCCCGCCGCGGCCAGAAAATCCCGGAGCAGCTCGGACCGCGTCTCACGGATGTTAGAAATAACTAACTCTTTTCGTGGAAAGTAAAGCATAAAAATATCCGAAGCGCAAGAAAAATTCTGTTCTCCGTATGCTCTGTAATTCAGGAAGCGCCGCAGGAAAAGTGAAAAGTCGCTTTTCCATCCGCTCCCGTGGAAGACCGGTGCAGATTCTGCTATTCTTTTATATTAGGATTACCGCCCGAAAGGAGCCTCGCGCGCATGAATTTTCTGGATCCCGTTTTTCTCTTTTTTTTCCCTGCGGCATTCGCCGCCGTGCATGCGACGCCCCGCAGGTACCGCTATCTTCCCCTCCTCGCCGCGAGCTGTCTGTTCTATGGCTGGAGGACGCCCGCTGTCACGGTAATCCCCCTGCTCTGTACCGTCTGGACATGGGCAGGAGGCGCGGCGCTGGGAAAGGCGATGCAGGCAGAGGCGGAGGGCAGAGCTTTTCCGTTTCTGTTTTCTCCGAATGTCCTCTTCCGCTTCTTTTTCCTGTCGAATATTCTTCTTCTCGCCGTGTTCAAATACGCGGGCTTTTTTTCTGCCGCGCTCGGGTGTCCCCTTGATCTTGCGGCGCCCGTCGGTCTGTCCTTTTATATTTTTCAGTCCTCCGGCTACCTCGGCAGCATCCGGCGCAGGGAGCTTCCGCCCGAGCGGAATATTCTCCGCTACGCCGCGTTCGTCTCTTTCTTCCCAACGCTCCTCTCCGGGCCCATTCAGCGCGCCCCGGAGCTTCTTCCACAGCTTCAGGGCAAGAGCCGCACGGCGCCCCCGGATTACCGCACAGGCTTTCTTTTATTCCTCTGGGGAATCTTCGGCAAGCTCGTCGTCTCGGCAAAGCTCTCCGCCGTCACCTCGGCGGTATTCGCCTCCCCGGACAGCTTCTCCGGCGCCGCCTGTCTCCTCGCGGCCATTCTGCTCTCATTCTATATTTATGTTGATTTCGCCTCCTACTCCGATATCGCCGCCGGCTGCGCCTGTATGCTCGGCTTTCCTGTCGGCGCGAATTTCCGCACGCCGTTCCTTTCCTCCTCCCTGAAAGAGTTCTGGAACCGCTGGCATATTTCCCTGAACCGCTGGTTCATTGAAAATGTCTACATTCCCCTCGGAGGAAGCCGGAAAGGCGCGCTTTGCCGGTACCGGAACGTTCTTTTCGTATTTCTCCTGTCCGGCGCATGGCACGGCTCGGCAGGGCACTTTGTCGTCTGGGGCGGTCTGAACGGCGCGGCCATGATTCTTGAAGAGCTCCTCGCCTCTGCGCTCCGGAAAAAACAGTCCGTCATCGAAGCTCCGGAAAGCGGCGGGCGGCTCTCCTCCGCGCTGCTCCTCTGGCTTCGCCGGCTGGCGGTACTGCTTGTCGTCTCGCTGAATTTCATCTTCTTCGGCGCGGCCTCCGTCCGCGATGCGCTCCGTTTCCTCGCACGCATTCTCTCGATCCGCCTGCCGGACATCACCGGCTTTATGCCGACGAGCCTGTTCGGCTGGGACCGGAACGTCATGTACCAGACCGCCGCGGCTTTTCTGTTCTTCCTGCTGGTGCAGTACCAGCGGCATGAGGAGGGTGCGGCGCTGCGCCGTTTCCAAAGGCTCCCGGCCGTTCTCCGGCATATGCTGCCCGCCGTGATTCTGACGCTCTGCATTTTTGCGGCCTGCGCCCAGACCGCCCGGACGAACACGGCGTTCCTGTATTACCGGTTCTGATTCCGCGCCACTCCCGGTTCCTCATTTTCACTAAATGATTCTGAATAAATACTAGGAAAAAACCATGAGGCATCTGTCCCGCAGCCGCACGCCGGCGCATAAAAACCTGCTCCGCTTCCTCCTCTACGTCCTGTCGGTTTCCGCTCTCGCACTCGGCGCCGTCGCGGGCATATTTCTCTTCCTCGTCGCCCGCCCGGCAGACGTCTTCGATCACAGCTATCAGAGCGAAATTCAGGTGCGCTACCGGAAGCTTCTCCGGACCGGAAGCCCAAAAATCATCATTCTCGGGGGGAGCAGCGCTACCTACGGCATAGACGAGGCGCTGCTCGAGGAGGAAACCGGTCTTCCGGTCGTGAATCTGGGCCTGTATGCCAGCTTCGGCGACGTGATCCCCACGGAGCTCTCCAAAGCGAACATCGGCCCCGGCGACATCGTCATCGCCGCCTACGAGTACGGCTGGAACAAAGAGGATAATTTTGATACCGTCGGCCCCGATATGGTGCTGTCCGGCTTTGACAGTCACCTGTCCATGTACCGCCATATCCCGCTGCGGATCTGGCCGCAGCTCATCGGCTATCTCGGAACATTCCGGGAGAAAAAGGCGCAGTATGCCGCGGATCCCGGCGAGGACATCCGCGGAACGCTCTTTGATGAAGAGGGCCGCCTGATTCTCTCCCGCCCCTCCGGCTCCCTGCACTACGATCCCGACGCGGAGAACGCTAATCCGCAGGATGTGACCGACAGCCGCATCGCGGACGACACCGCCCGGTATCTGCGGCGTTACCGGCGCTTTGTCGAAAAACACGGCGCACAGCTCGTCTTCACCGCGCCGCCGCTTCTTGACAAAGCGCTCGTCGGCACCGCGGAGGACCTGCGCGCGCTCGCGGCCAATGAGGAGAGCGCCGCCGGCATCCCTTACATCAGCGATCCCGCGGCCTATCTGTACCCCGAGGAATACTTCTACGACACGGTATACCACTGCAGCGAGGAGGGGGCCGCTCTGCGCACAAGGATGCTGGCGGAGGATCTGCGGCGTTTCCGGGGCTTCTGAGAGTGTGATAAAATAGGAGCTGCCAGAAAGGAGAACCCCCGCATGAGCTCACTCGCGATGATCACCGCCCGCGGCGGCAGCAAGCGCATCCCGCGCAAAAACATTCAGGAATTCTGCGGAAAGCCCATCCTGCTGTATTCTATTGAAGCCGCCCTTTGCTCCGGCGTTTTTGACGAGGTCATGGTGTCCACCGACAATGCGGAAATCGCGGCGCTCGCACGGCGCTCCGGCGCAGCCGTCCCCTTTCTCCGCTCAGAAAAAACAGCCGGCGATTATGCCTCCACCGATGAGGTCATCGCCGAAGTGCTGGACCGGTATGCGCAGGAGGGCCGGCGCTTTGACCGCTTCGCCTGCCTCTATCCGACTGCGCCGTTCCTCACCCCCGCGCGTCTCCGGGAGGCCATGGCGCTTCTTGACGCACACGAGTCGGTGATGCCGGTCGTCGCCTATTCCTATCCGCCCCAACGCTCCGTCGTGATCCGGGAGGGACGCCTTGTCCGGTGCTTCCCCGAATATCTGAACGCGCGATCGCAGGACCTCGAGCGCTTCTATCATGACTGCGGCCAGTTCTACTGCTGCAGGACGGAGGCTTTCCTCCGCGATCTCACCACCGATGTCGAGGATCTCGCGCCGCTCATTCTGGGCGAGCAGGAGGTACAGGATATCGACACGCCGGAGGACTGGCGCATCGCCGAGGAAAAATACCGCCGTCTCCATCCGGCGTTCGATGCGGCGCATTCCTCAGACGCGTAACTTGGAATCGTAAAAATACAGGGCCCGGACGGCAGCCGGAAAAGAGGCAGAATTTGAAAACTCCCTACTACTACATCAGCGAGACGGTTCTCGACGAGGACGTCGCCGTTCTGCGGCAGCTTCTCCGGACGCACTGGAAAAACGCCGCCGTCGGCTATTCCGTCAAGACCAATTCCCTCCCGTGGCTCCTCTCCCATCTTAAGGGTCAGGGGCTCCGGGCGGAGATCGTGTCGGACTTTGAGTACGAAATCGCGCGGGCCGCGGGCTTTGCGCCGTCGCAGATGATTTACAACGGTCCCATCAAGGACGCCGCCGTCTCGGATGCGATCCTCAGAGCCGGAGGACTCGTGAATCTGGACTCCGAGAAGGAGATCGCGCATCTGGAAAACAGCTCTCCGGTCGGCGCGGACGCTCCCGTGCGCCGTGTCGGTCTGCGCGTCAACTGCGACATGCACCGCCTCGTCCCCGGGGAAACGTCGTCGGGTGAAGAGACAAGCCGCTTCGGCTACTGCTATGAGGACGGCGGGCTCGCGGATGTGATCGCCCGCCTCCGAAAGCTCCCGGATGTCGAAATCTGCGGCCTCCACCTCCACTGCACGACGCACACCCGCTCTGTCGCCGGCTTCCGCGCTCTCGCCCGCTTTGCCGGGGAGCTCCGGGACGCTTTCGGCCTGACACTCAGCTACGTCGATCTGGGCGGCGGCTTCTGGGGCGGCGTACCCGGCAGACCGGATTTTCGGGACTATATTCCTGCCATTGCCTCCGAGCTGTCCCGCTTCTTTAATCCGGAAGCCACGACGCTCATCCTCGAGCCGGGCGTCTCTCTCGTCTCCCGCTGCTCGAGCTTTGTCACCACGGTGCGGGAGGTGAAGCGGCTCCGCGGCGAAGTCTTCGCCGTCACCGACGGGGGCCGCGTCCATCTCAATCCGCAGGTAACGCGGCGGCGCTATCCTCACCACACCGTCTATCTCGATCATGACCGGGAGATCGTGCCGCGGCAGATGATCTGCGGCTACACCTGCATGGAATACGACCGCCTCTTTGAGGAGACGGACGCCCCCGCTCTCCGCCCCGGCGACCGCGTCGTCTATGACCTCGCGGGCGGCTACACGCTCTGCCTCGCCCCGCAGTTCATACAAGGGCTCCCCGCCGTCTATATCGGCAAAGCCGACGGCTCCGTCCTCACGGCGCGCGAAGCATGGGGCGCGGCGGAATATCTGCAGAAATGCCGCTTTGAAACGCTCTGAAAGATTTTGAAAGGACAAGCTCATATGACGCTCAGCAAAGCACCCCGCCGGCAGATCTGCATCGGCTCGCACCACATCGGAAAGGATGATCCGGTGTACATCGTCGCGGAGATGTCCGCGAACCATCTTCAAAGCTATGACCGGGCTCTGGAAATCCTCCGCGCCGCAAAGGAGGCCGGAGCCGACGCCATCAAGCTCCAGACCTATACCGCCGACACCATCACGCTCGACAGCGACGAGCCCTGCTTCCGCATCACGGGAGGGACTCTCTGGGACGGCACCACGCTGCACCGCCTCTATGAGGAGGCCTATACCCCGTGGGAGTGGCAGCCGAAGCTCTGCGAGGAGGCGGCCGCGCTCGGCCTCGACTGTTTTTCCTCCCCCTTTGATCCGACTGCGGTCCGCTTCATGGAAGACATGAATATGCCGGCCTACAAAATTGCTTCCTATGAAATTACGGACATTCCGCTCATCCGCGAGATCGCGCAGAAAGGAAAGCCCGTCATTTTTGCGACCGGCGTCGCGACGGCGGACGACATCCGTCTTGCCCTCGAGACCTGTCTCGCCGAGGGCAACGACCGGCTCGTTCTCCTGAAATGCGTGAGCGCCTATCCCACGCCCTACGAAGATATGAATCTCAATATGATTCCCACGCTCGCAAAGGAATACGGGGTGATTACGGGACTGTCCGACCATTCACCCGGCTCCGCCGCCGCTGTGGCTGCCGTTGCGCTGGGTGCCCGCATGGTGGAAAAGCACCTCACTCTCCGGCGCGCCGACGGCGGCCCGGATGGCGCATTCTCCATGGAGCCGGAGGAGTTTGCGCGGATGGCAGCCGATATCCGCATTGTCGAGAAAGCGCTCGGCCTCTCCGACTACGCTCTCACGCCCCAGCAGGAGGCGGAGCGCTCCGGCGTCCGCTCTCTCTTCGTGGTGGCGGATATCCGCGCGGGCGAAGCGCTCACCACGGACAACATCCGGTCCATCCGCCCCGGGGACGGCCTGCCTCCGAAAGAGCTCGGCCGTGTTCTCGGCCGCGTGGCCGCCCGGGATCTTTTCCGCGGAAAGCCTCTGCAGGAAGGAGATTTCCTATGATCCGCATCGGCGTCCGCACCGACGGCAACGCCGAAATCGCAACCGGACATCTCCGTCGCTGTCTCACCGTCGCCGATGCGCTGACGGATCGTGCCGAGGTCGTTTTCTATGTTTCCGACGAAGAGAGCGCCGCCCTCCTCCGCCAGTTTTCCTCCCGTTTCCCCGTGTATATCACCGGGACAGATTACCGCGCCCCAAAGGAAAACGCCGCGGACTACGCGCGGCCGGAGCTTCCGGAGCTTCTCCTCGTCGATTCCTATTCTCTGACAGAGGAGTGGCTGCGTTTTCTCTCCGGGCTTGCCCCGGTCTGTTATCTCGATGATCTGATGCTCTTTGATTACCCGGCGGCGCTCGTCGTAAACTATGACCCCGCGCCGCCCTCCGCCTTTTACCGCTCCGCGGAACAGCTCCTTGCCGGTCCGCAGTACGCCCCGCTCCGGCCGGAATTTGCCGCAGCCGGCGCCGCGTACCATGTAAGAGAGATCGTGCGCGACGTTCTGATCACCACCGGCGGAACAGACCCTCTGGACATAACCGGACGCCTCGCGGAGGCGCTCGCCGCCGGCTTCGGGAAAAATACGGACCGCAGACTGTCCGGCGGGGCCCTTTCCGCACCGCTTTGCATTCACATGGTCTCCGGCGCGCGGAATATACACCGAAGCCGCCTTATGGCGCTCGCAGAGCGCTTTCCCTCCCTCTGCTTTCACGAAAATGTTGAGGACATGGCGGCTCTCATGGCCTCCTGCGACCTCGCCGTAACCGCCGCAGGTACGACGCTCTGCGAGCTCTGCGCCGTGGGCGTGCCCGCCGTTTCTTTCTGTATGGCAGACAACCAGAAGACACAGGCCGCCGCGTTTGACCGGCTCGGCGCCGTCCCCTGCTGCACCGGTCTCCCGGAGATTCTTCATTGGATTCATACCGCGGCGGCGCCGGGAAGCCTCGACGCCCGCAGAGCGCAGTCCGCCCGCATGCGCACCGTCACCGACGGCCGCGGCGCCTCCCGGATCGCGGACGCACTGCTTTGCACCGCCGCCCGCGGACGCCGCCTCCCGGACCGCACGGATATACCGTGAATCATAAGAGCCGTCAAGCATAAATAATTTATGGAGCTTTCGCCTATGTACCGTTCGCCGCAACATCCAAAGCGCCCGGCCCCGCGTCCGCTGCGGCCGGCCTCCGATATCTGTCTGCTCCGCACGGCCGCGCTCTGCGCTCTCCTCTCCGCCCTCTCTTTCGGCTGGTATATCTTGAAAAACGGCGGTTTCTTTTCGCTCAGCGACGACTTCAACGTCCAGCAGCTCCCTTTCTTTGCCGCCATGCGAAACACGCTGTTCTCCGGCGGATGGGACAGCTGGGTCTGGAATCTGGATCTCGGCACCGCCCTCATCCCGGGGTTTTCTTTCTACGGTCTCGGGAGCCCGTTTTTCTGGCTCATCGCACCGTTCCCCGCCCCCGCGATCCCCTACCTTGCCGGCCCTCTCTATATTCTCCGCTACACCGCGGCCGGCGCGTTCTCCTATCTCTATTTCCGACGCTTTGTCTCCCGAAAGAACCGGTGCTTTGCGCAGCTCGGCGCTGTTCTCTACGCATTCTGCGGCTTCCAGAGCGTGAATCTGATCTATCAGTTTCACGACGCGGCCGCTCTGTTCCCTCTCCTCCTCATCGCTCTTGAAAGCGCTATGGGAGAACGGGATCAGAGTCTCTCCCCCGGCCGCGGCGCGCCGCGCCGCAGAACGCTCCCCGGCTTTCTTCTTTTTTCCGCAGCCGTCGCCCTGAACTGCGTCAATAATTACTATTGCTTTGTGCAGGACGTGTTTTTTCTCCTGCTCTATTTTCTGCTGCGCTTCCGGCGAAGACCGGCAGAAAAGCTCCGCGCCGCGCTTCGTCTTCTGGCCAGCGGCGTTCTCGGCGTCTCCATGGCCGGTTTTCTGTTTGTCCCCAGCATTCTCTATGTCCGCTCCAGTCCCCGGGCGTTCTCGCTTTTCCCGCTCACGAGGGACAGCTTTTTTTACCCGTTCCGCTTTTCTCTTATGTATCTGAAAGGCCTCCTCATGCCCGCCGAGGCCATGTCGGATCAGAGCGCGATCTTTCCGTTCAATTATGATTCGGCCTCCTGCTACCTGCCTCTCATCGGCATGACGCTTGTGCTCGCCTACATGCTGCGCCGGAGAGACCGTCTGAGCGCCCTGCTCGGCCTCCTCCTGCTCTGCTCCTTTGTTCCGATCCTGTCCTCGGCTTTCGCCCTGTTTTCAGCGGATTACAAGCGCTGGTGGTACGCCCTCGCCCTGATGTGCGTCCTCGCCTCCGTCCGGGTGCTGTGCCGGCCGGAGGATTATCCCGTCCGGGCATCCGCCGCGGTCAATCTTCTCCTCATACTGCTCCTGTATCTTGCCGCGCGCTTCATGCGGCTCCCCGGAAGCTTCTGGCCGGAAACCCTCGTGTACCACAGCCTGCGGCTCACCCTGTTCTCGGTGATCGCCGCCCTCGGAATCTGCGCCGCCGCGATTTTCCTGCGCATGCTTCCGAAGCACCGGGCCGCCGGAATACGGTTCCTCACCATAGGAATCTCGCTCTCTGCCCTCGTCACCACCTTTCTTTCCATCCGCTTTTATCTGCGGGAGGATCAGGCGCCGGAGACATATCTCACGGATTATCTTCTGGGCACGGAGCTCCGTGTGCACAATCCGCAGTACCGGTACACGACGAATGACAACGTCCTTACGCTCACCGGGGAGGCCGCCGGAACCGGCAGCTTTTCCTCCACGGTTTCCCACGCCGTCACCCGCTTTGACGAGGTCTTTGACTACTACTCCCCCACCCTGCGGATGGACGTCACACAGGTTCCCGGGCTGCGCGAGCTCCTCGGCGCGGGATACCTTCTCTCGGATTCCGTTTCGGATCCCGCCTCCGCTCTTGAAACTCTGGAGATCCGCGGAAAGACCTACTATATTGTCAGTCTCCCCGCCTCTCTCATCGGCTACGCCGTGCAGAACACCATCTCCCGTGAGGAGCTCCGCTGTCTTGACCTCAGCCTGCGCGGGATCGCGATGCTGGACTGCGCCGTCATCGACCCGGATAAGGAGGAAGAGGCGGCAGACTTCGCTCCCCTGCGGAGCGTCGCGGAAACCGATTTCGAACGCTCCATCTTCGATTACTGCGCGCGCAACGCCGAAAACGCGGTATCGGACTTTACCCGGAGCACGGGCGGCTTTTCCTGCACCGCCGATTATGAGCAGAACCGCGCCGTCTATTTCAGCGTGCCGAATGACGAGGGCTGGACGGCATACATCGACGGCACGGAGACGGAAATTCTCGATTCCGCAGGCATGATGCTGCTCCTTGTCCCCGCGGGAGAGCACCGCATCGAATTCCGTTACCGCACGCCGGGATTCCGCGCCGGCGCGCTGCTTTCCATCTGCTCCTCGGCGCTGTTTATCATGGCCGGGATATGGTACTATAAAAGACAGCAGTATCCGGAACCGTCCACCACAGCACCCGAAACAGGAGGAAATCATTATGAAGCTCTGTAATCAATGCGGCGCCCCTGCCGAAGATGACGTAAAATTCTGTGCGAACTGCGGCGCCCCTTTCGCTGCTGAAAAGAAAGAAACCGCCGTAAAGGATGAGACCGCAGCCGAGGCAGAAGCCGCCGCTCCCAAGACGGATGAGCAGCCGCAGGGCAGCGCCGCAGGGACTTCCGGCGAGGACGCACCGGCGCAGGACGGCGCGGCAGAAGCGCCTGACGGCAACCGCCGCGCAGAAGAAGCAAAAACACATTATGAGCATGTGGAGGGTGAGGTCATGAGCGAAAACGGCGCTCCCGTTTCTTCCAATAGTACGTCATTTGGCATTGTCGCCTATATTACATGGATCGGTCTTCTGATCGCCTTTCTTGCCGGGGACCGGAACGATCCGTATCTGCGCTTTCATCTGAATCAGTCCCTCGTCATCAATCTCTTCGGACTGGTCGGCCTTGTTCCGGTCATCGGCTGGATCTGCAGAATCTTTGTTTTTGTCTGCTGGATTATCGCGATCATCGGCGCAGCGCAGGGGCAGAAAAAAGAGGTTCCGCTTCTGGGCAGCATTCACATTCTGTAAAACGTATGAAATCAGATATTTCCACCGCAAAACGCGTTTTTTTCATGATCATGGACAGCTTCGGCATCGGCGCCGCCCCGGACGCCGCCGCGTTCGGGGACGAGGGCTCCGATACTCTCCGTGCAGTCTCGGGGAGTCCGCGTCTGTTCTGTCCGAATCTCGCGCGGCTCGGCCTCTTTGCCATTGAGGGCACCGAGGAGGCGCAGCCGGCCTTTCTGGACGCCCTGTCCGGCGAATGTGCCGGCTCCTACGGACGTCTCCGGGAGCTCTCCGCCGGAAAAGACACCATCATCGGCCACTGGGAGCTCGCAGGTCTTGTCAGCGCAAAGCCCATGCCCGTCTTCCCGGAGGGCTTTCCCGCGGACTTCATCGCCGCCTTTGAAAAGGCGGTCGGACACCGCTGTATCGTGAACCGCCCCTATTCTGGCACAAAGGTGATCGAGGAGTACGGGGAACAGGCGCTGAGAGAAAATGCGCTGATCGTCTACACCAGCGCCGACAGCGTCTTTCAGATCGCGGCGAATGAGAGTCAGATTCCGGTCGAAGAGCTGTATCGCTGCTGTGAAATCGCACGGAATATGCTGACGGGCGATCTCGCCGTCGGCCGCGTCATTGCCCGCCCCTTTGAGGGTACCGACCGGAAGAGCTTCCGCCGCACGGAGCGGCGGCACGACTACGCACTCTCGCCCCCGGCTCCGACCATGCTGGATATCCTCCGGGATGCCGGCAGGGACGTAATCGGCGTCGGAAAAATCGGCGATATCTTCAACGGACAGGGCCTCACCGAATCGCATCGGACCACCGGAAATCTGGACGGCCTCATCACCACCGATGAGATTGCAGCGCGGAACGACTGGAGCGGCCTTTGCTTTGTCAATCTTGTGGACTTCGACATGCTCTACGGCCACCGCAGAAACATCGACGGCTACGCGCAGGCGGTCACGGACTTCGATGCATGGCTCTCGATTTTTATGGACAGCATGTGCGAGGATGATCTGCTGGTCATTTCCGCCGATCACGGCTGCGATCCGTCCTTTTCCGCCCATACGGATCATACCCGCGAATATGTTCCGCTTCTGATGTACGGCTGCGGCGTCGAAAAGGGCAGAGATCTCGGGACGGTCGACGGCTTCGGCTTCGCGGCGGAAACCATTCTGCGCGCGCTCGGCACAGAGTGCCGTACGGCCTGAGGAAAGGAGCGCGTCCGGCACTTTTTTCTCTTTTCACTCATATGCCCATACGGAGGTTTTCATTCTCATGAAGCTCAATTACCGGCGCACCATTCTCATCGGACTTGCCTTTCTTTCGATCTCCGCTTTCTGGCAGACCTACGACAACATCATTCCCCTGATGCTGCAGAATACGTTCGGGCTGAAAGAAACCGTCACCGGAAGCCTCATGGCAATGGACAATGTCCTCGCCCTCTTTCTTCTTCCCCTCCTCGGCAGCATCTCGGACCGGGTCGATACAAAATTGGGCCGCCGCATGCCGTTTATCGCCGCAGGTACGGTTCTGGCTGTCTCGTTCTATATCCTGATCGCTCTGGCCGACCGGGCCGCCAGTCTTCCGCTGTTTCTCATCGTCCTCTTCGGCGCGCTGATCTCCATGGGACTGTACCGCTCCCCCGCCGTCGCCCTGATGCCGGATCTCACGCCGAATGTTCTGCGCTCCAAGGCAAACGCCGTCATCAATCTGATGGGCACCGTCGGCGCGGTCTACGCCCTTGTCATGATCCGTCTTCTTTCCGGCAGAACGCTCTCCTCCACCGGCCGCACCGACTATCTTCCCCTCTTTGGCAGCGTCGCGCTGCTGATGGTTGTTGCTGTCGCCGTGCTTCTTCTGACCATCCGTGAGCACCGCGTAAAGCAGCAGGTCAACGAGGAGATCCGCCTTTACCGGCAGGCGCATCCCGAGGATACGGAAGTACAGACTATCGAAGACGCCGGCTCCGCCAAAGGCACAGCCGCTTCCCCGCAGAAAGCGGGAAAGGACCGTGCAGGCACCCGTCCCGCCGCGGCTATGCCGGCTGATGTGAAGCGGAGCATGATATTCCTGCTTCTCTCCATCTTCCTCTGGTTCACCGCCTACAACGCGGTGACGACCGCATTCTCCCGCTATGCGGAGAACGTATGGCAGATGCGGAACGGCGGCTACGCGAGCTGCCTGCTCGTGGCGACGCTCGCCGCAGTGGCCTCCTATATCCCGATCGGCCATATTTCCAGCCGGATCGGACGAAAAAGGACGATCCTAATCGGAATCGTCCTCATGCTTCTGTGCTATATGACGGCGGCCTTTGTCACGGAATACGCGTTCTGGCTGAATTTCCTCTTCGGCCTCATCGGCATCGGCTGGGCCGCGATCAACGTCAACTCCTACCCGATGGTCGTCGAAATGAGCCGCGGCGCGGACATCGGCAAATTTACGGGAACCTATTACACATTCTCCATGGCAGCGCAGATCTTTACGCCGGTGTTCTCCGGTTTTTTGCTGGAGCATGTGTCCTATCGGACGCTCTTCCCCTATGCGCTCCTCTTCTCCGCTGCGGCTCTCCTCACCATGACGCAGGTGCGGCACGGCGATATCCGGCCGGCGAAGAAAAGCAGCGCGCTCGAAAGCTTCGACGTGGACGACTGACGCCTTACAGCTGCGGGTCCCAGCCCCTGTCAATATTGGTGTTCGTCTGCAGGAAGCCCTCGATATCCTGCAGACGGACCACCTCTTTGATGATGGAGCTGGTTCCCAGACGCTCCGCGCCGAGGCTCATGTAGAGCTCCGCCTCCTCCAGCGTATGGATTCCGCCGGCCGCCTTGACCTTTACCTCCACCCCGACATGCGCCCGGAGGAGCTTCACATCCTCCGGCGTCGCGCCGCGCACGGCAAAGCCGGTCGATGTCTTGATATAATCGCAGCCCGTCTTTGTCACGATCTCACACAGACGGATTTTTTCCTCATCGGTCAGAAGCGCGCACTCGATGATGACCTTGAGCACATGTCCCCTTGTCGCCTCGCGCACGGCGCGGATATCCTCCTCGACAAGATCAAAGCGCCCGTCTTTCACATAGCATACATTGATCACCATGTCGATATCGCTCACGCCGTTCCGGACAGCCTCCTCCGCCTCGCAGACCTTGGCCGCCGTGGTGCTGTACCCGTTCGGAAAACCGATCACGACCGTAACCGGAAGACGCCCGTTCAGATATTTCACCGCCTCCGCCGCGTAGCAGGGCGGAATGCAGACGCTCGCCGCATGGTACTGCACGCCCTCGTCGCAGAGCGTCTGAATCTGCTCCCATGTGCTGTCAACCCTGAGCAGCGTATGATCGCAGTGTCCGCAGATTTTCTGAATATCCATACCGATCTCCTTTCAAAACAGCTGACATTTGTTTTTTATTATACGTGAAACGGACCGGGTATCCAACCCGATCCGCCTTATCTCAGCCTTTCAGCGGCTCTCCGCCGCTTTCATCATGATCGCACATTCCATACGTTTGCGGAACAGGTCGCAGCCCTGCCGGTACACCCCGTGAATATCACCGGTCGCGTGCATCGCGTTGGCCGCGCAGCCGCCGGAGCAGTAGAGCTTCGCCCAGCAGTCCTTACAGTCGGGACGGGCATAGACATTGCAGAGCTTGAACTCGTCCCGGAGCGCCGTGTTCGTGACGCCGTTCCAGATATCCCCCAGCCGGTACGCCTCCTCGCCGACAAACTGATGGCAGGGATACAGGTCCCCCCACGGCGTGACCGCCATGTACTCCGTTCCGGAGCCGCAGCCGGAGATTCTCTTATAGACGCAGGGCCCGCCGGACAGATCGAGCATATAGTGATAAAACGTGATCGGTCTGCCCTCTTTCTTCCTGCGGAGCATATCCTTTGCCAGCAGCTCATACTGCTCCGAAACGATCGCGAGGTCCTCCGCGGTCAGCGCCGAGGGGTCCCCCTCCTTTGCCACCACCGGCTCCATGGAGAGCTCGGTGAAGCCCAGATCGTCCGCCATGTGGAAGAGGTCCTCCGTAAAATCCGGATTGTAATGCGTGAATGTCCCTCTCATGTAGTAATTTTTGCCGCCGCGGGCCGCAACGAGCTTCTGAAACTTCGGCACGATCGTATCGTAGCTTCCTTTTCCGGAGATATCCCTGCGGAAGCGGTCATTGACTTCTTTCCGTCCGTCGAGGGACAGGACGACATTGCCGCACTCACGGTTTGCCCACTCGATCACCTCGTCCGTGATGCCGATTCCGTTCGTCGTAAGCGTAAAGCGGAAGTTCTTGTTGTGCTCCCGTTCAACGGAGCGCGCATAGGCGACCAATTCCCTGCAGACCTCAAAGTTCATCAGGGGCTCGCCGCCGAAGAAATCAACCTCAAGATTGCGGCGTGTCCCGGAATTTTCAATCAGAAAATCAAGCGCCCGTTTGCCGGTCTCGAAGCGCATCACCCCTGCCTGCCCGTGAAACTTTCCCTGCGCGGCAAAGCAGTAGTTGCAGTTCAGATTGCAGGTGTGCGCGACATGGAGGCAGAGCGCCTTGACAACGGTGCTCCGCTTCTTAAAATCAAAGGCCTCCGGTTCATAAATATCCTCCGTGAACAGCTTCCCCTGTTCCCGGATCCGTGCGATCTCGGCAAGAACCTCCTCCGGATCCTGCTCACCGTACTTCTCCTCTCCCTCCGGGATCGCGCTGTTGTAGCGGCTGAGCGCCGAGAGAAGCTGCGTCTTTGTCTCTTCCTCGGTCTTCCCCGCATCAAGGAGCGCAATGGCGTCATAGGACATATCGTCAACGACATGCACGCTGCCGCTGAATACGTCGAGAACAATATTGTAGCCGTTCAGCTTATACTGATGGATCATAAAATGCAAAATTCCTCTTTCTCTGATGAACGCTTCGGATGAAAGCAGCAGACATGAAAACGACAGCCGCAAAGCCACACAGCAACAGACTGCCATGTCCCCGGAATACAACCATCCCGAGGATATGGCAGTCTGCTGTACACGTATGGTAAATACTCTGTGCCGTCAGGAAATCCCTCAGTCCTCCATACACTTCTCGCACTGCTGATTCGCAATGCCGCAGCTCGTCTTGCAGGCGCTCTGGCAGGAAGTCTGGCACTCGCCGCAGCCGCCGTTCTGCAGGCTCGCCGCAAGGTCACGGGTATTCAGAGTCTCGATGTGCTTCATAGGAATTACCTCTTTTCTTTATACAAACAGATTTCTGATACATGTTGCGGCACTGTTCCGCTGCTTTTTAATAATACATACGAGCTCCGGGGTTTGTCAATGTCCGTCGGACTTCTCCCGCACCTGCTTCAGCCCCGTTTTCGCCGTTCGGCGCGCCCGACCTGCTTTTCCCATGTCTTTGCGGTCTGCTCTTTCAGAAACGCACATAAGGGAGTCAGTTCCTGATGAGTATCCCACTCTTCCAGCGCCGTATAATATGCCTTTCGGTCCTCTTCATGAATCACAATGGGAGGGTGATTATGAAGAACAAGAAAATAGTTCATGGCAAGACGGCCGCATCTGCCGTTGCCGTCGGCAAAAGGGTGGATGTTCTCAAACTTTGCGTGGAAATACGCCGCAGCCGTCAGTGCATTTTCCTCCGAAACATCCTGCAGCTCTGCGAGCAGCTCATCCATCTCTTCCGGCACATCCTCCGGGGCCGCACCGATTTCTTCCCTGCCGGTCACATAATCATGATGCTTATACTCGCCCGGGCGTTCACCCATCTGCCACCGGCGGGTGTCATAGCTTGCCTGCGTCAGCACCTGATGCAGCTCCCTGATAAAAGCCTCGTTCATAGGACGCTTGTCACGGAATGATACGAGAAACAGCTCATTGGCATTTTTGGCATTCTGAATTTCAAAAAGAGTCCGCAGATCCCCGGTGTAGGAGGTGACGCCGTCATGATCAAAAATCTCTCTGGTATCATGATACGTAATGCGGTCATTCTCTATTTTGCCGGAATGATAGGCAAACACAATGCTGTGACTGCTTAGCGCTTCCGCAAGCTCCGCATCGTTCTGTATGTTTTTTTGACGCCAGAGAACAACGGCTTTTTCATAATCCGTCATCTCTCTCCTTTATCCTGTGCAATCATTCCTCGGTCAGATAAATTCTGAGCTGCTGCACAGCCTCCGCCATCAGACGGCCGGTGCTGAAATCCGACACCCCCGCGATATAATTGTCACAGCTGCTGAACGGTATCATAATCCGCTTTGCCGCCGCCTGTGCAATCGTGCAGGCAATCATCGGGGTGATTTCCCCCAGCATGGCATCGGCGATCACCATCCCGACCGGACCGATGATAACATCTGCCTTTCTGCTCGCGACACGGGCGGCATTCTCCCCCGTCGCCGCCTCGTCCGCACCCGCTTTCAGCATGGCGCCGGTAGCCGTTGAATTTGTTCCGACCGCCAGAATCTGAATATCAATATCAGACAATGCTTTTCTGATCGCTGTGATAAGCTGTTTGCCGAGGCCGCCTCCCTGCGCGTCGACGACCATAACCACTTTTTTGCTGCTCATTCCTGTCATTCCCCATGCCGAAGCACTTTGTGCGAGGCGCGCGCCGCATGCACCCTGCGTCGGGGTGCAGAGTGCCGAGCCGCTTTGCGGCTGCAATCACCGGCATAAAGCAGATCATTCCCGAATCAGATCACCCTCTCGCCGCTTCAAGGAGCTTGGCCTTGAGCTGATTTTCGATATCCGCAAGCTCAAGCTCGGCGTCGTGACGCTTCTGCTTGCCCTCTTTCTGGATCGTGATGACCTCGTCCATCGCCGAGATCAGCGTCTCATTGGTCTGGCGCAGCGTCTCAATATCGACGATACCGCGCTCCGCCTCCTTTGCGCTCTCCACCGTGGCGACTTTCAGCGCCGCCGCGTTCTTTTTCAGCAGTTCGTTGGTCATATCGTTGACCTGCCGCTCTGCGCGGGCCGCCTGTGTCGCGTGCTCCACGCCCATGGCAATAACCATCTGATTTTTCCAGAGCGGAATCGTATTGACGATCGTGGACTGAATTTTCTCCGCCATCATGGTGTCGGAATTCTGCACCATACGGATCTGGGGAGCCGTCTGCATCGCGATCGTCCGCGTCAGCTCAAGATCATAGATTTTTTTCTCGAAGCGATCGCACTGCGCCGCCAGATCCTTTGCCGCCTGCGCATCCTCCGCAAGCCCTGTCTGCGCAGCCTTGTTCTGGAGCTCCACGAGCTTCCCGGTGCGCACCTCCGCGAGCTTTTTTTTGCCCGCAAGGACATACATGGTCATCTCCTTGAAATAATTGAGATTCATTTCATACATGCGGTCGAGCACTTCCACATCCTTGAGAAGCGTGACCTGATGTTTTTCCAGTTCCGTGGAAATCGTGGTGACGTTGGTCTCGACCTTGCTGTATCTGGCGCGCAGCTCCTCCGCCCGGTTCCCCGCCTTGCGGAACAGCCCCATGAAGCCTTTCTGCTCCCCGTCCACATTGAAATCCTTGAGCTGTGTGATAAGCTGGGTCAGCATCTCGCCCGTCTCGCCCATGTCCTTTGTCCGGACGTTGTCCAGCGCTCTCTCCGAGAAATCCGCGAGCTTTTTCTGCGTTCCCGCGCCGTAGTTCATGATCGCCGCCGAATTGGCGATATCAATCTGCTTCACAAAGGCGTCGACCTGCGCGAGCTCCGTTTTTGAGAGAACAGACTCCGCATCTTTCAGCATCGTTTCCGGCGTCGCCCTGACGATTTCCTGCGCGGCCGGTTTCTGCTCCTCCTGCGGCGCAGTCCCGAATTCCAGCGTGGGGGCCTGTTCCTCAAATTCCTTAAACTCTTCCGTCATTTTTCGTCTCCTTCCCGGAAAATCATTTTCACAGCGCTGCGGCAGCTGCACCGCTGTCCGTGCGTGCTCAGCGCTCCGCCGCCGAACCGTCGGTGTCGGCCTCCATATGCAGAGCAGAAGCCTCCGCTTTCTGCTCCGAAGCTCCAAACGGCACCGGGACCGGCTCTTTCTCCGAAGAAGTCATTTTCCCGGGAGTCAGACCGTCCTGTGCCAGCATCGTTTTCATCACGGAAATATCCGACGAAATATCCCACGCCAGATCCTGAAACAGGCTGTCGAGAAGCTTCTCGAACGCGTCGTTGATCGTATCCATCGCCTGTTCGATTTCATGCCGTGTCTTTACCACGTTGGTGACCTCCGGCTGCTTGTCCAGCTCCACGTAGGCCCCCAGCAGCTTTGCCGTGGTCGGCAGATAGTAGTCCATCAGGCGGCGGAGCTCGCCCGCGCTCGCCGGGTGCTTTCGCACCTGCGCGAAAATGCGGTTCATAATATTTTCAAGACGATAGAGCTTCTCCGACATTTCCTGATTGTCAGGGATACGGTCGTTGGCCTCCCGGACGGAGCGGATATACTCGCCCCCCTCTTTCAGAACGGCCGCGGCCTCCGCAGGAAGCTCTCCGTAGATTTGCTGTTCTTTCTGCTGCTTCTCGCGGGCCTGCTGCTCCCGCGCCGCGCGGCTCTCCTCTGCACTCCGGTACTGCGCATAGGCGCTGTCCGTCAGCATAAGCGTCGTCTCTCCCGCATCCATGCGGGCTTTCGGAAGATAGCCCCGCCGGATCATCTGCGCGAGCTCCGCACGGAGCTTTTTCTCCGCGATCCCGGCCCGTGAAGCAAATTCCCGGATGCTGAAAAATTCTTTCTTTTCCAGCAGCTTTCCATAGAGATAATAGTGATCTACAAGAATCCGTTCCCGGTTTCCCTTTATCATAAGAGCGATGGAGCCTGCCAGTCCCCCGGCGGACACCCCGGCCGCGATCAGAGAGGCGATGATGCCGGCTGAATTGTGCGCCGCCAGAAATCCCACGGCGAGCATAAGCATGAAGACCGCGAGCGGAGCGCTGACAATCGCCCACAGAAGCCCCAGAACAAAATACACGATTCCCTTGGTGCGGCCGGGCGATTTCTGAATAAAAAAGCCGCCCGGAGAAGCCGCGGGCACCCCGGTCCGCCCGTCCCCGTACGCCGACGGGAAAGAAGAGGCAGAGGAGCGATAAGCCGTGCGGTAGTCCTGACGGAAGCGCTGCTGCTTTCCGCCCTTATGCTGCTCTTCATAGCGTTTTTTCCAGTCCTCTGTGTTTTTCTGCGCCTCGCTCCGCGGATATACGCTGCGGGCAACATCATTCACACGCTCCCGGAGCGTGCTGTTCAGCTGACTGTAATCATTTCGCGTAACGGCATCGGTGACTGCATTCAGAATTTCTCCGCCGGCATCGATAAGATCCTGTGTATTCATCCCTTGTTCCCTGAAGAAAATCACACTGCCGCCGAACCCCCGGCGACTGGGATAAGTATATCATAAAGCAAAGCCCTGCGGGTTTTGTCCTGTAAAAAGTCGAAGCATGTTTCGCATACGTCCTCTGTCAGGCGGCAGAATGGACGCCGTACTTGTACGAGCGGACATTCTGACATCTGACAGGACTGTTTCGCTGCCACCGGCGGCGAAGCAGTGCAAAGGACTTATCCCCATGGGCGCAGCCGCCCCTCCCCGCGCGCGGCTCACTCCACGTAAAACACCCGGTTCGCCCAGTCCTTTTCCGCAAGGACAACCAGAATCACCGGCGCACCGTAAAACGGATCGAAATCGGGCTTCCAGCCGCCGATCCTGCAGTTGTCCGCCGACAGCCGGTCCCGAAGCTCCCGGTTCGTGACCGCCACCGTGGTCACCGACTACCTGCCTTTTGCGCTCGCCGCATAGAGGCCCGCCTCGATGATCTGATCAATATCCTTTTTCTCCGGCATATCCGGCTTGAATTTCCGGATGCTCCTGCGCTCCTCCATGGCTTTGATGATCTCGTTCATACTTTTCCTCCTCTCTGCAACCGCTTCATCCGGCATAAAAAATACCGGTGGAATATCCGTTTGGCACGATATCGATACTCACATTATAGCCCCTGCCTTTCCATTCATTGAAGCTCCTGTTTTTTCTTCATCTGCTCCGCTCTCCCCGCACGGTGAAATTCCGTCCCCGCAACCGCAAGGCGCCGGATGGAGGACAGCCTTGCTTCACTGATCTCCTCGCCCGGCAGAAGAATCGGGACGCCCGGCGGGTAGCACCACAGATATTCTCCGCTCTGCCGGCCCTGCGCAGCGGAGAGAGAAACCCTCTCCGCCGGCTGCTCCAATGCCGGCCGAAAACGCCGGAAGCGCTGTCCGGGCACGGCCTCTTTCAGCACAGAAAGCTCCATTTCCGTGATTTCCGGCACTGTTTCTCCCACTGCCGCGGACATTCTCCCGTCGGAACAAGAGGAGGCGAAACCGGCGCCGGGCCGATACGCGGATACCGCATCGCCCCCGTCATCGTCAACCCTGCGCAGAGCCGCCGCAAGCGCGGCAAGCGCCTCCGGGCTGTCCATCGGACTTGTCATTGCGAGCACACAGTCCCCGCAGGTCATTTCCATTTCAAAATGAAAACGCTCCCGCAGGCAGGCCGCCAGCTCCGCACCGGTAAGCCCCGCACCCCGCCCGCTGATATAGAGCTTGGAGGGGTCAAAGCCGAAAAAGCCGTGTCGTTCTCTGCTGTCTCCGCCGCAGCAGAGCACACGCAGCCGCCGGAATTTTTTCGCTTCTTCATGGAAGTTCCGAAGCGCCCGTTCCCAGCGCTCAAAGAGGCCCCGTCCCTCCCGCAGGAGAAAGCCGGTGCAGCTGTCCAGCGAGCAAAGCAGCGGATAAGACGGCGAGCTCGTCTCGAAAATATCGAGCTGATGCTCCAGCTTCGCAGGGCTCAGAAAGCGTTCGCTGCAAAGATGGAGCCATGCGGTCTGCGTAAGGCCTGGCAGCGTCTTGTGTGCGCTCTGAATAACCACATCCGCTCCCTGATGCGAGGCGCTGTCCGGAAATCCGTAGTCACAGGAGCGTCCTCCCCCCGGAAAACACAGTCCCAGATGCGCCCCGTGCGCCTCATCCACGATCAGGGGAATCCCCCTCTCGTGGCAGAGCTCCGCGGCGGCATGGACGTCCGAGAGCACGCCCTCGTAGGTCGGGCTTGTAAGAACAACCGCCTCCGTCTTCGGGAAACGGACGAGGAGCCGCTGCACCTCCCCGGGGTTCACCGATCCGGACACATGAAATTCCGCATCCTCGGGCGGCTCGGCAACATGCACCGCAAGATCAAGGAGCTCCGCGGCATGCCAGATCGAGCGATGGCAGTTCCGCGCGGCAATCAGCTCGCCCCCCGGCCGAACCGCCGCCGCAATGGCCGCGAGGTTCCCGCAGGTGCTCCCGTTCACAAGGTAACGGCTCCACGGCACCCCGCAGAGCCGCGCCGTCCGTTCCATGGCAGCCCGCAGGATGCCGTCCGCCTCATGAAGATTATCGGTGCCCGGAATCTCCGTAAAATCGATCCGGTACGGCAGCTCCTCCGGGAGAAGCCCCGCCGCGCGCCTCTTGTGCCCCGGCATGTGGAACGGATACGACGCCTCTCCCTGCCGATGCAGCGCATTGATAAGCTCCATTTCATGAGCTGTTTCAGAACTCATTTCAAACTCCCGTCTCAAATATGGTCGAATTTGCGCAAAAGAATGATTTTTGCAGATAACCGAACGCAGCAAAACAACGTATAATAGGTAGCAGTATAGTGCTCATTCACATATCTGCAAGGAGAACAACGCTATGACACTTCCTTCCAAAGAAGCTCTGGGATGCATTTACGGTGCGGATGCCGAAAGAGCTGAAACCCGCTACGAAAACCTCGCCGCCGCATTCGAAAAGCAATTCGGCAAAGCCGAGCCCGAGTTTTTCACTGCGCCGGGACGCACGGAAATCATCGGCAACCACACCGACCACAACGGGGGCCGGATTCTCGCCGCCAGCATCTCGCTGGACACCATCGCTGCCGCGGCAAAAACGGACGGCACCGTCATCACCATCATCAGCGAAGGCTATGACCGGCCGATCGTCGTCGACACGGCAAAGCTCGATGAAGTACCGAAGAATCAGGGCAGCATCTCTCTCGTCGGCGGCATCATGACCGCGGCCATCCGTTTCGGCTACCGGATCGGCGGCTTCAACGCCTATGTCTCCACGGAGGTCATCAGCGCCGCCGGCGTAAGCTCCTCTGCCTCGTTTGAAATGCTGGTCTGTTCCATCGTAAACTTTTTCTTCAACGACGGCGTCATTGACTGCGCGCACTATGCCCGCATGGGGCAGTATGCGGAAAACCACTTCTGGAACAAGGCCTCCGGCCTCATGGATCAGATGGCCTGCGCCGCCGGCGGAACGATACTCCTCGACTTCTCCGACGGCGTGCAGTGTAAAAAAGTGGATTTTGACTTTGACCAGATCGGCTATGATGAAGTCATCATCAACACGGGAAAGGGGCACGCGGATCTCAGCGCGGAATACTCCTCCATCCCGCTCGAAATGCGCTCCGTCGCTCACGAGCTCGGGGCAGACAATCTCTGCGGCGCCAGTGAGGAAGCGCTCCTCGCCGGTCTTCCCGCCATCCGGAAAAAGCTTGGCAACGACCGCGCCATTCTCCGAGCGCTTCATTACTTTGAAGAGTGCCGCCGCGTGGATCAGGCGGCCGCCGCTCTGACCCGGGGGGATGCGAAGCAGCTTCTCTCCATTATTGAGGAATCGGGCCGCTCCTCATGGGACTGGCTGCAGAACGTCTACTGCATCAATGACAGCTCCGAGCAGTCCATTCCGCTCGCCCTTGCTCTCACCCAGATCTTTACCGGCCGGATCGGAAAAGGCGTCGCCCGCATCCACGGCGGCGGCTTCGCCGGCGTCATCATGGCCGTTATTCCGAAAGAGCACACAGCGGAATACGTCGATTTCATGACCGACTTCTTCGGTCGGGAAAACATCTATGTCATGGGAATCCGGCAGACCGGCGCCGTACATGTGGGGCGCTGATACAGACTACGGATTCTGAAAACGCCCGCCAGAGGCGCCGGATCGGCGTTCCCTGACGGGCGTTCTTTTCAAAATTAATACAGGCGGATCCGCTTTTTCCTGCGCTCACGGAGGCCGCATCGGACAGCCTGTCACTGCCGTCCCCGCCACTGCGTCTTATTTCTTCTCTTTCAGAGTTTTCAAAATATCCGCGAGAAGCTGCTCCGTCGTGGGACCTGCCGGAGCGGCCGCTGCCGCCTCTTTCTTCTGCAGCTTCTCCGCTCTCGCCTTGACCGAATTGATGGCCTTTACGATACAGAACAGAACAAACGCCATCAGGATAAAATTGATAACCGCAGAGATAAACGCGCCGATTCCCAGCGAAACGTTGTCCGTCATTTTGATGGCGACATTGCTGAAATCGGTCTGAAACACCAGTCCGATCAGCGGATTGATGATATTTTCAATCAGCGCCGTGATGATGGACTGAAACGCGCCGCCGATGATCACGCCGACCGCCATGTCCATGACGTTGCCTTTCAGAGCAAACTCTCTGAATTCCCCCAGAAACTTCTTCATAACAATCCTCCATGCCGAAGCACTTTAGTGCGAAGCACGCGCCGCAATTATTTGCCTGTGATCTGACCTGAAGTAAGTATATGCGAGCAGCACAGGCTTTTCAAGAAATTGTTTCCTGCGGCTTCGCGGAAATGATCGCCATCATCGCGAAGATGCAGGCAAAGCCCGCCGCGTCCCAGCCCGTGAACGGATTGCCGAGAAACAGTGTCCCGATAAGGGCCGCCGTGACCGGCTCCGAAAAGCCGTAAAGAATCCCTTTCTGCGGGCCGATCATCTGCACGCCTTTCATATAGACCGTAAAGGCGAGAACATTGCCTACAAGTACGACAAATGCAATCCCGAAAAGGCCCGCCGCCGTAGGAGTATACGCCGCGCGCCACGGACGGAAAAGCAGTGCCGTCACCGCGCTCCCGAGAAGAAACGCCCATGTCTGGAGCACGGTGACCGGGTATTCTCCGACAATCGGCTCCATGTTGTAAACAGTGACGCAGCATACGCTGATCAGCCCCGCCGTCAGCGCTGCCGCCGGAATGCGGAGGGCTCCGAAGCTCCCGTGCGTCGTGATCAGCAGAACGCCGGCCAGCGCCAGCAGGATGCTGATGAGCTCGAACCGTTCCGGCCTGCGCCGCCGGATCACGCAGGTCACCGCCAGAATCAGGGCCGGCGAAAGCTCCTGCATAATGGTTCCGATCACCGCCGTGGAAAATTGAATGGTTAGAAAATACGTGAACTGACAGAATGTGACGCCAAGAATTCCATAAATCAGGAGATGCGCCCGGTCCCGGCGGTTTTTCCACGGCCGAAACAACAGCTCCCTCTCCCGCAGAAAGCACCAGACAAACAGAATCACCCCCGCACAGCCCAGACGAATCGGCACCAGCCACCGGCTGTCCATATGCTCATGATGGAACAGATATTGTCCCATCGTTCCGGAGGCTCCCCAGCTCATGCCCCCGACAAGCGTCAGCAGTGCGCCGGCAAGCCCGTCCCGCCGGACTCCGTGATTCTGATTCATGCGCCCTCTCTATCTGCTCAGCAGCGCCTGATCATTGGAAAACTCCTCCTCCGTCGCCACGCTGAATTTGTGGAGCAGATCCTCCACCGTCAGATTTTTCTTCTCCTCGCCCCGGATATCCAGCGCGATTTTTCCCTCATTCATCATGATGAGACGATTGCCGTGATGAATCGCGTCCCTCATGTTGTGTGTGATCATCAGTGTGGTCAGATGCTCCTGCCCTACGACCTTTTCCGTCGCATTCAGCACCTTTTCCGCGGTCTTCGGATCGAGCGCCGCCGTGTGCTCGTCAAGAAGCAGCAGCTTCGGCTTCCGGAGCGTCGCCATAAGGAGAGTCAGCGCCTGCCGTTGTCCGCCGGACAGAAGCCCTACCTTGGCCGTCATTCTCTCCTCCAGCCCGAGCTCGAGAATCCGGAGGCGCTCCCGGTACTCCTCGCGCTCCGCGCGGGTAACGCCCCAGCGGAGCCCCCGCCGTTTTCCCCTCCGCGCCGCGAGAGCAAGGTTTTCCTCGATCTGCATGGTTGCCGCCGTCCCTGTCATCGGATCCTGAAACACTCTTCCGATGAGGGCCGCCCTCTTATAATCCGGCAGCCCTGTGACGTCGATTCCTCCCACAAGAATCGAGCCCTCATCCACCGGCCAGACGCCCGCAATCGCATTGAGCACCGTGGATTTGCCTGCGCCGTTCCCGCCGATCACGGTGACAAAGTCGCCCTCCTCCAGAACGAGGTCCACGCCGCACAGCGCGCGCTTCTCATTGATGGTTCCGGGATTAAAGGTTTTGCTGATGTGCCTCAGCTCCAGCATCGCAGCACTCATGGTTCCTCCCCTTTCTCCGCGCTTCTGCCGCCTTTTCCATCCGCCCGTCTTGCATTTTTCTCCGCTCGCTTAAAGGAGGCCTTCGAGTGGGAACGCAGATACGGCACCGCAAGGAACACTGCGACGACGACGGCCGTGAGGAGCTTCAGATAATTGGAGTTGAGCTTCATCCAGAGCACCAGCACGACGACGAGATAGTAAATCACGCCGCCCAGCGCGACAAAGCTCAGCCTGCCGAAGAAATTGAGATATTTGCCGAGCAGCGCCTCGCCCAGAACCTCCCCGATGATGACCGCCGCGAGCCCGATGACAATCGCGCCGCGCCCCATGTTGATATCCGCAAAGCCCTGAAACTGCGCCATCAGCCCGCCCGCGTAGGCGACGACGCCGTTGCTGATCGCAAGCCCCAGAATCTTCATGAATCCGATGTTGATTCCCTGCGCCTTGCTCATCTCCGGATTACAGCCGGTCGCCCGCATGGCCGACCCGCTCTCCGTCCCGAAATAGATATACAGAATGCAGATGATGACAAAAATCAGCAGCACGCCGGTGGCGATCGCAGGCGGAACCCTGCGCGAGCTGATCGACAGGGAAAACTTATCGACGCTGACCGCCTGATTGGCTTTCATCCCCATAATCGCAAGATTGATGGAATAAAGCGCGAACTGAGTCAGTATCCCCGCAAGAATCGCCGGGATTCCCAGCAGAGTATGAAGTATCCCCGTCGCCGTACCGCACAGAAGCCCGACAACAAGCGACGCAAGGAGCGCGGCCCATGGATTCCAGCCCGCAAGGATCAGCATGACCGCGACCGCTCCCCCCGTCGTAAAGCTCCCGTCGACCGAAAGATCCGCGATATCAAGAAGACGGAACGTGATATAGACGCCCAGCGCCATCACGCCCCAGATCAGCCCCTGTGCGATGCCGGCCGGCATGCTGGACAACAGCGTCGCCGGATTCAGAGATGCAAAATAGCCCATGAGTCCAATGTCCCTTTCTTACTCCTCCGCCGTGTATGCCGTATAACCCTCCGGCACGGTAATGCCAAGGGCGGCACAGCGATCGGCGTCATACTCCTTGACCGGATTCTGATAATATTCCACCGGCATGGAGGAAATCTGCGCCTCGCCGGTCAGAATTTTCACCGCCATCTCGCCGGTCGTTCTGCCGAGCTCATAATAATCGATGGAAAGCGTGGCGATGCCGCAGCCGGCCATGATGCCCTCCTCGCCGCAGACGATCGGAACGCCCGCCGGCTGCGCCACATTATCGATGGCCGCCGTGCAGGATGCCGCCACATTGTCCGTCGGGATGTACAGCGCGTCGTTGTCATTACAGGCCGTCTGTGTGACCGAGGCGACATCGTTGGAATCCGCAAAGGTATAGACCGTGACAGTCTTCCCGGCTTTTTCGAGAGCCGTCCTGACCTCCTCGGCCTGATAAACGGAATTCGGCTCCGCCGAGCAGTAAAGAATACCGATGTTCTTCGCATCCGGCAGCAGCTCGTCAAAGATGGCAGCCTGCTGATCGAGGGGTGCGAGATCCGACGTTCCGGAGACGTTGCCGCCCACCGTGCCGTCAAAGCCGTCGATCGAGAGCGCCGTGCCGTACTCTGTAACCGCTGTCCCGAGAATCGGAATTTCCGCCGTCGCAGCCGTCGCAGCCTGCAGCGCCGGCGTCGCATTGGCCAGAATCAGGTTGACATTAGAGGAGACAAAGCCGCTGACAATCGTCGTGCAGGTCGCGGAATCGCCTGCCGCATTCTGTTCGTCAAAAGTGACCTGTCCCGGAAGCGCTTCGTCGATGGCGTCACGAAAGCCCTTCGTCGCAGCATCCAGCGCCGGATGCTGCACGAGCTGGCAGATTCCGACCGTGTAGGAGCTTCCCTTTGCCGGAGCCCCGCAGGCCCCGAGACTTACTGCCGTCAGAACAGAAAGAACCGCCGCTGCAAATTTTACCCTCTTCATCTCTAACCTCCCTTGCCGCGTTTTTTGCGGCTTCGCAAGGAGAATTTCGCGCAGGCGAATTCTCCTTTGCGATCAAAATCGATGACGCCATGCGTGCGCTTCCCTGCGCCAACGCTTTAACGCTTTGTGTTACTAAAGCGGCATTTCCATCATATTAAAAGTTCCGGTCAGAAATGTCAAATGCTATATTCCGTTAGATTCTCTTCAGATAGACCTGCGTACTGGTAAAGTCTCCGCGGTTCGGGAAACGAAGACCGCAGCACAGCAGCTCCTCACCGGAGCGCTCGCCCTCCGCAGCGCCATCACGCTCGACCGCGTAGCGTGCCTCCGGGTCGAGCCCCCGGAGCTTTATGATGCGGCTCCGGAAATTGGGGCGTCCGAGCACCTGCACAAAGGTCAGGAGCGCCTCGCTCCGATCCTTACGGACCGACATCCAGCAGTCAAAGGGATCGCTGTCCGACCATGAGCTGAGCCGGTAATAATCCCCGTCCGCCACAATCCCGTGGAAGCGGTGATAATCCGCCACCTGACCGGGAATCTGCGTTCTCTCCTCCGCCGTCAGCTTCGCAATGTCGAGTTCATAGCCGAACGTTCCGGACATCGCCACATCGCCGCGGGTCTTGAACGGCGTGCTGCGC
Source organism: Lachnoclostridium sp. Marseille-P6806 (assembly GCF_900625025.1). Classification (GTDB taxonomy): domain Bacteria; phylum Bacillota; class Clostridia; order Lachnospirales; family Lachnospiraceae; genus CAG-791. Next base: position 192,650 of record NZ_LR130577.1, read on the forward strand.
CCCACCTGCTCGTTCGGGCAGATGCTGACATGCGCGCCCATCGAGGAGAGCGGAAATACCATCGCTGTTCCCTCCTGTATCCGCAGACGCTCAATCGCATCCGTATCGTCCGAGGTCCAGATCTGAGGGCTGTAATACAGCTCGCCCGCATCAAAGCGCGCCCCTCCGGAGGAACAGTTTTCCAGCAGCAGCTCCGGAAATTCCGTGACCAGACGTTCCTGCATCTCATACAGAGCCAGCACATAGCGGTGCAGAAGCTCTCCCTGCCGGTCCGACGGAAGAACGAGATTGCCGACGTCCGTGAGAGAGCGGTTCATGTCCCACTTCACATATTCGATGTTCGCGCTGTGCAGTATCGACAGCAGCTGATCCATGATGCAGTCCCGGACCTCCTGCCGCGTGATGTCCAGCACAAGCTGCATGCGCCCGCAGGAGGGCTTACGGCCGCAGAGCTGCAGCGCCCAGTCGGGATGCGCGCGGAAGATCTCCGAATCCGGAGACACCATCTCCGGCTCGAACCAGATGCCGAATTTAAGGCCGATCCGGTTCACCTCCTCTACAAGATACGAAAGACCGCCGGGCAGCTTTTCCTCATTGACAAACCAGTCGCCGAGCGAACGGAAGTCGTCCTTTCTGTCCCCGAACCAGCCGTCGTCCATGACAAGCATCTCGATGCCTGCGCTCTTTGCCTCCCGCGCAAGCGTCAGAAGCCTCTCCGTATTGAAGTCGAAATACGTCGCCTCCCAGTTGTTGATGAGAATCGGTCGGTCCCTGTGCAGATACGGGCTGCGTATCATATGCCCGCGGAAGAAATCATGAAACTGGCGGGTCATCTGCCCGGTCCCCTCTGCCGAATAGCTGAGGACGACCTCCGGCGCATCGAAGCTCTCTCCCGGCCGAAGCTCCCAGTCAAAGCCGTCCGGATGAATCCCCATGACCAGACGGATCTGATCCATCTGCGACCACTCCGTCTCCGCAAGGAAATTACCGGAATAGACAAAGCTCAGGCCGATCGCCTCGCCCTGTTCCTCGTTCGTATCGTGCCGCACCAGAGCCGCAAAGGGCTGATACTGGTGACTGGATTCCCCGCGGAGGGAAAATACGGACTGACGCCCGCGCCGAACCGCACTCCGCTGCACATGGCGCTCCCGTCCCCATGCGCCGGGCAGTGTGATGAGCTCATATCCATTTTGACCGTCTTGGTCAACATCTAAGCAGGCGCTGAGAACCCGCCCGATGTGCAGCGTCTCTCCGCCGTTTTCCATGCCGGTATTGGCGAGCATCACACTGCGGGTGATGATGTTCTCACGCGGAAAAGCAGAATAAAGAAGCGTGACGGTCAGACCGAGAACCTCGTCTTTCAGATTGAGGTACAGAGTCTGAACCGCATCGTCCTCACCGGGAAACGAGCAGGGAAGACCCTCGAGACGGGGCTTGCCGCTCTCAATCGCATACGAGTCATAGACAAGCTCGCAGCCCCTCTGTCCGCGCGCGTTCCTGACCTCAAGACAAGTGGGACGGAAATCTCCCACACCGCCTGTCGGGAACTCAAACAGATAATAATCCACAAAGGAAATCTTGTCCCGCGGCGTCACTGAGGGCGGGTACGGATACTCATCCGCGCGCAGCATATCCATCCCGCAGGCATGGTTCAGCTTCGGCCCGTAATAGATATGTCCCAAAAGTCCCCCCGGCCCGATGCCGATAAGGTACGTCGTTCTGTCCGTATCCAGCTTGAAAATCTGTTTTTGTTCGTCAAAAGAAATCGGCATAATCTGTGTCTCCCTGTGCGCTCCTGCGCCCTCTCCCTGTCCGGTTCTGTTTCGTATACTTCTTAAATGAACAGCTCTTTCTGTCTGTCCCTGCCGGAGGCGGTCAGTTCTCCAGCGCTTTCAGCTCCTCATACACCCGGCAGACCGGAAGCCCGACCACATTGCTGTAATCGCCCCGGATGCCCCTCACAAACGCAGCGAACGCTCCCTGTATCCCATAGGCTCCTGCCTTGTCCATCGGCTCCTCGCTGTCAGCATAGCGGAGAATCTCTTCGGCCGTCATGGGCGCGACCTCCACCTCCGTGCGCTCTGCAAAGGTCTTTGCGCTCCAGCGCTCCGCGCCGCCTGTCCGCTCCTTGGCCGTACTGATGCGGAGCAGCGTCACGCCGGTGAGCACCTCATGCGTTTTCCCCTGCAGGCTCCGTATCATTGCCGCCGCCTCCTCATGACTCCCCGGCTTGCCGAGGATCCGTCCGCCCGCCGATACAACAGTGTCCGCGCCGAGAACGATCACCGGCGCCTCCGGGTCGGGGACACGGAGAAGAATCTGTTCCGCAACATCCTCTGCCTTTCTCCGTGAGAGCTCCCGAACCACCCGCTCCGGATCGGTTTCCTCCGTCATCTCATCCGCAAAGCTCGGGACGACGCCTGGCTCCAGTCCGATCTGCTCTAGGAGCTGTCTGCGCCGCGGCGACGCCGAGGCAAGAATTATTTCTGTAATCACTGTGCTTCTCCTGTCCATACCGTCATGCCGCCGGCCCCGGACCGTCCCGGAGAACCGCCTGCATGCACATCGCTTTTTTCATTATATGCAAAATCTTCCGGAAAGCATATGATAAAAACTGCTTTCCGCTTTCACCCTGTCAGGAGGCCTCCATGCACCAGTCTTTTAGCTCAAAAATCCCTGCATCGACATCCCGCGAAGTCCCCTCGCCGGAATCCGTCGAAGATATTCTTCTGCGCCATTCACAGCGCGGTATGTGGGAGCTCCGCGCACAGCAGCGCGCGGCGAAGTTGCCGCTGCAGGCGTCCTCTAAGCCCCATACCAGCTCGTAAATCCATTCCCGGCAAAAGACACCTGCATTGACGGAAAGCAATTCCATAATATCGAATTCTTTTTGACAATACCTATCTTTCACAGATAGGAGCAGGATAATATCTCATTTGTTCATCCGACATACACACATTACTACATATCAATTGTCGAAAGACGGCACGATCACCGCTGCACAGGTAACGGAATCCGGGCTGCACCGCAGCATCCTGCAGGAGCTTGTTAAAAGCGGCGAAATATATCGCTTCGGGCGTGGGCTGTATGTGCGGAGCAGCGCATGGGAGGATGATTTCTACCTCTTGCAGCGTAAGTATGGACGCGGAATTTATTCGCACGATACCGCTCTTTATCTGCTGGGCTATTCAGACCGTACCCCTGCGAAATATACAATGACCTTTCCCAAGGGCTACAATACGCTGTCCCTGAAGCGGGAAAACCTGATTGTCAAACGCGTTGTGCCGGAAAACTACGAGTTCGGCAGGATTGAAACAGAATCCCCATCCGGCAATCCGATTCGTGTTTACGATCTGGAACGGACACTGTGCGACATCCTGCGCGGCACCGGCAGTGACATCCAAATCGTCGGGGAAGCCATGAAGCGCTACGCGGCATCCAAGAACAAGAACATTCACAAGTTGATGCAGTACGCAGCTCAGCTTCACGTTACGTCCAAAGTACTGCGCTATATGGAGGTTTTGCTATGATAACTAAAAATCCAATGCAGCTGAAAGCTTTTATCAAAAAGAACGCGGCGGAGAAGCATATCTCGGCACAGCTCGTTATGCAGAACTATATGCTGGAGCGTCTGCTGGAACGAATCTCACTCTCACCCTATAAATACAATTTCATTCTCAAAGGCGGATTCCTGATTTCTGCTATTGTGGGACTGGATACACGGGCAACTATGGATCTGGACACGACGATCAGCATACCGCTGACTGTGGACGTTACTACGGGCGATATGATAACGCCCCGCGAAGTGGAATACACATGCTCCCTGCTGTTTGATGACCGCACAATCAATATTCCTGCCTACAACCTTGAAACAATACTGGCCGAAAAGCTGGAAACCGTGCTGTCCCGCAGCATTGCCAACACCCGTCCGAGAGATTATTACGACATATATACTGTATGCACTGCACGGCGCGGAGTACAGCAGAGCAACGCTGCACTGCGCGCTGGAACGAACGACACAGAAACGCGGCAGCGGCACGATTCTGATAAACTGCCCGGATATTATAAAAGAAATCCGCGAAAGCGATACTCTCCGCAAGCCGTGGGAGAAATACAGCCGCGAGTACGAATACGCAAAGGACATTTCCTTTGAAGATACCTGCCATGCCATTCAGACGATTATGGACGCAATCATGGCGTAAACAAGTCAAATACTCCGCAGCAGGCTACGGGGCATGACCTGGCTTGTTTCTGGATTTGTACGCCCCAAGGGGCGGGTATCCCGCCCTCGCAGCATTCGCCAAATGGACATGCAAGCATGTTCCGCCCCGCTCATTACCCGCGGGAATAGAGCGTTTTCAGCAGATACAGGAACAGCAGCACATAGAGATAGCCCGGGATGCAGGACAGCACCGCACCGCGGAAAACAGCCGCTTTTCTCACCGCAAGGCTGATGAAGAAGCCGCAGAGCCAGATGAGCCCCATGGTCATGACGACCGCCATGGAGGAGCTGAGCCCCCCGGTGACGACCATCAGAGCGAGCATGATCCAGATAAAGCGTTTTTCTCTCCGAAGCGCCGCGCGCTCCTCCGGAGCAGCTCCGCCGTCCTGCCGCCCCGCCGGACGCTCTCCGTACAGCTCTGCGGCCCAGAGAAACATCCAGAACACCGCCGGAATGATGAAATTCACAAACAGAGATTTCCCCTGCCACGAGCGCATCATGAGAAAGGTTTCGGGCGTGTAGATCGACACATTTCCGAAAATCTGCAGCAGCGCCGTCAGAATCATGAACAGCGGAAACGCTGCGCTGCGCTTCCCGTCAAAGACCTCCCTCCGCAGAATATGCTTCACCGCACAGGCCACGGAGAGGTCCGCGAGAGGGATCATAAGGAGCGGCATCACGGAGTGCGTGACGGCGGTCGGGTGCATGCCCGCGATGCCTGCGATATAAGAAATCCACATCGGAAACAGCGCCAGCGCATGGCGGACATCCAGCTTCGTTGAACCGCCCGTGTAGGGAAGAACGCGGTACATGGTGCCTTTCTGGTTTGTGATGACCGAGGAGGCCGCATAATATGCATCGTCGCCGTCAAAGGACAGATTGGTAAAGGCCATATAAAGTTCAAACAGGAGGAACACGCCGAACACCGCCCACAGAATGAAGCCGGCAATCCGCGCCCCCTGCCCCTCGCTCTCCTCGGTAAGCCCCGCAAAGGAGAGCCCTTTCGCTCCGCCGCACAGGACGAAGCCGAGCACCGCCATGAATACGCTCACCACAGAAAACACACGGGTCAGCAGGGAAAAATCCCCCCCGTAAGTGAACAGCAGGATGGGGAGTGCGATCATCTCAAAGACCGCAAAGGTCATAAAATATCCCGCGAGAATCAAAACCCCGGGCGTTCTCTTCTGTCTGGGGAGCAGCGAGCAGGGAAGAAGCCCTGCAAGCGCCGGGGCAAGCGCCATCCACACGATCAGTGCCGCCAGTTTTGCCAAAGCATTCATTCTTACACTCCTTGCGGCGTTCTCTGCCGCATCCGCGAAAAGAATTCCGCGCCGACGGATTCTTCTCTGCCGGAACCTCCATATCAGAAAGTGTATCGCAGTTTCCGGAGCATGTCCACGTGCCGGGTCCCCGCGCTCTGCCTCTCGCCCCGCCGAAGCACACTTCCTGAGAGACAAGACCCTCCGGATAGCGTATAATAACAGGGAGATGTCCGCTCCCGCAAGGGTATGCGGCAAAGGACGGAAAACATAATGCTGCCCGAGCTCTTCGGGCAGACGGCATGTCAAGAGATCTTAGTGTGAAAAATCACGCTGATGCGCTGATTTTTCGCACAGCCATTTGTGCCGAAGCCCAAATAGCCCCTGAGCGCAGCCGCAAAACCGCATTCGCGGATTTTACGGCGCGTGCCTCGCACAAAGCGCTTCGGCATGGTGATTATTATGGATAAAATCGCAGTTCTGATTCCCTGCTACAACGAAGCGCAGACCATCACAAAGGTCGTCCGGGACGCCGCGCGGGCGCTCCCCGACGCCGTAATTTACGTATACAACAATAATTCCACCGATAATACCGCCGCTCTCGCAGCGGCCGCGGGGGCCGTCGTCCGGAATGAGTACATGCAGGGCAAGGGCAACGTCATCCGGCGGATGTTCCGTGAGATCGACGCGCAGTGCTACATCATGGTCGACGGGGACGACACCTACCCCATGGAGGCCGCGCCGGAAATGGTCGAAAAGGTTCTTCATCACAACGCCGACATGGTCGTCGGCGACCGCCTCTCCTCCACCTATTTTACGGAAAACAAGCGTCCCTTTCACAATCTGGGCAATTCCATGGTGCGCGCCTCCATTAACCGCCTCTTTCACTGCCGCGTCCGCGACATCATGACCGGCTACCGCGCGTTCAGCTATGAGTTCGTCAAGACGTTCCCGGTGCTGTCCCACGGCTTTGAGATCGAGACGGAGATGACCATTCACGCCGTCTATAATAAGATGCAGATCGAAAATGTCGTCGTCAGCTACCGTGACCGGCCCGAGGGCAGCGCCTCCAAGCTGAACACCTTTGCCGACGGCTTCCGGGTCCTCAAAACCATCTTCAACCTGTACCGGGGCTACCGGCCGCTTCAGTTCTTCAACGGGGTCGCTCTTCTTCTGGCTGCCATTTCCGTAATTTTTCTTATTCCGGTCCTCACCGGCTACCTTTCGACCGGTCTGGTAGCAAGATTTCCGACTCTGTTCGTATGCGGCTTCGTCATGCTCGCTGCGGTGCAGTCCTTTTTTGCGGGCCTCATCCTGTCGAACATGGAGCGCAACAACCGGAGACAGTTCGAGCTCCATCGCTGCGAGCTGAGCCGCCTGTACCGGCAGGAGCTGGAAAAGCATTGAAAAATCGAGTACAAAACACACTTCATACGCTTGCATGCGGCTGGTACTATGCCCTCATCGCACTCTTCCTTGCCGCCGCGGCGGCTCTTTACCTGCTGTGCGGAGAGAATTCCCACATCGCCGTCCACGACAACCTCGAGCTCTTTCAGGCCCAGTATCAGATGATGAAAAATCAGGGCAGCTTTTTCCGTCACGGGAGCGCCGCGCCGTTTCTGGGAGGCGTAAACCGCGATCTTCTGCCGTCGGAGTTTTCTCTGACGACGCTTCTGTATGTCCTGCTGCCCTCCTCCTTTGCCGCCTATATCGCGAACTGGTTCGTGAAGCTCCTGCTCGCCGCCGTCTCCTTTTCGCTTCTGGCGGGGGAGCTCCTGTGCGCCCCGGCTCCTGCGCACGGCGCAGGAGCAGCATCCGCCGCTTTCACGCCAAGGGAGCGCAGCATCGTCGTCCTCTGCGGCTTCGCCTACGGTCTCCTCAATCTCTTCCCGAATTTCGGCATTCCGTTTGCCTCCATCCCACTGTACATCTGGTTCTTTGTCCGCCTGTACCGCGCGCAGACGCGCCGCAGCGCCGCGCCGTATCTTACCGGACTTTTTCTCTATCCGTTCCTCTCCTATTTTTCATACTTCGGCCTGTTTCTTCTCGCCTACTCCTCCGCGGCGTTTCTCCTGCTCTGGTTCCGGAGCCGCAGGCCTCCTCTCCGGCTCCTTTGCGGAATTATCGCGGCGTCCGCGGGCTTCATGCTCTTTGAGTACCGCCTCTTCGGACAGATGCTTTTTTCCGACACGGTCACCATCCGCTCAAGCTTCGTGGCGGGGGATCTCTCCGCTCCCCGGATTTTCTCTGAAATTCTCACGGTGTTCCGGAACGGCATCTTCCATGCCGACAGCCTGCAGGCAAGGCTGGTGCTCCCCGTCTGCGCCGTCTATTTCCTGTACCGCAATTTCCGGAACGTCATCACAGGAAAATGGCGGGACAGCTTTCATGATCCTTTTAATCTGTGCATGGCGCTGCTTGCCTTCAACGCCGTCGTCTACGGACTGTATTATTCCGCACCGTGCCGCGACGCCGTCGAGATGCTTCTGCCGCCGCTCCGGGGCTGGCAGTTCAACCGGACGGTATTTTTCAGTCCTTTTCTCTGGTATGCGGCATTCTGCCTCGTCTGTTTAAGGCTCTGCCGCTTCGGGGAAAAACGCCGGTTCCGCCCGGCCGGGCCTCTCGCCTCCGCGCTCTGCCTCGCCGCCTGCGCCGTAATTCTTTTAAGCGGCACCAGATATAACGATCTCTATTCCACGGCAAGAGCTCTCGCCATGGAAACGCTGCGCGGGTCGGAGCCCGACGAGCTCTCGTACCGGGAATTTTATTCCACGGAACTGTTCGAGGAGATCAAAAAGGATCTGAACTACCGCATCGGCGATCTGAGCACCGGCGAGCGCTCCCCCTCCGGAGAAATCGAGGCGGCCGCCGTTCGCGCCGGTCAGAATTCCGGACGCGGTCAAAACGCCGTTCGCCCGGCGCAGGATGACGACGCCGCAAAAGCGCAGACCGGCCACGACGATGACGGCGGCAGAGAACGCGGCGTGCAGGTCTCCGGCGCAGACGGAACCGACTGGGCGGTCGCCTACGGCCTCAATCCGGCCATTCTGGAATACAACGGCATCGCCACGCTGGACGGCTACCTCGGCTTCTATCCGCAGAGCTACAAGGATGCGTTCCGGGCCGTGATCGCGCCCGCGCTGGACCGCCGCCCCGCCTCCGCGGCGTACTATGACGAGTGGGGTGCAAAATGCTTTCTCTACTCGGGCGACGAGGACAGCATCGTGCAGGCAGTGCGGAACTATCAAAGCATCAGCAGCCGCATCTATATTGATGCGGAGGCGCTCCGGGCGCTGGGCTGCCGTTATGTATTCTCGCGCATCGAGCTTTCCAATGCCGGCGAATCGGGCCTCGTTCTGCGGGGGACCTACACGGAGCCGCATTCCCCCTACACCGTCTATGTGTATGAATTTTCCCGGACGGCGCGGGGCGCATTTTAAAAAACTGTGATACACTGTAAAGAAATTCAAATCAAGGAAATTCCATGCCGCGCGCATCCGGAAAACGGATATCCGGCGGCGGAAAGGACACCGTCCATGCCAGTGCGGATTTCAAACTTTCTGGGCCGTTTCGGCTGGGAGATGCAGAAAAGATTTCCGAAGCTCTCCTCCGGAGCCTACCTGAAGCTCCAGTTCCTTGCGAGGAACCGGCTGCAGAAAAAATATATCGAGTGGTTCATGCAGAATCCGGATGAGGTTCCTTATCCCAACGTCGTCAATATCGAGACCGTCAACCGCTGCAACAATAACTGCGCGTTCTGCACAGCCAACCGCTTCGCCGAAAAACGGCCCTACAAATATATGAGCGACGAGCTGTACCGGAAGTGCATCGACGATCTGGCGGACTGGGGCTACCGGGGCCACCTCACCCTGTACGGGAACAACGAGCCGTGGCTGGATCAGAAGATCGTGGAGCGCCACCGGTACGCGAGGGAAAAGCTCCCGGACTGCTATCTCTTTATGTCCACCAACGGGCTGCTTCTCACCGTCGACAAGCTCCGTCAGATCGCGCCGTACCTCGATCAGCTTGTGATCAACAATTACTGCGAGGATATGAAGCTGCATCCCCTGACCAGACAGTGTTACGATTACATCCGCGCAAATCCGGAGGAATTCCGCCATGTCGAGGTTCTGATTCAGATCCGCTATGTCAAGGCCGTGCTGACAAACCGGGCGGGCTCTGCGCCGAATAAGCAGGGCGCGTCCAAAATCATCCGGGAAACCTGCCTCATGCCCTATACCGATATGTGGATCACGCCGGACGGACGTCTGGGCTACTGCTGCTGCGATAATTTCGAAGTCACGGAGCTCGCCGACGCAAGCCAGTTCCGTCTGAAGGACGCGTGGAATACCGAAAAGTACCGCGCGTTCCGCGAGAGCGTGCGCGAGAGCCGCGCGGGCAACGATTTCTGCAAATACTGCGACTTCATCGACGCAGGGCTCCGCATGCGGATCGTTGAAAACGTACTCGAGGGAAAGGACGCCAATCAGGCCTCGAACGGCTATAAGATTATCGGAAAGTAAGCTTCTCCGCGCTTTATCATATGCGCGCCGCCCCGTCAGATCCATATTCTGCATCGGAAGCCGTGCGGCTCCTCGCTGTCGAAGCGCACCCGCCACCCGTGATACCGGGCGATCTGCTTCACGAGCCGAAGCCCCAGCCCGTGCTCTCCGAGTCTCCGCGGGCGGAGATCATCCCTGCTGTTCAGCCGGGCCAGAGTGTCCGTGTCCGTCCCTTTCCCGTCGTCGGCAAGCTCAAGACAGTACCTGCGCCGCGGGCTTTTTGCCTCATCGAAGCGCAGGCTGATCCGGCAGCCGTCCGGATTGTGCCGCACGGCATTGTTGATCAGGTTTTCCAGAAGTCTGCGCGTCAGCTCCCTGCTGCAGCGGACACGCGTTTCGCAGGGCTCCTCCGCGATGACAAGTTCGAAAGTGTAGGGCTCCTCCCCGCGGGCGTTTACGGTGTCGGCCACCACCTCCCGCAGGAGTCTCCCAAAGCTGAATTCCGTTTTCTCATAGCTCCCCATGCCGAAATCGAGCTTGCTCGACATGTTCAGATTCGCGACAAGAGAGCGTATTCTCAGCCCCTGCTCCTCCACAGCCGCCGCACGGGCCGCATTCCCCGGCTCCTCCGGATGCTTGCGGATATAGTCCGCATTGCCCAGCATCAGCGTGAGCGGCGTCCGTATGTCATGCGATACCCCCGCGATCCACTCTGTTCTCTCCTCCTCTCTTCTCCGTATCCATCTTTTCTGCAGGGCGAGCGGCGCCATGATGAGCAGACAAATATTGAGAAGAAAAAGAAGCGGTATATATTTCATGAGCATATTCAGAAGAGAAATCTCAAACTCCAGATTGTACTTCCACACGGAGTTTTTCGGCCCGCCGATCACGAGGATGCCGCGATCCGCCACATAACTTTGCACCGGGTAATCGTCCAGATAATAGCGGGTAAAGCGCACGACATCCTGCAGCGTATAATCCCTGCGCAGCTCCTCCGGCAGCTCGTAGGCCGCCCCTGCCGCAGAGACATCCTGCACAATCGCGCTGTATTCCACAGGCTTCCCGTCTTCCCCAAAGAGAACCAGAAAGAAAAAAATCGCAATATCCGCAAACACCAGCAGCACCGCTATGAAGAGAAGCGCGATGACGATATATGCCGCATTTTTCATATTCCTTATCATAGATACCAATCCCCATGCCGAAACGCATCAGCGTGATTTTTCACACTACTTCTCCAGCTTGTAGCCGAGCCCTCTGACCGTCAGAAGATAGCGGGGCTTTGAGGGATCCTCCTCGATCTTTTCGCGCAGGTGACGCACATGCACGATGAGGGAGCTCTCAAGGCCGTAGCTTCCCTCCGGCCAGAGTGCGTCGCACAGCGCGTCGATGGTAACGATCCGCCCCCGGTTTTCCGCGAGCTTATGGAGCAGCGCATGCTCCTTGGCCGTGAGCCTCTGCTCCCCGTCCGGGCGCTTCACACTGCCCGCGTCAAAGGAAACCTCCGTATCGCCGAGCAGAAGCAGCTCTTCCTCCTGCTCTCTGCCCCGCGCCGTCCGACGCAGCACCGCCTTGACCCGCAGCAGAAGCTCCATGGGAAGAAACGGCTTCGTGATATAATCGTCGGCACCCAGTCCCAGTCCCCGCAGACGGTCGGCGTCCTCATCCCGCGCGGACAGAAAGATCACCGGCATCTCGCCGCATTTTCCCCCGCTCTGCAGCTCGCGGTACAGCGAAAATCCGTTTCCGTCCGGCAGCATCACGTCAAAGATCGCGAGCTGATACTCCTTTTCCATGAGCCTGCGCCTTGCTCCGCGGCAGCTCGAGGCCGTATCAACAGAAAGTCCGTCCTCCGCCTCAAGGAGTTCCTTTACCATATCCCGCAGACCCGCCTCATCGTCGACGAGCAAAATCTCCATTGCACGCTTTCCCATCCGCATCGTCCTCTCTCCGCGCCATCTCTTTTCTCTGCGCCATCCTTTTTCCGCGCCGGCAGACCCGCGCGGAAAGCACGCTTACAGCATAGCCTCCCCTCCCCGCGCAATCCATGCCGCACGGGGATTCTTAAGGTAACGCTAAGGCAAACGCAAGGTTTTCGCAAGGGAGATTCTGTATTCTGTCCTTGACATCAATCATCACGGAGGATTCCTATGAATTATATTCTTGAAACCGACCATCTCACCAAAAAGAGCGGCTCCGCATTCCGGGCAAACGGGGTCTGTCTCCGGGTCCCCGAGCGCTGTGTATACGGCTTCCTCGGCCCCAACGGCGCCGGCAAGACCACGACCCTCAAGCTGATCCTCGGACTGATCCGTCCGGACAGCGGCTCCGTCTCTCTCTTCGGGCAGCCCCTCGAGACGAAAAACCGGCTCTCTCTTCTGCGGCAGACCGGCTCTCTCATCGAGAGTCCGGGAGGCTACGGACATCTCACCGTTCTTGAAAACATGCAGATCGTGCAGAGGCTGAAAGGCGTCCCGGAGGAGGAAATCCTCTCTGCGCTGCGCACCGTGCGCATGGACGGGCATCGGGACCGGAAGCTCAAAGCCTGCTCGCTGGGCATGAAGCAGCGTCTGGGAATCGCCATGGCTCTTCTCGGGAGTCCCCGGCTTCTCATTCTGGACGAGCCGACAAACGGACTGGATCCCGCCGGCATACAGGAGATGCGCGAGCTGATCCGGACACTTCCGCAGGAGCGGGGCATAACGGTCCTCGTCTCCAGTCATCTGCTCTCCGAGGTGGCGCAGATGGCGGATTACATCGGCATCATTCATCACGGAGAAATGCGGTATCAGGGCAGACTTTCCGAGCTGGCGCGGGAGGGCGAGTCACTGGAGGAGGCGTTTCTTCTTATGACCGGAGGGAGGGAATCACTGTGAAAACATTCGGCGCATGGAAGAGCTTTCGTCTGGAATTTCTGAAATTCCGAAGAAAGCCCACCATTCTTCTGGTGCTCGCACTCGCCGTCATCGACGGCCTCTATCTGTACGCGGGAAACAGGACAGGCCGCAGCTCCAAGGCCCCGTCATGGCAGTCCCTGCTGTTTGCCCTCTCCATCATCAACGGAATATTTCTTTCCATTCTGGCCGCCGTTCTCGCGAGCCGGAGCATGGATCTGGAACACAAGGGCGACACATGGTATCTTCTACACACGCTCCAGTCCGGGCCGTCCCTCTACGGGGGCAAGCTCCTGTCCGGTCTGTTCTGGCTCACGCTGTTCTGCCTGCTGCAGGATGCCGCCCTGCTGCTCCCCGGAAAGCTCCTCGGCACGCCGGAGTTTCCTCCCGCGCGGATGCTTCTGCTCCTGAACCTCGGCGAGCTCGCCGCCGCGATGGTGCTCTATGAGCTGCAGTGCATTCTCTCGCTCATTCTGCCGAATCAGTTTGCCGCACTTTCCGTCAGTATGGGAGGAACGCTCGCCGGTCTCTTCCTGATGTTTGTGAGCCGCAGCGCCTCCATCCCGTGGACGCTGATCATCTCTCTGGGCGTCGTGCGGATGAACTATGACGAGCTCTCCCGCAGCGCCTCCTATTATTGGGAGCTTCCCCCGGCGTCCGCGTATATCGTCACCGCGCTCTATCTCGTTCTCTTCCTCCGGGGCGGGCTGGCCCTGTACACCCGCATGGAGGAGGGCTCGGTCCTGCGCACGTCCGCCGTGCTCCGGAAGTCCCGCTCCGTGCACACCCTGTGGCCGGCAGAGCTCATCAAGCTCCGGCGGTCTCCGGTCTGGATCGCATTCTTTGCGCTTCCTCTCATTTCCGCATTCATCGGGACCATAAATTTTATGCAGAATCAGGGCGTGCTGAGCTTCACATGGGACTCGCTCTGGACGCAGCACTCCCTCTTTCTGGGGATATTTTTTCTGCCCCCTCTCATTGGGATATTCTGCAGCCTCCTCTGGCGCATGGAGCACACGGGGACAAACTGGAACCTCATCCTCACGCTGGAGTCCGCCGCAAAGCTCGTGCGGGACAAGCTCCTTGCCGCCGCGGGCGTCTCCGCCCTGTGCATACTTTGGACAGCCCTGCTCTTTGTCCTGTGCGGAAAGCTGCTCGGCCTTAGCGACCCGGTGCCTGCCGCGTTCGGGCAGCACCTCCTCTTCGGCATTCTCGCCTGTGCGGTGATCGCCTCGTTCCAGAGCTTTCTCTCACTCGTCATCCGCTCCTTTGCCGTTCCGGTCGGCATCGCGGCCGCCGGGAGTCTCGCCGGGATGATGTGCCTCGTAAAGGGCTGGGATTACGCACTGCCCTTTTCGCTCCTCCAGCTCGGCATGGGGAGCAGCAATCTCACGGAAAGCGTCCGGGCTCTCCCGTTTCTTCTTGCCGGCATGATCTATATTGCGCTGTGCTTCGGCCTCAGCGTGCTGTACATCCGGCGCACGGACGTGAAAACACATGAATAGGAGCGCCGCGGCGCTCCTATTCATGTGTTTATTTCACTTTACTCAATCTCGTTTTTCTTCTCCTCCTCGTGATACTCTTTCTCCGTGTTGACGTTCCACACATTGCTGTGATCGGTGCTGCCGGAGAGAATATCCTTTACCGCCTCGAAGCTCGTGCACATGGAATGATCGATATTGTTGTAGCGGTGCTGCCCGTTCCGTCCCACGCAGAACAGGTTCGGAATCGTATCAAGATACGCCCGCAGCTCATCCATCTGCGCATAGCTGTCAAAATAGGCGGGATAGGCTTTCCGGACGCGCTCCACATGATAATCCAACACCTCGTCCGGGGAGCCGATGAGCTTCAGCCTGACCATCTCCGAGATCCCGAGCCCGGCAAATGCATCGTCGCTCATGCTCCACATCGCGTCGCCCTCGTTGCAGAAATATTCAAGTCCCATCCAGACCGTGTGCTCCAGATCCTTTACCATATAGGGCGACCAGTTGTTGTAAATCTGAAAGCGTCCCATCTGCACGGAGCGGTCGTGCACATAGACCCAGTTGTCGGGCACGATGTTCCCGACCGTCTTCCTGCCCGTCCGGTTTTCGAGCCCGAGACGCGGAATCAGCACGCCCACCGTCATATAATCCCGGTAGGGCAGCCCCCCGGCGATTTTTGCCGCGTTCTCCGGCACGTCATTCATCCCGGCCACAAGATCCCGGATCGGCATGGAGGAAATGACGACGTCCCCCTCCATCTCGTGCGTCTCTCCGTCCTGCTCATAGAGAAGCGTCGTCAGCCGGTTCTCCGCGTTCTTCCTGAGCCCGGTCACGCGGGCATGACGACGTATCGTCCCTCCCCGCTTCTCGATCTCCGCCGCCGTGACGTCCCACAGCTCGCCGGGCCCGAGCTTCGGATAGGAAAATTCCTCGATGAGCGAGGTCTCCACTTTCCGGTTCTTTCTCCCGAGCTGCTTCTCAAGCGCATTTTTCAGAACCGCACGGATTGAAACACCCTTGACGCGCTGCGCCCCCCACGACGGGTCGATCTGGCTCGGGTGGCGTCCCCACAGGTTCTCGGTGTAGTGCTCAAAAAACATGCTGTACAGCCTGCGCCCGAAGCGATTGATATAAAAGTCCTCAAGAGAGCGCTCCGGCCGCTTGCGAAGACAGACCGCAAGATAGCTGCACCCGGCTGCAATCGTCGCTTTCAGCCCCATGTTGCGGAACGTCTCGGCCTTGATCGTGATCGGATAGTCAAAAAATTTCTGATTAAAGAAAATGCGGGAGACGCGGCTCCTGCGGAGCATGACGCGGTCCTCTTTCTCCGGATCGGGCCCTCCCGGCTGCAGGGTCGGCACTCTCCCCAGCAGTCGGTCGTCCAGCGCCGGCGCCCCCTGCATCGGCAGCATATTCTGCCACCACGCATTGACCTCCGGCACCTTGGAGAAAAAGCGATGCCCGCCCATATCCATCCGGTTCCCGTTATGGCAGACGGTCCGCGAAATTCCGCCGAAGCTCCCGCTCTCCTCAAATACGACGACCTCGTATTCCCCGGAGCGGACGAGCAGTTCATAGGCGGCAGTCAGACCGGCAGGCCCGGCGCCGATAATAAGAGCTTTTTTCATAAGTAATCTCCACACCAAAGCGTTTCCCGGCAAAACACGCAAAGCACTTGATAAAACAACACTTGTTTTATTCTACCATCGAAAAAAAGGAAAGGAACCCGCCGCCCCCGCCGCAGGCTCCCGGAAATATGGACCGGCCCCGTCAGAAGCCGGCATAAATAAACGCGCCCGAGCTGTAACCCGGTCCGTAATTGCCAAAAATAATGACAAAGAACAGAAGTCCCATCCACAGGCACCAGCGAAGCGGGAGCGGCTTCCCGGCAATGCGCTCCCGCACATCTCCCGTTCCTCCGCCCCGGAGCGGCCTCTGCTCCATGACCGACACCGCTCCCAGCGCAAGAACGGAGAGCGCGAGGATCACGAGCTCCGCCCCGTCGAGCCCCAGAGAGAGAATGCTCCTCCGTTCCGCGCTCAAAAAGTCCGCTCCCCGGACCGCCGTGCGCTGCCAGCCGTTTGCCAGCATACCGAGCGCGTCGCCGGCCGATGCGGCGCGGAAAAACACGTTTCCGATGTTAACAAGAAAAAAGGTGCGCGCCACGCGGAAGCCGTCCGCCGCCCGGCCCTTGGTCGGAATATGGCATTTCGGGAGGAGCTTCTGCCAGAACGGGAGCGTCGCCTCGCCGAAAACCATGTAAAACCAGTGCAGAAGACCGGAGCCGATCACATATTTCACATCGCCGCCGTGCCACAGACCGATGGCCAGCCAGAGAAGAAACATCGCGGCATATGTTGTGAGCTGCTTGCCCGCTTTTTTCCCCAGTCTCCTGCGAAGCGTCTTTCCCAGACGGATGAAAAGAGCCGTGCGCAGCAGCGGATAAAACACGTAGTTCCTCATCCACACGCCGAGGCTCGCATGCCATCTGCGCCAGTATTCCGCAATCGACTTTGAGAAAAAGGGCTGTGAAAAGTTTTCCGGCAGCGTGATGCCGAACGTCTCCGACACACCCAGAACGATGTCCATGCAGCCGGAAAAATCAGTGTAGAGCTGAATCGTGAACATGACGGCGCCGAACCAGATCCATGCGCCCCGGTATTGTTCATAGTAATCGAACACCGCGTTTGCCAGCACCGCCGCCCGCTCCGCAATCACGAGCTTTTTGAAAAATCCCCAGAGCATCCTCTGAAATCCGCGGGTCACGCGGAGATAATCCAGCGTGTGGGCCTCAAAAAGCTGACTGCCGTGTTCGCGGAACACCGTGATCGGCCCGGACGTCATCAGCGGGAAAAAGAGCCCGTACAGTGCAAGACGAAAGGGATTCGGCAGAAACTCCGCGATGCCGTTGTACACGTCGATCAGATAGCCCGTGAGAATAAAGGTATAATAGGAAATGCCGAGCGGAATGGCGAGCCCGCCGCCGAAGCGGAGATATTTCAGAAGCGCCAGCGAGCCGAGGAGAAGAAAAACGCCGAAAAACAGCGCCGCTCTTCGCCGTCCCGCCGCCTCCGCCGCGCTGCTCCGGACGATCATGAACGAGCAAAACCATGTGACCAGCACCGCGGAAACCGGCCAGAGTATCGCCGCTCCTCCGCCGCCCGCCTGATAGAACACCGCGCTCGCAAGGAGAAGAAGCACCCACTGCAGTTTTTTCTTCCACGGATCGGGAATCAGATAATAGAGCAGCAGCACCGCCGCATAAAATATCAGAAAAAAGAACGAGGTGATTTCCATGAAACGGAATCCTTCCGATTGAAAAATCAGAGCGGCCGATATATCCTGTTGCCAGAGCGTCAACCATCTGATAAAGGAATAGCGTAAAAAATCAGCGCATCGGCGTGATTTTTTATATGGTAATTTCTATGCTGGATCTGAACATACATCATATCGGTTATCTGGTAAAAAAGGGAGGCCCCGCACTGCAGGCGTTTCTGGCGCTGGGCTATACGCTGCGTCAGGACTGGGTCCGCGACACGCTCCGGGGCATTGATATCTGCTTTGTGGAAAAGGACGGCGTGCAGCTCGAGCTGGTCTGCCCCTTTACAAAGGACTCGACCGTTTCCGGTCTCCTGTCGCGCTGTAAGAACACGCCCTATCATATCTGCTATGAGAGTCATTCCCTCGCGGAGGATCTCCCGGTGCTCCGGGAGGCAGGGTATCTGCCCGTCACCGAGGCCAAGCCGGCTCCCGCCTGCGGCGGACGGCCCGTCCAGTTCTTTCTGCACCCGGCGCTGGGAATGATCGAGCTTGTGGAGAAAGACGGAGGCCCCGCTCTCTCCACATGATTCTCCATGCCGAAGCACTTTGTGCGAGGCACGCGCCGTAAAAGCACCCTGCGCCGGCGCGCAGAGATGCGAGCCGCTCTGCAGTTCATATCCGGTAATGCGCCATGCTCTCTGAATCATACGGATGTGCACTGTCGGGGGCATTACGATACGGGAATCGACCCCTTTGCCGCGATGATCTCCGCCATTTCTCCCACATTCTTCATGGTCACGATCTGTCCCATGGCAAACTTCACGCCGAATTCCTGCTCGACCGCCGCAATCAGATTGATGTGCTCGAGAGAGTCCCAACCGTCGATATCCGCCGCCGTCGTATGCTCGTCCACGGTGATGTCCTCGTCGTCGAATACATCCCGGAACACCTCGTTCAGCCTCCTGTAAATTTCATTCCTGTCCATGAATTTTCCTTTCCTTTCCGTCAGTCCGTGACGGAAATTCCGCCCGAAACCGAAAATCTCCCGAGATTCGCGATATAGCGCTCCACTGTTTCGTATACGACCACGTCCGGCTTTTCCCTCTCCAAATCCTCCGGACTGTATTTGTAATAGAACGCATCATACATATGATTGAAATTCGCCGCCACGTAGAGAGAAAGCATCGAGGAGAACGAATCGCCGATCATCATGACGTTCCGCGGATCGCCGTCCATCGCCGGGTTGTTGTAGCTGAACACCGTGCTCATATCGTCAGTAGTCATTTCAATGCTGTGCAGGGTATAGCCGCGCAGCGTCTCCGCCGGGTCATCCTTAAGCACATTTCCGAGATGAAGAAGCCGCGCCAGATCGTAGACCGGGATCGGGCCCTCGTCGACCGCCAGCGCCTCCAGCGGAGGAATGTCGTGAATCCCGAGCTGCGTGTTCAGAGCATAGGCGCCCAGAAAAGCGCCCTTATGATTCCAGTGCGTATCGTACTTGAAATAGAGCTGCGTCTCCGGATGCAGGGTCCGGTACTCCCGCAGCGACTCATAGGCGTTGACGACCGGCACATCCGTATTCTGTCGCAGATAGTCCGTCACCTGCTCCAGCCGTCCGTAGGAGGTGAGAGCTCCGTAGACCTCCGGCATCTGATCCGCATAGGCTCTCTCCTTGTTCGGACAGAGCATAACCACGAACTGCTGCACGCCCTGCGCCGCAAAGTCCGCTTTCATCTGCATGACGTTCGCCGCGATCTGCTGCAGCTCCTCCTGCGAAAAAAGATTCGTCCCCTGATAATCAGCGATCGGATCCTCTCCGTTTGCCTGCGAGCCCTTGTAGAAGAGCCAGCCGTCCTTTCCGATGATGACCGTGTCCGAGGCCGTGCTCCTGAAGATCCGGTAATCAATAAGGCCGCTCAGCATGCCGAGCTGATTGCGGAAAGGAAGCGCGTCCTTAAAGTAGCTCTCGAACGCCGCGGGAAAGCTCTGCAGGCTCTCCAGACTGATGGAAAGCACCGGCCGCGGCGCGAGCCGCCGATTTTCATAATTTGCCGAATCGACCAGATGCTTCCCCACCGTCCGGAAGAACACCACCGGCAGGGCAAGAAACACGACAAAGACTGCAATATAGAAAAACTGAACCGCTTTTTTCATCCGACTCCGTTCTCCTCAGAACCGTGTATAAATGAACGCATTATAGCTGCTCCCCGCCGTCAGGACAAAGGAGAGAAACAGCACGCAGGCAAGGAACACCGCTTCCGGAAGACTGTTCTTCCACCGCGCGGCGAGCGCCGCCCCGCGCCCCCGCTCCGAGAGCCTGTGAAGAACGCCGGCCCCGAGCACGGCGAGGACGCAGGCAAAAACCGCCTGCGCCGGAACGAGCGCCGCGAGCTGCGGGTCGGCCTCCGTATAGAGCCACGGCAGGAACATGCGCTTCACCATCTGCAGCCCCTGTCCCAGACTGTCCACGCGGAAAAACACCCAGCCCACGACAAACGTCAGTATTCCGTAGATATGGCCGATCAAGGCAAAGCGGTCGAGCACCCTTTTGCGCAGCCCCATGCGCTCGATAATGACAAAGAACGCATTGTAGAATCCCCAGCCGACGAAGCTCCAGCTTGCCCCGTGCCAGAGTCCGGTCGCCGCAAACACCAGAAAGAGATTAACATAGGTGCGCAGCGTGCCTTTCCGGTTGCCGCCGAGCGGGATATAGAGATACTCGCGGAACCACGTTCCCAGCGTCATATGCCACCTGCGCCAGAACTCCGTCACCGAACGGGACAGATAGGGATAGTTAAAATTCTCCGGAAAGCGGAAGCCGAACATCTGCGCGATGCCGATCGCGGAATCGGAATACCCCGAAAAATCATAATAAAGCTGCAGCGTATAGAAAATCGCGCCGGTCCATGCCGCCGCGCCGTTCATCGCCGCCATATCCATGCCGAAGATCCGGTCCGCCGCAATGCCCAGCGTATCCGCGAGGATGACCTTTTTTCCAATACCGTAGAGGAAGCGCCGCAGCCCCGCCGCGAACATACCGGCCGACGGTGCGGGGCGGTGATCCAGCTGATCCCCGAACTCCGCGTAGCGGATGATGGGGCCGGACATGATGCGGGGGAAGAACGCCATGTAAAGGGCAAAATCCGGCAGGCTGCGTCTTGCAGGGAAACGTCCCCGATACAGATCGATCAGATAGGTCAGGGCCTGAAAGACAAAAAAGGATATCCCGATCGGAAGCGCCACCCCCAGACGGGGAAGCTCCCCCGGGAGGATATGATCGAGCGTATTCAGAAAGAAATCGGCATATTTGTAATAGCCGAGCGCCCCCAGGTTCAGCAGCACCCCGAGCGAGAGCAACGCCTTTGCCGCAGCCGTTCCGGGCGCGGCGCGTCCCAGAAGAATTCCCGTTCCCCAGTTCGCGAGAATCAGCAGCAGAAGCAGAGGAAAATAGCGGACATCGCCCCACGCGTAAAACACGAGGCTCGCCAACAGAAGAAACAGATTTTGCAGACGGGTTCTGCGGATAAGCATTCCCGGGATCAGCACCAGCGGGAAAAACACCCACAGAAACAGCATGGAGGAAAAGGCCATGTGCATTCTCCAA
This sequence comes from Lachnoclostridium sp. Marseille-P6806, assembly GCF_900625025.1. GTDB lineage: Bacteria > Bacillota > Clostridia > Lachnospirales > Lachnospiraceae > CAG-791. Next base: position 213,873 of record NZ_LR130577.1, read on the forward strand.
TCAATTTGCCGCCGGACAGCTCATCCGGCACGGTGCCGCCGGACAGCGGACTCTCCCGCAGACCGGTCATTCCGGCAACACTCTGATGTGACGGTTCTTATTCGTATATACCGGCGGAATGCGGAACTTCCATGTCGTGCTGCCCCTGTCATCCTCACCGGCCTTTTCAAAGCCGAGCTCCCGGTAAAAATCCTTCACCATTCCGTTTTTCGCCGTCGGATAGTAGTAGCCAAAGATCGAATCCACGCGAAGACGCCGGCACGCGGCGACCAGCGCATCCATCATAGCGTATTCCATGTCCCGTTTCAACACGCGGCAGCTCATGAGCCAGAGATCGACGAGCAGCGCTTTCTGCCCGGTAATAACCGGTCTGCCGCCGTTTTTCGCCAGATCTGCCGGTTCATCGGACACGGTCATGGCAAGGCTCCCGATAATCAGAGAAACGATGCCGTTGTCCCCGAATTTATCCTCAAGACGCCCGCAGAGCGTGAGGGTGTCCGGATCCTCGGCCGCCGCCCGGATCTCTTCCTCATTGTAGCGCTTCGTCGTGAGATTGAATTGATTGCTTTTATTCGTAAGCTGCGTGATCCGGGGATAATACAGACTCTCAAAGGGCCTGATGTTCGCCGTCATCTCGAGAGAGTCCAGATACTCGCCGTAGTCGGCAAAGCCCGTCGCCGCCGCCTTTCTCTGCGCATTGGCGAGGTACATCTGACTGCGCCGCGCATCGTCCCCGGAAAAATCCGTGACCTCAAAGAAGCCGGAGCGGTCGAGAATGCGGATGTACTCCTCGGGGCGCGTGAGCTCCGGAACCGCGACGCCCGGAAGCTGCTGCCGGACGAGCTCCCGCTCCGCCGGATTATCGTCCACAAAGACGAACGCCTCGGGCAGAATATTCAGCTCCCCTGCCATGCTGAGGAGATTTTCGCTCTTCGACTCCCAGTTGGCCCGGAGCGCGACAAAATCCTCCGGCCGAAGCACTCCCGAGGGATGCCGGAGACCCGCGAGCGCGTTCTCCTCCTCGTTCTTGGAATCCACCGTGAGGAGAACGCCGATATCTTTCTGCTCCTTGAGATACTGCTGAAATTCCCGGTAGGTCTCGCCGACCGGCGTCTCCTCGCCGATCTCAAGCCCGTCCACACCGTCGTCGCCGACAACGCCGGCCCAGAGCGTATTGTCGAGATCGAGCGCAAGCGCTTTCCGGTTGCGCCCGTAGAGCGATTTGATGATGTTGGAAACGCTCCACGCCAGCACCGGAATCGCCCGCAGGGAGAGCGCGTATTTGTACATATTCCAGAACGCGTCGTCGAGCCATTCGTCCAGCCCGTACGCGGCGGACAGATAGCAGAGATCGTGGATATAGAAGCTGTCGTGCTCCTCAGCATACTGCGCGAAGCGCTCATTCAGACGGTTCACGAAGCGGACCCGCCCGCCCGCATCCCACGCCTCCCGGTTTCCCATGACGCGGTACATGGGGTACTCGAAGTTGTTCTGGATCACCGGGCAGCGGAATTTTGCCGCCGCACTCTCCCAGAGCGAAACGAAACGCGCAAAGCTTTCCTCCAGCAGCTCGTCCGCCTGCTCCCGGGACATTCCGGCCCGCGGCAGCTCCCTGAGATTCCGGCAGCTCGTATGAATATAGATCACGTCCGGATGAAACACAGCCAGCGCCTCGCTCCCGAACACCGCATCCTCGTAATACCGGCCGTATTCCGACTCATAGAACTCCGGTTCAATCCCGCTGCGAAGCAGAAAAATCTCCAGCATGCGGATGATGTCATGGGTGGTCGAGCCGCCCAGAATCGCAATTTTCTTATGGATCCGCTCCGTGCCGTCCGCAAGGAGCTCCCGCCGGAGCCTTTTGGATTTTTTCAGTAATTCGTCGCTGTCAAAGGGATAAAACATGCGCCGCCTCTCCGTTCTTTCATCGTCCGGCCGCCTGCTCTCCGGACAGAGGCGCGCAGCCGTGCTTTCAGATCATTATAGCATTTCTGCCGCCGGTTCGGGACAGAGAGCTCCGTTTTCCTCCGCCTCTCCCTCTTCCATGATCCGGTACAGCTCCTGAAAACGCTCGGGGATGACGCCGATATGTTCCCCCATCTCAAAAATACGGGCGGCATCTGTGCTCGACTCCCACCGGGGAAGCCCCTCTCCGTTCAGATTTCCGTACTTTGCAAAATTCGCCCAATAGCCGGTCAGTTTTTTATGATCAGATAAATATATTCTGCGTACTTGATAAGTTTTGCGTACCATCTATAATAAAGTCATACAGAACAGATCAATCATCGCTGTTGCTTAACATAATAACGGAGGACGGAAAAATGGAATATCATTTTAATGAAGAAAATTTCAACAACGAAGTAATAAAGAGCGACAAGCCCGTCATGATCGACTTCTACGCCGACTGGTGCGGGCCCTGCCGGATGATGGGGCCGGTGGTCGCACAGCTTGCGGACGAATACGACGGCAAAGTCAAGATCGGCAAAGTGAACACCGACGAGCATCCGCAGCTGGCGTCCTCGTTCCGGGTCGAGACCATCCCGTTCATCGCTTTCCTGAAAGACGGCAAGCTGGTCGACAGCTCCATCGGCGTCGTTCCGAAGTCGGTGCTGGAGGACAAGCTGAACAAGCTCCTCTGATTCTGACCGCTCCCCCGCACAGCTCCCGGACTCACACAGCTCCCGGAGTGCGGATCCCCCACCGGCTCTGTCATTGCAGTATGAGCGTCACGATCACCCTGCCACATTGAAAATCGAGACTCCCGCATAGAGGAGCCTCGATTTTCAGCGTGGCGGACATCGTGGGCAGAAATCACCGGCACAGCTTGTTTCGCACCATCATCAATATCAAGTATTTCTGATGCTGTTTTCTCATCATGGAAGCAGGAGGCTTTCTGGTACATCATATACTGCTCCATCGAAGAAAATTCTTTATCTGCATAGACAAAGCCCGAGAGATATCAGTTGCTTAAGAATCCGTTCTCTTCGTCCGGATTATGGAAACAAATGACGTTCATCATACCTCACCAACTTTTTTCACCGCCAACTCAAGATCCAGATCATGAAGGCCTCGATAGGCTTTTATAAGAAAATCCACCGGTATCTTTCTGATGATCTCAGCGCTCGGCATGTTGTAGTACCACTGATAATAGGCATAGAACTCGCCCATCCAATCAGGCGCAAAACCCTCAATGGCCTTTCCGGTCTTGAGAGCATAGTTCTCAGTTCTTGCAAAATACCGCCAAAGCTCTCCGGCATCCATCGTATTCGTATACGCTTTTGCCTCATCAATGCTCTTTCTCGTTTTACTGAGCATGTAGGCATTGATGAAGTCGCTGGTGTCTTTATCCGGATAGTTCTGCGCGATCATATCAAACAGTTTTCCCTGATTCTCCACCACATCATTCAAATAAGCTCTCGCATAGGCCTGCATAATCATCATCTCCCGAACAACGTGCTGAATACTTTCATAACCTTATTCGCATCGGAATCCACAAGCTTCCTCATATTCTGTCCGGCCATGGAATCACGTTCATTATATTTCATGTTAAATTCTTCATACTCGACCGAAACAAGGTCTTTGGTAACTTCTTTCAGCTGAGAATATGCCTTTTCCGACCTGATGCAATATTGAATCCCAAGATCGCCGAGAGAAAGCAGTTCCTCCAAAATATCAATATCAACGTTATCCCTGACAAATTCTCTTGCGATATAAAAATAGGATGCATCGGCGCGCCATCCTCTAATTACATCGTATCCGGCTGTATCAATACCATACTTTTCAATGAACTGCCCGGCCAGCATATGATATCTTCTGGAATCTGCCGCATCTCTATGCTTCATAAGTTCCGCCAGCCAGCACAATACATTTATTCTCTGAAAATCAAGGGCGCTGCACAAAGAGCCAAAAATGTATTGACTTTCCGGAGAATGCTGTGCTATAAATCATGTTAATTTCATATTCTCCAAACCGTTGACGCGGAGATAACGGCAATGATGCCTTTACAGAGAGCCTGTGTTGCTGAGAGACAGGCAGGAAACAAGTTGTCAAATGGACCGCTGAGGGCGCAGTCAACAGAGAAGCGCTGCTTCTCCCAGTATTCTGCGACGTTGCAGGCAGACGTCATTTGCCGGGGATATATCGGTATCCTGCTGAGCGCACGGGGCGACCCGTGAATCAAGGTGGCACCACGGATAGTGTCGTACTTTCAGATAAGTACCTTATTCGTCCTTGACAGATTAATATGATCTGTCAGGGACGTTTTTTATTCCCGCGGCATTCGCTGCAGACGCCAGAAAGGAAAACCAAACATGACAAATCCAAACGGACGCTTCGGCATTCACGGCGGTCAGTACATTCCCGAAACGCTGATGAACGCAGTCATTGAACTGGAAGAAGCCTATAATCATTATAAAAACAATCCCGAATTCATCCGGGAGCTTTCCGCGCTGCTCCATGAATATGCAGGAAGACCCTCCAGACTGTATTTCGCCGAGAAGATGACGCAGGATTTAGGAGGCGCAAAGATCTACCTGAAGCGTGAGGACCTGAACCACACCGGCGCTCACAAGATCAACAATGTTCTCGGGCAGGCGCTTCTCGCAAAGAGAATGGGAAAAACCCGATTGATCGCCGAGACAGGAGCCGGGCAGCACGGCGTTGCGACGGCGACCGCCGCCGCTCTGATGGGAATGGAATGCGTGGTCTTTATGGGCGAGGAGGACACCATTCGGCAGGCTCTTAATGTGTACCGCATGCGCCTGCTGGGGGCTAAGGTAATCCCCGTAAAGACAGGTACGGCGACGCTCAAGGACGCCGTATCGGAGGCCATGCGTGAATGGACCTCCCGCATCAGCGATACTCACTACTGCCTCGGCTCCGTGATGGGACCTCATCCGTTTCCCACCATTGTCCGTGATTTTCAGGCGGTCATTTCCATGGAGATGAAAGCGCAGATCCTCGAGAAAGAAGGTCGGCTGCCGGACGCGGTGCTTGCCTGTGTGGGCGGCGGCTCCAACGCCATCGGAAGCTTTTATCATTTCATAGAAGATAAAAGCGTTCGCCTGATCGGCTGCGAAGCGGCGGGCAGAGGCGTTGATACCTTTGAGACGGCCGCCACCGTGAACACCGGCAGAGTAGGAATCTTTCACGGAATGAAGTCATATTTCTGTCAGGATGAATACGGTCAGATTGCTCCCGTCTATTCGATCTCCGCAGGGCTTGACTATCCCGGAGTCGGTCCCGAGCATGCTTACCTGCATGACATCGGCAGAGCGGAATATGTGCCCGTCACCGATGAGGAAGCCGTAGAGGCCTTTGAATATCTGGCAAAAACCGAGGGCATTATCCCTGCCATCGAATCGGCTCACGCCGTCGCTCACGCGATGAAGATCGCGCCGGCAATGAACAGGGACAAAATCATCGTGATCACCGTCTCCGGCAGAGGCGACAAGGACTGCGCCGCCATCGCCCGATACAGAGGGGAGGATATACATGAGTAATATCCGGAAAGCATTTGAAAACGGGAAAGCGTTCATCGCTTTTATTCCCTGCGGCGACCCTGAGCTGGACACCACCGCTGCCGCTGTCCGCGCCGCCGCGGCGAACGGCGCAGACCTCATCGAGCTTGGCATCCCGTTCTCCGATCCCACCGCCGAGGGGCCCGTCATGCAGGGGGCGAGCTTTCGTGCGCTGCGCGGCGGTATCACCACGGATAAAATCTTCGCCTTTGTCAAAGAGCTTCGCCGGGATGTGACGATTCCGATGGTCTTTATGACTTATTCCAATGTTGTATTTTCTTACAGCGCAGACCGCTTCTTTTCTGCCTGCAGGGATCTCGGAGCGGACGGGGTCATCCTGCCTGACCTGCCCTTTGAGGAGAAAGAGGAATTTTTGCCGTTTTGCCATAAATACGGCATTGAATTAGTGTCTCTGATCGCGCCTGCCCCCGAGAGCCGTATTGCTGCGATCGCAAAAGAAGCGGAGGGGTTCTTATATATCGTCTCCGGCCCCGGCGCGGCGGGTGCGAAAAATGAAATAAAGACAGACCTTGCTTCCATTGTCAGCGTGATCAGAAAAAACACCGATGTGCCCTGTGCTGTCGGGTTCGGCATTTCCACGCCTGAGCAGGCAAAGGAGATGGCGGACATTGCCGACGGCATCATTGCCAATTCGGCCATCGCCAAACTTCTTGAAACCTGCGGAGCAGATGCTCCCGGCCACATAGGGAGGTATGTGAAATCCATGAAAGCTGCCATGCAATAGGGTATGATCGGAAGTCTTGCCGTGGTGTGCCGCTTCAACCGATTTTCCTTTTCCACCACCCCGTATAAAACGAAAAAGAAAACTCCCCTCCCGCCGGACAGGTCACAGCCTGCCGGCGGGAGGGGCTCTTTATTTACTCCATATGATATTTACCTACTCCGCACGTCGTCTGCCCACAATGTCAGCTTCCGTACTGCACCCCCGCCATTCGCCTCAGCAGAGGCTCTTCGCCGCGGCCTCCGCCGTGGCAAACGGTCCGGGCAGAACATCCACGCCGCGGTGTGCGCCGAAATAGTCCGCGTCAAAGATGATCGGCGTGCCGTCCGGATTTTCAAATGCCTGATCCGGCTCGAAAACCCTGCCGAGACTCTCCGTATTCACCATCCCGCAGCGGAAGCCTTTGATCACCTCATATACATTCGTGTCCAGCGTAAGGGCGCCGTCCCGTTCCACCAGCTCCACACGGATCGGCGTCTCCTGATCCACAAAGCCGTTCTTCTCCTTGTCCCATGCCTGCGCTCCCGCAAGATAGCAGTTCCCCTCCGACCAGACGGGAAGTTTTCCGAAATGCGCCTCCTCGAGCTTACGCATATTCGGAATCTCCTCCTCCGGATCAAAACGGAGCTTCCATTCCTCTGCCGTCGGATACTCGTTCCAGACGTGCGTGCCGACCTCACGATTCTCACTCTCTTTCCTGTCTTCGCTGTCGCTGCGGATCACAAACGGCTCCGACGGCCACTTCTGCACAAAGATGTTATTGCAGAAGCGGTCGTCGCCGTGCAGAATCGTCATGAAGCCCATGACCTCTGTGCGATGCGGCATGTGATAAGGCGTATACCGCCAGCCCGTCCCCGCGCCTACGCTGGTAAAGGAGCCGCAGAGCAGATTGTGCACCATGGCCACCCCCTGTGTCGCCACGCGCAGCGAAACATCCGAAAGCAGGATATTGTTGTCGATCAGCGTGGGTCCATGGCTCACCTCCACAAAAATATCCTGACACATCATGCCGCCCTCAAGCTGCTTCGCATAGGGCGGGCGCTGGTTGTCGTGCAGGAGATTCTGTGTGATCCGCGTTCCCTGCGCCTCCCAGTCGCACCAGATACCCATTGTGCTGTGATGGATATGATTGCGCCGCATTGTCACATCGATGGCCGCGTGCAGCTTGATGCCGGATATCTCCGCGCCGCCCAGCTCCATCATGTTGTTGATGTGATGGATATGGTTGTCCTCGATGGTGCTGAACACCGCACCCATACGGCCGATGATGCCGCCCTGCTCGCAGTGATGAATGTTGTTGCGGCGGATGATGTGGCTGCCCACATTCTCCTTGAGCCAGCCGTGGTACTGCCCGCGGCAGACCGCATCGCGCTCCATCTGCGTGGGGCTCTTCACATGGTGACGGGTGAAGAAATGATCATTCGCCGGATCATAATACTTGCCCAGGGAAATACCGGCGCACTTGCTGCCCCAGATCTCGCAGTCCTCGATGATCCATCCTTTTGACCAGTGCGGCCCAATCATGCCGTCCTGATACGCCGCCGGAGGCGCCCATGTCGTCGCCGCCTTGTTGATATTGAAGCCGCTGACCGTGATGTACCCGATGCCGTTTTCCTGTGGCAGGAAGCATTCCCGGCGAGCCGTGATTTCGACTTTTTCCGCCGTCGGATCCGCCCCCTGGAAATTAGCGTAAATCACGGTTGCATCGCCATCCTGCTCAGTGCACCATTTGCGCCGCGACGCCTCCGGATCCCATGCGCAGGGATAGACCTCCCCCCCAAGGCACTCCTCGACGGTCGAGACCTCATAGAGCGCCTCGTCGTTCATCCACACGCAGCCGGTGTGCTTGTCCCGCTTCGCAAAATACCAGTCACCGAACACATAGGTCGTGTACGGATTATATGTCCCGAACACGCTGTTCGGAATTCTTGTCCTCCATACATTCCCCTCATAAGGCGTCCAGTTCGTCACCGGCTCCGCTCCGGTGATCTCCGCACCGAGCGGCTCGGTGCTGCGGTAGCAGATCCTTGCTTCCTCGGTTCCCGCATGTACCGGCGCGACATTCTCGCGGTATGTGCCGGGCGCAACCAGAACCTCATCTCCCGGCATGGCGATCCGGGCCGCCTCGCTGATGCGGCGGAACGGTCTTTTCTCTGTGCCGTCTCCGTCAAATGCCGCGTTTCCATTTACATAAATCGTCATCTTCATCACCATGCCGAAGCACTTTGTGTAAGGCGCGCGCCGCAAAATCCGCAGAAGCGGTTCTGCGGCTGCGATCATAGGCGATTTGGGCTTCGGCACAAACCGCCGCGTAAAAATATCACATCAGCGTGATTTTTTACACGAATCACCTCATGTACAGATATCGTTCTCCCGGCGCGAGCATATGGTATCTCCGATCCTATGTTTCGAGAATATATAATCTGCAAAATGCGCCGGATTCTCGCCGTTGCCCGTCATCGTGTCAAAATGATGCCGCCCAGCGCACAGGGATCCAGATGATCCTTATGATCGTGCGTGCAGAGCAGATAGTCGAAGAGATCCCCAACATCCTCCGGAGCAAAGGGCTGCAGCAGCTTCCGTCACAACCGTACCGCTCATAATTCAGAAAATACGTGTCACTTCATCCCGCGGCTTCCGCGGTCTCGCCGGAGTATCCTGCGCGCGTTTCCCGACCGCAATGACCGATACGATCTCTTCCTCATCCGCATAGCTCCGAATACTTTTCCGTCTCTCGATCAGCTCTCTGAACTCCATTAAAATATTCTCCTTTCCCTGCCCTCATCCCCCACGGATGCGGAAAACATACGGCAGTATTTTGTCCGCCTTAATCGTCGCGCAATTCACCTGCCCTGTCAATCGGTGAGTCTATGTATTTATTGCTTTCTTTCTCCGCAGTTTTCCCGCCGCTTCACACAAAAAACCGCCCGGGGCACCGCAAAATGCGAATGTCTCCGGACGGCAGTCCTCTTTCCTTTCGTCTTATGCAATTACGCGTCCGTCCTTGACGACCCTGCGGACTGCGAGGCTCTCATCCCTTGAGAGCAGCACGACGTTTCCTTTCTTCCCCGCCTCGATGGAGCCGTAGCGGTCCTCCACACGGATCGCCCGCGCCGGATTGATCGTCGCGCAGGCCACGGCCGTCTCCAGCGGAATTTCCATCGTCTGTACCGTATTGCGCAGGCAGTCCATCAGATTCGACACGGAACCGGCGATGTTTCCGCCCTCTTTCAGGGTGCAGAGCTTCCCCTCTTTCCGGACGATCTGCCCTCCGAGAATATATTCCCCGTCCGGCATCCCGGCGCAGCGGAGACTGTCGCTGATGAGAACCATGCGCTCCGCGCCGTTCATGCGGAACGCCGCGCGCACGGCGGCGGGATGGATGTGAACGCCGTCGCAGATGATTTCCGCATACACATGGCGCGCATCGGACACCGCGCCGATCATCCCCGGCTCCCGGTGCGAGAGCCCCCGCATCGCATTATACAGATGCACCGCGTGGCCCGCGCCCGCCCGGAACGCCCGCATCGCCGTGGCATAGTCGGCGTTGGTGTGGGCGAGCGATACGATCACCTTGTCCTTTACCGCCCGGATGTATTCCTCAAAATCCGGATTTTCCTCCGGCGCGAGGCCGATGATCTTCAGAAGTCCCTCCGATGCCTCGATAAACTGATCCACCACGGCCGGATCGCAGGGAATGATATAGCTCTCATTCTGCGCTCCTTTTTTCACATGGCTGATGAAAGGGCCCTCCATGTTAAAGCCCACGAGATCGGCGCCGCCGGTCTGCGTCCTCGCAAACTCCGCGCCGGTACGAAGCACCGCCGCGAGCTCGTCCGTCGCCAGCGTGAGCGTCGCCGGGCAGACCGCCGTCACCCCCTGCCGCGCCTCGTAGTCCGCAATGCTCTGGTACGCCTCCCGCGTGCCGTCGCAGACATCCATGCCCAGCGCTCCGTGAAAGTGAAGATCCAAAAGTCCCGGGATCACATAGCATTCCGAGGCGTCGATAACCTCCTCCGCCGCGTCCTGTCCGCCTCCGGGCACGGCCTTTCTGTCCGCCTCCTCCGCAAAAACACCGTCCCGGATCACCACGTCGCGCTCCGCAAACCGCTGATCCGCGCCGAATACCATTCCTCCCGTAATTCTCATTCCGTCCGCCTCCCGATAAAGTGATAGTATGCTCCCAGCATTCCCGCGCTGTTCCCGTTCTCCGCCATGCGCAGCGCCGTATGCTCCGCCATCGACGGAATCAGCGCGTCGTCAAGACTCCGGCGCAGTTTCGGATACAGCATCTCTTTCTGCGCCATAATACCGCCGCCGAGCACGACCACCTCCGGATTGAGGACATAGCAGGTATTCGCAATCCCCTCCCCCAGAATGCGGCACATCTCGTCGATGGCCCCGATGCAGATTCTGTCCCCGCACTTCGCCTCTTCAAAAACGCGCCTCCCGTCCCAGTTCTCCGCCGCTTCTCCCCGGCGTTCCGCCACCCGCTTTGCCAGAACGCTCGCCGCTCCGAGCTCCTCAAAGCTGCTGCCCTCCATGTGCATATAGCCGACCTCGCAGGCGCCCCCCGTAAAGCCGCGCCAGACCTTTCCGCCCAGAATCGCACAGCCTCCGATTCCCGTTCCGACGGTGAGACACAGCAGACTGGATGCGCCCCGCCCGGCCCCCGCATAATATTCCGCCAGACCCGCGCAGTTCACATCGTTCTCAATTTCACAGGGAATGCCGAAGCGCTCCTCGACCGGACGGCGGAACTCCACACCGCTGTATTCCGGAATCGTCGGCCCGGCATCGCCGATGTTTCCGTTTTCCACATCCACAATCCCGGCGGAGGATATTGCAACGCCGCGGATCGTTTCGTCTTTCATGGAAGCGATGAGCTCCAGCACCTTTTTCTGAATGGCAGCGCCGCCCCTCTCGCTCTCCGTCGGCGTCTCATGACGCGCAAGAATGCGGCCGTCCTCACCGAGGATCCCGTATTTGATCGCCGTTCCGCCAATGTCAATCGCTATATACCGTCCCATGCTTCTCCCGGGCCGCGCAGATCATGGCCGCCGCCTCCTCGCAGACCGCCCTGTCCTCTTCTGCAAGAGGCGCGAGCGGAAGACGGACTCCTCCCAGATCAAGCGCCTCATTGATCCGCAGAATCTCCTTGATGACCGCGTACATGTTGCCGTGTGCGGAGCACATCTTATAAATCACCTCGTTCGCCGCGTACTGAAGCTCGCGCGCCTCCGCGAGCTTCCCCCCGGCAAGCAGCCCGTCCATTCGCAGGAAAAGCTCCGGCATCACACCGTAGGTTCCGCCGATGCCGCCCTCCGCGCCGATAATCCGCCCGGAAATGAACTGCTCGTCCGGTCCGTTGAAGATAATGTATTCTTCGCCCGCCTGCTGCCGGAACATCTGGATGTCCTGCACCGGCATCGAGGAATTCTTGACGCCGATCACGCGGGGATTTTCCCGCATTTTCGCAAACAGCGGCGCCGTCAGGGCCACGCCGGCGAGCTGCGGAATGTTGTAGATCACAAAATCCGTATCGGGCGCCGCGCTGCTGATGTCGTTCCAGTACTGCGCCATCGCGTGCTCCGGAAGATGAAAATAGATCGGAGGAATGGCCGCGACCGCATCGACGCCGCAGGCCTCGGCATGCGCGGCAAGCTCCATGGAGTCCCTCGTGTTGTTGCAGGCCACATGGCAGATCACCGTGAGCTTTCCCCTTGCGACCGCCATCACATTTTCGAGAATGCGCTTTCTCTCCTCCACACTGAGATAGATACACTCGCCGGAGGAGCCGTTTACATAAATACCTTTCACCTTTTTATCAATGAAATACTGCGTGAGCTTTTGAACCGCCTCCGGACTGACATTGCCCCCGCTGTCGTAGCAGGCGTAAAACGCCGGAAGAATTCCCTTGTATTTATCAAGATTTCTCATGAAGCCCTGACCTCTTTTATCCGTAATACAAATGCTGAAAGATAAAACTTTCAAAACGCCCTCAGAAAATTTTTATTACAGACATTCTCAGGCATTTTCCCGTTTGCATACTGCTCAATATTGTCTGCCATGATTTTCTGTGAACGAAGACCGCTCTCCCGTGACTCGGCTCCCATGTGGGATGAAATAAATACGTTGTCCATCTTCATGAGCTCATTATCGCTCTCCGGCGGTTCTTTTGTAAGAACATCCAGTCCGGCTCCGGCAATTTTCCCGCTCTTCAGCGCCGTGATCAGATCCTCTTCCCTGAGCACATCCCCCCGGCAGGTATTGATCAGATACGCCCCGTCTTTCATCAGGGAAAACAATCTGTTATCAATCGATCCCTTTGTCTCCGGCGTACTGGGAATATGCAGGCTCACAATGTCGCTCCGGCGATTCTGAATCAAACGCACTTTCCCGTCTACGGCAGACAGCTTTTCTTCATCCCAGCGCTCCATGGAGGCAATGATGACATCCGCCTGCTCTGCCTTTTCCAAAACCGCGGCTGCGTCTGTGACATCCGCCGGTTCGGGATGAAATTCATAGCCCGACTGATGAAATCTCTCATATAAATACGTAGTATCTACTTTCGCCGGGTCTATGTTCATCCATATCCTGACACTCCTATTCACTGCGGCTCCTCTCCCTTTACCTGATCCTGAAAATCCTCCATGTCACGGATCATAGACTGAATTCCCTCATCCAAGGAAGTCGTTTCTGTCGCCACCTGATTATAGAGTTTGCCCACCGGGAAAGTGAAATAATGCTTCGCCGCCGTCGCTCTGCCTTCGATCGTCCCGACAGGATAGCCGTAATAGCCCGTCGCACTTTCTGCATATTTCAGAGCCTGCGCATTAACCGGGTTCTCGGTCCATGTCGGATTTTCTTTTTCATCCTGAAATACCGGAGCATAGATCGGCGCAATACTGTCCAGATATTCATCGTACCATTCTTTCTCAACCAGATATCGGATGATATCCGAAGCAAGCGCTGTATCCTTACAGGTATTCATTATACTGAAGCCGACTGGGAAAGCCATATAGACCTGATTGACCTCACCGGCCGGAGGAGCCAGAACCTCGGTATTCTCCAGCAGCTCCTTGTATTGTTCATCGCCTCTCATCGCATTATACAGGGTCGGAGCATTAAATACGATCCCGGTGCGGCCCGCAAGATAGGAGCCGTTATTGCCTCCGGCATCCCATGTCGTTGCATCGGCCGGAATAACTCCCGCGCGGTAAAGCTCCGCATAGTGATTCACGCACGCTTTCAGAACGTCATTGTTCGCGGTAATATTCCCGTCCTTGTCAAAGAGATATCCGCCCATATTCCAGCAATATTGGCGAAGCGTATTTTCGTCATCGTCGTCGTTGGCACCGCATCCCATTCCCAGACCGTAGAAATCATGATCCGGGTCGCTTATTTTTTCGGCGGCTGCAAATACTTCTTCCCACGTCTCGGGCATTTCCGTAATCCCTGCCTCCGCAAGCTTATCCTTTCTGACGAACATTAAGCAGGAAGAATTATCAAACGGCACATAATAATGAACGTCTCCGATTTTTGTCCCGGCGAGACTGGCCTCAAGAAACGGCCTTTCCTTATGGATCTCTTCCACCACCTCCGAGACATCCATACAGGGGATATTCGGATAATAGTTCAGAACCTTTGTCGTACTGGAAGAAATGATATCCGGCACTCCCTGCTTGGCTTCAATCGCCGCATTCAGCTTGGTCATGAAGTCCGTGGCCCCGATCTGCTCGACATGAACCGCTACGCCCTTTTCCTCTCCATACTGTTTCAGTCTCGCCTCCATTTGCATATTGGCATCTTCACTGAAAATTTTCTCAATCCAAACGGTAATCTCTTTGCCCTCAGAGCCCGTCTCTGCTGTCTGCGCATCCGCGGAAGAAGTGCCTGCTCCGCCGCACCCGATCAGCGAAAAAATCATCACCATTACCACCATAAACGCAGCGAATCTCTTTTTCATTGCATCCTCCTCACCTGTTCAGACAAACTTCACGCAGTTAAAACACCTTATCCCTTTACGCCCCCTGCCGTTCTCCCTCCTGTCAGAACTCCGGACGCCAGTATATAAATGAGAATCACCGGTATTCCGGCCAGCACGGCCGCCGCCATAAGCTGATTCCACGGCGGCATGTCCCCGAAAATCAAACCAGAAATAACAATAGGAAACGTCTGCACCTCTTTCGACGTCAGATTTACCAGCGCATAAAGATATTCTCCCCAGCACATGGCAAAGGTAAAAATCGTCGTTGAAACAATTCCCGGTAAAGCTAAAGGAAAAACAATTCTGTACATCGTCTGCAGTTTTGTACATCCATCCACCTCCGCCGCCTCCTCCATCTCCGCCGGCACAGACGCAATATGCGGAATCAGAATCCATGCAATATACGGAAGTGTAAACGTCGGATAAATCACCGCCAATCCCCATATCGTATTGGTGAGATGCAGCTTTGACACAAACAGGTACAAAGGAATGTAAAGAACCGATGTCGGCAGCAAATACATGAACAGAATCGTCTTCGAGAAAATTTTTCTTCCCCTGAACTTCAATCTCGCCAGCGTATACGCCGCAGGATACGCAATCAAAATAGAAAAGATCGATACCATGCCCGCTATAACCACACTGTTCTTCATACTGTTTACAAAATTCGTTTCCCGAATCAGATACGCATATGCTTCCAGCGAGAACCGGTGAGGATATAAGGTCGGCGTTTTGCTGTAAATCTCATAATCCGTCTTAAAAGACGTATTCATCATCCAGTAAATCGGAAATAACGCCGTAACAAGACAGATTACGATGAAAAATCTTTCCAGAATTTTACTCATGGTCTTCTTTTTCATCCGTCTCCTCCTCACTCATTTTCATCGGGCAGCATTCGTCCGGTAAGAACTCTTATCAGAAGCATCAACACCGGCATGGCAAGAATGGATACGGCAATTCCACGCCCGAGCATCATGGATTTCATCGCGGTTTTATAGCTGTAAACATTCATGACCTCCGTAGAACCGTTCGGTCCGCCTCCCGTAAGAAGCCAGACCGTTTCAAACTCATTGATGGTCCAGATTGTGCTCATCAGCGCAGACAGAATCGCGACGTCCCTGACCTCCGGAAACGTAATATGCCAAAACCTTTGAAATATCCCCGCTCCGTCAATTTCCGCCGCCTCATAATAATCAGGAGGTATCGTCTGCATCTTTGCCAGAATGGAAATTCCAAAGAAAGGAGTCCCCCTCCAGACATTGGCCACAACAATACAGAACATCGCCAGCCCTGCAGAGCCAAACCACACCAGATCCCGGCTGATGAGCCCTGCCGACTTCAAGAGGTGATTGGCAATTCCCCCGGACGCGTTAAATATCCATCGCCAGTTGTAAACCACTACAATGTTCGGCAATGTCCACGGAATCATCAGAAGAGCCCTGCAAAGGTTTCTCCCCCTGAAATTCTGATTCAGCGCAAGCGCCATCAGCATGCCAAAAATCATCTTGAAGAAAATGGACAACGCCGTAAATTCGATGGTATTAAAAATGGATCTCCTGTATTCCGGATCCCCGATCAGACGGATATAATTTGTAATACCGATAAATTTTGCCGTTCCTCCGACCGTCTTGTTCGTAAAGCTGATGCAAAATCCCCAGATCATCGGAAAAACCAGAACACAAGCCAGATAAAGAATGAGCGGAAGATTCACCGCATATGCAAATCGTAGATTTTTCTTTTCTCTGCCTCTCATGACCGATCGTCCGCTCCTCGTACTGTCTGTTCTCTTTTTACGAAAACTGTCTGTTCTCTTTTTATGAAAATTTCAATTCATCGGTTCCGCCTCACGCAGCGCATCCGTGAACCGCTTCGTGATCAGCTGAGGTCTTGTAATCGCAGAGCCCACAACCGTCGCATAAACGCCGAGCTGCGTGACCCGCACCAGCTTCTCCGGCGTGTCGATGTTGCCCTCCGCGATCACACGCCGCTTCACGCCGGCAAGGATGCGGCGGAGAATCTCAAAATCGTTCTCCTCGATCCGGCTGCCGCAGCTCTCCTCGGTGTAGCCCACCATCGTTGTTCCGATAAAATCAAAGCCCAGCGCATCTGCACGCAGCGCCTCCTCCACGGTGGAGCAGTCCGCCATATAAAGCTGATCCGGATATTTTGCCCTGACCTCCCGGAAGAAAACCTCCAGCGTCACGCCTCCCGGCCGCAGCCGGTTCGTGGCATCCATGGCAATGATCTCGGGCCTCACCTCCATGAGCTCGTCGATCTCTTTCATCGTCGGCGTAATATAGACGGCGCTCCCCGCGTAGTCCCGCTTCACAATGCCGATCACCGGAAGCTCGACCTCTTTCTGAATCTCTGCGATATCCTCTTTCGTATTGGCGCGTATCCCTCTTGCTCCGCTCTGGAATGCCGCTCTCGCGAAGCGTCCCATAATAAATGATGAGTGCATCGGCTCATCCGGAAGAGCCTGACAGGAAACGATCAGCTCTCCTCTCAGCGCCTCTATCTTTTCTTTTGTTATGCTGTCCATTCTTTTTCTGTCCCCTCGCAGAGTCAGTGATTTTTTCTGACAGATGCAGTGTAGTATTTTCGATAATATTTTTCTATTGTGATTATATGATGAAAATTATTTTCTATTTTGTGCATATTGACAGCCCACATAGGTGACCACCCTTTTTGTCCCATATCACACCTTACAAATCCCAGACCATCTCAAGTAAAATCTCAGACAAAAATAAGAACCACGCAGACAGAGCCGATTTTACATTGCTTCTGCCTGCGCGGCCCGTATGTCCGGCGCCCGGCCTGCTTGGCGCTGCGCCGCCCGATTCCGGCATACCGCCGCATCGGTATTAAGGTATCAGTGGTCCTCGAACTTATCCAGTGTTGCCTCCGCCGTCCTCTTGTTATTGCACCGGGACGCCTCCAGATTTTCACGATAATAGCACTGGAACAGCACCTCTATGATATGGAGCTGGCTCATCTTCGCCCCCATCGAGCCGCCTTCCAGAGGCCCCTCCTTGGAACCGCAGATAATGACGGCATCGGCGCATTTTGTGAGCCTCGACCGGGGGAATCTGGTGATGACCGCAATCTTTGCTCCCTGCTGCCGCGCGATCTCAGCGACGCGGATATTGTCCGTGGTCGCCCCGCTGTATGAAATGAATACCAGCATATCCTCCTGCGTCACCATGGACGCCGCCATCGCCTGCATATGCGTATCCTTGATGTACTCGACCTTGGGCGTAATATGGAGAAATCTGCCCTGCGCCTCCTCAGCCGTGACCATCGAATTTCCGACGCCGACAAAGATGATCTTCCGCGCCTCGCTCATCATGCGCACGGTCTTCTCCACGACCTCCGCGTCAAGAAGCGCGTCAGTCTCCCGGATCGCCGCCATGTGGTTTTCCAGAATTTCCTCAAAGAGGTTCTCTCCCTTTTTCTTCGGAGAAGCGGCACGGTTCTTTTCCGCGGCCTCCTCCTGCGAATTGACGCTGATGGAAAGACGCATCTTGAATTCCTGATAGCCCTTGACCTTGATCGCGCGGCAGAAACGGTGCACGCTGGCCTCCGCGACCCCGCAGGCATCGGCAAGCTCTGTGATCGACATGAACGGCACCTCCTGCGCATTGCCGATCACGTAATCCGCTATTTTTTTCTCCGTTCTCGTAAACTGGTTGTAGCTCAGCTGTATCGCCACCAATAAATTGCTGACCTCCATCACGCCTCCCCGCAGAAGCATTCCGCGTCTCTGTTTTCTATTAGGTTAAATTTCATTCTGGAACGTGTCAATCTATTAATGAAAATCAACTTCTCTTTCCAGCCGCAATAGACAGCTTCTGCCGACAAAAATGCCCCCTGAGGAGCACTGCTCCCCAAGAGGGCCGCCAGTTGGTATTATTACGATTTCTTCTCCGGATTTCCCGATTCCGCAGCCACCGACACCGTCTCCGCCGCAGACCCGGCCGGAGCAGCCGTCTCCTCCGCCGCAGGCTCGACAGGAGCAGGCGGAGCAATCGGCACAGCGGGCGCAGTCGGCGCGGACGCAGCCTTATCCGTCATTCCCTCAAGACCGGTCACATGAATGTTGCGGTTTACTTTGGCATCATAGGTTCCGGCCCGCATCACCTCGCCCAGATCGATACCGGTCGTCTCTTTCATGGATTCAAACAGCTTCGCCATCACGGCGGGCACATTGGAAGCAATCTGCGAGACGCCGTTTCCGTCGCCCTCGCCCCCGATGATCGTGATCTTGTCGATCTGCGCCAGCGGCTTCGCTATCTCGCCCGCGATATCCGGCAGCACGCGGATCAGCATTTCCGCCATGGCTGCATTATTGTATTTCTGGTAGGCCTCCGCCTTTTTCTCCATCGCCTCGGCTTCTGCAAGGCCCACGGCGCGGCGCGCCTCCGCGTCGGCCTTTCCTTTCAGTGCGATTCCGGCGGCCTCCGCCTCATACTTCGCGCGGATTCCGGCGGCCTCCTGCTCTGCGGAATACTTTGCGGCATCCGCGACGGCCTTCTTCGCCTCCGCCTCTTTCTCCTGCTCGTACTTGCGGGCCTCAGCCTCCCGCTGTCTCCGCGAGAGAGCCGCGGCAGCCTCCTGCTCGACACGGTACTTCTCCGCATCCGCTTTCTTGTTGACCTCCGCATCCAGAGCCTGCTCCGTGACAAGAACCTCCTGCCGCTTGAGCTCGGAATCTCTCTCCGCCTTTGCAATCTGCGCGTTTACCGTCGCAATCTCGATATTCTTCTGCTGCGCCTGCTTCTGAATCTCGTAGGCCGCGTCCGCCTCCGCTTTCTTAGTATCGGAAATCACCTTGAGTTCGGACTGACGGATCGCCAGCTCGTTGTTCTTCTGCGCAATCTCCGTCTCGGACAGAACTCTCGCGTCATTGGCCGCGCGCGTCGCCTCTGCCTGCGCGATCGCGACGTCACGGTCCGCCTGCGCTTTGGCAATGGCCGCGTCTTTCTTGATCTTGGAGGTGTTGTCCGCTCCGAGATCGTTGATGAGTCCTTTCTCGTCGGTCACATTCTGAATATTGCAGGAGAGAATCTCAATACCGAGCTTCTCCATATCCTTGGCCGCTTTCATCATCACCTGATCCGAAAAAGAATCCCGGTTCGTGTTGATGTCCTTGAGCGTCAGCGTGCCGATGATCTCACGCATGTTTCCCTGCAGAGAATCCTGCAGATCCATGGCGATCTGTTCCGGCTTCTTGTTAAGAAAGTTCCGGGACGCTTTTTCAATCCCCTCGCCGTCCGGAGAGATCCTCACCTTGGCAACGGCGTCCACATTCACGTTGATGAAATCCGTCGTCGGAACGGACTGCTCCGTCTTGATATCCACCGTCATCTGCCCGAGGTACAGGATGTCAAGTCTTTCGAGGAAAGGCACCTTGATCCCCGCGCGCCCGATCAGAATCTTGGGCTTTTTACGGAAGCCCGAGATAATATACGCCTTGTCCGGCGGCGACTTCACATAGCCGCTCAGCACAAGCACAAGCAGAACAGCAATAACCAAAACAGTGATAAAGAATTCCGGTTCAAATATAAACACGCCGACACGCTCCTTTCGCATACTGCGCAACGGTAAAGGCCTACGCTCCCATTATAAAGGATTGTGTCTCGTTTGTCCCCTGCGGATCACGGGCAGGAAAAGCTCGAGGGGAAGCACTCCATACACATCGACGCGCCTCCCAGCGCCATCGTGAACAGCAGGAGCAGCGCCGTCATCACCACCGCTGCGCCGTCGATCCGAAACGAATCCTTCCATTTTGTATTCGCGGCAAGAACCTCAATTCCCAAAAGAATCAGCACGCAGGGCCAGAGCTTCATGACAAACCGGACCGGCAGCTTTTCCCACACAAGCGATACCAGATACAGCACTCCGAACACGATCAGCGTAAGACCCAGCGTGATTCCTCCCACTCTATGCTCATGCTTCATACTTTTCCTCACTTTCTGTCCCCTCTTCTGCTTTTTCTTCTGTCTTTCCCTCTGCCTTTTCTTCCGCTTTTTCCGTCTTCTCTTCCCGGACCGGCAGCGTGCCTGTCCCGGAAAAAAGCTCAGCCTCCGCCTCCGCTTCCTGCGTCAGCTCCCTTTTCCTGCCGCGAATCAGACGAACGCCGATCCAGATGATCGCCACGCCGAACGCCAGTCCCGGCAGCGCATCATAGACTCGTGCCGCCGGCTCCCACAGCCATTCCGGCAGAGCCCATGTCACAAGATCCCAGAGGACGCGGATCAGTATCCATGCGCCGCCCGCAATCAGCACAATGGCGATGCCGCGGTTCTTCTGCACACGATCCAGCTTCCAGTCCGAAATATGGAGAAGATACTCGTCCTTTACCGCAAACAGCTCCTCGTCGCTCATGGCGGCCATATTCCTTGCATGGAAGAAGCCGTAGAACCAGACCACCGGCAGGGTCATCACCAGCGGGCCGATATTCGTCATGACCGCGATAAAGCAGGCCGCCATAAACACCGTCAGAAGCGATATTCCCTGCTTCATCAGGCCCCAGTACATTTCCGCACAGCCCGGAATAAAAGAGAATATAAAGGTCCAAAATCTGTTCTTTTTCTTATACATGATCCGTCTCCACGCCGAAGCACTTTGTGCGAGGCACGCGTCACATACACCCTGCGCGGGCGATTTTGTGACTTCGGCCAAAAACGATTTGGGCTCCGGAACAAATCGCCGTGTGAAGCAAATCAGCGTATCCGCGTGATTTTTCACACTGCCTCCTCTAATAGTTCACCAGTCCGTCTGTAAATTCCCTCACGCCGGCAGTCAGCCGTCCGCTGTCCTCACCGATTGATTTGAGCTGCCGCTCTACCCCTGCCGTCCGCCGTCCCGGTCCCGGCTGCCGCGGCGACGCCGAAAGCAGAAACGTTGACAGCGCTATGAAAAAGATCGCCGCCGCGCCGGCCGCACAGACCTCCAGAGAGTACAGAAAAAGCTTCCGGCGAATTTGCCTCTCCCGCTGTCTTTGTCTCTCCAGAATCTCCCGCTTCATGTGGCCGGGCGCTTCGAGAAGCCCGCCGCTCTCAATGTCCGAGATCAGCTCCGACAGTTCCTCGCCGCTCAGATATTCTTCTTTCATACGCCCTGCGCCTCCTTTCTGAAATTTCGGTAAACCTCGCGGAGCATTTCCCTCGCCCGGCTGATCTGCGTCTGCGTCGTCTTGAGCTTCCGGCCGCAGAGCGCCGCGATCTCCGCCGGACTCCGCTCCTCGCAAAAATAATAAAATGCGATCTCCGCGTAGGGCTCCTTCAGCCTGAGACAGTTCTCCCGGAGCTGCTCCCGCAGCTCCCTCTCCTCGGCATAGACAGACGGCGTCTCCAGCCCGCCCTCGCGGCGATCCATCTGCTCCGCCTCGGTGGGCACGAGCCGCTCCTGCGACCGCAGATAATCGACGCACTTATTCGCCGCGATCCTGCAAAGCCACGCCTTTTCATTGTCTCCGCGGAAGCGGTCCATGCTCCGGAATGCGGACAGAAACGTCTCCTGCGCGAGATCCTGCGCCGCAAAATAGTCCGATGTCATCCGGTAACAGAGAGAGAAGATCAGGCTCTGGTAACGGTCTATCATCTGTTCCAGCTTATCCCGTGTATCGATGGTATCCTCCCCCTCTCCGGAACCGCAGTTCCTGTTTCTGTAAGAGCTCTCATTAACTATAACGAACGACGCCGGGAAAAATCTTCAAAAAAATGAAAAAAGAGTTGATTGAAAAAGAAAAAGCGACCCGTTTTCTCCGGATCGCCTGTATTTCAATATGTTTAGCGCATAGGCCCCTGTCAGGCGCCAGCATGAACACCATGCCCGCATGAACGAACATGTCGGCATTTGACAGGGCGACAGATATGAGCAGGCAGGACGATAGTCCGGATTGCAAATACCTGTCGGATTGCGGGGGCTGCCCAAAGCAGAGGAGCAGTCCTCAGCTTATAATGATGCGGTGCCGCAAAATGCGGCATGCGGGTACGGAGAACAGCGCAGGGGCTCATTTCCCCTGCTGCGATCCGGCCTCTGCCGGCACGCGCTCCAGCTCCGCGTTTGCGATATGACAGTACAGGCTCTCGTCGCCCTCCTCCTGATAAGTCTCAAAGGTTCCCGTCACAATCACCTCGCTGTCAAGCGGCGGATATTCATCCGGATAAACATGCGTACCGTCGCCCCAGATAAATTCCATTCCCTGCTTGCAGCAGCCCAGCGCATCCGCGATGATGCAGAAATGATAGTTCTGCCCCGTCGGTTCATAGTAGGAGGAATAGTACTGCCCCTCCATACGGAACGTCTTCCCCTCGTAGGAAAGCGGGTCCTGCATCAGCTTGAATACCGTGGCGTACACCATGTCGCTGCCCATCGCCGTGAGGTCATAATCCACATCGCCTGCCGCAGGCTGCTCCGGCGCGTCCGAGTCTGCCGATTCCTTTTCTACCGCAGCGGTTTTCTCCGTTTCCGGTTCTCCCACTGCGTCCGGTTTCTCCGCCGCGGCCGCGTCCTCAGCGGCAGCAGCCCCGGCCGAACCCGCCTCCGGTTTTTCTCCCTCATCCGCGGCTTCGGCCGATTTTTCCGAAGCTGCGCCGGACGCCACAGCCGCCTGACGTTGCAATGTCTCCTCCACCGCGTTCGCACCGGTTCCCGTCCTTGCTTTCGCGCCGGCAGCGCCGCAGCCCGCCGCGCAAAGCAATACAGCCAGAAGAATCCATATCGGAAAACCACGTCCGCCTTTCCGCATCGCTTCCTCCCTTACTCCCGCGCTCTGCCGATCACAAGGTGAATCAGAAACAGAAGCAGGTCAAAGACCACGATCGTCGACCCCACCGGCGTCGACGCAAGAATCGACACGATGATCCCGGCAACCGCCCCCAGCACCGACAGAACCCCTGAGTAAATCATCACGCCGCGAAAGCTTCGCAGCACCCGCATCGCCGACAGCGCGGGGAACACCAGCAGAGCCGTGATGAGAAGAGAGCCCACAAGGTTCATGGCCAGCACAATGATCACCGCGGTGATCACCGCGATCAACGTCTGATAGAGATCGGTATTGACGCCGGTCGCCCGGGCAAAGCTCTCGTCAAAGGTCACCGAGAAAATCCGATTGTACAGGAACGTAAATATCAGAAGCGTCAGCGCCGACAGCACGATGCAAAGCCACACCTCGCCCCGCGTCAGCGTGAGAATTGAGGTGGAACCGAACAGCGTGGTGCACACGTCGCCGGAAATATTCGCGGAATTGGAAAACACATTCATAAGGAGATAACCGATGGCCAGAGCCCCGACCGAGAATACCGCGATCGCCGCATCCCCCCGGATTCTCGCCTTTCCGCCCCGCAGAAGCAGCACCGCCGTAAAAATCGTGGCCGGCAGGATCAGCAGCATGCGGTCCGTGAGCTTCAGCACCGAGGCGACCGCAAGCGCGCCGAACGCCACATGAGAGAGGCCGTCGCCGATGTAGGAAAAGCGCTTCAGCACCAGAACCACGCCGAGGAGCGAGGCGCACAGCGCGATCAGCACTCCGACAATAAAGGCGTAGCGCACAAAAGGAAATCCGAAATAATACTGCAGTTTTTCAAACAGCGCCATAGCCGCCTCCTGTCAGCGCTCTGCACGGACCGGGCTCTCCCGTCCTGCCGCGTCCCGCCCTCCTCAGGGCTTCTCCTCCTGCTCCCGGAGCCTGTCCCAGAGCGGGCTTTTCATATATTCCTCTTTCGTGCCGTAAAAGCTGTGTCCGCTGTCGATATGCAGAATATGCGTCGCATAGCCGATGGCCGCCAGATCATGGGTAATCATCAGAACAGCGATGCCTTTCCGGTGGAGACTGTCGATCTGGTGATAGAACTCCGCCGTGGCCGCCGGGTCCAGTCCCGTCACCGGCTCGTCGAGAAGCAGGAGTCGAGTTGTTGCGCACAGAGCCCTTGCCAGCAGCGTCCTCTGCTGCTGACCGCCGGACAGCTGCCGGTAGCTGCGCCCGCGAAGCTCCCACATGCCGAGCTGCCGGAGCATGCTTTCCGCCAGCAGCTTCTGCTCTTTCGTATAGAACAGCGTCCGCTTCTTCCGCGTAAGCGTCCCGGAGAGCGCGACCTCCCACACACTCGCGGGGAAATCCCTCTGGACCTCGGTCTGCTGGGGAAGATAACCGATTTCCATCGGAGAAAGACCGTCCCCCACAGAGATCTCTCCGGCGCAGGCATCCTGAAGATGGAGCAGCGTCTTCATGAGCGTGCTCTTTCCCGCACCGTTCTGGCCCACAACGCAGAGATAATCCCCTCGGTTCACTTCAAAGCTGAGCCCCGTGACAATCGGCTTTCCATTATAGCCCAGCGCAAGATCCCGGCATGTAATATAGGCCATTTCCGCCTCCGTTTCCGCAAAGGAATTTTCACTTATGACAGCAGGTTTCCGGCTGTGCCGCCTCATAAAGCTGCAGGAGGACCCGGAGCCGCCGCACCGGCGGCTGCCCGGATCCCTCCCCCTTTGCACTGATTCCGATCAGTTCTTTCTTAATTCCCTTACTGCTCTGCGCCGAGCGCCGCCGTCAGAGTCCCGAGATTGCTCTCCATGGCGCCGAGGAAGCTCCTGCCCGTCGCAATATCCTCCGCCGAAACCGACTGCAGAGAATCCATGATCAGAATCTTCTGATCCTTGCTCTCGGTATTGTCCCGGATGGTTTCCGCAATCTTCTGATCCGAATTCTCAATGACCAGAATCGCGGGGAGCTTTAACTCGTCGGTCTTGCCGGCAAGGAACGTTATCGTCTCAAAGCTGGCCTCGGTCTCCGCGCTGCAGCCGACGAAAGCCGCATAATAATTCAGTCCGTAGTCGTCCACCAGATAGCGGAACGGGAAACGGTCGCCGAAGAGCACCGTGTCAAGCTTCGCCGATCCGACCACATCCGCATACTTCGCGTCGAGCTCCGCCAGCTCCGCCACATAGGCCTCACAGTTTGACTGAACCGCGTCCGCCTGCTCCGGCGCGATCGCCTCCAGCTCTGCGGCAATGCTCTTTGTCAGCTCCTGCGCATTTTTCAGCGAGGTCCACACATGCTCGTCATACTCGGGGCCCTCTTCCTCTTCTCCGGCCTCCTCTTCTTCCTCTTCCTCGGCCTCCATGCCCTCGACCAGCTCTTCCTCTTTCACCGCGTCGCCGAGCGCCTCCAGCATGTTGATGGATCTGAGCTCCGGATTCACGGCGTTCGCCAGAGTGTCCTCCACCCAGCCGTCCGACTCGCCGCCGACATAGATGAAGAGATCGGATTCGCCGATCTCTGCGATGTCCTCCGCACTCGCCTGATAGCTGTGCAGATCCACGCCGCTCTCCATCAGATAGGTCACATCGAACTGTTCCTCCATGCCTTTCACAAGCTGCATGGTCCAGTCATACTGGGGGAACGTCGTGCAGACGATCGACACTTTGCCCGCCTCTGCATCCGCTGCCGCCTCCGGCGCTTCCTCCCCGGCCGCTTCCTCTCCGACGGCTTCCTCCTCCGTTTCCGCCGCGATCTCCGCATCCGAAGTCATCACGCTGTCCGACGGCTTCTCTGACGGCGTGCTGCCGCAGCCCGCAAAAATCCCGGCCGCCAGCAGCGCCGCCGTCCCCGCCGCGATAAACTGTTTCATCTTCATACTGATACTTCCCTTTCCGCCCGCCTACGCCGCAGGCAATACCACAACTTCCGGCAAAGCATCCGAAACCGGGGAAGCCGCTCTTCCGGAACCGGAAAAGCCCAAAGTCCCGTCACCCGGCGCTCCCCGCCTTTTCGCGGCATTCGCGGCACAGCCCCATAATGACCGAACCGTCGCAGAGAATTGAAAAGCCGTGTTCCTGCAGAAGATGCTCCTCGACCTCCTGCATGAAGCCGCAGTCGAGATGTGTGATCTTTCCGCAGTCCCGGCACTTGAGATGCAGATGATGATGACACTCCTCGTGCCCCTCGATGTACTGATAGGTGCTCATGGTCTGATCGGCGCTCCGGTATTTGAGAAGCTGCCCCTCCTGCACCATGCGCTCCAGATTGCGGTACACCGTGGCCTGATTGATATCAACCTGCTCCGCCTCGAAATAGCGGCACATGTCCGATGCCGAAAAGCATCGGGACGCGATGCTGCGAGCATACGCCAGTATGATTTTTCTTGATCTGGTATTATACGTTCCTGCCATGGCCGCACCTGCCGCATCGGTTCTGTCCATTCGCAATTCCGCTCCGCAATTTGCGAATGCTTTGCGAAATCGAATTATAATAGAACCCTGCCTTGTTTGTCAATAGATCTGCGAAAGAGTTGCAAATTCAGATGCAAAGGATGCAGCTGATCCGCCAATGGTTCCGGTGGAAAAATTCCGGGCGGATCCTCTGTGCCGTTTCTCCGGGCCTCCGCTTCACAGAACTTTCTGTCCGTTCGCTTTCAGCCGGAATGTCACGCCCAGCACCTCCGCGGCGCGGCGGCACATGACCATGCGGTTCAGAAAGATCTCGAAATAATCGTACATCGTGCAGATTGACTCGTCGATCTGAAGATTCAAGGTAATCGTATTTTTTTCTTTGTCGTACAGAAGATTCTGCCCCGTCACGGCATAGTTTACCCGGTCGTGGATATCGAACTGTACGGGATCCTTGGTACGCACGCGGTTCCGCCGCACATCCGTCTTGTCCGCAATGATGAGCGCCGCCGAAACAGGGTCCGAGGCGGTTCCCGTCGATTCGTCGTGATTGGCGATGGCCGCCACGACGGTCACGCGGTCCTCGAGCGGCATATCGTATTTCCGCAGGATATCATTCACCAGCAGCGCGCCGTACTCCGCGTGATGGGAGCGGTTCACTGCATTTCCGATATCGTGCAGAAAACCGGCGATCCGCGCAAGTTCCATTTCATGCTCCGGATAGCCCAGCTCCGCAAGAAGCTGCGCCGCCTGCTTCGCGACAAGCGCCGCATGTCCCGCCGAGTGATCCGTGAAGCCCAGATGCCCGAGAATCTCGTTTCCTTTCCGGTAATAGGCCAGAATCTCCGGATCCTGCATCAGCTCTCTGTAATCCATAGGTATCGTCCTTTCTCCATGTTCCGCTTTCGCACTTTCCGCCTGCACCTCACCGCAGTCACGGCTTCATTCCGCTTCGAATCAGATTTTTATAGAAATCCACGCAGCCCGGCAGACAGAGATATTCGATGTTTTCGTCCAGTCCATGCATCCCCTTCATCTGCTCCGGCCCGTAGATCACCGGGGCAAAGCGCACGACGCTGTCACAGATTTCCTGATAGCAGCGGGCGTCCGTCGCGCCGGTCATGACATAGGGGCTTCCGGGAAGCCCCGGGAATGTCTCCCCGATCACACGCTGCAAAAGGCGAAACGCCTCTCCGTGAATATCGACCGGCGGCGTGTAGTCATCCGCATGCTGCACCGTCATGGCAAGGCCGTGCTTTTCCGCTCTTGCCCGGATGAGAGAGAGGCTCTCCTCCTTTCCCTGATGCGGGATAAAGCGCATATTCGCGCCCAGCGTCGCCTCCTGCGGCAGAACGTTGAACGCGTTCGACCCTTTCTGCATGGTGAACGCGATGGTCGTCTGCAGCATGGCCCTCGCCTGAGCCGAAAGCGCCGGCAGGAGCCGGAGAAGAAGCGGGCGGAACAGCCACAGGTTTCCGAACACCAGCCGCAGCCCGAAGCTCCCGTAGGGCGCAAGCGCCTCGAACATCGCCTGCACCTCCGGCAGCATACGCCGCCGGAACGGCGAATGATGCTCTGTCTCGTGGACAAAATCCGCAAGGCGCGCAATCGGCGAATTTCCTGCCGGAGCGCTCGCATGTCCCCCGCGGCTCTTTGCCGTAAACACCACATCCGCCTTTCCCTTTTCAAAGACGCCCACCATCGCGAAATTGCCGCGGATGCCGCCTATCGGATCCGTGATGATGCCGCCGCCTTCATCGCACACAAGCCACGGCCGCACGCCTCTTTGCTTCAGCTCCTCCACCAGCTTCGGGCAGCCGTCTCCCGCCCATTCCTCCGTGCAGGAGGAGGAAAGCCAGACATCCTGCTCCGGGACATAGCCCTCCCCCAGAAGCTCCTCCACCGCCTGAAAAAAGCCCATGAGCGAGCATTTGGTATCGGACGCGCCGCGCCCCCACACCTTTCCGTCCGCAATATCGCCGGAAAACGGCGCATGCTTCCATTCGCCCTCCGCCGGAACCACATCCTGATGGCTCATGAGAACCAGCGGACGGTCATGTTTTTTCCCGCGCCAGTAAAACAGCAGATTTCCGTCAAGCTCCGTTTTTTCGAGCGCCGCATGCACTCGGGGAAAGAGCTCCGCAAGGACTGCATGAAAGCGGAGAAATTTTTCCCTGTCCCGCACTCCCGCCTGCGACACCGTCTCGCAGCGTATCATCTGCGCCAGCGTTTCCGCATAACGGCGCGCACGGGCCTCCGTTTCCGCATCCCCGGACGGCCGGTAAGCCGATTGCTTCGCCGGGGTAAAAAGCGTGCGGAGAAGAGCCGCGAGAAGCAGGAGCACCGGCACGCAGAAAATGATCAGAACACCATACAGAAGCACAGACAGAACACCCCTTTCCAAAATTCAAAACACTCGTTTCACGTCGCATATACCGGCCGGAGAACAGGCTTACCACACAGAAAAACTGCTTTCCTGCGCTTTATGTCGATCTGCGGAAGCCAAGATAGCCCAGACCGATCGTGACGGCGCCCGCCGGCAGAATCAGAATGCTGGTCTGCGACGCCAGCGACGGCACAAAGAGAAAAAGCAGACTCATCATCAGCAGAGGCACCAGCGCAAGGCGCAGATTTCTGCGGTAATACTGATACCCCATTGCGCCGAACAGCGCCGGAACCACATTAGCAAAGGCGGGCGCAAGCGTCTCGCTCCGAAGCACCGGCTGGAGCGGCGCAAGAAGAAGCACGCCGAGGGCAAGCACCACGATCGTCACAAGGCTCGAGGCCGCGATGGAGAGCGTGGAGACGATCTCATTCTCCGCCGTTCCCGTCCTTGTCCCCGCAATGTCCCGCGCATTCATGGCGCAGGGGATTTTCAGATTGATGAGATTCCCTGTGATGAACGCGAGGTACCCGCCGCCGGAGCCGAGCATCGGCGTGTAGACCAGAAATTCCGCGACGCTTGAAACCGTCCAGACGATCCCCACGGAGAGAAAAGCCCGTCCCGCCGCAGGAAGGTCCGGCATCGCGCCGAATACCGCGCCGATAAGAAACGGCGCGCCAAGGAGCAGCACCAGCGTCGCCAGAGAAGCAAATCTTCCGATGCGGTGCGTCTTATCCGTGTACTGTTCTAAATATTCTGTTCTCTGCTTTTCGTCCATTTTTATCCCCCTCGCCGCGTTCTTGGCGCATCCGCGGCGATTTCATCCGATTCGTCGCTTCAAAGCCCTTTTGCGGCTCTATGCAAGCACAACCGCCGCGAGCATCCCGATCAGCATGCTCCCCGCGACGGAAAAGCTCTCAAGCCATGACAGGCGCCTGTGCTTTGAAAGAGCGGTAAACAGCGCCATCGCCGCGGCAGAAGCCGCGCAGACCGCCAGAGGCACAATCCCGCTTCCCGTCGCCGCGCCGCCGATATAGCTGCCGAGGTAACAGCTGATGAGGCCGATGAACATCGCGGTCATCGCCGTATCCGCAAAGCCCTTCTTTCCCTTTTTCGCGTTTTCCTCTTTCGTCCCGAGCTTCTCCGTATAGCGCCGGTTGAAAAACAGGGAAAGAACCATGCCCCACATGATGCAGCCGCTCATAAGGAGGGCGATCGTCGCAAAGGCGCGCGGCGTCATGCCCTGCGCGGAAAGCCCTCCGATCCCGACCTGCTCCGCCGCAGCCTGCGCAACCTGCGTCTCATAGTGCAGCGCGCCGATCACCGACAGGCGAAGCCACGGCCACGGCGTGCCGAGGCTCCCCGAAAGCGCGATGACGCCGAGCAGAATCCCGACGCTCGGAAGAACCGTAAACGCCGCGCTCGAGGTCACAGCGCGCCGCAGTCTGCCCGGCTCCATTCCGATCGCAAGCCCCGCGCGCCACGCGCGAAACAGGAAAATCACGCAGATCGCCGCGACGAACAGAATGATCGCCCCGCAGATCAGGTACAGCACCGGACTGTTCAGTTGTTCCTGCATGGAAAACTCCTCCTTGATATACATTCTGCCTTTCTTATGGTAAAATTTCGCACAAAGCGCCGTCACGGAGGATTCCTATGCTGAAAACGATCGAAACAATAAACAGCGCCGTCAATAATTTTATCTGGGGCGTTCCGGCCATGATCTGCATTCTCGGCGTCGGACTTCTTCTCAGCATACGCACCCGCTTCATACAGGTGCGGAAATTCCGCTACGCAATCCGGGTCACCATCGGACGGATGTTCCGCAGGCGGGAGGCAGAAGACGGCGCAATCACGCCGTTTCAGGCAGTGTGCACGGCGCTCGCCGCAACCATCGGCACCGGAAACATCGCCGGCGTCGCCGGAGCCATCGCCATCGGCGGGCCGGGCGCCGTCTTCTGGATGTGGATCTCCGCCTTTCTCGGGATGTGCACAAAATTTGCGGAGGTCACGCTGGCTGTCCACTTCCGGGAGACCGGCAGAAACGGAGAGTACGTCGGCGGTCCCATGTATTATATCCGAAACGGCCTCGGCCGGCACTGGCAGTGGCTCGCCGTGCTTTTCTCCGCATTCGGCGTTCTGACGGTCTTCGGCACCGGCAACGCAACACAGGTCAACACCATCATCACCGCCATCAACGAAGCGCTCCTCAATTACGGCGTGATCGGAAAGAACAGGCTCCCTGCCGTCAATCTGTGCACCGGCATCGTCATCACGCTCCTTGTCGCCGCAATCCTCCTCGGGGGCATCAAGCGGATCGGGCGTGTCGCGGAAAAGCTTGTTCCGTTCATGGCGCTCCTCTATGTCATTCTAGCTCTCGGCGTCGTCTTTGTGAACCTCCGGTCCGTTCCCGCTGTGTTCATCTCCATTTTCCGGGGCGCATTCCAGCCCGCCTCCGTGACGGGCGGCATCGTGGGGAGCTTCTTTCTCAGCATGAAAAAGGGCGTCTCCCGGGGAATTTTCTCCAATGAGGCCGGCCTTGGAACCGGCTCCATCGCCCATGCCTGCGCCGATACGCGAAAACCCGTAAAGCAGGGCTTCTTCGGTGTCTTTGAGGTCTTTGCCGACACCATCGTGATCTGCACCCTGACGGCTCTGGTCATTCTGTGCAGCGGCGTCCCAATCCGCTTCGGCGAGGCCGCCGGCGCGGAGCTGACAATCAGCGGCTTCACCGCAACCTACGGGAACTGGGTCTCGATCTTCACGGCCGTCGCGATGTGCTGCTTCGCTTTTTCCACGATTCTCGGCTGGGGACTGTACGGCGCCCGCTGCATCGAATTTCTGTTCTCGGCAAAGGCCGTGCGCCCTTTCATGGTCGTCTACTCTCTGGTCTCCATCCTCGGCGCCACCGTGAAGCTGGGACTGATCTGGGATATCGCCGACACGTTCAACGGTCTGATGGCGATCCCGAACCTGATCGCACTGATGCTGCTGTCCGGAACCGTTGTAAGACTGGTGCGGGAATACAGAGAATAGGATTTCCTCTTTACAAATTTTCTCTCTCCGGCTATGATTAAGCTGTTCCAATACAACTTAGATCTTCGGGGCGAGGTGAAATTCCTCACTGGCGGTATAGTCCGCGACCCGTAAGGCACTGCGCCTGCGGCTGATTCGGTGCAACTCCGGAACCAACAGTACAGTCTGGATGAAAGAAGATATTCTGCGCGTTGTTCCCGTCTGTTTTCAGACCGGCGGCACCGCGAAGCACAGATGATGACAGAAGCCGCCCCGGATCATACGATCCGGGGCGGCTTTTCTCTCTATCCGCTCCCCTGATCCCCACACGGGCACGTAAGCGCCCCGCATGAGAGGAGAACACAATATGACAGACATTCATTCCACACAGGGCAGCAATCCGTCCGGCCGCGGCGGGACGCAGGCTGCGGGACGCACGCGCTACATGGCCGTAACGGGCGTCCTCACCGCGATCGCACTGGTTCTGCAGGCAATCGAATTCCCGCTTCCGATGCTGATGCCTCCGTTTATCAAATTTGATCTCTCAGATCTCCCGGCCCTCATCGGCGCCTTTGCCATGGGCCCGCTCTGCGGCGTCATCATCGAGCTGCTCAAAAATCTTCTGCACGGCCTGATGATGAGTCAGTCGGTCGGTGTCGGCGAGCTCTGCAACTTTCTGCTCGGCGCGGTCTTTGTCGGCGTGTCCGGCGCGATCTACCGGAGGCACCGGAGCAAAAAAACCGCTCTCATCGCCTCGCTTGCCGGCGCAGCGTCCATGGCGGTCCTCTCCCTGCCGATCAACTACTTCATCGTATATCCGTTCTATTATCAGTTTATGCCCGAGGAGGCGATTCTGCAGGCCTATCAGCTTATTCTCCCGTCCGTGAAAAGCATACTGCAGAGCCTTGTCATCTTCAATCTTCCGTTCACCTTTGCAAAGGGCATGGTCGACGTGCTGATCACGTTCCTGATCTACAAGCGGATCTCGCCGCTGCTGAAAGGGCATGCGTAAGCGGAGATATACGTCGGGCTGCGCCTGATGGATGGGGCTGCATCTTTGCCTGCGGCAAGGATGCAGCTTACAGCGCGCCGTCCGCCCTCTCTTCATCCATGTCGATCAGATGTGCAAAAAAAGCGAGCACCAGTCCCTGTCCCCAGCCCTGGATCCAGTCGCGGGAAATGTTCCGGTAGCCCGCAATGTCTTTCATGACTGCGGTTCCGCCGGACACATTCATCACTCTGCCATCCGGAGAAATCTGATTCATTATCCCGCCCAGCGCTTTCTGCACATAGCGGTAATGAAGAGGATTCCCCCGGGACACCATGGCCGCGGCGATCCCTGCCGATGCGGAAACCTCCTCGTAGGACGCCCCGTCATCCAGCACCGTTCGCCAGAGTCCTCCGTCCGTCTGCAGGAGCTTCAGCGCCGCAAGCTGATCATTCAGCGAACCGGCAACATCCATATACCGCGGATACAGATATGCCTTAGGGAGAATTTTTCCCACCTGTGCCATGGTATATACGGCCCACGCATTGGCCCTGCCCCAATAGATCCCCGACATATGATCTCCGGCGAGATTGTCATAGCCGTGATACCACAGCCCCGAATCCGGATCCTGCAAATAGCGGATATGCCAGTAATATTGATTCAGCGCATCCTCGATCAGCTCCTCCCTCCCGAGCTTCACACCGACCCGCAGAAGAAAGAACGCCGCCATGAACAGCGTATCCGCCCAGCACTGCTCGGGAAAATCATTGTCCGGCGATACGGTATGCTGGAGAACATGGTCCCCGAAGCGAAGCGCATGATCCCGGAGATATTCCGTCTTTGACAACACCAGCTCCCAGTATTTTTCCTCTCCTGTCGCCTCAAAGAGAGAAATCAGACAGTGCCCCATGGCACAGGCGTTTACCGTCCACTCCGCCGGAAGCCCCAGCCGGATCAGCTCGTCCACTCTCTCTTTCATCGGCTGAAGATAGCGCTCGTCTTTCGTGATTTCATATGCCTTGCTGATCCCGTAATACGCGACGCCGCAGGGCCAGTCCCATGTCAGATCCATCCGCATGGTTCTGTCCGCCACTCTACCCATCTGTTCTTTCAGATGATCAACATCAAATTCCAGCGCTCTCATCACACCCTGCCTCCTGCTGCCTCTTCCATGGGCACATCTGCAAACACAGCTCCAAAGGGCGGAAGCTCCGCAGAGATGCGTCTTCCTGCCGCCGTCGCACAGCTTCTCTGCGGCGCTTCGCTGTTATTGATCAGAACCAGTTTCCCGCTGCCCGGAAAGTACGCGCATTCCGTCTCCGGATTATCCGTCACGCACGCTGCCTCCGGATCGATTCCGGCTCCGAAAAGAATCAGATTCAGCAAAAGCCTCGTATTGGCATTGCTGATCCGGAATTCCGACAGATAAATTCCTCTGCCTTTTCCAAAGGAGTGAACGGACAAAGCGGGCACTCCGTCCTCCGCAAGCAGAACTCTCGCCATCCCGTCCGTCAGAAAGCGGTTTTCCTTAGCCGCAATCGAAGCTCCCTCGGGGATCAGTCCCGGAACCGCACAGAGATCAAACCTCCATTTTCCGTGGCAGACTCTCGCCCCGGTATCCTCATCCACTCCCAACGCCGGAGCGAGGCGGAAATAATCCATGTGCCCTTCTCTCGCCGAGGGCTCGTTTACACCGATCAGTGTTCCGCCCTCCCACACCCATCGGTGAAATGCGGCGACGAGCTCCGGATCATCCCACGCGGCTCCGCCGCTCCACGCCGTCCCCGCTCTCCCGGCATTGACAGCGACCTGTACGCCTTTCAGGCCTCCCTGCTTCACTTCCTCAAAGCTGATGAATTTTACCCGCACCGGCAAACCGGACAGCGCTTCGTTGATATGAATCAGATCATGCGCCGCAGTCTCGTGAAAATGTCCGGACAAGGTCCAGCTTCGGAGCGCCCCCCACGCATGCACCACGGCGACCGTCACCGGAAGCGTATACACCGGCCCTGCGGCATGCAGAGCCCGGATTGTCCGGAACTCATCCGCCAGCTCCTCGATCCTGCTGCAGAACTGCGGATACGCCTCCAGCAGATGCAGATAACCGCCCAGTCCGATCCGATCCACCGGCTCTCTTAAAAGCGCCCGGCGAACCGATCTCCAATACTGCGCCGCATCCGCCTCCGGATCCCCTCCCTCCGAGAACGTAGGCTTTCCTCCAAGTCCCACGGGGAACAGATACGGATGCAGACGGATCTCATGAACCGCCGCTTTCACCCCCGCGCAGAGCCTCGCTTCAAAGCCGGAAAACACACATTTGATCAGACCGTCAAAGCCGAATTCTTCAAACAGATCAGAATACGGCTCTACGCCGATCCAGCTGTCGTCATAGAAGACATACGCTTTCTTGCCGTGCGTATGGACAAGCTTCACCAGCTCTCTCCCGAAGCGGACAACAAAACGGTTGGTAAAGCGCATATAATCCCGCTGCTTCTTTTCCGGAGGCATATGCGTGACATGAAAGCGTCCCCGGTTGATGAAATCCTCAGCAGTAAGAGCATAACCATACTCCTCTTCAAAGCTCTCCAGAGCCTCCGGACTCACGGTAAAGTCATAGCTTCCCCAGTCCGTAAAAAGATTCCGGTTTCTTTCATCCGCTCCCCAGATCCACACAAAATTATAGAACATTGAGGTGAAGCGAACCACATTCGTATGCGGATGCTCCCTGCACCATCGGTCGAGCCAGCTGTACAGGTAGCGCTGCGCTTCCGGGCTCCGCGGATCCACCGGCATCAGGTGTTCGCTCTCCCAGTCGTTCGTCACATGGTTATACATGGATATTTCTTCCCAGATCCGGTAAACAAGAAAATTCACCGTATACTCATGAAAAGGAAGCGGATCCGGAATCACGACACTGCCGGTTCCCTCCTCATAGCGCCAGAGTGATCTATCTTCTTCCCGGTCCTCCGTCCGGTCAAAGACCTGCCAGAAGCGCATGGCCCGGGGCTCCGCGTTGATCCGGAACTGCTCCTCATCATAGCCGGACAGCAGGCGGATGCGACAGGTGCCCTCTCCTGCCATGACCGGCGCTGACATCAGAAAGGTCTGCTGCAGATGCTCCGGATGCTTTCGCGCCCACTCGTTGTGATCCCGGATAATGCACAGCGTCGAGTAAATATCATACCCCGCCTTCATGAGCTCCTCTGAGAGCGCCGTGCCATCGGAATCGCGGATGACGTCCGCGCCCCACTGCCGGGCAAGACGGAGCGTCAGCTCCTCATAGCCTGCTTCGCCGGGCAGTGTGAACCCGCCTTTCTTCACCGTTCCTCTCCTCCTGTCCCATAAAGAGCGCAGAGCCCCGGAGGCGCATGCCTCCGGGGCTCCCTGCCGCCTTTTTCCGATGAACCGTTCCCGACAGCCGCCTCTCCGCGGGCTGCTGCTTCGGCAGCTCTTACCTCGGCAACTGTTACTTCGACAGCTTTGTGCTGTTGCCTGCCTCGTACGCCTCTTTTCTTCCGTCGATCACTTCCTGATAACCGTCGTCCAGATATGCCTGACTCAGCTCCTCATACAGAGCGTCGAACTCCTCCGGCGGGCACATGGTCAGACGATCCCTGTATTCCGCATATTTGGACGCCAGAGTCGCCGCATATTCCGTTTCTGCATCTACTGCCGAGGAAAACAGGCAGTCCATCTGCGCGTATCCCGCTTCATATACCTTGAGCTGACCATAATAATAATCGATGATGTCCCTGGTAAAATCCTCCGGCAGTCCCTGCGGCGCAATATAGGCCGCATCCTCCTCGATCGAGCCGAGGCTCTTGGAGGCCTGCACAACGCACCAGTAGTCGACGCTGTTGTTATAGCCCTGCGTATACTCTCCGCTGTAATCAGGAACCGATACCGGATTGCCGTTCTCATCGTAATTGAAGTTTTCGCCCTCAATTCCCCATGTGAACGTGAAGAGATTCTCAGGCTGCGCCATCCACTCCAGATACATCAGCGCCGCTTTCACCTCATCCGCGCTCGCGTCATGCGCAAAGCCCACCATCATTCCGAACAGATTGTTGGGGCGATATGCGTTCGTCATTTTCCCCGTCGCAGGATCGTCATCCTCCACCAGACCGTCGAGCGCGAGCACATCCAGATCCGCATCCGGGTTATTGTCATAGAAAGAAATCAGCCAGTCCATATTGGAAGACACGTACGCAGAGAACTCAAACACCTCGCCGTTCACGAATTTCGCCTTGGCGTCCTCAACGGAGGTAATATTGTACTCGGGGTCCTTGTAGCCCAGATGATAGGCTTCGTTTTCTCTCTTCAGGAGAATTCTCTGCGCCTCTGTGGTCAGCGCCGGGATATTGTAATCGCCGGTGGTTGCCCATGTGAGCTCATCCTGCGGATAGCTCCGGTACGGATAGTTCTGATCGACGCCGGCCCCCGCGATCTGCCAGCCTCCCGCAGGGTGCTCCGCCAGCCCCTTGTCGACAATCGCCTGATATGCCGCTTTCCGATCCGTCCACCGGAACGGATATTCCTTCACGCCGATCGCATCCAGCCAGTCGCGCCGGTAGAATGTGCAGAACGTATACGTGGTATTGGAATAGGGCCGCGTTCCCATGAGGAAATAGGAATCATCCCCCAGATCCGTAAACTGATCCAGCCCGTTGTCGACCATGTTCTGCCAGTATGTCGGCGCGATCTCCTTCACCATATCGAGATCGATCGGCTGAAGATATCCGTCATCCGCCCACTGCGTCAGCTTGGGATAATCGTATTCCAGGCAGAGCGTCGGCAGATCGTCCGCCGCGGCCAGCAGGGAATACGAGGTCAGAACATCGGAACGGGTAATCGGAACGTATTCCACGGTAATGTTGTTGGGTGCTCCGAAGTTGTCCTGCACCCATTTTGTCCAGTAATTGTCCGTAACGTCCGGCACGCCCTCAATGCCTCTGTCATAGACAGGGATCTGCAGAAGAACATTCTGCGAAAACGCACCGGTCTGCGAGGCCTCTGCCTCTCCGCTCTCTCCTGTATCTTCCGCCTCCGCATCCTCCGTGCCGGTACCGGAAGCCTCCGTCCCCTCCCCGGACGGCGCTCCTGCGGAAGCACCGCAGCCCGACAGCAGTCCCGCTGCCACAGCCGCCGCCATAAACGCTGCCAGCCATCTCTTTTTCATTGTGTCCTCCTCTTCCTGTTAAAATAAAACAGCTTACCGCTTATCCCGCCGGGATATTCACCCTTTTACCGCACCAACCATGGTTCCCTTCACAAAATATTTCTGAACAAACGGATAGATGCAGATGATCGGAATCGTGATAAACATAATGGACGCCGCCTGCAGCACCTCCGGCGTGCTTGTGACTGCCGCCGCCTCGGACAGGGTCGTTGTCTGCGCCTCCGTCGCCGAAGCCACCATCTGGTAGAGCCGGTACTGCACCATCTTCAGCGCATCGCTCTTGATGTAATACATATTGTCCGCATAGGCATTCCACCTGCCGACCGCGTAAAACAGCGAGAGCGTTGCGAGGATCGCCTTGGACAGAGGAAGCACAATGCGGAACAGAATCTGCACGTTCGTCGCCCCGTCAAGAAAAGCCGATTCCTCCAGAGAATCCGGTATCGCCGACAGAAAAAAGTTTTTCATGATCAGCATATTGGAGGGAGCATAAATCAACGGAAAAATCAGCACCCACATAGTATCGAGAAGCCGGAGATCCTTCATCAGGAGATAGGACGGAATGATCCCCGCACTGAAATACATCGGAATCATCAGAAGAAGGGTAAAAAATCCTCTCCCTTTCAGGCGTTTTCTGGAGAGCGGATACGCCGCGCAGGTGCAGCTGATCATGCCAAACAGCGTAAAAATGGCCGTGACCATAACGCTGTACCCCATGGATTTCACCAGAGAGCCGTCGGCAAAAATAGAGCGATAAGCATCCAGCGTAAAATCAATCGGAACAAAGAATACTCTCTTTGCAATCACCGCGCTGTTTCCGGACACGGACTTGGCCGCCACATGCAGGAAAGGAAAGATGCAGGTCGCGCATAGAAGACCCACAAACAGCATCATCAGTATATCGCTCAGTCTGAATCTGCTGATCGCCCGGAGGCCCTCGCTTCCGCCTGTTTTTGCCTTTCTTCCACTCTTTGCCATCGTTTTCCTCCCTGTGGGAGCGTCTCCCGGTAAGACGGACCTTTCCTTACAGGAGCCCCTCCTCCCCAAGCCGCTTGGCGATCCGATCCGAGATGAGCACCAGCGCCAGCCCTACCAGCGACTGAAACAATCCCACTGCCGTAGCCATGGAAAATTTCCCGCTCTGCAGCCCCTTTTCATATATGTAGACTGCCAGCTGATACTGGAAATCTCTGACCTGCGTATTGCCAAATACCGTAAGGCGCTCAAGATTGGACCCCATGATGCGCCCCATGTTCATGATCAGCAGCATCACGATCGTGGAACGTATCCCCGGAAGCGTGATATGAAGCATCCTTTTCCACCGGTTTGCCCCGTCGATCATCGCCGCTTCATAGAGATCATTGGAAATATTTGTGATGGCGGACAGGTAGAGTATGGTTCCCCACCCCATGCTCTGCCAGACGCCGATCAGCAGATACGTGACTGCCCAATGCCATTTTTCCGTCAGAAACGGGATTCCCTGCGTGATCACACCGATCCTCATCAGAAAAATATTGATCAGGCCGGTGGAGGGCTTGAACATCGCATAGGCGACCGACCCGATCACGGCCCACGAAAGAAAGTGCGGAAGATACAGGATGGTCTGCGTGACTCTCTTATACCTGCGGAAGCGCAGTTCGTTGAGCATCAGTGCAAGAACCACCGGCATCGGAAACCCCACCGCAAGATCCAGAAGATTAAACACAATGGAGCTTTTCAGCGCTCTCAGGAAATCCGCGTCCCTGAAAATCTTCTGGAACGTCCGGAAGCCGACCCACTCACTGCCAGAATACCCTTTCGCCGGCTTATAATTCATAAAGGCCATGCGAAGCCCCGGATATGCCGCATAATTGAACACACACACAAGAGCAATCGGGAGAAGAAGCATCAGATACAGCTGCCAGTCTCTCCGAAGTGCCTTCCTCCATGTGGTTTTTACCGCCGTTCCTTTCTCCGAGGATTTTTTCATGGAAACCTCCGTGACGAAGCGCGTTCACCGGAAACACTCGTTCTATACCAAATACTACTTCCATTCTCCCCGCTTAATCTCTCCATTTCATTTTTGAAACTTATCATTTTTGACCAACCGCAATTTCCTATCATTGTGTTTTTGTCTATTTTCCATATTAATATCTTTTATTTTTAGTTACTTTTTACGAAATTATCCTCCTGTTTTCTCCTTTTTCAAAAATACATCTCCCATATTCTTCCAGAAAATGAACACATTTTTGACAAGCCGCAGTTTCCGGGATAATATAAAAAAGACACCGCTGTACAGCGGTGCACACAGCCTGAACCAGCTTACGAAAGGGGGGGATATCGTATGAGTAACGGCAAAGCTGCCCCGGCAGTCCAGTTCAGGAGCTATGATCTCAACGATGATTTCCCGGTTCTGTTGCTGACGGGAGATATCTGGCATATCTCCGACGTCCCGTCCCATCATCTCCATTTTCATAACT
This sequence comes from Lachnoclostridium sp. Marseille-P6806, assembly GCF_900625025.1. Lineage (GTDB taxonomy): Bacteria > Bacillota > Clostridia > Lachnospirales > Lachnospiraceae > CAG-791. Next base: position 254,319 of record NZ_LR130577.1, read on the forward strand.
GTGTAGAAATCGGAATCTGCGAATCCGACAACGGCATGATGAAATTCGGGGACGAGCAGCTCCCCTTTCAGGCCGGCGACGTCACTGTCGTCGGCTGCGACATTCCCCACACCACATGGTCCGCACAGGGCACACAGAGCAAATGGTCCTATATCTTTGCCGATCTCGACGCGCTTCTACAGCCCTATCCCTCGCTGGTTCCCACCGCAGATGAGATCGGCACGCCTCCTCTCCTGCACGATTATTATGCCATCTTCCGCCGTGACCGCTTTCCTGACGTACACACGCTGATGAGCCTGATGGTAAGCTCTCTTCAGGAAAAGAAAAACAACTGCCGCAGCATCTTCGGCGGACTGATCATTTCCTTTCTCAATATCATCTGCAACCTCCGCAGGGAGCAGGAATCGCAGAAAAAGGAGACGGCGCCCGATTCCGCCAGCACCGCCTCCTCCGTCATTCCTGCTCTGAAATACATCCGCCTGCATTTCCAAGAGGATTTTCCGCTGGAGGCTCTTTCCTCGGAATGCCACATGAGCTCCACCAGCTTCCGGCGCACCTTTACACAGATCATGGCGAAGAGCCCGCTCCGCCATCTGACGGAGTACCGGATCCAGCACGCCATGTTTCTGCTCCGCAGCTCCCGGCTGTCCGTTCTGGAAATTTCAGAAGAATCCGGATTTCAGTCCATCTCCTCCTTCAACCGGAATTTCATCGCGCTCACCGGTCTGACGCCCCGGGAATACCGGAAGAAAAAATCCCTCCTGAAATCAAAATCCGTCATGAAATACAGCGGCTGGATCGTCCCTGAGGATCCCTCCCGCATTCCCTGACGCGCAGAGAACAGCGTATGCTTCGGCATACCGTCATCTGAGCTCTGTCGGTTTCAGATGATCCATGTCGTCAAACTCCATGTTTTCTCCACCCATCGCCCAGATAAAGGTATAGCTGTGCGTCCCGACTCCGGCATGGACAGACCACGAGGGAGAGATCACAGCCTCCTCATTCTTCATGACAATATGCCTTGTCTGCGTCGGCTCCCCCATCATATGAAAGACGACCTGATCCTCCGGAAGCTCGAAATACGTATAGATCTCCATCCGTCTCTCATGCGTATGACAGGGCATCGTATTCCATATGGAGCCCGGCCGGAGCTCCGTCATCCCCATGGAAAGCTGACAGGTTTTCAGAACATCCGGATGAATGAACTGATTGATGACGCGTTCATTGGACAGCTCCGCGCTGCCGACCGGCCGGTGATTCGCCTCCTGCATCGTGATGCGCTTTGTTTCAAAGGAACGATGCGCCGGAGCAGACACCATATAAAATTTTGCCGGCTCCGACGGATTTTCCGAAGAAAAATGCAACTGCGCGGTTCCCATCGTGACATAGAGGCAGTCCTTATAGCCCAGCCTGTATTCCAGCCCGTCTGCCGTTACGGTTCCGCTCCCGCCGAGATTGAATATTCCGAGCTCCCTGCGCTCAAGGATAAAGCGGGTGCCGAAGCTGTGCCACACATCGATCCCCTTGTCGAGGGGAACCGTTTCCCCCACCGGCATGCAGCCGAACACCACCATGCGGTCGACATGAGAATATACGCAGCGGATCTCATCCGGTCTGTACAGATCGGTAATCAGAAATTCCTCCCGGAGCTCCTCCGTCGTATATCGCCTGACATCTCTTTGATTTGCCGAATACCTGATATCCATCACTCCTCCTTTTCGTCCCTGAGCTGCGAGGGATCCTGCCCGATATAGGCAAGAATTCCCCCGTCTATGTAGACCACCTGTCCGTTGATAAAATCCGAGGCGGGAGAAGCCAGAAATACCGCTAGTCCCTCAAGGTCCTCTGTCTCTCCCCAGCGCTGTGCCGGCGTTTTGGCACGGATAAAGCGGTCGAACGGGTGCATGGAGCCGTCTGCCTGCCGCTCGCGGAGCGGCGCTGTCTGCGGTGTCGCGATGTAGCCGGGCCCGATGGCATTGCACTGAATATTGTACTGACCGTATTCGGAGCATATATTTTTCGTGAGCATCTTCAATCCGCCCTTGGCCGCCGCATAGGCGGACACGGTTTCCCGACCCAGCTCGCTCATCATGGAGCACGCGTTGATGATTTTGCCTCCCCCTCTGCGCAGCATTCCCGGCAGAACCACCTTTGCACACAGAAACGGTCCTGTCAGATCCACGCTGATCACCTGCTCCCACTGCTCCTTTGTCATTTCGGTCATCGGGATCCGCTTGATGATTCCCGCATTATTGACAAGGATGTCGACAGCCCCGTACTTTTCCTCCACATCCTCTACGAGCTCCGCCACCTGTCTCTCATCCGTGACATCACACACATAGCCGTCCGCGTCAATGCCTCTTTGCCGATACTCTGCAAGGCCCTTGTCCACAAGCTCCTGCGATATATCGTTGAAGACAATTTTTTTCGCGCCTGCCTCCGCGAAAGCGACTGCATACGCCAGTCCCAGACCGTAAGAGGCGCCGGTAACCCATGCGACTCTGCCGTCCAGTCTGAATTTGTCAAGAATACCTGCCATAGCTCCCTCCCATTACTGTCTCTCATGCTCCTGATGAGGCGCACACCGCTCGGCTCTTTACCGTCCGGCTGTTTTCAAAAGTTTCTCAGAAATGCAATATCCCCGCCGTCATTTCGCGGGTCCATCTCCTCGCGAATCAGAGGAATCCCGTCATGGCCGCTGTGAATCCACCTCCGAAGCGCCGCATAATCTATCACCCCTTTCCCCAACGCCTTCGGCACATACGTTCCATCGCTGTCTGACACAAAGTCCTTGATATGCAGAACATCAATACTACTTCCGATTTTTTCAAGCCACTCTGTCCAGTATGCTGTCTGATCTGTCCGCTCCAGAGCCGCCAAAACGTTTGCCGCGTCAAAAATCACCCCGATATGCTCCGGATCATGAAGACGGTCAAGAACCGATCGAAGCATTTCCGGACTGTCCACCGGATGCCAGTACGCGGCCTCCACCGCCATTCTGGTGTCCAACCTCGCCGCCTCCTCGGCAATTCGCTCGAGACTGTCATGCACAAAGGGCCGCCAGACACGCTTTTCTTCCTCCGAGAGATGCGGGTACGCCGTCTCGGAGGCTACGACGCCCGCGCCGAGCTCCTTATTGAACGCCAGACAGCGCTTCACGGTTTCCACCGCTCTCTCCCGGACAACATCGTCCGGATTGCCCAGATCCATGTAGCAGCCGAAGACAGCAATCCGGATCCCGGCCTCCTCAAAATGCTTCCGTATGGAATCGATGAGCGGCAAAGTGATCTCATCATAGCCTCCGATCTCCTCAAAGGCTTTCGGCAGCACAAGCTGCGCACAGGAAAAGCCCCTGCGTCTAAGCAGCTCTGCCATCTCCCGTATCGTATGTCTGCCGTAATCATGCGCCCTGACCCCGACATTCATGCAAGCACCTCCTCCGGGCATACTGCGCCTTATATCTTTATTGTAGAGAATCCTCCTGCGGATTCCTGCCGAAAAGCTGCTGTAAACTGAGCATTTTTGTCCATTTTTATAACGATGGAAATATAAAGACAAAAAAGCACCGGAGACGGCCACAGGTCATTTCCGATGCTTTTCTTCTTAAAAAATATTTCAGCCCTCTCCCCCATCACCCCTCTCTCGACAGCTTTCTCGCCACGCCGTTCAGAGCAAGCAGCGCGAGCAGGTTCGGAATAACCATGAATCCGTTAAACAGATCGGACAGATTCCAGACAAGATCGACCTTGAGCACCGAGCCGACAAAGATGCAGACGACCGCCAGAACCGCAAAGGGCTTCACTCCCTTTTCGCCGAACAGAATCCGGATATTCGTGCTGGCGAAGAAATACCAGCCGATGATCGTGGAGAATGCGAAAAACAGCAGGCATACCGCGACAAACATCGGCCCGAACGAGCCGAAGCCGGTGCTGAACGCCGCCTGCGCCACCGGAGTTCCCGTCGTCCCGCTCTCGATCATCCCGTCCAGCACGCCGGAGGAGAGGATCACCAGCGCCGTCATGTTGAGCACAATAAAGGTATCCACAAAGACGCCGATCATCGCGACCTCGCCCTGATCCTGCGGCTTTTCAACCTGCGCCATGGCGTGCGCGTGAGGCGTGGAGCCCATGCCGGCCTCGTTGGAAAAGAGCCCTCTCGCCACGCCGTAGCGCATCGCCTGCCGGACGGTAATGCCGGCCACCGCGCCGCCGACAGCGCGCGAGGAGAACGCGCCGACAAAAATCGAGATCAGCGCGGACGGGATGTGCGGGGCGTTCACGATGAGAAGAATCAGTCCTCCGGCAAGATACAGGGCCGCCATAATCGGAACCACCTTTTCCGTAAAGGACGCGACCCGGCGGATGCCGCCGACGAAAATGAATGCAGCGACCAGAGCGACCAGTACGCCAACGACGGGCTTCGGCGCCTTAAACGCGGTATAAAACGCATCGGAAATGGAGTTTGACTGCACCATATTTCCCATGCAGCCCAGCGCAAGGATGATCATGACCGAGAAAAAGACAGCAAGAAACCTGCCGAAGCCGTTAAGAAACGCGGCAAACGGCTTCCCGGCCGTGCCGTGAAACGCCTCGCGGATATAGAATACCGGTCCGCCGATGGTCTGGCTGTTCGGATCCGTCGTTTTGGTCTTCTGCGCGAGAACCGCCTCCGCATAGATGGTCGCCATCCCGAAAAATGCGGCGATCCACATCCAGAAGATCGCGCCCGGGCCGCCGGAGACCAGCGCCGTAGCGCAGCCCGCGATATTGCCGGTTCCCACCTGCGCCGCGATCGCCGTCGTCAGCGCCTGAAAGGAGCTCATGCCGTGATTTCCCGCCTTTTTTCCCCGCAGGGTAAAGCTTCCGAACACGCGGTTCCACGCCCGTCCGAAATGACGGACCTGAACAAAATCCGTCCGGATGGAAAAGAAAATGCCGCTGCCGACCAGCAGGAACAAAAGCAGATTGTTCCACACAAAGTCGTCGACGGCAATGATGATCTGATTCAGCTTGTCCATGAATACCATTGGTCTGATTCCTCCTGCCCTCACAAAGATGCGACGCGTCCGTTCTGCAGCCGGGCTGCGGAGAATAAGGAAGAGAAAATTAAGGAAAAGAAGATAAGGAAAAGGCGAAAACAGGCCATAAAAAAGCCATGTTCCGAAAACGGAAACACGGCTCTAACTTTCTCGTCACTCTGTCCTTTTGCCTGAGAGATCATTCCGGGATTTCCGCCCCCGAAACTTACACCTTCGGCACTCTTTCGAGTTTCTCCAGAGCCAGTCGCTATGCAGTTGACTTGTTCGAGTATAGGGGACGGCGGAGAATAAGTCAATCGTTTTCTTTATCTCTACGCCAGATGCAGCGCTTTGCGGGAATCAAGCTGCGGATCGTCCGTATCGAGGAGGCGGATATCCGCGCCGAGCGCGCGGAGCTTCTCCGGAAAATCCTCATAGCCGCGTTCGATATAGCGGATATCCGACACTTCCGAATATCCCTCCGCCGCGAGCGCGGCGATCACGAGCGCCGCGCCGGCGCGCAGATCCGGTGCGACAATACTCGCGCCGGTATATTTTGTCACGCCGTCAATGATGGCTGTGTTGCTCTCCACCCGGATCTGTGCGCCCATCCGCGTGAGCTCGTCCACATATTTGAAGCGGCTCTCAAAAATGCTCTCCGTCACAATGCTCGTCCCATCAGAAAGACCGAGAAGCACGGTGATCTGTGGCTGCATATCCGTGGGAAAGCCGGGGTATGGCAGGGTTTTGACATGTGTGCTGGAGAGGCGGCGGTTCGCCACGACGCGGACCGCGTCGTCCGACTCCTCTACCTGACAGCCGATCTCCCCCAGCTTGGCCGTAAGAGACTCAAGGTGCTTGGGAATCACGTTGCGTATCGTCACATCGCCGTGCGTCGCCGCGGCGGCAAACATATAGGTGCCCGCCTCAATCTGATCCGGAATGATCGAATACTCGGTCGCGTGGAGCCTCTGCACCCCGCGGATGCGGATGACATCGGTTCCCGCTCCCTTGATCTGAGCTCCCATGCTGTTCAGGAAATTAGCAAGATCGACGACATGCGGCTCCTTGGCCGCATTTTCGATGATCGTCAGCCCTTTTGCCATGGACGCCGCCATCATGATGTTGATGGTGGCTCCCACCGAGACGACATCCAGATAAATATGGCTGCCGGCCAGCTCCCGCGTCTCCGCGATGATCATGCCGTGCTCGATGCGGATCGCAGCGCCCAGCGCGCGGAAGCCTTTCACATGCTGGTCGATCGGACGCAGACCAATATCGCAGCCCTTCGGCAGCGTGACCTCGGCGTGCTGGTACTTGCCCAGAAGAGAGCCGATCAGATAATAGGAGCCGCGGATCTTCTTTACGGCTTCATCCTCGACCGGCGCGTCCTGAATCCGCGAGCCGTTGATGCGGAATGTATGGCGGTCCACACGCTGCACGACGGCTCCGATATTTTCAATCGCACTGAGAATGGCACGGATATCGCTGACGTCGGGCACATTCTCGACAGTGACCGTCTCGTTCGACATAATCGAAGCCGCCAGAATCGGCAGAGCCGCGTTCTTCGCTCCTGCGATATCCACTTCCCCACTCAGGGGGTTGCCGCCCCTGATCGAATAAAATTCCATACGATTCCCGATTCCGAAGCAGAATACCTTTCACTGATACGCGGCGCCGGAGAACCGGCGCGCCGTCTGTTGCTTCTCTTTCACGATTCCAGCTTACTAAGAATAAACTGAATCGCGAGGACTGTCAAATCAAGTCCTGCCCTCAGCCGCCGCTAATTCATATAGCTCAGCGGATTGACCGCCGTCCCGTTAATCCGTATCTCAAAGTGCAGATGCGGGCCCGTGCTGTTTCCGGTGTTGCCGGAGAGTGCGATCTTCTGTCCCTGCGTCACCGACTGTCCCGAGCTCACAAGGATCTTGGAAAGATGCCCGTAGCGCGTCTGTCTGCCGTCCGCGTGCTGGATATAAACGACGTAGCCGTAGCCGCTCTGCCAGCCCGCCGAGACCACCGTGCCCGCGCTGGAGGCCATGACCGCCGTCCCGACCGACACCGCGATGTCGATCCCCTGATGATAGTGACTGGCCCCTGCTTTGGGCGCGGAGCGCGCGCCGAAGCCCGAGGAGACGTAGCCTCCCGAGACGGGCCAGATATAGGTCGGCGGGACCTTTGTGCCGCGCATGACAATCTTCGGCACTGCCGCCGTATCGATCTCCTCCTTGACGATGGTTCTGCCGGTTCTGACATCGCCCACATAGTCGACCAGTGCAATGATGCGGCGATGTCCGGAGGAGGGCTGCTGGATCACCTCCTGACGGGTTGTGTACCAGTCGTCGTTGTCTTCGTAGATTGTGTCTTCTTCGTAGTCCTCTTCATAATATTCCTGCTCCGTATAGGCGACGGAGAGCGCCGGCTCGGGCACCGTGACCGTGATTTCGTCGCCGATGCGGATCATGGCCGTCTCGTCCTCGTAGTTCGGATTCATGGCGAGAACATCCGCCACGGTCAGATCATAGTGCGCCGCGATCCCCGAGAGCGTGTCGCCGGCCTGCACCTCGTAGACCTGCTTCTCTAGCCGGTCCGCAAGAACCTGGCCCAGCGCCGCGTCAAGGCTCATGATTCCCTGCGCCGGCATATAGGACTCCACGACCTCAATTTTCTGCCGGAAGCCGATCTTCACGAGCCCCAGCATATAATCCTCAAAGTTCCGACCCACCGCCGGCTCCGTGGAATTAAGGACGTCCGAGAGCCGCGTGATGATGCCGGCCGTGGGGAGGCTCTGCTCTTTCTCCTCGATCTGCTCCTGCTCCCTGACCGAACGGATCTCCGTCGTCAGGGCATAAAACTCCCGGCTGGTGTCCGGCGTCAGCTCGACAAGATATCCCTCGTCCTCGTCATACTGCCGCAGCGCCGAGGAAAACAGAGAGAGCACCTCCGCTTTCGACGCAAGATTCAGAATATTGCTGCCGAATTTCACGGTATAGCAGCGCTGCAGCGTCGTCTCCTGTCTGGCTGCAAGAACCTCCTTCATCCTGTCCGTCACCGCCCGGCGGCTGTCGACGCGCCCCCACAGCACTTCCTCTCCCCGGGCCTCCAGTTCTGCCTCCGCGTAATAGAGCGCGGTGTTTCTCGCCGTCTCCTCGTCCTCTCCGGCGACGGCAGCCGCCGCGGCGGCCTCCTCCATATATTCCTCCGCCAGCTCCCGGCGGGCCTCGATCAGAGCGCTTCGGGCCTCCGCCTCAGAGCCGAGCGTTCCGACCTCTTCCCCGTCCAACATGACGGTGAAGAGGTTGCTTCCGCCCATCTGCCCGGGTGAATACTGCGGCAGAAAAAAAAGGCTCACAAAAAAGGCCGCGACGGTAGCCGCCAGGGCCCAGAGGTGAATCTGCCTTTGATGAATTGTTTTCATTCCTGCCGCCACCGACATTTCATGCTCAGAGCCCCATCATTCTGAGAACCTGCTCCGTCAGCCCGAACGCGCCGCCAACCGAAAAGACACAGGTGATGAGAGCCAGAACAAAGGTCAGAACGCCGATCACGGTATTCCGCACCGGGAAGCGCACGCCGCTCCTGCCGCTGCACGCTTCGGCCGCCGCTTCCGCGGCCTCGCGGGCCGCCCGCAGCTCTGCCTCGACCGTGGTCTGCCCCTCCCGCAGCGCATAGATGGAGGCGCTGAGGGTCTTGGTCTGCTTTTCCAGCTCCTCGATAAGAGAAGCCTGAACATTACGGTACACCCGGACGCTGTCCTTGTGGCTCAGCTCCTCCGACGCATGCAGCAGCTCCTCCAGCGTCTGCTCCGTCTTTTCGATTGCCGCGAGAATTTCTCCGCCATTGCTCTCCGCCGGACTGCCGCTTCGCTTTGCCTCGATCTCATTCAGCTTCTCGTTCACGATTCTCGCTCCCTCATTCATTCCGTCGCTCTCCGCCATGTCCGCCGCCTCTTTCTCCGACTCCGCAAGCGCCGCCTCGATCTGAGCCGGCGACGGGAGCTCCCCCGTGAACTGGCGCATGGTATCCTGCATCTGCGTGACCAGCTCGTTGTTTTTCAGATAAAGGTCCTTCATCTCGCCGAGCATCCGCTGATAATCGACGATATCACGGCGGAGCCTCTCCTGCTCCGCTGCCTCCGCCGCACCGTTTGCGCGGATCATTTCCTCCGGATTATCAAAATTCATACACATCCCCCTGCTCTCCGGCGGGCGCGCCGCCCGGAACCGCTCTCTGTGAATGTAATGTCTGCATCATACCATTGACGGATCAATTTTACAAAGCGTCGCCCGGGTCTCCGCCTCGCCATCTTCCTCGCCGGCAAGCTCCTGAATCTCATTGTTGAGACGCATCATTCTGGCATCCAGCTCTGCAACCATCCTCGCATTTTCCAGCAGCTCCTCCTGAATATGCTCCGGAACCTCCCCGGGAAACTTGTACTGGATCTTGTGCTCCAGACTGGCCCAGAAATCCATCGCAATCGTCCGGATCTGAATTTCCACCTTGGTATCCACAATGCGGTCCGAAAGATAGACCGGAATCATCACGATCATGTGATAGCTCATATAGCCGCTGGGCTTCGGTGACGCGATATAGTCCTTGATCGCCGCCACCTTGATGTCGCTCTGGTTCGTGATCATATCCGCAATGCGGTAAATATCGGAGGTGTAGTCGCAGATGATGCGTATTCCCGCGATATCGTTGCAGTACTTCACCATATTTTCCAGCGTGGACTCATAGCCGTGGCGCTTGAGCTTCTTGACAATGCTCCGCGGCGTTTTGACGCGGTACTTGATATGCTCGATCGGATTGTATTTGTGCACATGCTGAAACTCGTCGTTCAGAATTTCGAGCTTGGTATTGATCTGCTTAAGCGCCGCGTCATAGATGAGCATGACCTCTTCCCAGCTGTCCGCGCCGTCGTCATGTACCTGTAATTCCATCCCCGTTCTCCATTCCGGCCGCGCTCTCCCGGCCCCTACTCGACCGTGACCGACTTGGCCAGATTGCGCGGCTTGTCCACATCGCAGCCGCGGCTGCATGCAATATAGTAAGCGAAAAGCTGCAGCGGAATATGGATCACATAATCCGCTGCCCTGTCAATCGACTCGTTCCCCACATTGGTCACAGCCAGAACAAAGGCGCCCCGGCTCCTGACCTGTTCCATATTGCTGATCATTTTATCATAGAGCGCCGGCTGTGTGCTGACCGCCGCCACGAGCGTCCCCTCCTCCATGAGGGAAATCGTGCCGTGCTTGAGCTCGCCCGCCGCATAGGCCTCGGAATGAATATAGCTGATTTCTTTCAGCTTGAGCGATCCCTCGAGGGAGATCGCGTAGTCGATTCCGCGCCCGATGAAAAAGATATCGCGGGCCGCAATATAGCGGTTGGCAAAGCGCCGGATCAGCTCATGGTTATTGAGCGTCAGCTCGATCTGATCCGGAAGCCGCCGCAAATCCTCCAGCATGGCGGCGAGCGCCTCTCCCGCAAGCTCTCCTCTCGCCTCGGCAAACTTCATGCCGAGCAGATACATCGCGCAGAGCTGCGCGCTGTACGCCTTGGTCGTCGCGACCGCAATCTCCGGCCCCGCCCATGTGTACATGACATTGTCCGCCTCCCGGGCAATGGTGCTGCCGACCACATTGACGATCCCCAGCACGCGCACGCCGTTCTCTTTCGCGAGCCGGAGCGCCGCCAGCGTATCCGCCGTTTCTCCGGACTGGCTGACCACGATCAGGAGAGAATTTTTCACAAAGATCGGATTCCGGTAGCGGAATTCGGAGGCCAGATCGGTTTCCACCGGAATGCGGGCCAGACCCTCGATCACATATTTTCCCGTCATGCCCGCATGGTAAGCCGAGCCGCAGGCGACGATATAAATTTTCTCCGTTCTGCGGATGTCCTCATCCGACAGTCCCAGCTCGTCGATCACGATGCGCCCGTCGCGGAGCCGGGGCGAAATCGTGTCGCGCACCGTCTGCGGCTGCTCGTACATCTCCTTGAGCATGAAGTGATCGTAGCCACCCTTTTCCGCCGCCGCGGCATCCCAGTCGATATGAGAGAGCGGAACCTCCGTCTCCTCCTCGTCGAGATTGTAGAAGCCGATCTCCTCCGGCCGCAGCGCTGCAATGGTTCCGCTGCCGATGTAATAGACATCGCGGGTATATTTCAGAAGAGCCGTCGCATCGCTCGCGGCAAAGCTCCCCTCCGCCGAATGTCCCACGATCAGCGGACAGTCCCTGCGCACCGCGTAGACCTCCTCCGGATGATCTGCAAACATGCAGGCGATCGCGTAGGAACCCTCGAGCCGGAGCAGCGTGTGAACGATCGCTTTCACCGGATCCCCGCCGTATTTCCGGTAATACCAGTCTAAGTTATGCGCGATCACCTCGGTATCCGTTTCGGAAATAAACGCATAGCCTTTCTTCTCCATGCGCCGGCGCAGGGGAATATAGTTCTCAATGATGCCGTTCTGCACCACGGCGATCGTCTTATCCTTATTGAAATGCGGGTGTGCGTTGACTTCTTCCGGCACGCCGTGCGTCGCCCATCGCGTGTGCCCGATGCCGGCAAAGCCCGGCATCAGCGCTCCGCCCCGGGTAATATTTTCCAGCACGCCGAGGCGCCCCGCCGCCTTTTGAATATGCAGCCGCGTCCCGTCGTGTACCGCCATTCCTGTCGAGTCATAGCCCCGGTATTCGAGCTTTGCCAGCCCCTCCAGAATGATCGGCCCCGCCTGCTGCTTTCCCGTATATCCGACAATCCCGCACATTGCGTCTGTCCTTTCCTGCCTAGCTTTTCTGCTCCCCGCCGCGAAAATACCCCGGGTTCATCGTGCAGCGGCGCACCAGCGCCGCCGGCAGATGCCGGTAACTCCGGCCGGCCCGGTAACCGATGAAACGGAATGCGCAGCGAAGCAGAAAACGCGGCAGCTCCTCTGCCGCACCGCAGCGCCGCAGCGCCGCCGTCATACTCTTTACATAGCGGAATCCCTCTCCCTCGGAGCGCGCTCCGCCGAAGATTTCGGGATGCTCTGCCTGCGAGACTCCCAGATCAAAATTGCGGTGAAACTGCGCCAAAGCGCCGTAGTCATGCGAGTGGATGACCTCCGCCTCCGCCGCATAGCAGACGGCGTATCCCGCCTGCAGCGCCGTCCCCGCATAAATCATATCCTCATTGAATATTGTGCGGCGGACAAAGCCGCCCAGCTCCCGATAGATGCGGCCATCGTACATCGCACACACATTCGAGCAGAAGTAGGCTTTCACCCCGATCCGGAGAAAATCCGCCTGCGTGCGGTACTGCGTCTGCGCCGGATAATTGAACTCCCGCGTGAGGCGCTCCTCCCATGAGGCGCCCGGTCTCGCAAGCTGCCTCGCGTAGGCCGCCGCGACGGAAGGCTCCCGCTCCTCTCCTCCAAAGCCCGCAAGCAGCGCCGCCGTAAGCCTCGTATCTGCCGGCTCCGCATCCTGCGTCATAAAGAGGAGATAGTCCGCGTCCTCGCAGAAAGACGCGCCCAGACGCCGCGTGCCGCCGTGATCAAATTCCTCCCTCCGCACCGGATGAATCCGGACAGCGGGGGAGGAATCCTCCTGTGCTGCGCGGCTCAAAATCCTCTCCGGCAGCGTAGATCTGCCGTCAGGAAGCCTCGTGTCCATCAGATGGACCCGACGCACCGGCGTGTCCTGCGACTCCAGACGCGCAAGGAGCCGTTCCAGCCGTTCATCCGGATGATAGACCGGAATGATCGCATCGATACTCTTCATCCGTCCTCTTTCCGGTGCAATGCACGGCAGACCGTCGTCACGCCGCCGCACCACGTCCGGCAGGATCAGCCGATCCCCGCCGTATCGGAGGCAATCTTCTGACTGTATTCTTCCACCTGCCCGGAGACGGTGTAGCTCTCATCGCCGAACAGATACCGGTGAAGCCAGACGACATTGGCGTCCAGATCTCGCGGAATAACGCAGCTCCCCTTTTGCCCGACGGTTCCGGTCGTCCTGAGATCCGCCTGCGGGAAGCCGTTCTGATCGACGATCGTGTAGCTCGCCGCCTGCAGCGCCATCGGCAGAATATCCTGCGTAATATCAAAATTGGTCACAATCTTTGAGGAGACGTCGTCCACAACCTTGGTCAGCGTCGCGGCATCGGCCTTCTTCGCCTTTTCCATCGTCGCCATCAGAACCTCCCGCTGCCGCTCCGCGCGCTTGAAATCATCACCCGCGGTGTAGCGGATGCGGCAGTAGGCCGTGGCCTGCAGACCGTTCAGATGAAGCATGCCCGTCTGCGTGACCTCCTGATAGGGATAGTTCAGCTCCTCGGACATGGTCAGCTGGTAGCTGTTGAGATGCGGCCTCTCGGCGTCGTCCACCTCGATATCCACACCTCCGAGATCGTCGATGGCCGCGGTCAGACCGCCGAAGCCCACCGTGACGAAATTGGTGATGTTCATGTCCAGATTCATGTTCAGCATGTTGATCGCCTGCTCGGGACCGCCCTTGGCATACGCCGCGTTGCACTTGTTGTAGGAATCGTTCCCCAGATTCAGGTAGGTGTCGCGGTATACGGAGCAGAGACGGATCTCCTGCGTGTCCTGATTGATGGACGCGATCATGATCGTATCGCTCCGGGTGTTCTGCGTCAGATCCCCTTTCGTGGAGTCCACGCCGAACAGCGCGATGTTCATGTAGCCCTTCATCGTTCCCTCGATGGTTTCCTGCGCCACCGTATCGTTGAGGTTCTCCGCAATCTTATCCTCGTTGATCGATATCTTGCCGACCTTGCCGATTTTCGTCGAAAAATAAAAAAACACAAGCACCGCGAGGAGAATGAGAATCTCAATCACGAACAGAATCAGCTTTCCCTTTCCCTTTTTTCCGTCGCCGCGGCCGTTCCCGCCGCGCCGGCTGTCCGCGCGCTCGTCCCGTCTGCCTTTGCTCCGGGACGCTTTCGCGACGCTTCTGCCGCCATAGGCACGGCTCTCGGCGCTTCTCCCCCGGTCTCCCGCGCTCTGCCGGCGTCCGCCGGCATTTCCCGGGCGGCTCCCGGCGCTTCTCCCTCGGCCAGCGCTCCGGGCACGGGACGGCTGCGGGGCTGAGACTCTGCGGGAGCGCTCATAAGCGCTGCGGGGAGCCCCATAACCACCGTCCATCCCGTAATCATCGTAGCGGTCGTCCTCATAGCCGTCTTCATAGCCGTTTTCGTCGCCGTAATCGTCCGCGTAATATTCTCCGCCGTCCTCATCGAGATGCCCGTCGTCATACGCACCGTAGCTGTCGCCATAGTCCTCATAGCCGCCGTCATCATACCGGCGGTCATAGCTGTCATAATCGTCTCCGCGCCCGCGACTCTGCGCATACTCCTCGTAATCGTCGTAATCCTGATAGGAATCATTTCTGTCGCTGCGGTATCTTCCTGCCATACTGTACTATCCTCACATATTCCCGCGAGCGGGAACATTTCTGTATTTACGGTTGCCGGCTGGACATAGCCTTAGATATTTTCGCATAAAGCCCCGCAAAAAACAAGAATGCCCAAAGGACGCGGCTCGCCTCCCTCTCTCCGGCGCATCCGGCGTTCTAATAGGCATTTCTGTTGATAAAGCCCTTGAAAACGGTAAGAAACAGAATCCGCAGGTCAAAGCCCGCGCTCCAGTTTTCAATATAGTAGAGATCGTACTCGATTCTCTTGCGTATCGAGGTATCCCCGCGATAGCCGTTCACCTGCGCCCAGCCCGTGATTCCCGGCCGGACCTGATGCTTGACCATATAGCGGGGGATCTCCTCCCGGAACTTGCGGACAAACTGCGGCCTCTCCGGACGCGGCCCCACAAGACTCATGCTCCCGGCAAGCACGTTGAAAAACTGGGGCATCTCGTCGATACTCGTCCGGCGCAGGAACGCCCCGAAGCCGGTAACCCGTGCGTCGTTCCGCGTCGTCCAGCCTTTCTGCTCCTCCTCCTTTGTCTGCACCACCATCGTCCGGAACTTATACATCATGAACGGCTTACTATGAAGTCCCACCCGCTCCTGCCGGTAAATGACCGGCCCGCGGCTCGTGAGCTTCGTCCCGACGGCGGCAAAGAGCATAACCGGCGAAAACAATACAATGCAGAAGAGACTTCCGAGAATGTCCACGACACGCTTTACAAAGATATTCCAGCTGTTGGTCAGCGGCACATAGCGGATGTTGATGACCGGCAGCCCCATCAGGTCCTCCGTGTAGGGGTGGCTGGGGAAGAGAGAGCTGTAATCCGGGATGAACTTCGTGTGCACGCCCGATTTCTCGCAGTCGTCCACAATCTTTTCGAGATCGTCGTAGTCGTTGAGCGACAGCGTGATCGCAATTTCGTCGAGCTTGTTCTCCGGGAGAATGTACTGGAGATTCTCAATGCTCCCCAGAACCCGTATTCCCTTGTAGACGGTTCCCCGCGGCACATGGTTGTCCAAGATTCCGTGCACGACATATCCCCACTGCCCGTTCGTGAGAATGCGGTCGATGTACGCCTCGGCCGCGCGGGAATAACCGATGCACAGGACATGCTTCAGATTTCTTCCGCTGTGGCGGATGCGGTAGAGAATCGAGCGGAACGCATAGTGAATGACGCAGGTGAGGAGAATATTGAACACATAGAACAGTGCGATAAATGTCTTGGAAAAATCGTTCAGCTCCGTGAGGAAGAACGCCACGATCACGCCGATGACGCCGATGGTGTTCGCACGGAAAATCTCCGCGAACTCACCGCGGATGCGCGTGATACGCCGGGAGCTGTACAGTGAGCCGGCCGAGTACAGGACGAGATAAAACGGCACAATAAAATACAGCGCCGAAAAATACGTCCGCGCCGAGTAGGCCGTGACGCCGGGCGTCGTGGTCGCAAGAGGCGAACTGAACTTAATCAGCCACGCGAGCACATAGGAGCCGACGACGGCCGCGCCGTCGAGCACCACATGCAGACGGTTAAAATATGTCTGATTATCCTTGATCATGGAATCTCCATGCTGCCTGCTGCATCACCGCAGTCTCTTTCCGATATTCTCCCAGAGCGCGAGCTGAATGGCAAGATAATTGCCGAGACGCCACGGGGAAAACCGGACTTTCCCGCCGAGATACAGCGGATGGATCAGCGGTCTCTCCCGCTCCTCCTCTTCCCCGGAGACGATCCCGGCCTCCTCCCAGATGGTCCCCTTTTCCGGCGAGTCCAGACGGCGCATCGCCTCGCCGTACTTCGCACGCTCTATGAGATAGCTTCCCCGGACGAGCCCGCTCTCATACGCCTCCCCCAGACCTCGGGCCGCAAAATAGCGGCGTTTCACCGCGCGGCCGAGGAGGATCAGGGGCATATTGAAATAATATTGAAAGGCGGGCATGTTTTTCCACAGGAGATACCGGTTGTTGCCCGCCGTCATGAGCTCCTTGAACTCGTTGTGCACGGAGCCGCTCGTCGCGCTGCCCGCATGATACACCACAGCTTTCGGCTCATACCGGTTTGAAAAACCGGCAAGCCGCGCGCGCCATCCGATGTCCACATCCTCGAGATAGCAGTAATGGCGCTCATCAAAGTAGCCGATCCGGTCAAACAGCTCCCGTCGGTAAATGGCCGCCCCCGCGCAGGCAGAAAAGACCGGCCCCGGCTTCATAAAGCTCTCCGCCTGCCGCGCCTTGCCCCGGGCGAAAGCCCAGCCCAGCGCACAGTAGAAGTCACCGGCGTCATCAATGACATCCGGATCCCGCAGGGACAGCATTCTCGCCTGCACCGAAAAGGCCCGGGAATGCTGGATGATCGCCGTCCACAGCTCCTCGATGCAGCGGGGATCCACCGTGGTGTCGTTGTTGAGGAGGCATACGTAGGGCGTCCTCGTGATCCGCAGGCCGCTGTTCACTGCGTGGCAGAAGCCGGTGTTGGTTTTCAGACGCAGCAGGGTAAAACGATCGCGCTTCGCCTGATACTCGTCGCGGATCAGCTCAAAGCTCCCGTCGTCCGAGGCGTTGTCCACCACGATGATCTCCGGCACCAGCGTCCCGGCAAGCAGGGAATCCAGACACGCCCCGATATACTGCATTCCGTTGTAATTCGGAATGACAACCGTCACCTGATCTCTCATCATCCGTCCTTATTTCTCAAGGCGCGTCACCATGGACGGCTCCCAGACCGTCACATAGCCCAGCGCCGCCGCCCGGCGGCAGAATTCGATGCTCTCCCGGCGGTAATCCCTGCCGTCATCCATGATGTGAGCGTCGTAATCACTGCCGAATACCTCGCGGTAAAGGCCCTGCAGCTCCGGCCGGATCCGCATGCAGCGGACATCCACCGCCGCCGCGTTCTGCCTCGTGTCAGCCCGGTGCATCGGCCCGCTCCATTTTTCGTGCATTCCCTCAAACATCACGCGGCCGTCACTGTCGAACATGCCGCCGACAATCCGTCTTCGTCTGTTGACCACCTTGCCGCCGACAATTCCCACATCCGTCCGGGCCGCAAAAATATCCGGCTCATAGCTCACGTCATAAAAGCCGCGGTGCCGGGAATGACGGACTAAGGCCCGGATCCCCGCGCTCCGGAAATAATCCGCCAGCGCCGCCCGGCCCGCCTCGGCCGCATAATCCTTGCCGCATGGGTCGCCCGCCGTGGAACCCGCGTGCGTCCGCCAGTGATAGAGCACCTTTGCCACATGACATACATTGGTATGCGGCGCCCGCAGGAGAAGATCATAGTCCTGCGCCCCGTCGTACTCGCTGCGGAGCCGCAGAGCAAGAAACAGGCCGCGCTTCATGACCAGCAGATGGCAGATATAGTTATTGCAGAGAAAATAATCATAATTGAAGTCCGGCTTGCGGTTCCGCTCAAAATAGCGTTCCCCGCTCTCGTCGCACTTGTCCTCGTCGGAATACAGAATCTCGCAGTCTGTCTTGAGAATCCCCATCGCCGCCTCGAACAGAGCGTCCGGCGTGAGAAAATCGTCGTGATCCAGAAGCGCGATATAATCCCCCTGCGCAAAGACCGCCGCCGCATTGGTGTTGCGGGAAATGCCGCCGTTCGCGGAAAGACGGTGATAGTGAATGCGCGCATCCTCATATTCCGAGGCGACCCGGCGGACCGAGTCGCTCATGCTCGCATCCGCCAGAATCAGCTCCCAGCTCCCGTAGCTCTGCGCCGTCACGGAATCGAGCAGCGCGCGGAGATAGGACTCCTCCGTCTCATAGGCAGGCACCAGAATCGAGATCCGCGGCATGACCCGGCCTGCAAATTCCGGCCCGAACACCTCCTCCGGCGTCGCCCCCTGATTCAGGCACTCCCAGATCGCCCGCTGCGAGCGCAGAACCTCCTGTTCCGGAGGCACATAGGTATAGCTCCGGTCCGCCGCTTTCTCCGCAAGACGCTCCGCCGCTGCGTAGAAAGTCTCTGCCGCACCGTTCCGCCGGAAATAATTCAGTGTTTTATGGATATTCGTAAAAAAAGACATAGTCTCCATGCCGGGGAACAATTCCCAGGCGCGGCAGGCGTCTGCCGCGCCCTGTGAACGTCAATCGCCGATCAGCTTCTTCACGGCCTCGGAGAGCTCCCGGTTCTGCGCCTCTCCGTCCGCAAGGCTCATCCCACGGACGCCGATATAGAACTTGATCTTCGGCTCCGTCCCCGAGGGGCGGGCGCAGACCCACGCATCCTCATCCAGCGCAAAGTACAGAACATTCGACTTCGGAAGCCCCGTAGGGGACGTCTCCCCCGTCCCGGGCCTCCGGATGATGCCGGCCTCATAATCCCGGAACTCCAGCACATTCCAGCGTCCCAGCGTCGCCGGCGGTTCTTTTCTCAGGCGGTCCATGAGCGCCGCGATTTTCCCCGCGCCCTCGATCCCGGGCATCGTGATGGCGATCTGCGTCTCCTTATAATAGCCGTACTCCTCATAAATCCGGAGCATCTGATCCCAGAGCGTCAGCCCCTGCCTCTTATAGAACGCGGCGGCCTCGCAGAGCAGCATGACCGCGACCGGCGCATCCTTATCCCGCGCGTGCGTCCCGGCGAGACACCCGTAGGACTCCTCCAGACCGAACACATAATGATAGGACTGCTCCGCCTCAAACAGACGGATCTGCTCCCCGATATATTTGAAGCCCGTCAGGCACTCCACATAATGCAGGCCGTACTTTTCCGCGATGGCCCGCGCGAGGTTGGTCGTAACAATGGTCGTAACAAAGGCCGGATTCGCGGGCAGTGTTCCGTTTGCGCTCCGCTCCCGCAGAATATACTCCGCGATCAGCATGCCCGACATATTGCCGGTAAAGGCGACGTATTTTCCGGTCTTCGCGTCTTTGACATAGACGCCGAGGCGATCCGCATCCGGATCCGTCGCGAGAACAATGTCCGCGTCCTTTTCCTCTGCGAGCGCAAGAGCGAGGCGGAACGCCTCCGGGTCCTCCGGATTCGGATAAGCCAGCGTCGTAAACTCCGGATCCGGATCACGCTGCTCCGGAACCACATAGACGTGCCGGAAGCCGAGCTCGGTCAGAACTCTCTCCACCGGAACGAGCCCCGCGCCGTGGAACGGCGTATATACGATGCGGATGTCGTCCGCCATCTCCCGGATGATCTCCGGATGAATGATCTGCTTCTTCAGCGCCTCCATATAGGCGTCGTCCACCTCTTTGCCGAAGTACTGAAGAAGTCCCTGCGTCAACGCCTCCTCCTCGGACATGGTTTTCACTTCGCTGTAATCCGTCACCGCGTTCACTTCCGCGATGATGCCGTTGTCATGGGGCGGCGTGACCTGCGCGCCGTCCTCCCAGTACGCTTTGTACCCATTGTACTCCGGCGGATTGTGGGACGCCGTGATCTCGACGCCCGCCTGACAGCCAAAATACCGGATTGCAAAGGATTCCTCCGGTACGGGCCGCAGCGTGTCGGACAGATACGCCTTGATTCCGTTCGCAGCAAGGCAGAGCGCCGTTTCCTTTGCGAACTCCGGGCTCATTTGGCGGCTGTCATAGGCGATGGCGACACCCTTTTTCGGATCGCCGTTCCGGTTGATGTAATTGGCGAGCCCCTGCGTCGCCCGACGGACGGTATAGAGGTTCATCCGGTTCGTCCCCGCGCCGATAACTCCACGAAGTCCGCCGGTCCCGAACGCAAGATCCTTGTAGAAGCGATCCTCCACCTCTTTCTCATCATCCCGGATCGCGAGAAGCTCCGCCCTCGTTCCCTCGTCAAAATAAGGGTCATTCAGCCAGTATTCAAACAGTTCCATAACCCGCGCTTCCATATGAACCTCCATTCTGTTCTTCCTTTTTATTTCTGTCTTTTGTTCTTACGTCTGAACCCGCAGCGACAGATCGGACCGGTCCAGCGTGAAGTTCGGATTGTAGTAGGGATCCCCCTGCTCCAGCACGGCCCGCCATTTTCCCCGGAAGCGCGCCGCCTCCGCCTCGTAGCGCGCGGCTTTCTGCGCGTCCTTTCCGTCCACGTCCGAGCCCCTCGAAGCCGACTCGTAATGATAGAGCTCGCAGAACGGCGTAAACACATTGAGATACCCCGCCTGCCGCATTTTCAGACACAGATCCACATCGTTGAGCGAGATCGCAAATTCCTCGGAAAGACCGGAAACCTGATCCCAGAGAGCCCGCCGGACCATAAGGCAGGCCCCGGTCACCGCCGAGAGGTCCTGCGCGTAGCAGAGCCGTCCCATGTAGCCGAGGTTCTCCCGGCGCTGCCCGTAAAAGGGATGCCCCGCGGTGCGGTGCGCCCCAAGCCCCAGAATGATTCCGGCGTGCTGGATCGTCTTGTCCGGATAATACAGCTTGCCGCCCACGCAGGCCACGTCGCGGCGCTGGGCGTACATCAGCAGCTCCTCGATCCAGTTCACGGAAATCACCTGCGTATCGTTGTTGAGAAGCAGGACATACTCCCCGTGCGAGGCGGCGACGCCCATATTGTTGAGGCTCGCGTAATTAAAGCTCTCCTGCTCCCCCGCATCGACAATATGGATGCGGTCGCTGTACGGGCCGCCCGCAAGCTCGCGGTAATAGCTCCGGACCGCCTCCTGCGTACTGCCGTTCTCGACAATGACGATCTCAAAGTTCTCATAGGTCGATTTGTCAAAAATCGACGTGAGGCAGCGGCGCAGATCGGCCTCGTGATCCCGGTTCGCAATGACAATCGAAACCATCGGATTGCCCTCGATCTCGTAGGTGATCTTGAAGATCGTCTCAAAGGCGCGCGTGCTGGTAATTCGGAAATTCCGATAGCCGTGACGCCGCAGATGGTCTGCCACGGCCCCGCGCGCCGCGTCGATGGCATAGGATTTCGCGCGGATGTTGCCCGCCGTGGAACCCGCATGCTGCCGCCAGTAATACAGGAGCTTCGGCACATGGACGATATGGCGCGCCTTGTCCGTCAGCCGCAGGATCATATCGTGATCCTGACTGCCGTCATACTGCGGCCGGTAGAGCTCCTCCCCCTCGAGAAGACGCCGGTCAAAAGCCGAGAGATGGCAGATGTAATTGTTCGCCCGGAGCGTATCGATGGCATAGTCCGGCTTGAAGTGCATCGTCACGAAGTGATCAAGGTCGTTTTCCTTAAACGTCGCCTCATCGCAGTACAGATAGTCCGCGTCCTGCTCATTGATCGTCTTCACATACCAGTAGAGCACCGACGGATGCAGGTAGTCATCATGGTCAAACGGCGCGTAAAAATCGCCGGTCGCCAGCACGAGGCAGGCGTTTGTATTGGCCGATATCCCGCCGTTTTTTTCAAGGCGCGTGTATTTGATGCGCCGCGCGTCTTTCTGCCGGTACTCCTTCACAATGGTTCCGACATACGCATGCTCCGCATCGGAGCCGTCCGCGAGGCAGAGCTCCCAGTTCCCGTAGGTCTGGTTTTCCACCGAATCGATCATATCCCGCAGGAGCTTCTCCGGTGTATTGTAAAGGGGCACCAGAATGCTGAAGCATATCTGCCGCGGAAGCGCCGCCGCCTCCGCGGCCTGTCTCGCCCGCTCCGCCTCGTCCGGAAAGCTGGCCGTACCGTAGCTCTTCTGCGCCTGCTTCTCCCGTCTCTTATAGCGGATCTTTTCCGCGACGCCGCGGAGAGACCCCTGATTTTTCAGCCGGTCCGACTGACGCCGGACCCAGTGATAGCATTCCCTTGCCGGTCTGCTCGCCCTCCAGACGGGATTTGTTTTGATGCGGTTCAGCTTAAAGGAGAGGTCGTCCACCTGATCCTCAAGCTGCGCGACCCGGTCCGCGAGATAGGCGCTCTTCACGCGTTCTCTTTCGTATTCCGCCCGGTAGTCCCGAGAGAGCTCTTCTTCTCCCGCCTGCCCTGTATTCTGCAATATCTCTTCCGTATTCTGCATGCGTCACCCTCTGACTTTCAGGATCACGTCGCTCCAGTTTACAATGCGCTGCCGGGAGCTGCGGTCCTTTGCCAGCATGCCAACCGTATAATCGCCCTCCGGCAGAATCCCCGCCTCAAAGCACGCGATAAATCCGGTCAGATCGACATGGATCTGATCCTTTAGCTGATCCCGGATGTCCTCGCGATACATCGCCCTGACCGGGAGCTCCCAGAGCTCATTCTCCGCACTGCTTTGGCGAAGCAGGATCGTCCGCTCATAGAGGGCATTGTCCGCGCCGATGACGAACGAATATCCCTTTACATAATAGCCTTTCTTCGTACCGGTGGCAAACGGCCCGAGATACCACTCATCCAGACTGTTCGCATACTCCACGCCGAGGCGCAGCACCGGGTTCGTCCACTTCTCCGGCAGCTTCTTTCTCCGCCGCGAGGGAACCATGGTCTGATGGGAAAGGCTGCGCAGCAGCTCCTCGTCGTAGTCGATCCGGAACTTTGTGACCACCGGATTCTGCGTCATATATTTCGCATAGAAAGGATCGACGCCGTAAAGACCCGGATGCGCCCGGAGAAGCGTCTCGAGCTCCTTTGACAGGCGCAGCGACTTGACGCGGTCTTTCCGGTCGTCTCCCCGGCTCAGCGATTCGTGATGGTAGAGATACATGTTGTTGCGGACAACATTGTAATATCCCTTTTCATAGATCCGGTAGCACAGGTCGATATCATTGAATGCGACCGCGAAGCGGTCCTCATCAAAGCCGCCGACCTCGTGGAACAGTTCCGCGCGCACCATGAGGCAGGCCCCCGTGACCGCCATCACATTGCGGACGCCCTTGTTGAAGCCGAAATAGATTTCCTCCGCGTTGTTCTCATACTGGAGCTTATGAACCGGTCCCACCCGGAGATTCACGACACCGGCATGCTGGATAATATCCGAGTTCGGGTACAGCAGCTTCATTCCGACCGCGCCGACGTAGGGGAGCTTTGCCTTTTCCGAGAGATAAGACAGCCAGCCCGGCTTGCGGATCTCGATGTCGTCGTTCAGAAACAGCAGGAGCTCTCCGTTGGCCCGGGAAGCGCCGAGGTTGCACATACGGGAAAAATTGAATTCCGCTTTCTCATAGAGATAGAGTGAGGCGCCGGCCTCGTTGTGGCGCGCAAGCAGCTCCTCGACAAGGCGGCGGTTCTCGTCCGTGCTGCCGTTGTCCACGATGATCAGTTCATAGGGCGACGCCTGCGTATACTGCCCGATCGTTTCGATGCAGCGTCCCAGCACTTCCGGATTGTCCCGGCTGGGAATGATGATGCTGATGAGACGCGTCGCCGCAGACTCGCTGCTGTAACGGCCGGTCAGCGAATCGCGGATCAGCGGACTGTTCCAGAGCACCGGCCGTTCGTCCCGGTGAAACAGAATCTCCGGAATATGCCCGATCGGGAAGCTCCCGCCGGTAAGGAGCGGTGCGTCCTCCCCCTCCGCGGCGGTCTCCGTCACCGTCCGCCGGGAAAACCCGCCCGCCGCCTGTGCAAGCTTCATGCAGAGCTTCCCGTAGATCCAAGAAGACATGCCGTCGTCCAGATCACTGCGCCTTGCATCCAGCTCTTCCCTGCTGTCCTCCTCGAGAACCGAGCGCGCCTCGTAGTCCGACGCCTTGCGGGACGCCGGATTGATGAGCCCCAGCTCCGATGAGCGGAACGCAAAGATGCTGCCGAAATAAAACGTAGAGAGAAACGTGTCCGGCGCCCAGTCGGATTTCATCCACGGATCGCGGAACAGCCCGTCCGCATCCACACGGTCTTCATCGCCGTATACCAGACCGATCGCCGGATTTTCCGCAAAGAAATCCCGGATCAGCGTCAGCGCGCAGGGCGTAAGCTGTCCCTCGTCGTCGCAGGCGACAACAAGATCCGGCAGCGCTTCGCCGGACAGAAGATAGTTCCGCAGATGTGAGTAGCGCACCGTTTTAATCGAAAGGCGCTCCCCCGCGCTGTGATCCTCCTCCGCAAGCTGAGAGAGAAGAAGCTCCTCATGCGCGCGATACCATGCGTTATAGGAGGGAGTCAGCCCTCTTCGCTCCGCCTCATAGGCGGCCTGCTCCCGGCGGATCAGCGCCTGCCGGATTGTCGCTTTCCATTTCACCAATTTATACCGCCTCCGTGCCCGGTTCACTTCCGGATCATTCTTCTCCGCGCAGCCTCTTTGCCATTGTCGAGGGCATCCCGCACATCTGCAGTGTCATGGAGAGCTGCAACGCGCCGCTCCTCACCCCGGCCGCCCGGCGCACCCGGCGCAGATCCCAGTACAGATTCGGATCATCTGTCGCGAATACGACCGCGCCGTCCGGGTCTTTCCTGCCGTTGCTTTTCATGAGCTTATGAAAGGCTCTCGTCTCCTGCCCGTTCACGCTCGCCGACACCAGCAGCACAAAGCACGGGCAGAGCGCCGGATCGATGCGGAGCGCCCGCACATTTTCGGAAATATCAAGCGAAAACCGGATGCAGCCCTCGTCCCCGTAGCGCTCCGGCAGGAAAAACTGTTCCTCCTCGCGAAAGCCGCTGCCCGTATCGTAATAAATCTGCACGCTTGTAAGCGAAAGCGCCTCCGCCGCCGCGGCCTCCCGCGCCGCCCGTTCCCTCTCCTCGGCCTCGGCGCGGAGCTTCGGATCCTCAAGAATCAGCTCAGAGGGCACGATCACCTTTGTGCCGAGCTCCGCACGGAAAGCCGCAAGGGGAGCCGTTCCGCCGGTTACTCGCCGCTGAAACGCATCCTCCAGCTTCCTGTGACGCCCGAGCTCCTCTCCCGTGATGCCGTATCGGTCAAGGAGCCCCTCCATGAGTCTCTCCCGGCGCCTCTCATCCTCCGCGAGATACACCGTAAGCGCACGCAGGAACAGCTCTCTTGCCGGAACGGCGCGTTCCTCTGCCCACTCATAGTCAATCGCCGTCCACCGGCCGCCGTCCACAAGAATGTTGGCAAATGTCATGTCGGGATCCGCGATCTCCATCTCGTCATGCGCCCCCGCCTTTTCGAGAAATTCATCGAGGAGAGCCCAGAACGCGGCCGTATCCCCGGCCTCATATGCTTCATCGAGGAGCGACCGGAGCGTCCGCCCTGGAACATAGGGAAATTCCGCCGCTCCGTCCGCGCGCAGCGCGCAGGGCACGACATGGAGCCCATCCGGGTCCGCATAGCGGGCCGCCAGCTTCTTTCCCATTCGCGCCATTTCCGCCACATGCGCAGCGGCCGCAGGAGTGAGCGGCGACTTGATCACCACGCGCCGGACCGCCTCCGGCCCCTCCGTCGCTTCCGTCTGCTCCCGGAACGAGGTGACGATCTGATACTCGGGGGCCCGCTCGCCGGAATACTTCGCGTAGACCACCGGAAGCGCCGGACCGATCACGACCTCATAGGAATTGGAAAAGACCGGGTACAGACCGTCCTCCGCAATGCCTCCGTAGGCGTCTTTCTCGTCAAAAAGAAGCAGCCGGTCCCGGTCGAAATTGCGGATGTTCTCCGTGAGCTCGCTCCCCAGCGGGAGACGCCGGTCGGAATACACCGCGGACGGAAACTTGTAATCCGGATAGGGATAATAAAAGGAAAATTCCCGCACCCCGCACTCCCGGAATATCCGTTCCAGACGCTCTCTGGAAAAGGTACGGACACCGGAGGCGCTGTTTTCATAATTCTCGATGCCGTCAAAATACCGGCCGGTATGATCCTCTCGCGCGCCGGCGAAATACTTGAGCCCCAGCCGGTTTTCAATCGCCATGACGAGGCGTCCTCCCTCTTTCAGATGCGGGAGAATGCGGCGAAGCTCCTCGTGAAAGGGCCGCTCCGCACGGATATAGCTGCCCGCATATTCAAAGACGCCGATCAGGAAAATATAGTCGTAATCCGCCGGCAGCGAGGGCTCAATGTCCTCAAAATTGCCGACGTGAATCGTGATGTTGCTTCTGTCGCGGTTCCGGTACGCATTGATCTGCGCCCGCTTGAATGAAAGATCGATGCATTCGACCGCGCCGGCCTTGGCCGCCAGCATTCCGGTGACCGCGCCGGGTCCCGCGCCGATCTCGAGCACCTTTTCCGTGCCGTTCATCGGGATCCATTCCACGATGTTCGCGCGGACCGGGGAGAGATGGTACAGCGTCGGCCAGTCGCAGCGCTCCCGGATCAGCGCGGGGAATTTCCCGGGAGAGACTGCTTTCACGAGCGCAAGAAGCTCATCCTCCACCGCTCCGTCGCAGTAATAATCCTCCCCTGGATAATGAGCATAGTCCAGTGTAACGCCGCCGATTTTGACTTTATCTTCCATAAAAATCCCCATGCCGAAGCGTTCCCCGGCGAGGTACGCGCCATAGCCTCTCTCTGTGCCAGCGCGCAGTATGCCGGGCCGCGCCGTCCCGCTTCCCACCGCCCGGGCTTCGGCACAAACAGCCGGTGTCAGCTCACCGTCACCACGGAATTCATATCATAGTAGCCGACCGTATTCTTGTCGGAGACCACCGTGAGATTCATTGCATCATACAGACGGTGATACACGGTGAAGCTCTCTTTCTCGAAGCCGGTGCAGCCAAAGCTCAGAAGATATTCCCCTCCCTGCAGATCCATTCTCTGCGAAAAGGTGATCGTCTTCTCCTCCCCTGCGCGGACCGGCTCAAGAAAGGCCTTTTCAAACATGGTGTTGGTCCCGCACAGCTCGACGCCGTACACGTTCCGTATCGTAAAGGCAAAAATCGGCGCCGCGATGTCCTCCAGAATTTTCACCCGCATGTGCACCGTGCAGAGGGTTCCCTTGAGGATGGTCGTCGAGCGCTTTCCGCCGTCGTCCGTGACCCAGTACTCCGTGATCTTCACCCTGCCGGAGCCGTATTCCAGCGTTCCGGCCTCCGGCATGTCCTCCCCTGCGGATTTCTCCGCCCGGCGCAGCTCGTCGGCCGTATAGACCGGCGCCTCCTCTCCCTCCGCTCTGGCTTCCGCTTTCGGATGCGGGCGGTTCTCGCTGGTTCCCTGCGTCTCCGCGCCCTCGGCGCTGACCTGCATCCGCTCCGCCGCGGCCCTCGCGCGCTCGGCAGAATCTCCCTTTACCTTGGCGTCCGCCTCATCGGCCTTTTTCGCCGCCGCGGCAAAGATCGCCTCATCCGCCGTCATTCCGTTCGGCAGCGCATTTCCGTGCGTGCGCCCCCCGTTCGGATCGTACTGGCCGACGAGCACCTGCTTGTAGATGTCGATCATCTCCTTGGGACTGCCCTCGCCGAGCTTGTGCCCGCGGTTCAGCAGCACCACGCGGTCGCAGTATTTGCTGATGTTGCTGAGGTCGTGGCTGACGAAAAGAACGGTCTTCCCCTGCTTCTTGAACTCCTCGAACTTATGATAGCATTTTGCCTGAAAAAACACGTCTCCAACCGAGAGAGCCTCGTCCACAATGAGGATCTCGGGCTCGATGTTGATCGCCACCGCAAAGGCGAGACGCATGAACATGCCCGAGGAGTAGGTCTTGACCGGCTGATAAACGTATTCTCCGATGTCGGCAAAGTCGAGAATGGCATCGATCTTATCCGCGATCTCCTGCTCGGAAAAGCCGATCATCGTGCCGTTCAGATAGATGTTCTCAATGCCGTTGTATTCCAGATTGAAGCCGGCCCCCAACTCGAGAAGCGCCGATATCCGCCCCGCCACCGCCACATCGCCGGAGGTCGGATTGAGCACGCCGGTGATGATCTTTAAGATCGTGGACTTGCCGGAGCCGTTGGTGCCGATGATTCCGACCGTCTCGCCGCGGTACACGGTGAGATCCACATTTTCAAGCGCCATATGCTCGGTATAATGCGCCCCCTTAAACCCCAGCGCATCCGCCACGCGGTCGCGGTTGTGGGGGTAGAGTTTGTACATCTTATTGAGTCCGGTCACCCG
The DNA here is from genome assembly GCF_900625025.1 of Lachnoclostridium sp. Marseille-P6806. Classification (GTDB taxonomy): domain Bacteria; phylum Bacillota; class Clostridia; order Lachnospirales; family Lachnospiraceae; genus CAG-791. Next base: position 282,585 of record NZ_LR130577.1, read on the forward strand.
GATGGCAACCTCTCTGTTCTGCATATCCATATTCACCTGTCCGCCTGCCGCATTTTTCTCAGCGCAGGCGCTCCGTCCCGTTCCGTCCGTCAGAGTATATCCGCAAAACCGGTTTTCAGCTTTTTGAAGATCAGCGAGCCAAGGCCGAACAGCAGCGCCGTCAGAATCCAGAAATAGGTCGTGCTGTAAAAATGCGTAAAAAACCACTGCTGCTCGTAGATCGCCCCGCGGAAGCCGTTCACGATGTAGGTCATCGGATTCAGCTTGATGAGAATGATCATATCGCTGTGCTGGAGCAGCGATATATTCCAGAGAATCGGCGTGGCCCACGTCCCGATCTGCATCCCGATTCCGATGATCTGCTGCAGGTCGCGGAAGTACACCGTGACGGCGCAGGTCGCATAGCACATTCCGAGCACCATGATGAAGCAGGCCGCCGAATAATAAGGAAGCTGCAGCCAGTAGAGGCTCGGCCGGCAGCCGTACAGCACGGCGACGACAAGGAGAAAGGCGGTGAAAAAAATATGGGTGAACAGCGCCGCAATGATCTTGATGATCGGCAGCACGCTGATCTTGAACACAACCTTTTTGACAAGATAATTGTATTCCAGAAGCGACGCCGTCCCGGACGAAAGCGCATCCTGAAAGAAAAACCACGGCACCATGCCCGCCATGAGAAAAACCACATACGGGATCGGCTCGCCGGTCGCCGCGGAGCTCTGCGTCTGGTGAAAGACCTTATCGAACACGATCCAGTACATGAGCACCGTTGTGACCGGAGGAACCAGAGCCCAGACTGCGCCGAAGATCGAACCGGCGTAGCGCTTTTTGAAATCGTTCTTTGCCAGACGCCAGATCAGCCTCCGATTGTTCCAGAGCTCTTTCGGCAGCACCGTCAGCTTATGATAAAACACCGTAAACGACAGGATCCCTGTCCCGAGAAGCACGCAGCCGCAGATCTTCTTGAGACGCTGCGTATCCGGATCGTCCAGAGGATTGTTGTGCAGAAGAATCACCGCAGCCAGAGCAGCCGCGGCGATCCACGCAAATATCATGATCGGTTTTCCGTATTTCGTCCGTCCCCGGACGACTCCGCTCTGACCGTTCACTGATTTTCACTCCGTGACGCCGGGACAATTCCGCGCTCCCGGCAATATTCCGCAAGACCCGGATGCACCCGGTCCTTTTCGGAGAGAACCGGCTCCGCGATATCGCCCAGCGGCCACTCCACGCCGATCTCCGGATCATTCCACATCAGCCCGCCCTCATCGTTCGGATGATAAAAATCCGTGACCTTATAGCAGAACTCGGCCTCCTCCGAGAGGACAAGAAAGCCGTGCGCGAAATTCTTCGGAATAAAGAACTGCTTCTTATTCTCCGCCGAGAGGACGACGCCGAACCACCGGCCGAACGTGCGGCTCCCCTCTCTCAGATCGACCGCCGCATCAAAGACTTCGCCGCGGACAACGCGAACCAGCTTGTCCTGCGGGAAATTTTTCTGAAAGTGAAGTCCCCGGAGAACGCCCCTGCGGCTCGCCGACTGGTTATCCTGCACGAAGTGCTGATCAATCCCCGCCTCGCAGAAATCCTGATAATTATAGGTCTCCATGAAATACCCGCGCTCATCCGGAAACACCCGGGGGGTGATGACCTTAAGCCCCTCGATCCCGCAGGTTTCTACTGTGATTTTCCCCATTTTCGTATCTGTTCTCCGTATCCGTCTGTTCAAAAGTCAAAGCCCGCTCGCCACCGCAACAAGATACTGCCCGTATTCCGTCCTGGCAAGAGGCTCCGAGAGCCTCAGCAGAGCCTCCCGGTCGATAAATCCCTTTTTATAGGCAATCTCTTCAATGCAGGAAATATAAAGCCCCTGCCTCTTCTGGAACGCCGCGACAAAATCCGCCGCGTCAAGAAGCGCATCCGGGTTGCCCGTATCCAGCCATGCGAAGCCGCGCCCGAGCGTCTCCACATGCAGCGTCCCGCGGCGCAGGTACTCGTTATTGATGCTTGTGATCTCGATCTCTCCGCGGGCGGACGGCTTCACGTTCGCCGCGATCTCCACCACGTCATTGTCGTAGAAATAGAGCCCCGGAACCGCGTAATTGCTCTTCGGACATTCCGGTTTTTCCTCGATGGAAACCGCAAAGCCGTCCGCGTCGAACTCGACGACGCCGTACGCTCTGGGATCCTTTACGTAATAACCGAAAATCGTCGCGCCCGTCTGCCGCTTTGCCGCGCGGGTGAGGACTTTCGTGAAGCTCTGCCCGTAGAAAATATTATCCCCCAGCACCAGCGCGCACGAATCGCTCCCGATGAAATCCGCGCCGATGATGAACGCGTCGGCCAGTCCCCGCGGCTCCTCCTGAATGCGATAGACGAAACGCATGCCGAGCTGGCTGCCGTCGCCGAGGAGCTGCTCAAAAACCGGCAGATCGCGGGGCGTCGAGATGATCAGAACCTCCCGGATCCCAGCGAGCATCAGCGTGGACAGCGGATAATAGATCATCGGCTTGTCGTATACCGGCATGATCTGCTTGGAAACCGCCTTGGTGAGCGGATACAGTCTGGTGCCGGCCCCGCCGGCAAGAATAATCCCTTTCATGATAGCCCCCATACCGAAGCGTTTTATGCGAGGCACGCGCCGCAAAATCTGCGCATCCGCGTGATTTTTCACGCGGATCCTCCATGCCGAAGCCTGTGCCTGCGGCCGCGTCAGATCTCTTTTCTTCCGCCGTACATCGCGTCATAATACTTCATGTAATCCCCCGAGGTGACGCGCTCCATCCAGTCCATGTTCTCAAAGTACCAGCGTATGGTCTTGCGGATTCCCTCCCGGAACATGGTCTTCGGCTCCCAGCCGAGATCGCGGTGAATCTTGTCCGGCGCGATCGCGTAGCGGCGGTCGTGGCCCTTGCGGTCCTCAACGTAGGTGATCAGATCCTCGCCGATCTTCTCCCTGCGGGGATCTGTCTCCGGAAGCTCCTCACGCAGAACCTCGATGATGGTCTTTACGATCTCGATGTTCTGCTTCTCATTATGTCCGCCCACATTATAGGTTTCAAAAAGCTCCGCCTTATGAATGACCAGATCGATCGCCCGGCAGTGATCCTCCACATAGAGCCAGTCACGGACGTTCCTCCCGTCGCCGTAAACCGGAAGACTCCGCCCGTTCAGCGCGTTATTGATCATGAGTGGAATGAGCTTCTCCGGGAACTGATAAGGGCCGTAGTTGTTGGAGCAGTTCGTGATATTCGCCGGGAAGCGGTAGGTGTCCATGTAGGAGCGGACCAGCATGTCGGAGCCGGCCTTGGAGGCGCTGTACGGACTGTGCGGCGCATAGGGCGTCGTCTCATAAAAGTATGCGTCCGGATCCTCCGGAAGAGAACCGTAGACCTCATCGGTGGAGACATGCACAAAGCGTCTCCCCTCCCGGAACGTCCCGTCGCCGTCATTCCACTGCTCCCGCGCGCAGTTCAGCATGTTCGCCGTGCCGAGGACATTGGTCTGCACAAAGAGCTCCGGCTGAACAATGGAGCGGTCGACATGGGACTCCGCGGCAAAGTGAACCACGACATCCACATCCTCCTCCGCAAAAACCCTGCGGATCGCCTCCTTGTCACAGATATCCGCCCTGACAAAACGGTAGTTCGGGCTGTTCTCGACATCTTTCAGGTTTTCCGGATTGCCGGCATAGGTCAGCGCATCCACGTTGACGATACGGATCGTTTCTCCGTAGGTCCGGAACATGTAGTGGATGAAGTTCGAGCCGATAAAGCCGCAGCCTCCGGTTACAAGATAGGTTTTCATGCGGTTCCTCCATATTGATCGGACAGCGGACAGGGCTCCGGATGTCCATAAGTGTTTTTATTGTATCACATGCCATGCCGGCGCGCCATGCTGCCGGGAAGGGGAAGAGAAAGGCGCAGAAAGAGACTTCCGGATCAGCGATGAATGTCACTGTGCCGAAAGTCCCTTACAACGAAAGCTTAATCTATTCACTTGAAAAATCAATTTTTAATCAGCTCGATATTATCTGCACAGCTCCAATCTCCGGGATTGCCTTTTGTATAGAACGCAACGGTACACTGCCCATTTGTTACTTGAACATTGGAAATCTCAACTTGAGTCCAGTGCGAATTAACAGGAATCGCTGCACTCATCTCACTTCCGCCAAAGTCAGTTGCAAGAATTTTATTCTGTATCTGACCACCGCCAGACTGTACCATAGCACGCAGCGTATAAGTGCCATTTTCAAGATTATAAATCACCTGCCATGTGTAGGCATCATGAGACTGTGCAGAATAATGCACCAAATGAAACCTCCCGGATGCCGCGTTGCTGTTCTTCTCTAAATATGTCGATTCCGGATTCCCTCCCTCAAAATGCCATCCTGCCGGGTTTACAATCACACTTCCATCATCCTCAAAACTGCCGTTTACTACGTAATTGACCTCTCCAAACATCGGGGTCCCATCAGCGCATGCGTTCGACAAAAAGAGATCGTCAATATAATAATCGCCACGCCAATAGAAGCCAAGTTTGATCTGAGCAATGTGCTGACGATCAAATCCATATCCCCCGGCGATTGGCACTTGAATACGAGCCCAATTCCCATAAACAGTGCTCTCGTGACTCCATTTTGATACCGTTGTTCCATCTTGATCAACAAATGTCACTTTTACGGTACAATTGTCGGGGTTTACCATATCTTTTACCGAAAATGTTAAATACTGATATCCTGATGCATCAATGGAATTTCCATTCTGAGGCTCAATAACAGCACACTGACTGCCGTTACCAGGATCTCCATTTTCTGATGTTGTCAGCTTAATGCCCTTGCTTCCGCCAAGATTCGCCGTACTATCTGTCTCCGATGCACTCGCATTCGTCCCGACACTATATTTATTATTATGTTCAAGATTGTTGAACCAGATTGGCTGCATTGCTGACCCGCTCTGCGATCCATTCCACTTCATCGTAACCATGGATTCAGACGGAATCGTATAATTCAAGCTTTGATCCCCCCAACGGATCTTCATCAATTGATCCACATCCATGAGGTTCGTCATAACCAGAACCTTAGAGCCATCCGGATTTCTGAAAGCAACAGTTTCAATGTTGTCATCTAAGCTCGTCGAATCAATTCGAACCGCATTCGGTTCAACAAATTTACTGATATGCCCCAGAGTATAATAATCTACGTTACAGAACCAATCTCCAGAGGACTGGATAGTAATAAGCCCTCGATTGGTAGAATCTTGATGTTGATTTACATCATAATAATAATCTGGGCCTCCATTTTCATCTAAGGCGAGATTCCATAAAATGACTGATTTGCTCCAATTACGGGCAATATTAATGATACAAGAGCTCTGATTCAAAAAGGCCGTTTTCCATTTTGGAAATCCCCATTCACCTCCGGACCCCTCTGTAAACCAAATGTCTTTCGTCGGATACTCTTTATGAACGACAGACATAACCTCCTCATCACCCTCATACCAGTGCCAGGCTGAGCCGTCCGTAGCTGCAAACGCATTTGCATCCACATAATAGACAAATGGATACGAACCGTCACGATAGTTTGTCGTTGTATAGCTATGATCCCAGCACATAATTTTTGTATCAAGCCCAGCATTACGAAGCGTCGGATAAATATAGTCTGCAACAAGACGCTGTGCTTCGCCATGACTCATCGGCATGGCCGGCCAGTCATAGCTTGCATGGTCCGGCTCATTAGTCGGAGTAATGGCATAAATATGTATTCCCCGATTTTCATAATTCTGTATGAATTTGAGCAGGTAATTTGCATACGCCTGATACTTATCCGTGCGCAATGTCCCTCGAACATTATTATACATACCAAGCTCGGATCCGTTGTTCTTCATCCACCCCGGAGCACTCCATGAAGAAGCCATCACCTTAATTCGTCCAGGCTCAATGCCCATAGCGGTCTGAACCGTCGGGAAAATTTCCTCAAGTTCATGCGAAAAATCAAATCCCGGCAAACTGTCGCCCTGCGCTTCCTGCGCAAAATTATACGGTCCGACGCAGTGATCACTCGCTCCAATCGTCTGCCGAAGCATACTGATCCCAATTCCTGTTTCCTTATCAAACAGAGCGTTCATTACCTCTGATTTTTTCTGATTATCCAAAACACTTTGATACAGATGCGCCGATGCTTCTGTGATCGACGCACCAAAGCCGTCCATTTGCTGATAGCTTTTGCTTTCATCTACAATGATCAGATTAGAAATCCGGGTGCCGGAATCATTTTCAAATGTAAGAGACTCCTGTTGCTCGAGTCCTTTTGCCATGCCGGTATTTTCCGCATTCACCTGTGACACCCATACATCAACTGTATTTCCTGCCGCTGATATGGGAATCGGGGGAATTACGGAAACACCTACTACCATCGCTATTACTCCGGCAAATAACTTTTTCGTTCTCATGCTTTCACCCCTTTCTTAAGATAAATATGCATCCGATACATTTTCGCACTCTGTTTTTCAACTCAAAACAACACTGTTCACAGACTGCGGCTCCAGAGGAAAATACCAAGTTTCTCCACCGTATTCATAGGCGACGGTAAGAACCTCACGAAGAGGGTTATGCAGCTCCAGTACAACAGCCCCGTCCGGATTGCGAAATACCAGACTGTCTGCCGCAAAGGTTCCCGCTGCTCCCAGCCGCACCGCTCCCCGCTGAATAACGGACGAAAAATGCTTCATGACATAAAAATCAGGATTATAAATAGCCTCACCGCTTTGCGGGTCTGCCGTGATCATTGCATTCTGCGGATCCCCCCATGTGCTTCTTCCCATCGGCTCCAGAACCAGATTCCAGTACAGGTAGCTTTCCGCGCCGTTACCTATATAGTGCTTCAGCATTGTCCACACATATCTGGCATATTCCCATGTATTGTCGCCGAACCCGCATTCATTCTCTGACTGCATCAGCCGAATGCGCGGCGCCCAGCTCTCATAAGTGCGTTGAATCGCAATTTTCCCTCCCCACTGATAACTGACCCCGGAAATATACTGCAAAGCATCCGGATCCAGCAAAACGGTGTTGGCAAAATAGTCGTAATCTTCTGTCGCCCATTTATCAAAAATTAGCCTGTTGTAATCACAGCCGGGCGCATTGATCGTTCCCAGCCACAATTCCGTATCCACCCCACTCCGCCGCAATGCCGGGCCAAGATAGTCCCGGATGAAGTCGCGCAGCTCTTCCCCCGTCCACATGCAGGAGGGAAATTTCTGATTGGCGACCGGTTCATTCTGCACATGAATCTGCTCTATTTCGATCCCCTCTTGTTTATAAGAGGTAATAAATCTGACAAAATAATCTGCATAGGCCCGCCAGATCTCCGGAGTCCTGATGATTTTCCCCCAGTTGTACACCGGGGGCTCTTTCATCCATGTCGGAGGACTCCATGGAGAAGCGAACAGTCTCAGATCCGGCGCATATTTCTTAGCCGCTTTGATATAAGGGATCAGAGCTTTTCTGTCCCTCTCCAGAGAAAAATCTTTCAGTTCATAGTCCCCGGCCGTCTCATCCAGACTGTACCAATCAAAGGAATAATCATTCCCGCCGATCGGAAGCCGGCAAAAATTCAGATTCGCCCGCTCCTCCCCCGGAAGAAACAGCTCCTGCATGACCGCCTCCCGTTCCCCGGAGGATAATTTTTGCAGAGAGCTCCAGCCCAGCTCATTAAAGCAGCCTCCAAAGCCGTGCATTGTCTGATATTCCCGCCCGTCCAGACGAAGAGTTGCCTGTGCAGCCGCCCTGTTTTGTACTTCCTTTGTCTGCCACTGCGCTGTTTCATTCGACCAGCGCCATATCACCTGTTTCATAAATGTTCTCCCTGTTTATTTATTTGCGCCTGCCGTCAGGCCGTTTACGATATATTTGGACAGGAGACAAAAAACGATGATCGTCGGAACGACCGATATGGTAATTGCCAAATACATTGCTCCATAATTCGTAAGATACAGTCCCTTGATCATTGAAATCATGACCGGCATGGTATACATATCGCTGTCACTCATAACAATCAGCGGTCCGATATAGTTGTTCCAGCTCGAAACAAAGTTAAAGATACATATCGCCACCACCCCGGGAATTACACATGGAAATACCACGCGGTTAAAAATCATGAATTCCGAACATCCGTCGATACGCGCCGCTTCAATCATGGAATCCGGAATACTCTGCGCAATAATCCCCCGCAGGAAGAAGACCGCCGAGGCATTGGCAATCCCGGGAAGAATAAACGGATAATAAGTGTTCAGCAAATGCAGTCTCAAATTCAACTGATAAAAACCGATAATGCTGACCTGTGAGGGAATCATCATCGAGGCCAGAACAATACTGTATAGAATCCTTTTCCCCTTAAAGCTGTATTTCGCAAACCCAAACCCCACCAATGCGCCAAAATATCCCGTCAGCACCGTATACGGAAGAGAAATCAGCAGGCTGTTTGCAAATCCGCGCCAAATATTGACATGCGTCTGCATGGTTTCATAATTATCCAGCAGCGCTCCTCCGGGAAGCAGATTCAGCCGGGTCACAATATTAAAGCTGGTATGCGTCGCATTGACCATCACCATATAAAACGGGACTATGGTAAGAAACAGCAGAGAGATGAGGAGCCCGTATATGATGATTTTCGACAAAATTGATTTTATCCTTGTCATCACGACTCCTCCTCTTTTCTCTGCATTGCTTTCATGCTGAACGCGCTTAAAATCATAATAATCAGAAACAGGCCTGCCGATACCGCCGAGGCATAACCGTAATTATGATTCTTAAATCCCTGATTATATAAATACATGGATGTCGTCAAAATAGATTTCCGGGGATCTCCCAGACCATTGGTCAGCGTGGCCGGCACATCAAAAAGCTGCATGCCGCCTATGATCGATGTGATGGTGAGATAAATCAATGTGGGACGGATAAGAGGCAGCGTGATCTTCCTATACGTTTGCCCTTTTGTTGCGCCATCCACCATGGCCGCATCATAAATTCCCGGATCAACGGTAGTAATTCCGGCCATTACAATCACTGTGGTATAGCCAAACCACATCCACCACTGAATATAAGAAACAAGCCCGGAAGTAAACACTGTGCTGTTAAAGAAATCAAACGGCGCTTTCTGAACTCCCAGCGACACCAGCAGATGATTAACTGCAGATTTGTCTCCATTGAAAAGCAAATTAAACAGCAGTCCGACCGAAGCTGCAGTGATCAGATTCGGCAGATAAAAAGACGCGCGGAAAAAATTTTTCCCCCGGATTTTATGAAAGGTAAAGACAGCAGAAAGAACCAGCGCCGACAAAAGCTGCGGGATAAAATTAACAATCCAGATACGGAATGTATTCCAAAGGCTCTGATAGAAAACCACATCTGTCAACAGACGGGCATAGTTTTTGCCTCCGGCACTCTTTACTACCGCCAGTCCGTCCCAGCTCTTAAAGCTGAGAAAAGCCGTATACAGAACCGGGTATAATCCAAAAACAGCAAACACGGCAAAAAAGGGTGCAATAAAAAGGTATCCATAACGGCTTTTGTTGAGTGTGCTTCTTTTTTTACCGTCTCTCATGAAAACCATCCTTTTATAGAATTGCCGGCAGGCAGGGAAATTTCCCACACCTGTCGGCAATCATCAAAAGATTTCAATCAACCGCAATTTCAGGGTAGGCGTTCTGGACATCCGCCTTAAAGGAGCTGAGCGCCTCCTCTTTGCTCTTAATGCCTGTCGCATAATCTTTTGTTGCAGACAGGAACGCATTGTTGATCGTCCCGTCATATGCCGTCATCAGATCCGCCGGAATTTTAGACATCTGTTCGTTGTAAAACGCAAACGGATTCTGTCCCCCAAGAACTTCCTCTCCCTCGCCGGAGGCAAGCGCCTCATCAGCAGATTTCAGCGAAACATATTCTCCGTATTCCGATGCATAGGCCTGCTGTGCCTCGCTGTTAAGACAGCAATACTTCAGAAAAGCCCATGCCAGCTCCTTATTGGGACTGTCTTTATAAATTCCAAGCCACGTTCCGCCCTTAACATAGGGTACGGAGCCCTGACACAGAGCCCATTGTCCCTTAGTCGTATCCGCTGCCGGCTTCACAACAAACTGATATCCCCAGGAGGGCAGTACATAGCAGAACGTATCGTCGCTTTCAACGGCAGCGCTCCATTCCGGAGCCCACGGATCGACGCCAAGATCGTAGCCATTTTCCGTAATGGTTTTTGCCATATCCATGAACTCGAGCAGAGAATCATCAACAACCAGCTTTCCGTCTGTTACCCACGGTTCCTTTCGGTTGGAGAACTGCATATTCATAATATCCTGCCAGCTGGCGAACATTTTTATTCCCTGCTCTTTCAGCCGGGCTGCGACATCCAGCATCGCAGCATTGCTGCTCAGCATTTCGGCAACCTCAGCCGGATCGTCGGTTCCGAGGACTTCGCGGGCCATGTCCCGACGATACATTACGGAGCCGGGACTTGCCTGCCAGCTCAGTGCACGGAGGACACCGTTTGAATCCGTGCCGACACTGACGATATATTCCCAGACATCCGAAACATCCGCACCATAATCCGCAGACTGCAGATCATCCCAAAAACCGGACTCGACAAGATATTTCACATAATCGGACTCCCCGGTAAAAATATCCGGCGCGCCCTGACCTCCCGCAAGCGTGGGAGTCAGCTTGGCAATAAAATCGGCATTCGGAACTACCGTAATATTAACCGTTACGTCAGGATACTCTTTCTGAAAGCCCTCCACAAAACGCCCCAGCTCTTCTCCGGAAGACCAGACCTCAAGCGTCCCGGATAAAGAAGCATTCTCCGTCTCCGGTTCTTCTGCGGAAGCATCAGCCTCTTCCGCGGTTTCTACCGCGGCAGAATCCTCTGCCTCCGTCGTACTGCCCGCCGAGCTGACACTGCCTCCCCCTCCGCAGGCTGCCAGTGAAACAGCAACAGGCATAAGTATTGAAAGCGCAGCAATTCTCTTTTTCATAGTACACCTCCATGATTCCCTTAAAATTGTATTTACACTCCTCCACCTCTTCTGACAGGCGTTCCCCGTGATTCCGAAACAGACCCTCCCATAAGAAGTTTCGGCATTACCAGTACACTGTGCTGAATTTCCTTGCCGTCCAGCTTATCCAAAAGAGCCCTCGCCAGCATTTCTCCTATTTCATAGACAGGCTGCTGAATACTGGTCAGTGCCGGCGTCACCAGAAGATTATGTCCCAGCCCGTCAAACCCCAATATGGAAATATCTTCAGGCACCCGGTACCCATATTTGATCAGTTCCGTTGTGACACCAATGCCAATCGTATCCGTAGCGCAGAAGACAGCGCTGTAATCCGCATGCGCCAAGAGTCTTTGCACTGCCTGCGCCCCGCCCTCGGGACTATTAACTGTGTAAAGCACATCATTCCTGTCAAAAGTGAGTCCTGCATTTTCCAGCGCTTTGCGGTATCCCTCCAGACGGTCATCGGTATAATCCTTGTCCTCCGCGACATTGATCATGGCAATTCTTTTATGTCCGAGGCTTAAAAGATACTCCACTCCCATCTGACTTCCCGCCACATTATTCACATCTATGCAGTCAGTATAATCAGATTTTTCATGCCCGAATAAGAGCAGAGGCCTGTGACGCTCCCCGGCATATTTCTCAAAATCCTGCACCTCATTGCGAAGCAGGCCGGTAACAATATACCCGTCGCAGAGATGCTCCTGTTCCCGATTGCGCAGAATCAGAAAGGAATACATCTTACGGCTCAACACACTGCTGATGCCGGCGATAAAATGCATAACAAAGGGATTGGAGATATCAATACTCTCCGGAACAAAAACATCGATAATGCCCGTTCTATTAGATACCAGACTTCTTGCTGCCGCATTCGTCACATACTTCAAATCTTTCATTACTTCCTGAACGCGTATCCGCGTGCTTTCCTTGACGCTGTCCGGCTTGTTGATCACTCTGGATACGGTAATTGCTGAAACGCCAGCGGCTTTTGCAACATCTTTTATCGTCGTCATGTCATCCTCAATGCATTTATGTTAACGTTATCATTTTATAATAATATTAGTATTATGCACCGATTATTTCAACCAAAATTCGTCGATTTTCTCATTTTTTTACAAAATTCCATCATCCTTTCGTCATATCAGATACATTCCGTCAACTATATCCCATCAACACAACGGTTCCCATCCTCCCCGGGTCCGTCCCTCCGGGAAGGATCGAGTAGGAGGCGGTGATTAGCCGCCGTTTTCTCACACCACCGTGGGTACCGTTCGGTACACGGCGGTTTCAACAGTTGACGTGCACAGACTGATATGCCGAGGCGAGATCATAAAAGCCCCAGTGTATCCGTCTTTCTTTGTTTAGTGCCCAATTGACCGCCTTATTACCAGTGTTAAACCAGTAACCCTTGCGATCATAGGCTATTGTCGCCGCATAGTGCTCCGCCACGCCGAGCCCAGCAAGCTTTCTTTTCCGCGTCCTTGGCAGTTTCCACTGCTTCCAGATGCACATCCGAATCCGCCTGTACAGCCAGCCATTTCGTGCCTCAATGTTGCTCTTCATATCCGCTATTCCGTAGGAGTTCAGCCATCCACGGGCCACGACTGTAATCCGTTTCATGGCGTTCACTATGCTTCCGCACCTGCTTCGGGATGTAAGTGCCTTCAGCTTATCCTTGAACTTCCTCCAGGATTTCTGATGCATTCTGATACATACACCATTACGTCCTTTCCCGAAACAGAAGCCAAGGAATTTAAAATTTCGGATAGCAAACACGCTGACCGTTCTGCTCTTCTCCCGGTTCACCTTTAATTTCAGGGTTTCCTCAAGATATTTCACGCTGGAATCCAGCAGACGCTGAGAAGCCCGTTCACTCTTTGCCAGCAGAGTAATTTCATCTGCATACCGGATACATGGGACTCCTCGTCTCTCGAACTCCTGGTCAAACTCGTTCAGATAGACATTCGCCAGCAATGGGGAAAGATTTCCTCCCTGCGGCGAGCCTTCTTCTGTCGGAGAGACAACACCGTTCTCCATAACACCACTCTTCAGATACCGTTTGATCATCTGTATGACCCGCTCATCCTTTACGTTCTGCCGTAAAAGATTCCGCAGTTTCACATGATTGATCGTGTCGAAGTACTTGGACAGGTCAAGGACAACCGCCTTTGTGTATCCTGCTTCCGCATACCCCTTGATCTTCAGAATCGCATCTTTTGCACTTCTTCCCAGACGGTAGCCATAGCTTCCATCCGAAAACAAAGGCTCATAGATCGGCATCAGCTGCTGGGCGATTGCCTGCTGGATGATGCGGTCAATAACCGTCGGAATACCAAGCTTCCGTATTCCGCCGTCCGGCTTCGGGATTTCCACTCGTCTGACCGGCTGAGGAGTGTAATGTCCGCTCCTTATTCTGTCTATCCGTTCGTTGCCGTGTTCCTCCAGCCACGGAAGCGCCTCTTCGATGGTCATCCCATCGACGCCCGGTGCTCCCTTGTTTGCCTTCACTCTCTTATAGGCCCGGTTAAGGTTAGCCTTTGCCAGTATCTTTCCGAGAATGTCGGGTTCTGCACTGTCCCTTTCTTTCCATATCCGGTTGAAAGAGCGGTGCGCTCTCACATATCTTTTGTGTTCCGCACGATCCTTTTGTGAGCAGCCGCCGTTTCCAGCGTTTTCTGTATCCATGTGCTCTTCCCCCCTTTCCGGGTTGTACTTGGAACTCCTGTTGATTCAGCCCTTCACAGTCGCCCGCTACTATGGCCTCTGCTGACTTCTGCATGTTCAGCACCGCTTTCGACGGTGGTTACGCCTTTCGGCGCATACCATGCAGATCTCCCCGGGTACCACACGTTTCTTTCCCTCCATCTACCTGCCTCATTTATTGCATCTGTTTCCGTGTAGTTATGGGCTTCGGCTTGTTGTGCAGTCTTACCCACAGATGCCACCTCACGATGGACACCCTTGCTTTCGGCTATGTCCTTCCCACTACCGGGCGGACTCCGGACTTGCACCGGTTAGAAACGTGCGCCGCTGGGCGCACACAGAAAAAGACCGGCAGAGACGAACTCCTCGTCGTCCCTGCCAGCTTTTCTTCTCAAGCTCCGGAGAGAATCTCTTCCGGCTGCTTTTTTACCCTATAAGCGGAAAGCTCTGATACGATTTTTTACAGAACGTGTCTCACCGCACCGATTATGCCGGCGTCATTTCCCAGCTCGGCCAGACGGATCTCCGTTCGTTCCGAGGCATGGAACGCATAGCGGATATAATGCTTTCTGGTCGTATCGGTCAGGATGCTGCCGGCTTTCGAGACACCGACGCCGATAACATAAACCTCCGGATCAATCACACAGGAAATCATGGCAAAAGCCCGTCCCAGCATGTTTCCAAGAATCTCGACCAGTTCAAGGGACGCTTCGTCCCCCGCTTTCACCGCATCAAAAATGTCCTTGGCCGTAGGTTCCGGAATCGTACGGAGCCGCGTCCGGACATCCGGATGCTCCGACAGATACTTGTGCGCAAGGCGCCTAATTCCGGTCGCCGAGGCATACTGCTCCAGATGGCCCTTTTGCCGCAGCCGCAGGCCTCCCTGCGTCGACATGCAGGGGGCCTGCGGGAGTCTTGATTCAGCCCACAAAGTTGCGAAGATATTTCGCCGACTGCTTCACGGCCCTGGCGGAATCCTCCGGGCTGCCCTCAAACTCCTTATCCTCGACCTCGATAACGCTGTACCCGTTGTAGCCGATATCCGTAAGCGCCGAAACGAACTTTCCCCAGTCGATATCGCCGAGCTCCGGGATCTTCGGGCTCATGTATTCCAGCGGACAAGCCATCACGCCGACATCGGCCAGTTTATCCCTGAACAGCTTAATGTCCTTGAAATGGACGTGAAATATCTTGTCCCTGAATTCATAGATCGGCCTGATGTAATCAATCTGCTGCCAGATAAAATGCGACGGATCATAGTTGATGCCGAGGTTATCATAGGGCAGAAGTTCAAAGACTCTGCGCCAGTTGGCCGAAGAGGTCATCAGGTTCTGCCCGCCCGGCCATTCGTCCTCGGTAAACCACATCGGACAGTTCTCAATCGCGATTCTGACGCCCTTTTCTTTGGCATGCTCAAGAATCGGCGGCCACACTTCTTTCACGGGTTTTTAACACCCCAAAGTCCGCAAAGCCTTGCAGGACTTTATTTTTTGTGTCAAATTTATTTTCTTACATTGCGTACTATGGTACTATATAGTATAATGATTATATCTGAAATACTATACCTT
>NZ_LR130578.1 GCF_900625025.1 Lachnoclostridium sp. Marseille-P6806
TAGCTTCTGAAACCGGTCTTCCTCTGACATCATATTTTCTCGGAAATGAGGCCATAAATAAAATGCTAAACCACAGGTTCTAAACCGTGGTTTAGCACTACTTTTTTTCTCAAGTCCGAAAGACAGGTTTCATTATATGGGCTTCTCACCGGCAGAAAAATAAGAATAATGTCCAGAAATAAAAGAATAGACAAATACAGACAAAATCAAAAAACGGAACCCGTTATGGATTCCGTTTTGGCAGTAGCGAGAGGGGGACTTGAACCCTCGACACCGCGGGTATGAACCGCGTGCTCTAGCCAGCTGAGCTATCTCGCCATATTCATTTTACCGGCTATTCTCACAGCCGCTTGCTTATGATAGCAGGAGATACCGGCTCTGTCAACAGATTTTTCGCGAAATGGCGGAACTGCTGACCTTGTCAGAGTTGCGGCAACACCTCCAAATGCGAAGCCGTGATTCGAGGGAGTTTCAGCAACAGAAGCTGTTGCTTTTCGAGTTTTCAGGGGATGTTGCATTGAATCGGTATCAGCGTCTCCCGGCGGAAAACCGCCGGGAGACGCCGATGCCACTTACTGTGCCGCTCCGTCGATCTCCTGCCACTTCTTCTCAATGGCGGCGCAGGTAGCGTCCTTATCCGCCGTTCCTGCGATATAGGCCTGCATAATCTCGCCAAAGGTCTGATGCCAGCTGTCCGTGGAGAGGCAGATCTCAAGGGTGTTCGTCCCCTCCTCCGCGGAGAGCGCGTCGCCCTGCTGAATGATCGCAAACGTCGCCTCCGCATCGCTCTTGATCGGGGAAACAACTCCCGCCACATCCGTAAACCACGCCTTGCCCTCGTCAGAGGTGTACCACCAGTTGATAAAATTCAGCACAGCCTGCAGATTCGCGGAATCCTTATTGACATGAAGCGCCTGATCGGAACCGGAGATCACCTTGCACTGCTCCGCCTGATCGGTGACCGGATAGCCGTCAAAGCCGATCTGCAGTCCGGAATCGATCGCCAGAACGTCGCTCTCGATCCAGGCGCCCTGTCCAAGCACCATGGCAGCCTTGCCGGAACCGAACGCGGATTCCTCACCGGCAAGATCCGTCTCCAGCGGCTTCGCGTCGCCGTACTTGACCGCAAGATCGATGAAATCGAACCAGTTTTCATAGAGCTCGGGATAATCCGCCATCTTCGCCTCGCCGCGCTCAAACCTGGCGACCAGCTCCGCCGCAGAAATCCCCGCGTTCTCCGCCGCCGCGTCAAAGAACGACTGCGCGCAGTGCTTGAACACCCACCATTCCGCAAAGCCGGTCGTGAATGGGGTATAACCCGCCGCGGAGAGCTTTTCGCAGGCCGCCTCCATCTCCCCTGTGGTCTGAGGGAACGCCGCGATGCCGACCTCCTCAAAAATCTCTTTGTTGTACACAATGCCGAAATAATTTCCCTTGATGGCGATGCCGTAGCAGCCTGTCCCCTCAGAGGGCGACTTCATGGCGTCCGCAACGGAGGGCGCGATGGTTTCCATCAGCGGCTGTCCCGTCAGGTCAAAGGAATACTCTTTATAGGTATCGATCTCCTTGCCGGAGGTGGAGGAGAAAATATCCGGGATCTCTCCGGAATTGATCTTTGCCTTGAGAAGCGTAGGGTAATCGTTCTGCGTCGTCTCATAATTGATCGTGACGCCCGGCGCCACCTCGGCGTACTCCTCAATCAGCGTGTTGATAGCATCCGCATACTCCGGCGAGGAGATGAACATATATATCTCTCCGGAATCCAGCGACGGCTCCTCCGTCCCGGCATCGGCGCTCTCCGCTGCCACTGTCTCCTCCTCCGCCGGCGTCTCCTCTGCCGACGCGCCGCCTTCTGCCGTTTCCGTTCCTGCGGGTTCCGTGCCGGCCGTTCCGCTTCCACAGCCCGCAAGCAAAGCGCCCGTCATTGCCGCGCACAATATTACAGATACCAGTTTCTTTTTCATTTCACTCCCTTTCTGCCTGCTCCGCCGCAGGCCATGCAAGGAAAAGCCGCATCGGCAGCTTCTCCGGTTCCGTCCCCTGTGTGGGGACAGCTATGCTTACCCTTTCACGGCGCCCGCCACGACCCCTTCGACAATATACTTTTGCAGAAACACGAATACGATGATGGCCGGCAGCACGGTCAGCACCATGGCCGTCATGGCATACTGCCACTTTGTATTCATCTGTCCGACAAAGGTATAGGCCGCCAGAACCAGCGTTCTCGTCTGATTGCTGCTGTTGACCATCAGAAGCGGCAAAAGGAAATCGTTCCATATCCACATCGTGTCAAGGACGATCACCGTGACTGACACGGATTTCAGAAGCGGAAAGATTACCGAGATATAGGTCCGGATCGTGGACGCACCGTCGATGTGGGCGCTCTCATCCAGCTCCTTCGGGATCGTCTTCATGAAATTGTAAAAAATAAATGTCGCCATCGGGATGCCGAAGCCCCAGTACTGTATCCCGAGACCGATCCGGCTGCCGGACAGGCGAATCACGGACATCGCCTTGAGGAGCGTAATCATGATCGTCTGAAACGGAATCAGCATCGGCGTGATAATGAGCGTGTATATCAGGCCGGTGTAACGGTTTTGCCTCCTGTCCAGAATGTAGGCCGCAAGCGACGAAAACACCACGATTCCCGCAAGTCCGACCGCGGTGATCATCAGATTGTTTAAAAAAAGGCTCCCGTATCGAATCTTCTTTATGACATAGCGGTAGTTTTCCCATGTAGGGAGCCTTGGCAGTGCGATCGGATCCGATACGATCTCGCCAAAAGGCTTGAAACTGTTCATAAACATCAGGAACACCGGGTAAATATATACCAGCGCGATCGCGGTGAGCGCGGCGAGCATCAGAACCCGAAAAGTTCTTCTTCTGGCGTGCATCCCCATCACAGCGCCACCTCCTTGCGGTTCATCAGCCTGAGCACAAGCTGTGTGATCACGAGAACGACGAGGAAGTACACGATCGCCTCCGCCGACCCCAGTCCATAGTGATTGTCCGTAAACGCGACCTTGTATATCTGGAGCGTAGCACTGTATGTCGATCCGCCCGGACCGCCCTTGGTGAGCGCGAGTATAATATCAAAAACCTTGAGTCCGTTCGTCAGGGACATAAAAATGCAGGTCGTAAACGAGGGGCCGAGGAGAGGGAGCGTCACGCGGAAAAATTTCTGTCTGCCGCTACAGCCGTCCACAACTGCGGCCTCCAGTACATCCTCCGGCACCGCTTGCAGGCCCGCAATATATAAGACGATGTAGAAGCCGAGGGACTGCCACACGCCCACAAACGCGACCGCCCAAAACGCCAGACGCGGCTCGCCCAGCCACGACCAGTCAAGAAATCCCCAGCCCGTCAGCTCCGTCAGCTTTGCGAAGCCCTGTGTGAAGATAAACTTCCAGATAAAACCGACGATGGTCATGCTCATAATGTAGGGAATGAAGAACAGCCCGCGAAACACATTGACAAAGCGGAATTTTTTCGTCAGCATGACCGCCAGCGCCAGCGCCAGCACATTCGAGAGCAGAACGAAGAAAAGCGTGTACTTCAGAGTGAACGTCACCGCTCCCATGTATGCCCGATCGCCGCTGAACAGGCTGATAAAATTGGCGAACCCGAGAAAGCGCGGCTCCTTTGAAATGCCATTCCACTCCGTGAGAGAGTAGTATCCGCTCATGATAAACGGGACGTACATCATCATGACGACCAGAACGACCGCCGGCAATGTGTACAGGACGTTTTCCAGATACTCCTTTCGTTTTCTTCGTGTCATTGTCATACAGCCTCTTTCTCCGATCTGCCGGTTTTCATGGTTATCCTGACGGTTTTTCCATGTGAATCTTATTATAATATGCACAATTCGACGGATAAATGGATAAAAGCGAACGAATTTCTGTAAAAAAATGAACTCCTGCGCGCATCCCCGCCGTATTAAAATAAAGATATGCAAAAAAGACGCGAAAAAAACAGACATAAAACGGCCGCCGCGGCCTTCCTCTCGAGAGCGGACAGCAGCGTGCGCCGTCACCGCGCGGCACTGCGCGCCCATATGGACAGAATGCCGCTCTGGATCGAGCTCGCGTCCGCTCTCTCCGCGATCCTCATTCTTCTCATGATCGCGCTGGCGTTTTCGACCTACCGACAGAACCGGGCGGACCAGATCCGTCATGAACAGATCACCGCCGACCGGCTTCTGTCTCTCAAGATGAAGAATCTGGAGCAGTATCTCGACGAGCTGGCCGCCTTCAGCATACAGGCGGTCTATGACAATTCGCTTTACGCGTCGATCCAGTCCGGCGAGGCGTTCACCGATACCGACCGCGCGGACATCAGCGCCGCTGTACGCACCGCCTACCACACGCGGAGCGACCTGAATTCCTATATGCTCTATCTCCTCAATCAGGAACTCGCCGTGGGCTATATGCCCGGCTCGCGGACAGGCTCCGAGCGGGTCCGCATCTCCGGCTTCTCCTGTGCGCAGATCTTTGACATGCTCCGTCTGTGTACGGCAAGCCCTCTGCGCTGTGCGGTTCTGCCCTCCTCCGACGACGGCTCGCTCTTCTGCTTTATCCACGGCATCGTCCGCGTGTCCGACGCCCGGACAAGCGCTATTGTGAGCTTTGACGTGGGTATGCAGTCTATCGAGGCGCTCACGGACTATCCCCTCTCGCGCCAGGAGCACATTGCGCTGTACAGCCCGCAGGGAGAGCTTCTGTTCTGTGATCTCGAAGCGCCGCCTGGAGAAAATATCCCCACCCCCTATGCCACGATCGGCGGCGTTCGCTATCTGACGGCCGTCCGGACAGGAGAACGCTACGGCCTGCGCATCGTCTCACTGGTCCCGGTTTCCTCTGTGACAGAGGAAATACGTCATGCCAGCATCCGCGCTCTGACGCAGCAGTTGTTCTGGATTCTCCTCTCCATTCTCGCCATCTGCGTCTTTGTCCGCTGGCTCACCGCGCCGCTCTCCATTCTTGCCGCAAAGCAGAAGCAGGCCGGAGACGGCGATTTTTCCGCGATCGACATCGGACGCTCCCGGGAGATCCGGGAGCTCAGAACCAGCTTCAACGAGATGACCCATCGGATCGACACACTGATCCGCCGGAATTATGCCGCCGAGCTGAATGAAAAGACGGCACAGCTCGCCGCTCTGGAAGCGCAGGTGAATCCGCATTTCCTGTATAACACTCTGCAGGCGATCGGCTCCGAGGCGCTCCTGCATGATGAAATCGGACTGTATCGAATGCTCACGTCTCTCGCCTCAAATCTCCGCCACTCCATTAAAGCGGACAATATTGTGACTTTGGGAGAAGAGATACGATATGTCGACAACTATGTCATGTTGCAAAAAGCCCGCATGGGAGATCGCCTGACCGTAATCAAGCGCGTCGATCCCGCCGTCACAACGGCCCGCGTGCCAAAAATCAGCATCCAGCCGCTTGTGGAAAATTCGATTCTCCACGGCCTCGGAACGGAAAAAAGCTCCATCTCCATTCAGATCGAGGCGTTCCGCCGGGGAGATTATCTCGTCGTGCAGGTCACCGATGACGGGATCGGAATCGAGGAAACTGCGCTGACCCGGCTCCGCGAAAGCTTTGCCGATCAGACCCTGCTTCGCCCCGGCGCCGGTATCGGCCTCGCAAATCTCTATCACCGCATACGTCTGATGTATGAGAATGACGCGGACATCCTGATCCGGACAGAATGCGGTGAAAACTCGTTCACCACGGTCACACTGATCCTCTCCGCCGTGGCCGAGCCAAAGCTGAAATAATACCGTGTCCCGCCGTATGGCACGCTGCCGCAGCGAAAAAACGGCGGCCCCCCGCAGGCTCCGTTCCGGGATTTCCCAGAGGAACGCGGCAGGACCGTCATTATGAAGAACGGTATGAAAACTTACACTGATGCAATGATTTTTCATACAGCGCCGGCGCAGGGCTCTTTACGGCGCGGGACTCGCATAAAGCGCTTCGGCATGGAGATTACTATGTATAAGGCTCTGATTTTGGATGATGAACGCCCGGTACGGGTCGCCATTGCAAAGCTGGGCAATTTTGCCCGCTTCCGCATCGAGGCCCCGATGGAGGCGGAAAACGGACGCGACGCACTCGCGCTTATGCAGCGCCACGTTTTTGACATCTGCTTTGTCGACATGCAGATGCCGGTCATGGACGGTGCGGCCTTCCTGCGGCAGGCCTCCTCGCGCAGTCCGGATACCGCTTTTATTGTCATCAGCGGCTACGATGATTTTTCCTATGTCCAAAACGCGCTGCGCTGCGGCGCGGTGGATTATCTGCTCAAACCGATCGTCAAGGAAGAACTGGATGCCGCCATCGAAAAGGCCATCCGCAAAAACTATCCTGACGCGGACTTCTCCGCCGCAGGCGGAGATGACAGCATCACCGCGGAGGAGGTACTCTCCATCATCCGAAGAAAAATCGAGCAGGACTACCATGAGAATATCCAGCTCTCGGATTTTGCCGGTCGGTATTTCTTCTCCAAGGAGTATCTCTCCCGCCTCTTTAAGGCAAAATTCGGCTGCACCATCTATGAATATCTGATCCGCGTCCGCATGGAGCATGCGCAGACCCTGCTTCTTGATCCCGAGCGCCGCATTCTCGACATCGCGCGGAGCATCGGATATTCGGACACCAATTATTTTTCAAAGGCTTTCCGAAATTTCTGCGGGAGAACGCCCAGCGAGTTCCGCCGCGAAAATGGCTCTGTTCCGGCCTCCGCGCAGAGCGGAGCCATCACGGACGGCTCTGAAAGCGGTTCCGCTCCGGGCTGTAGTCATAGCCCGCGGCCGCAAGCTTCTCCGTGAGCTCCGCCATATCCTCGTCCAGATCGTCGCAGAGCGCCTCCAGCGACGGATAGCGGTCGCGGAGCTTTGTATTGATCACGCTGTAAAGAATATCGGGATTCGCCGGCAGCATACGCCTCTCCTCCTCACCTCCGGAACGCCCGGGCGGCCCGTCCCCCCTCGGCCGGACGCTCTCATCTTGTCAGAAGAACCTGACCGCTCACGAGCGCGCCCACATCCGTTCCGATGATGCGGCTTGCCTTATCCCGGTACACGGCCGCCTGTTCGGTGTCGATGTATTTGTAATAGTCATAGGCCATTTTGTGACTTCCGTCCGGCCGGCAGAGGCCCTGTATGATGTTGGTCAGCATCTCCTTGGAATTATCCGTCTCCCGATACAGAAGGAATCCGTCGATATGCGGATTGTTCGCAGCCATCATGTAGGCATAGACGATGGACGCCGCCTGCAGCTCCTCGCCGAACGCGGAGGTATAGCCGATCTCGGAGATGGAAATGCTGCGCACCTGTCCGTTCGGCGCGAGCATGGAGGGCTGCTGCATATAATCCGTCAGCACGCTGATGTTCTGCATGGTAATATAGGGTGTGGCGACGGATTTCTGCACATAGATCGCCTGCCCTTTCCACGCATAGGGGTCATTCAGCGGCGCGTTGTACGGATGAAAGGCCAGTCCCCAGTCCACATTTCCCTCGCGCAGCATATAGCTGTTGAACACGTCGAGATATTCCTTTGAGAGGAAGCAGCCCGGATTCGACTTGCGTCCCCACTCCTGATCGAGCGGAATATAGACGTGCGCGCTGGCGTTCATGCTCCGGATTCCGTTGTAGAATATCCGGAACGCCTTGTGGTAGGCGCTGGCGTTGAAATCCAGATCCGTATTGCTCATATAGAAGCACTCGGAGCGGGCATTGACCTCGTTGCCGATCAGCCAGTTGTCAATCTGACCGTTGCCGGACGCTCCGTTATAGCGCTGTCCGAGGAAAGCCGCAATCGCCTTGAGGTGCTTCGCTCCCCCCGCCTCGGCGGTGTTGAACGCAAAGCACGGGCAGTCGATGCTCGATTTATCACGGGAAAGCGGGTGAATCAGGTCCGCTCCGGACGCGCCGGGCGTATTCAAAATCGTCACATTCATCTGAATGCCCTGTGCGGTGATCAGCTTTACCAGCTCGTCGAGCCGCGCGACCGCCGCGCCGTTGAAGTCCCAGACCTGTCCGTCATAGCCATAATGAATGGTGCCCCAGCCGGGATTGTCGCTCTCTCCGACAATATCGCCCAGATAGATGTTGTAGGCGATCTGGTCGATCCCCAGATCCGCCAGTGTTCCGTCGATATTTGTCGGAAGAATCCCTTTGATGCCGTGATCCATGCGGAGCGCCGCCGCGGTCGCGGCTGCCTCCGGATTGGTGATGTAGTGCTCGTTGCTCACCTGCACATAGCGGCCGCCCTGCTTCACCATAACCATAAACTTGCGCGAAATCTGATTTCCCGCGCTGTTCAGATTCAGGGGGAAAGCGAAGCCGGTGCGGGATGCGGCCCGGGCTGTGGCAATCACGACGCCCTGCGCGCCGTCCTCATAGACCTCATCTGAAAACAGATAATACCTGCCGTCGTCGCTTGCCGGGACAGCGCCGGATACGCTGACCTCCACATTGGCTCCCGACACCAGACAGGAATCAATGGCGACAGTCCGTTCCGCCGCCGACACGGGAAGAGCGGCTCCGGGCTGCACGAACGCCGCCGCGAGGCACAGCACCGCCCCAAACAGCATTCCCGTCAACAGTTTTCTCATACGCATAACAATCCCTCATGCCGAAGCACTTTAGTGCGAGGCACGCGCTCCCAATCGCCCAGCGCCAGCGCGCAGGGCTCCGAGCCGCTTTGCGGCTCGTGCCGTCCCTTTACCTGACAGCATTTTTCGTTTGCTGAAAGGTCCTCACAGGCGGTTTTGGGGCTGCGATCAGGGCTATTTGGGCTTCGGCACAAATAGCCGTGTGTAAAAATCAGCGCATCAGCGTGATTTTTCACACTATTCCTCCATAAAAATGGCTTCCATACACAGAACCAAGGGCATTATAACACGAACAGCAAAGCCCTGCATTTTTTGTTCCGCGAAAAGCCGACAGCATGCCTGCATGCAGGAGGCTTTATGCGGGACAAAAAACATGGGGCGCAGCCCCGGTGCGAGAAAACGCGCCAGCGTTTGCGAGCCGCGCAGGTTTCATTGCACCCCGCACTCCGCAAAGATCCGCCGCACCGCATTGCGGTACTCATCGCCCCGCTTCGCCATCAGTATTTTATGCACATAAGGCTGCCCGCCCTCAAAGCGCTCGCCGAGATAGCTCCACATCTCTTTCATTTTGTGAAGAACATGAAGCTCGCTGGTCATGCGCTCCGAATAATCCTGATACAGCGCCTCATGATATGCCTCCAGCTCTTCCTTTGACAGCTTCGCGCCCCCGCGGAGCTCACGGATGAGCGCCGGATTCGCAAGCAGTCCCCTGCCGATCATGATGCCGCTGATCCGCCGTCCGGGCGCGGCTGTCCCGGCGGCGCCCGGCAGCAGAGAACCGGAAGCTCCTACTCCGACAATTCCCTCGCCGCACGCTCCGAAGCGCCGCATAATCCGTCTGCCGTCCTCCGCGGTCCGGATATCGCCGTTGTACACGACTGGATGCACGCTGTTTTCAAGAAACGCGGCAAAGCACTCGACATCCGCCGTTCCCGTGTACATCTGCTTCTGCACCCGGGGATGCACAATGACCTCGCCGATCGGGTACCGGTTATAGAGAGCGCAGATCGCCTCGGCCTCGGAGACGTCCCGCACGCCCACGCGGGTCTTTACCGAAACGACAGGCGGCGTACAGAGAGCACCGGGTTCTCCGGATTCCTCACAGGGACGCTCCCCCGCTCTGGCGGCCCGCAGCCTCCCGGTCCGTCTGTTCTCCGCAAAGGCAAAGGAACGCGCGTTCTCAAGTCCGTCAAACACGTTCTCAAAAAAGCGGTCCAGCGCGTCGAGATCCGCAAGAAAGCCGGCGCCCTTTCGTCTGGCCGTCACCGTTCCAGACGGACAGCCGAGATTCAGATTCACCTCGCGGTAGCTCCGCCGCGCCATCTGTCCGCAGGCCCAGACAAAGGCTTCCGCATGGTTCGTCAGAACCTGCGGGACTAGCGGTATTCCCTCATTGTTTACCGGATCGATGTCCGCCTTTTCCCGGTTTTGCAGAATCTGCTCCGCACCCACGCTGACAAAAGGCGCATAATACCGGTCCGCACCCGGAAACATGCGGTGATGGAGACGGCGGAAGGTGTAGCCGGTAAGCCCCTCCATCGGCGCGAAAAAAAGAGGGGGTTCTCCTGCCGCCCCCGCCGCTCTGTCTGCTCTGGGGTCTGTCTGTTCTGTGGTCATGAAAACCGGCCTTTCCTCTGTCATATATGATTCCGCTCCGGGCTTGTTTTTCCGGAACTGACGCGGCCCGGCTCCTGCCCGGACATACCCCGGTTCCTGCCCGCGCGCCTCCGGTTCCGCCGCTTACTGATTGTCGCACTTTCTCCCGTCTGCTACAATAACATAGTTACCTGACAGCCGCCGTGCTGCCGGGAAAAATGACGCATATTCACCGGTGCGGAACTGCCGGCACGAACCCGCTGCGCAGCTTCCTCTGCACAAAAATCCCTCAGAAACACTTTTCAGAAAAGTCCTGAATACCATAATTTATGAAAAAACAGAACACCCTGAAACAGAATACCGGAAACCGGAGCTTCCCCACAAGGAGCTCTCTCCTGCTTTGGTTCCTGCAGGGTGCAAAGCGCTGGATCGCCCTCAGCGTGCTGTTCCATGCGCTCGCCACTGCCTTTGACCTGCTCGGCCCGCGCATCGTCGGCTACACAGTGGACAATCTGCTGACCGGCACAGCGGCCGGAAGCAGCGCGGCAGCGGCAGGGGCTGTACAGGGCATGGCCGGGCGCGCCGTCAGAACGCTCCTCCTCGCGGCCGGAGGCACGGCGCAGCGTCTTCGCCCGCAGCTCTGGCTCATCGCGGCGCTGGTACTGCTTGTGGCGGCATGCGGCGCCCTCTTCCGCTATCTCGGGAATCTCCTCAACTCCGTCGGTGCGGAAAAGCTTGTGGAAACCATGCGGAACCGGCTCTTTGAGCACATCGAGCATCTGCGTTATTCATGGTATTCCGAAAATTCCACGGGCGATATCATTCAGCGCTGCACCTCCGATGTGGAAACCATCAAGAACTTCCTTGCGGAGCAGCTCACCAGCACGTTCCGCATCGTGCTCATGATCGTTCTTGCCGAGCTGTCCATGTCCGGCATTCACCTCGGACTGACGCTGTGCGCGTTGCTCTTTATTCCGGTGATTATCCTCTATTCGCTGTTTTTCCACCGCCGCATCGGCCGCAGCTTCCTCCGCGCCGACGAGGAGGAGGGAAAGCTCTCCGCGATCGCGCAGGAAAACCTGACTGGTGTCCGCGTGGTCCGCGCATTCGGGCGAGAGCGCTATGAAAAGGAACGCTTCGAGCGGCAAAGCACCGCATACACCGACGCCTATATGCATTTTTCCGTGCTGATTTCCATTTTCTGGACGGTCGGCGACGTGATCTCGGGTCTGCAGGTCATGACCGTCGTCGTCCTCGGCGCGGTTCTGGCGGTTCGGGGCGAGCTGACTCCCGGCGACTACATCGCTTTCGTTTCCTACAATGCCATGCTGGTCTGGCCCGTCCGGCAGCTCGGACGCGTGATTTCCGACATGTCCAAGGCCGGCGTATCCGTCGACCGCATCCGCTACATCATGAATTCCGAGCGCGAGACGGACCGCGAGGGCGCGGGCGAACCGCCGATGGACCGGGATATTGCCTTTGATCACGTGTCGTTCCGCTATACGCCCGATGCGCCGGAGGTTCTGACGGACGTGAGCTTTACTATTCCGCAGGGAACCACATTCGGGATTCTGGGCGGAACCGGCTCCGGCAAGTCCACGATCACCTGTCTGCTCGACCGGATGTATGAGCCCACGGCGGGAAGCATCCGTATCGGCGGCGTTGACATCCGGGATATCCGCGCCGAATGGCTGCGCGGGCACATCGGCCTCGTCCTGCAGGAGCCGTATCTGTTCTCCCGGACGCTGGGGGAAAACATCGGCATCACCGGGACAGACGTCCCTCCGGAGGAAATTCACCGCGCCGCCCGCATCGCAAGTCTTGAGGACGCCGTCAGGCACTTTGCAAACGGCTATCAGACGCTTGTCGGCGAGCGCGGCGTGACGCTCTCCGGCGGACAGAAGCAGCGCACCGCCATCGCACAGACGATACTCCGCAGGACGCCGGTCATGATTTTTGACGATTCCCTGTCTGCCGTCGATACCGAGACGGACGTCCGCATCCGCCGGGCGCTCCGCGAAGCCGCGTCCGACACAACGGTGATCCTCATTTCACACCGCATCACCACGCTGATGCACGCCGATCAGATCTGCGTGCTAAGCCACGGCCGCGTCGAAGCCATCGGGACACATGAAGAGCTGATGGCCGGAAACGGAACTTACCGCCGGATCGCGAAAATTCAGGCACAGGGCGCAGAAAACGCCCCCCAGCAGGAGCTCCTGCAGGCTCAGGAAAGATAAGGAACGATATGTCCTCTGTCACGAAAAGAGAAAAAAATAACGCGCCGCACCGCCTTCACTTCTTCGGCCTCGGCAGAATCCTGCCCTACCTCGCGCCCTACCGCGTGCAGGCGGCCGTTATGATTGTGCTCGGGATGATCGCCAGCATGTGCGACTCCCTCTACCCGCTGTTCAACCGCTATGCGCTGAACCATTTTATCGCGGAAAAAACGCTGGATACGCTGCATTTGTTTATTCTGCTGTACGTGGTGATTCTCCTCGTCCAGCTTGCGCTCAATTTCATCAGCAGCTATCTCATCTGCCTCACGGAGCTCTACATCGGCAGAGATCTCAAAAACGCGAGCTTCGGCCACCTGCAGACGCTCTCATTTTCCTATTTCAACACGCACAATGTCGGCTATATTCACGCGCGCATCATGAGCGACACGGACCGCATCGCGACGACGGTGAGCTGGCGCATCATGGACATTGTCTGGAACGTTTCCTACATCGGCTTCATGTTCGGGGTCATGGCGCTCATCGACTTCCGTCTGGCGCTCCGTCTGCTCCTGCTGATTCCGGCGGCCGTCCTCCTCGTGGCTCTGTTTCAGAAAAAGCTCGTGCTTCTCCACCGCCGCGTCCGTGAGATCAATGCAAAGATTTCCGCGAACTTCAACGAGGGCATTACCGGCGCGCGCTCCATCCGCACGCTGGTCGTCGAAAACACGATTCTCCGGGATTTTAAAAGGGACACAAGAGACATGCGCCAAAGCTCCGTCCTCACAACGCACTGGTCCGCCCTCTTCACCTCCGCCATCACGCTCATGTCCTCGCTCGCGCTGGCGCTGGTGCTGTGGCAGGGCGGTTCTCTGACAAAGCAGGGACTCATGCAGATCGGAACGCTCTCCATCTTCATGACCTACGCGCTGAATATGATCGAACCCATTCAGTACATCGTACAGGCGCTCTCGTCCATGATCGACGTGCAGGTGAACATCGAGCGCTTCGCCGGTCTGATGGACACCCGCTCTGACGTGAACGACACCCCGGAGGTCATCGAAAAATACGGCGACAACTTCAGCCCCCGGCGGGAAAACTGGGAGGAGCTTTCCGGCGATATCGAATTCCGCGACGTATCCTTTCGCTATCCGGACGGTGAGGAAATGGTGCTCGAGCACTTTTATCTTCATGTCCCGCAGGGCACCAGCGTCGCCATCGTCGGCGAGACCGGCGCAGGCAAGTCCACACTCGTGAATCTGGTCTGCCGCTTCTTTGAACCGACAAAGGGGCAGATTCTCATCGACGGCCGCGATGCGAGGGAGCGCTCCCAGCTCTGGCTCCACAGCCACATCGGCTATGTTCTGCAGACGCCTCACCTGTTTTCCGGAACCGTGCGGAGCAATCTCCTCTACGGCCGGCCGGACGCCACGGACGAGGAAATCTGGGAGGCGATCCGCATCGTGGACGCCGAGGACGTCATAACGAGAATGGGGCACGGCCTCGATTCCGAGGTCGGCGAGGGAGGCGAACTCCTGTCCACCGGCGAGAAGCAGCTCCTCAGCTACGCCCGCGCCGTTCTTGCCGACCCGGCCATCCTCATTCTGGACGAGGCGACCTCTTCCATCGACACTGTCACGGAGCAGAAAATCCAGCACTCCATCGAACGCATCATCAAAGGACGAACCTCCTTTATGATCGCGCACCGCCTGTCCACCATCATCAACGCCGATATCATTCTGGCCGTCGTGGATGGAAAAATCGTGGAATCGGGCACACACAGCGAGCTCATGGCGAAAAAAGGCTACTATTTCCGCCTGTTCACAAAGCAGTATGAGGACGCCGAGACGCAAAAGGTCTGGTGAGCCGATTCCGGGAGCCCCTGCCGGCAGACGGCAGGGTTCCGCTTGCCGCTTCAGCTTCCGGCTCCTTTTCCTGCCCGGTATCTTCCATCGCCTCACGGGCCGCCTCCCGGATCAACTCTTCATAGCCGTTCAGCGCGGCAAAGGGCATGAACTGCGCCGCCCTCTCCTGCTTCGGCATCCGGGGACGGAACGGCTCGGGGGGATCAAGCGGAAGAATATCGCCGTAGCGACTCAGGCAGGAAAGCTCCGCTTCCCGCAGTGCTCCCGCGCCGCCTCTTTCACTGTTCTTCTGCTCCGTCATCCCGAATGCCTCCTCTCTCCTGTCATGCACGGTGGCCGCCGATCTGCCGGTTTCTGTCCATCCCGGTCGCGCCCTCCTGTAAATCCGTTCCTTTGACGATGGCGTTTTTTCCATACTTTTTCCGGATATCCAGCATGGCCTGCTGCACCCGCTTTTCCCGCAGCTCCTCTTCTGTCTCTTTTCCGCGCCCGCCGCTGCTTACGTCCGCCCCCGCGGCAGGCTCCGCCGCAAGTCCGAAATCCGAAAAGAGATCCATCTGCGCAAAGCCTCCGCCGGCCGCCCGGCTCCCCTCCTCCGCGACGTTTCCCACCGCGATGCTGAAGCGCCGGATGAGCAGATACGGCTCCGTGATCTCCTCAAACAGCTTCATAAACGCCCCGACGATGCGCCGGGAGGATGAAGTAAAGCCCTCCAGCTTTAATGAAGCGTTTGCCGATTTCGGCACCCGCCTACCGTAGTGATCGGTTTTGATCTCCCCATGATAGAGGCGGGCAATGGACGGATCTTTCAGGTTTTCGACATCGTAGCCCACATAGAGCATGATCTGATTCGTGACCAGCCTCCGATCCACGAGTCCCAGCACCAGAGCCTCCGCCATTTCCCGAAGCACAATGGCCCCCACCCGGTGATCGCAGGGGCCCTGCAGCACTTGCCCCGAGCCGAGGCTGTTCGAGGAGGGACGGAACGCCTTGATTTCTTTCATCCCACAGCTTTCCCGTCCCCACGCATGGTCGATGAGAAGCTCGGCATTGATGCCGAACAGACGGTAGAGGAGCTCCTCGTCCTGCAGCGAACAGCGCGCCACATCCCCCATCGTCAGCATGCCGTGCTGACGGAGCCTGCGGGCATACCCCCGCCCCACACGCCAGAAATCCGTGATCGGCATATGCGTCCAAAGCTGTCTGCGGTAGCTTTTTTCATCCAGCTCCGCAATGCGGACGCCGTCCTCATCGGCAGGGATATGCTTTGCCACAATGTCCATCGCCGCCTTGCAGAGAAACAGATTCGGCGCGACCCCCGCCGTCGCGGGGATCCCGGTCTCCTGCTGCACCGCGCGGATCAGGCGGCGGGCCAGTTCCCGTGCCGTGACATGGTACAGCTTCCGGTACGAGGTCGCATCGATCAGAATCTCGTCGATGGAATAGACATGAATGTCCTCCGGGGCGATGAAGTGAAGATAGATCCGGTAGATCCGCGTGCTGTACTCGATATAAAGAGACATCCGCGGAACGGCCGTCAGGTAGTCCAGCATCAGCTCCGGGTCCGCCCGGAGCTCTGTGTCATTCCACGAGCTTTTCTCCGGCTCTCCGCCGCGGCCCCTCCGACCCGCCGCGCGCCGTCCCGCGTTTACCTCCCTCACCCTCTGAACCACTTCAAAAAGTCTCGCTCTTCCCGGAATACCGTAGGCCTTGAGGGATGGCGAAACCGCGAGACAGATCGTCTTTGCCGTGCGTTCCGGATCCGCCACGACAAGGTTCGTCGTCAGCGGATCCAGCCCGCGTTCCCGGCACTCCACTGAGGCATAAAAGGATTTCAGATCGATCGCTATATACTCTTTTTCTTCCTGTATTTCCATATCTGTTCCGGCCGCTTCCCGAAAGAAAGGCTCAGTGATCCGACCGTGAATACTGATTCCGCATAAGGTTGCTCGTCTCAAAAAGCGTCTCATGCAGCGCCTTGTCCGCTAGCTTTTTCAGCTCCTCCGCCATCTCCCCGTTGGCCTGCTCGCGGAGCGCCGCGCGCGCCGCACTGTCCTCTGCCGCATCGATTTCCCTGTCATAGCGGCGAAGCAGCACATGTCCCTTTGCCGCCACGGACTGCTGATAATGCTCGATGTGGTTCAGGCTCCTGCTGTACGAGGCGTCCGTCAGCGCCGCGATCAGGCGGCTCGTCCAGTAGAAGTTGTCTGTGGAGACCCGCCCCCCGGTATTGCTCAGATACTCCGGCGTCCTCCCGACATTGGCATAGAACGGCGCCATCGCATTAAACGCATTGGAGGCATAGCAGATCCATTGCACCGCGCGGAAATCCTCCGCCGCCTCCGGACGAAGCTGGATCAGAGAAAGAAAATCATTGCGGTTGATGCCGATGGAGCGGTAGCAGCCCGCCCTCGAACGATCGCCGTAGCTCAGATAAGGATCGTAGGGCGTCCCCTGATAGTGGCTTGAGAGCACGTACTTCACATCCTCCACCGTGATCTTTTTCTCAGGAACCATCGACCACGGAATATCGTCCGATTCCGGCGTGTAATCCGCATTCTCCCCGTCCCAGCAAAAGGTCTTCGGATTAAAATACCGTCCCATGAACCACGCCCGGGGCGTGTTGTACACATGATCCGCGTCGTCGCGGGTGCCGAACGCATCCCGGGGATTCAGCCTCCCGTCAAAGGACAGGTCCAGATGATTCTCCTGAATAAATTCCCGCAGGTCCGGTGAGCACATATATTCTCTCTGCGCTCCGAACGCGTCCTCCAGATCGAAAATATCGATGCCGAGCTGGTTCGGCATGATCACATAGCGATCGTCCGGCACACGCCGCGCGATCCAGTGATGTCCGCCGATGCTCTCGAACCACCAGATCTCATTCACGTCCTGAAAGGCGATTCCGTTCATCTCATAGCTGCCGTACTTTTCCAGCAGGCTCCCCAGCCGGCGGACGCCGCCGCGGGCGCTGCGGATATAGGGCAGAACCAGCACCACCAGATCCTCCTCGCCGATGCCGCCGGCCTTTTCCGGCTTTCCGTCCGCCGCGGGCTGAAGATCCGCCAGAGGATCCGCGCCCAGAACTCTCTCATTGCAGGCGATGGTCTCCGTCGCCGTCATAGCCACATTCACCTCGTTCACGCCGCAGGCCGCCCATGTCCCCTCGCCGGGCAGGGCGTTCGGCATCGCCGAATAACGAAGAGGATGATCCGGCAGATCGATCTCCACGTGGGAGAGCACGGAGCGGTAGTGCCGGGGCTGTTCCTCCGGATGCACGATCACATACTTCTTCGCGGTGAAATGACCCGCGCCGGAATCATCATTCCGGGCAATCATCGTGGAGCCGTCAAAGGATGCATTTTTTCCGACAAGAATCGTAGTACAGGACATCGTAACCCTCCATACCGAAGCACAAACTGTCATACGAGACAGATCCCGGCCCTGTGCGGGGGCCGGTCGGATGTTGTTAACGGAGCTCGAAAAGCTGCTCTCTCGAGATTTCCTCAATGCGGGACACGCCGCACATCTTCATGGTATCCCGCAGCTCGCCGCCGAGCTTCTCCGTAAGGAGCTGCACGCCCTCCGCCGCGCCGCCGTAAACCGCCGTGACATAGGGCCGGGCCACGATGACGGCATCCGCTCCGAGGGCCAGCGCCTTGAACACATCCACGCCGTCCCGGATCCCGCCGTCGACAAGGATCATCATATCCTTTCCGACCGCGTCCGCAATGGCCGGCAGAACCTCCGCCGTCGCGGGGCACTGATCCAGAACTCTCCCGCCGTGGTTCGAGACGACAATCACCGAAGCGCCCGCTTCTTTCGCCTTGTGCGCGCCGCGCACCGTCATGATGCCCTTGATGATGAACGGCTTTCCGGCTTCGCGGATAATCTCAGCCATCTCCCCGACCGTCTTGCTGCCCGCCGGCGGATTCCGGTCCGCAAGAAACGGCAGTCCCGCGGCGTCGATATCCATCGCGACCGCAAAGGAGGACGAATCTCTGACGAGAGCGAACTTTTCCCGGAGCGTCTCCTCATCCCATGGCTTCACGGTGGGAATCCCGTTTCCTCCGCAGTAAGCGATCGCGCGGCAGGCCGCCCGCATGACCTCCGGATTGGTTCCGTCCCCCGTGAACGCCGCGATACCGGCATCCGCACAGGCCGAAACCAGAATTTCATTGTAGCGCATATCGTCCAGCATATCCCCGT
This sequence comes from Lachnoclostridium sp. Marseille-P6806, assembly GCF_900625025.1. Classification (GTDB taxonomy): domain Bacteria; phylum Bacillota; class Clostridia; order Lachnospirales; family Lachnospiraceae; genus CAG-791. Next base: position 18,506 of record NZ_LR130578.1, read on the forward strand.
AATGGAGATTCACCGCGCCGACCGGCCCCGCAAAGATCGGATATTTCATCGCATGACCGAAAAAGCGGAACGAGGTGTCCGGCGCCGCGTTCACGTTCAGCGTGTCCATGTTGATGCGGAGCTTTTTCCACGCCTCAAAATTTCGTATCGCCGTGTCGCCGCAGCCCTTGGCTCCCGGCCCCGGCATCTGACTGCCGCAGGCGCGCCCGTTGCACACCAGGCAGGCCTTGCAGTAGGGACCGCTCCGGGTCCGCGCATTTTCAAGCATCTCGTTGTAGTTCATGAATCGCCCTCCCGCCTGCAGCTCTGCGCAGACGCTCCTGTGTAATAAATGCCGCGGCGTTCCTTTTAGAACACCACGGCATTATTTTAACATATCCCGAACGTATCAGTCCTGCGACATCTGCATCCCCGGTTGAAACAAGCGGTTATCAACGGCAAAATACCATCATGTGCGATGGAACACCTATGCAAATCATACTGTTGCTCCGCTGCTATAAAGCAGCGCTCCCTCTCGTCATCGGCCCTCTCCCGCCTGCGCTCCCGCGGCGGACGCCGCCGGAACCGGCCCCCTCTCCGCCGCGTTCCCGGATATTTTAAGAAACGCCGAAAGGTCGATCTCCGGCATCAGCTCGTCGTGGATGATCTTCAGCATCGCGTCGAGATTCTCGATCTCCGCAGGCGTAAAGCGCTTCCTGCAGCGCTCCGCCAGCGTCGACATGTACTCCGCGTTGATTCTTGCAAAGCGGAAATATTTCTCCGTGGGAAGCAGATGAAATTCCCGCTTGTCCACGTCCGACTGCACTCTCTCCAGATATCCTTTGCGGAGAAGCGAATTGACGCGGGCGGCCGCGTTCGGCCCGGAAATTCCCATCATGGCCGCAAACTCTGATACCGTAGGGCTCCCCAGCGCATGGATGCACTCGATGCTGTATGCCTCCACCGTCGTAAGGGTCGCCTCCCGCGTCTCAAAGCGCGCAAAAACAGAGCGATAAAAATAGATTCTGAGACTGCTGTACAGCTCGTTCAGCGTTTCCGCCAGCATGTATATTCTCCTCCGGTCCGGCCGTCTTCGCGGCGGCTCTGAATTTGTATTATACCATGAAGACGGGGTCCCGGGGACGTCACGCATTGTTTTCCGCGCTTTCCTCCGCACTTTCTTCCGCGATGGCAAAGAGGAGCTCGGCCCGGACCGCCGTTTTTCCGTTTACACGGGCCTCTGCCTGCCCGCGGCCGACACGTCCCCGCAGCTCCGTCAGCTCGCAGCGAAGCGCCACCACATCCCCCGGCGTGACCTGCGCCCGGAAGCGGGCGCTGCGGATTCCTCCGAACAGGGCGATTTTTCCGCGGTTCTCCGGCATCGAGAGGAGAGCCGCCGCGCCGATTTGCGCCAGCGCCTCGATGAGCAGAACTCCCGGCATGATCGGCTGCCCCGGAAAATGTCCCTGACACCACGGCTCATTCACAGAGACGCACTTGATCCCCTCGGCCCACTGCCCCGGCTCGTGATCCGTAATCCGGTCCACCAGCACGAACGGGTAGCGGTGCGGCAGAATCCCTGCAAGCTGCGCTGCCGTGAGCGGGCGGGGTCTGCGGCGGGCCTCCTCCCCGGCCGTCTGTCCGGTCTCCTGCGCCGGCCTTGTCGCTTCTTCCATTTCCATTCTCCTCCTCAGCCACCGTTCTTTCCGGCCGCCATTCTACCCGGCTTCTATTTTTTCTTTTTCCAGATACCATTCTTCCCGGCTGCCGCGATTATGCCAGCCCGGCCCTCCGGAAAATCAGACAGGCATTGTGTCCGCCGAAGCCCAGACTGTTCGACAACGCGCCGCGCAGCTCCGCCGACCGCCCTGTGACCGGCACATAGTCAAGATCGCAGGCAGGATCCCTTTTTTCCCAGCCCGCCGTCGGCGGAATAAACTGCTCCTCCAGCGCTTTCACACAGAATACCGCCTCCACGCCGCCGGCCGCACCGAGCAGATGCCCTGTCATGGATTTGGTCGAGGAGACCGCGATGCGCTCCGCCCGCTCTCCGAACACTGCACGGATTGCCGCGGTTTCGCCCGCATCGTTCAGCCTCGTCGAGGTTCCGTGCGCGTTGATATAGCTGATATCCTCCATCGTGACGCCGAGTGCCGCCGCATCCTCCAAAGCAAGCGCCATGCAGCGCACACCGCCCTCGCCCTCCGGCGCCGGCGCAGTGATGTGATAGGCGTCGCCGTTTGCGCCATACCCCGCAAGCTCTGCCAGAATCACAGCGCCCCGGCGGAGCGCATGCTCCTTTTCCTCCAGAACAAGAATTCCCGCGCCCTCGCCCATGACAAAGCCGTCCCTTTCCAGATCAAAGGGGATCGAGGCCCGGTCCGGGTCCGCCGAACGGCTGAGCGCTTTCATGGCGGCAAAGCCGCCGAGCCCGAGGGGCGTGACCGCCGCCTCCGTACCGCCCGCCACAACGATGTCCTCGTATCCGTCGCGGATCCGCATATACGCGTCGCCGATGGCATTGCTTCCGCCCGCGCAGGCCGTCACCGGGCAGCTGCATATGCCTTTCAGCCCGTACCGGATCGCTACGCAGGCCGCCGCCATGTTGGAGATCGCCATCGGGATAAAGTGGGGGCTGACTCTGCCGATTCCCTTTCCCCGCAGGCGGTCATGCTCCTCCTCGATGACGGAGAGCCCGCCGATACCGCTCGAAATGATGACGCCGGCGCGAACGTCCGCCTGCTCCGGCGAGACGCTCTCCGCAAGGCCGCTCATCGCCATCGCCTCTCCCGCCGCGCAGACAGCAAGCTGCACGAAGCGCGCCATGTGCTTTGCCTCGCGCTTTGAAATCCACTGCCCCGGGTCAAAGTTTTTCACCTCCGCCGCGAGCTTCACCTCAAGCTCCGACACGTCAAAGCGAGTGACCTGGCCGATCCCGTGCCGGCCCTCCCGGATGTTTTTCCAGCTCTCCGCCACGGAATTGCCCGTCGGATTCACTGTGCCGATCCCTGTGACGACAACCTCCCGTCTCTGCATCTCGCCTCCTTTACATTCCCTGTCCGCCATCCACGCCGAGCACCTGTCCCGTAATGTAGCCCGCCGCATCCGAGGCAAGAAAGAGAACCGCTCCGGCCACATCCTCCGGGCTGCCGATCCGGTTCTGCGGAATCCCCTGCAGTATCCTCTCCCGCACGGCCTCCGTCAGCGCGCCCGTCATGTCCGTCTCGATAAAGCCCGGCGCGACGCAGTTGGCCGTGATCCCCCGGCCCGTAAGCTCCCTCGCTATGCTCTTTGTCATTCCGATGAGGCCCGCCTTGCTGGCCGCGTATACGCTCTGCCCCGCATTGCCGTGCACGCCCACCACGCTCGAAATATTCACGATGCGCCCGAAGCGCTGCTTCATCATCGGCCGGACGGCCGCCCGGCAGCAGAGAAAAGCCCCCTTGAGATTTGTTGCGAGGACATCGTCAAAATCCTTTTCCTTTGCGGAAAACAGGAGCCCGTCCCGCGTGATTCCGGCATTATTCACGAGTATATCCACTCTGCCGAACACCGTGAGAGCCGCGTCGATGAGCGTCCTCGCTCCCGCATCCTCCGAGACATCCGCGCGGATTGCAAGGACCTGACTGTCCGTGCCGCTCTCCCGCGCCGCCCTCTCGCACAGCGCCGCCGTCTCCTGCGCGGCAGCCTCATTTCCGGCATAGCCGAAGACGACATGCACGCCCTGCCCCGCAAATGCGGCGCAGACCGCCCGCCCGATTCCCCGGCTTCCGCCGGTCACCACCGCTGCTCTCATATCTTTCCTCCCCTGTCGCATTTTTGGGCAGCTTCTTTTGGCAGCTTCTCGAGGAGAATTTCGCGCAGGCGAGCTCTCCTCTCTGCGATCAAACCCGATTCCCGAGTGCCTCTTTGAGGCTTCCCGGATAACGTTCCACATCCTCCGCCGTCTCAATGCTCCACGTCGTGTAATCCCTGACCCCGAGCTCCTTCGCCGTCTTCCGGACAAATCCGGTCAGCGCCTTTCCCGGTCCGATCTCAACAAATTCCGTGACGCCGAGCGCAAAGAGCCTGCGCAGAATCGCCTCCATCCGGACCACCGACTGAAGCTGACGCACAAGAAGCTCCCGGATGCTCCGCCCCTCCCGGTTCTCGTCCCCAAGACAGTTGAAAAGCACCGGGATCTGCATGGAACCCAGTTCCATATTCCCGAGATATTCATCCAGCTTTTCTCCCGCGGGCGCCATGAGGCTTGTGTGAAACGGGCCGCTCACCGCAAGCGGGATGCAGCGTGCCGCGCCTGCCTCGCGCGCATAGAGCGCCGCCTTTTCAACCGCTGCCTTTTCCCCGCCGATCACAAGCTGTCCGGGACAGTTGTGATTGGCAATGGATACGATTCCCAGAGAGGAGGCCTCCTCGCAGCATTTCCCGAGGATTCCCTCCTCGAGTCCCAGCACGGCGATCATCGCACCGGGTATGCCCTCCGCGGCCTGCGCCATGGCCCAGCCCCGGAACGCCGTCACCTCAACCGCCTCCCGCGCCGTGAACACTCCCGCCGCCTCGAGCGCGGCATACTCGCCGAGAGAGAGGCCGCAGACGTAGTCGGGGCGGAGTCCGCGCTCCCGCAGAATATGCGTAATGCCGACATTGACCGCGGTCATGCAGGGCTGTGTATACTGCGTCTGCGAGAGCTCCCCGTCCGGGTCCTCAAAGCACATCCTCTGCAAATCAAAGTCCAGCGCGCCGGGCCTCTGCTCGTCACCGCAGACCTCATCGAAAATCTCCCCGAAGCAGGCAAAGCGCTCATACAGATCCTTTCCCATGCCCCGGTGCTGCGTCCCCTGTCCCGCGTATAAATAGGCTGTGACCATCGCCTCATTCCTCCCTGCCGTACTCTCTGCTGTTCTCCTCGCTGACGCCTGTCAGCTCTGCTTTCCCCCGGCCCGCTCTCTGTCTGTCTCGATGCCGTCTCCGCACAGCTCCCGCAGAATCTCGGCGACGGGACGGATGCGCGTCACCTGACCGCATACCTGCCCCGCCATAAGGCTCCCCTCTCTGACATCGCCGTCAAACACCGCGCGGCGAAGCGCCCCGAGCGTGAAGCGTTCGAGCTCCTCCCGGTCTGCGCCCTCTTTTTCCGCCTTTACATAAGCGCGGCTCATTCGGTTTTTCAGGACGCGGACCGGCGTCCCGCCGATGCGGCCGGTCACCACGGTATCCGAACCCTTTGCCGCGAGGATCGCCGCCTTGTAGTTCTCATGAATCGGACACTCTGTGCTCGCGAGCAGACAGGTTCCTATCTGAACCCCGCAGGCTCCCAGCGCAAATGCTGCCCGAAGTTGTCTCTCATCCGCGATGCCGCCCGCCGCAACGACCGGCAGCGTCACCGCATCGCAGACCTGCGGCACGAGGGTCATCGTCGTCATTTCGCCGACATGTCCCCCGCTCTCGCAGCCCTCGGCGATGATGGCGTCCGCTCCCAGCTCCTCAAGATGCTTTGCGAGAATCGGCGCCGCCACCACCGGCATGACAAAAATTCCGGCCCGCTTGAACGCTTCCATATACTGTCCCGGATTCCCCGCTCCCGTCGTCACCACGGGCACGCGCTCCTCGCAGACAATGCGGACAAACGCTGCCGCCTCCGGGTGCATCAGCATGATGTTCACGCCGAACGGACGGTCCGTGATCTCCCGGCAGCGCGCGATCTCGCGCCGCAGCATCGCCTCATCCATTCCCCCGGTTCCGATCAGCCCCAGCGCGCCCGCATTCGAACAGGCCGCCGCGAAGCTCCCCGTCGCGATATTGGCCATTCCTCCCTGAATCACGGGATAGCGGATATGCAGAATTTCATTCAGACGCAGCGTACGGTTTTGCATAATTTCCTTTCCATTTCAAAAACAACATCAGAGACGGCATGCTCCGGATTTTCCGGCTTCGTTCCACTGCACGGATTATTCCCCGCCCGGCCCTGTTTTTCGGAGTGTTTTACACGCCGGCGCCGGGCTCCGCGCCGCCCCAGCTCATCACGGCGCCGCCCCATGTCAGACCGCCGCCGAAGCCCACGAGGAGAATCCGCTGCCCGTTTCGCAGCAGTCCTTTCCCCGCCATCTCGCTCAACGCGATCGGGATCGACGCCGCACTGGTGTTGCCGAGATGATCCATATTTTTGTAGAAACGCCGCGGATCGGCTCCCAGCTTTTTCACACAGTGATCGATGATCCTCTCGTTGGCCTGATGGCAGACGACCCAGTCGACCGCATCGAGTGTAAGGCCGGCGCGTTTCAGCGCGCCGTCAAGCGCTTTCGGAAGTGCGGAAACCGCAAAGCGGAATACCGTCCTCCCGTCCATTCTGATAAAGCCGCTGCGGTCCACGCAGTGGATCGACAGATCACCTCTCGCTCCCAGCACTGCGCCGTAGGGCTCCTCCGTAAGGCCGACCACTGCCGCTCCCGCGCCGTCCCCGAACAGCACGCAGGTTGAGCGGTCCGATACGTCGAGGAGCTTGGAGAGCTGCTCCGCCCCGATCACCAGCGCAAAGCATTTCTCCGGGACTCCGGCGTCCCCGGCTGCGGCGGCCTCATTTCCGGCGGCCCAATCTCCTGCAGTCCTGTCGCCGTCAGTCCCGGTTCCTGCCGCCGCATCAAAGCCGCAGCCATTCTGTATCAGCCCCCGCGCCGCCTCCAGCGCGTAGAGAAAGCCGGAGCAGGCCGCATTGATATCAAACACCGGGATATCCTCCGGCAGCCCCAGCTCTTTCTGAATGAGGCAGGAGATCCCCGGCGTCGCATAATCTCCGGTGATGGTCGCGCAGACCACGCAGCCGATCCGTGACTGATCAAAGCCGGGCACGGCCGAAGCCCGCCCGAGCGCCTGCCGGGCGGCCGCGAGCGCCATCGTCAGCGTGGATTCTCCGTCGCCGCAGATTCTCCTGCTGCGGATGCCTGTTCTCTCCGTGATCCACGCATCCGTGGTGTCCACCGGACAGCCCAGTGCCCCCGCTGCCAGCTCGTCATTTGTGATGGCCCGTTCCGGGAGCCCGCTCCCGACCGCCAGAAGCTTCCAGCCTCTCATATATCCGTTCCTGTTCTCCCCGCCGTGCCGATCCGGCGGAACTTTTCTTTCCGATCCGCCCGCAGCTCCTCCGGTGTCATGCCGCAAAGCTCGGTCAGATGCTTTTCCAGCGCCATGTCAAGACTCGCGTAAAGCCTGCCCGGATCCGTCTGCGCACCGCCCAGCGGTTCGGGCACGATCTCGTCCGCAATGCCGGCCGCCTGCAGGTCCTGCGCCGTGAGCTTCATCAGGGCGGACGCCTCCTTGCTGCGCGCCGGCTCTTTCCAGAGAATACTGGCAAAGCCCTCGGGGCTCAGTACCGAATACACTGCATATTCCAGCATCAGAATCCGGTTGGCCACGCCGATCGCGAGCGCTCCGCCCGAATTTCCCTCCCCGGTCACCACACAGATCACCGGAACATGAAAGCGGGACATGGCGGCGAGATTCCTCGCAATCGCCTCTCCCTGCCCGTGCTCCTCCGCGTCGATGCCGGGATAGGCGCCCGGCGTATCCACAAAGGTGATGATCGGGCGGGAAAATTTCTCCGCCTGCTCCATGAGGCGCAGCGCTTTCCGATAGCCCTCCGGCTTCGGCATGCCGAAATTACACCTTAAGTTTTCCTCCGCCGTGTGCCCCTTGCGGTGTCCGACCACCGTCACCGGAAGCCCGCGAAAGCGCGCGATGCCGCCGAGGATGCCCGGATCGTCGCCGTACAGGTGATCCCCCTTTTGCTCAAAGAAATTACGAAACAGTGCGGCGAGAATGTCCTCCATATGCGGCCGGTCGATCCGGCGGGCAAGAAACACCCGCTCCTCCGGCGTCGGCCGCGCGCAGGGGCGCAGGGCCCGCGCTTTTTCGATGCGAAGAAGCTCCAGCTCCTCCTCCGCCGCACCGGCATCCCGCCGTTCCCGGAGCCTCGCCTCGATGGCCCCGGCTTTCGTCAGCGCCTCCCGGATCATGCGTCTGTCCTCCCCTTTCCAGCCGCTCCGGCGTGGAGCCGCAGCAGCTGATACAGCACCTGCTTCATCTCCCGCCGCTCGACGATGCGGTCCACAAAGCCGTGCTTCTCAAGATACTCCGCCCGCTGAAAATCTTTCGGGAGCCTCTGTCCTATCGTCTGTTCGATGACGCGGGGCCCCGCAAAGCCGATGAGCGCCCCCGGCTCCGCCAGCGTGATATCGCCGAGGCTCGCGAAGCTCGCCGTCACGCCGCCCGTCGTGGGATGCGTCAGAAAGCTGATATAAAAACCGCCCCGCTCTGAAAATTCCTCGATCGCCGCGCTGGTCTTGGCCATCTGCATGAGGCTGAAAATCCCCTCCTGCATTCTGGCTCCTCCGCTCGCCGAAAAGATGATGAGCGGCAGCCTCTCCCGGCCGGCCCGTTCGACTGCCTGCGTGATTCGCTCTCCCACCGCGCTGCTCATGCTGCCCATGAGAAAGCGGCTGTCGAGTACGGCGGCCACCGCGCGGATCCCTCCGATGGTTCCGACCGCGGTGATCGCCGACTCCGTGAGTCCCGTTTTTTTCTGCGCCTCGTTCAGCCTGTCGGAATAATCGGGAAAAAGAATCGGGTCCGAGGGCAGAATCTCCTGTCCGAACTCCTGCATGCTTCCCTGATCGAAGACCATGGCGAAGCGGGCCTGCCCGGTGAGCGGCCGGTACCTGCCGCAGTAGGGACACACGTTCCGGTTCTCCCTCCACTTCTCCGGGGACGCGCGCCGCCCGCAGCTCTTGCAGCTCACATAGCCGGAAGAGGCGGCCCGTCTCATCTTTTCCACAAATTTCTGCACGTTCTTCATGCCGCTCCGGCACTCTCCAGATAAGACAGAACCTCGCTGACCGTGTGGAGCTCCGCCAGCTTTTCATCCGGAATCTTGATGCCGGCGGCCTCCTCGAGGGCCATGTGCAGCTCCACCAGATCCAGTGAATCCGCCTCCAGATCGTCCGTAAGACTTGCCTCGGGCGTGACCTTGTCCTCATCACAGCCCAGCGTGTCGACCACAAGCGCCTTCAGCTTTTCAAAATCCATGTCGTTCTCTCCTCGTCTTTTCCCTGATGATGTCCGCCGTCTGCGGCGGGATATTTGAATCAATCAAATTTAGATAAAATATTATTATCTAAATCTTTTTGAATTATTTACGACAGACTATGAAATGTCAATGGAACAGATCGGGCAATCTGTGGCATAAAAAATGATTCCATTCCAAAAGATAACGAGTGCAATATAAGTGCAGAGTGCAATAGGCAGGAAAAAGCCCTCTGAGCTAAACAGCAGCTCAGAGGGCTCCGGATCATCATGGCTTTCATCGCCGGGATATCGGGCAGAGAAATCGTACCCATCTGACATTTGCTGAAAATGCCGATATCCCGTTTTTGAAGAGACTTTTTCTGTTCATATGCTTCCCTGCCGTAAAAGCTCACCGGTCTTTTTTCCGAAGCTCCTGGAGCTTTACGTTTGTAAATGCGAGCAGGCGGCTGACCGCCTCCTCATCCTGCGAAAACATTCCGCCCATCTCGCTCACCGTCAGTCCGCTCATAATCCCCAGCATCGACTTCCGGGCTTTCATCGCGCCGAAGCGGTTCAGGGCCGCGACCAGCGTATCCGCCGCCGCATCGTCTGCAAGAATATCGGCGATGGTGTCACGGATGCTGAAATATCCGTCATGAAAGGTCAACGGCGGCGCTTCGGAGGTATCGTCAATGACGTTAAACCAGTTGGCCGCTCCGCTCCCGCCGTCGCTGTCCTCTTCCTCCGGTGCGATATAGGCCGTCTCCGCCGCCGCAGTCTTTTCAAAGACCGCCGCATCGCTGTATTCTCCGGCCGCCGCCCGGATGAAATTATATTTTTCTGTCAGAGGCACATTCTGGAAAATAAATACCCGTTCGCCTTTCAGAACGGCAAATTCCTTTCCGTTTACCGACAGGGTCACCTCCTTCTGATTGCTGTATACCTTGATATCAATGGCGGGCTTTTCCCTCCTGCTGAAGCGCTTTCCGCAGATATGCACAAAGCTCTCGTCCGACCACCATGCCTTATACAGGTAGAACGAATCCTTTTTGATTTCCCGGTCAAACGTAACCAGGCCCTTATTGTTTCTTCCTCTTACGCCGCCCTCGTCTCTTCCGTCGCAGCCAAAATCGAACATGTTCCAGATATGGGTGGCCCACAGATAATCTCTCCGGGAAATGACCTCCGCCATATGCTCATGGTACAGCGCTTGATATTCCTCCGTATAATCCTTGCATCTCGGTTCGTCGCTGTGCCAGCTTATGATCCCCTCGCAGCCGTATTCCGCAAGCCCGAGCGGCCTGTCCGGATATTTTTCATGGAAGCGGTCGACAAATTCCTCATTCTGCGCAAGCTCGCCCCCGTACCAGCCATAGTAGATATTGTAGCTGACGAGATCGGTGATCCGGTTCTGCTTTGAGGCGATGGGCAGCATGGACACCTGCGCCATCGTCGACAGTCTGGAGGGATCCAGCTCCTTAACGAGAGCGTTCAGTTCCTTAAGTCTCTCCTGAAGCCCCTCCCTGTCTCCTCCGATGGTGATCTCATTGGAAATTCCCCAGCATATGATGCTGGGATGATTGTAATTCTGACCTATCAGCTCCCGCATCTGCTGCATCGCGTTGCAGTGCGAGGCCGGATCCGGGTTCATCACGGAAATAAACGGGATTTCCGCCCAGACAATAAAGCCATATTCATCGCACAGCGAGTAGGTCTCCTGGCTGTGCTGATAATGCGCAAGACGGATCGTATTTGCGCCGAGCTCCCGGATCAGCTCCATATCCTGATGATGCCGGCTCCGCGCATTGCCGAGCAGCAGCTCGTCCTGATGCATTGCGACGCCCCGAAGCGGCATTTTTTTGCCGTTCAGGAAGAATCCCTGCTCCGGGTCCACCGTAAATTCCCGGATGCCGTATGACAGCGATATGCTGTCCATGATCTCATTGTGCCTTACGAGCCGGACCTCCGCGTCATACAGATACGGGTCCTCGACGCCCTGCCAAAGATGCGGCTTTTCGAGCATGCCGGCCAGCGTCGTGTGCGGCGATGCCGGCGTATAGAAATGCCGCTCGGCAGCTCTCCCGTCCTCCTCTCCCATGAGGCAGAGCTCGAGCATATCTCCCTTTTGCGGCTTCTCTATATGAGCATCGCAGCGGATGAGCACCCGATCCCCGTCGATTTCGGATGAGAGCCGGATCCCGTCCGAGCCGCAGGAATCCATCGCAAAGTGCGCGGCGGGCACGGCGATCAGCTTCACCTCACGGTAAATTCCGCCGTAGAATGTGAAGTCCGCCATCTGCGGATATACATCCGAATAATTTTTATTGTCGGCCTCTACCGCAAGGCGGATCTCACGCTTTCCCTGAAAGCTCTCCGTCAGATTCACAAAAAAGGCCGCGTATCCTCCCCTGTGCTCCGCGATGAGACTCCCGTCCGCATAGACATGCGCCACGGAATTTACCGCGCCGAGCTTCAGATATATCTCGTAGTCATCCGGAATATCCGGCTTACGGATTTTCTTTATATACAATGCTTTTCCGCGGTAATAATCCGCGCCGCCGTCCTGCCCGTCAAAGGCGTTGAACGTATGCGGCAGATCGACGCGCTGCAAATCCTCGGATCCCTCCGCGCCCGTATGGACGCCGTCTTCGTAGCCGCCATATCGAAAATACCATTCTTCATTCAGCGTGTATTCTAATCTCATAGCACTACCTCTCCTTTCTCGTCCTCTTTCATCGGCAGTACAATCATCAGATCGATCAGCGTCATGGCGAGCGGTATTCCCGTCCAGCAAAAGAGCAGATACAGAAATCCGAGCAGCTTTCTTCCCGCGTAAAACCGGTGCGCTCCGCAGAGCCATCCGGCAGACAGCGCAAGACAGATATATTTTTTCCGATTGACGCTCACATATTTTCTCCGCTGCACGAGCCCGTCAACCCATCGGACAAAGCGGCTCTCCGGCTGACGCTTCCCCGTGCTTTCTCTCAGCCGCAGCAGCTCCTCCTCAAGACGGATAAATTCCGCGGCGCTCACCGGCGCCTCCCCGCCGGCGCCGCCTGCCGGACGCCGCGCGCCCGCTCTGTCCGCTCCATGCCCCATAGACACCGCCTCCTGCATCACGCCCTTCCGATTCACATTCTTCCGCATCACGCCCCGGCGGCCTGCTCCGCCTTGATTCTCGCAATCTCTCCCTGTATGGACTCCATTTTCTCTTTGGTAAGCGGATAGAACCTCATGGCGATAATATTGCAGATCAGGCCGAAAATCAGAAGACCGTACATGCAGATCATCGCCACCAGCTTGATGCCGCCGGAATACGGTGTATCCACATCGGGAAGCGCCGTTTTGAAGCCGATCGCCGCGCACAGGAGTCCGATGATGGTCACGCTGACAGACGAAATCAGCTTATCCACGCAGGAGAACAGTGTTCCCATAAGTCCCGGGACATATTTTCCGGAGCGGTACACCTCATAATCCGCACAGTCCGCCGTCATCGGAATCACGATGTTTCCGGACACTCCGGTAAAGCCCTTCATCAGCAGATACAGCGTCAGGAAGATGACGGTAAACGCGTTCCATCCCGTGAAGCCCTCGCCGGGGAGACTCAGTGTCGTCGGATCGAATATATAAAAGCTGAGGATGGATAAAATGCAGGTTATGAGAGCGCCGTACGTACCGAAAAGCATCGCTTTTCTCTGCCCGAGATATCTTGCAATGTAGCCCACGCCGAACATCAGGATGAGAAAGGTCGGTATGGCCGTGTAGGCCGCCACGCTCCCGCTCAGCCCGTAGTTGCCGCAGACGATGGCATAGAGCATGACGCCGACCGTGGAATTGCTCTGCGTAGTCAGCGCCAGCTTATCCGTTGACGCGGATACCACGAGCATCTGTATGGCTCTGTTTCTGGAGAGCACCTCCCAATAATCCTTTACGCTTATTTTCTGCGGTATGCCGAGGCCGAAATACTCTGTCCTGTCCTTTGACGAAATGGAAATCACGGCGATGATCGTAAAGATCGCGGACACTCCCGCGGTAATCATCCAGAACTCCCGAAAGAAGCCAAGCTCGAATCCGCCGTACTTCGGCTGCAGATATTTTGCGACCAGCCATGGCATGAACGCAAAGAGAACGGTATTATAAATGCCGTCAAATATGGTAAAGATCGGTCTCTGTTTCGGGTCGTTGGTGAGGCAGGTCTGCGCCGACTTGGTTACCACGCACTGGAACGTATATCCCACGATATACACCATATAGAGTCCGATGAACAGGAAGAACCTTGCCCCCTCGGGCGCCCGGTGCGATACCGTAATCATCAGAAAGGAAAATAACGCCAGTATCACATTCCCGATAATCATGAACGGCCGGTTCTTGCCGAATCGGGTATTGGTTTTATCTACGATATATCCGATAAACGGATCCGTGACGCCGTCCCACATGCGCATGCCCATCAGAACCGTAGAACCCAGAACCACCGCAACGCCGACAAAGCCCACAAGATAGTAGACGATGAAATTCATAAAAAACAAATATAAATTCGTGGCGGTATTGTTTAAGGCAAAGCCTCCGATCTGCCACAGTCTGGCGCGGTGCATTCCGTTTGTCTGATTATTCATAATCTGCCTCCTCTGCTGTGTCACAATGCAGTATCCCATCTTCCGCAAAACACATTCTCGTTATATCGTCCCTTAAAATCGGTCTTTCCCTCCATTTTGTCTATGGCTGCGGCAATCGCTTCTCTGTGCGGCATGTAGGCGTTGATGTAGCATCTTGCCATGGGCACGTCGATCAGCAGATTCGTGAAGCCCAGCGACAGTGTGAAGGTCGGCAGCTCCGACATATACCACGGCTGCTTCACCGGCTCGTCCCATTTCACCCTCATGGTGTTGTACTGGGCAAAGCCCTGTATATTGAGCACCAGAAGCACGGCATCGTACCGGCTTCTGAACTCCTCCGTGCTGCCCTTGGAGAGCGGAACAGAAGCGTCAACCTCATAACCCCTGCCCTCAAGCTCCGAAATAAGATTCTGCATCACCTCCCTGTCGTCAGAGGGGATTTTTCTTCCTGCGATGACCATATCCTCGGAGCCGACGTAAAAGAGCTTCAGTCTCCTGTATTTTTTCACCGTCATCGGCAGATATCCCCGGGTATCCTTTACCAGCGTTACAAAGCGGTCGGCAAGTCTTGCGGACAACGCATGATGCTCCCTCGAGCCCACACACTCCAGATTTTTTCTGTCCGGCATCCGTTCTCTTCCCGGATCCAGCAGGCCTATATGCGCTTTCACGCCCAGAATTCTTCTCAGCGCATCATGCAGCCTTTCCTCCGTAATGATTCCCGTCTCAACGCCCCGCAGCATATTTCCGAAATCCTCCTCCCCGTCATTGAAGAAAAGGAACATATCACAGCCGGCGGCAATGGCGCGCGGCACCTGCTCGCTTCTTCTCAAGCTGCTCCCGAACATTCCGATCATGTGCGAGGCATCTGTCAGCACCATGCCGTTGAATCCGAGCACCCCCTTCAGCAGTCCGCCGATCAGCTCAGGAGCCAGCGTCGCCGGACGAATGTCTCTGTCCCGGAGCCCCGGAACGAGCTTTCTCTGATAGTGCGGCAGGGCGATATGTCCGGCCATGATGGTCAGAACACCGTCGTCGATCAGCACACGATAGACCTTTCCGAAGCTCTCCTCCCACGCGCCGACCTCCAGATTGTTCACGCCCATCATAAGATGCTGATCGTTTTCCTCGGTTCCGTCTCCCGGGAAATGCTTGATACAGCTTGCAATATTCTGTTCCCGCATGGCTCTGAGAAACTGCCGGCTGTAACGGATCACCTCATCGGGAGAGGAGCAGAACGCTCTGTTCTGTACAATGGTGTTCCTCCAGTTGAACGTGAGATCCACAACCGGCGCAAAATTCCAGTTGCACCCCACCGCTTTCGCCTCCTCCCCCGCGGCGCGGGCCATCTCATATACCGCCTCCTCATCGTTGATCGCGGCCAGCGCGGCTCCATTGGCAAGGGGCGTTCCTCCCTTTACGCCGCCGCTCCCTCCCTGCTCGCAGTTGGCAGCGATCAGAAGCGGAATCCTGCTGCATTGCTGCAGCGTGTCCGCCATATCATATATTTCTTCCTTCTCTGCGTTCTGATAGCGGATGCCGCCCGGATGATATCTGTCAATCAGCTCTCTGAGCTTTTCCGGCGCTCGCTCCTCCCGGCTCCCGACCATCGCGATAAAAAGCTGCCCGACTTTCTCGCGAAGACTCATTCCCGCTATCATGCTCTCGATCCGCTCTATCTGCCCCTCCGTCAGATCATAGGGCTTTTGTCTTAAATCAACCGGCATCCGTTCTCCTTCCCCGTTTCGGCCGCTCCGCTATTTCAGCAGTTCTGTAAATTCCTTCAGAAGCGCTTCCTGCTCCTTTTTCCCGAACAGGCCGGAAGCAAGCCGCCGTATGTTCTCCTCCAGCCTGTCCCACGATGCATTCTCCTTCCCCGGAACGATAGGATAAAAATATACTCCGTTTGCTTCCGCCGCCCTGAGGTCTCCCGGGGCATCTCCCACCATGAGGACGGTCTCCCTTCTGTACCCCTCCCGCAGAAGCCTCCGGATGCACTCCTCCTTTGTCCCGCAGTCCTGCGACATGAAATATCTCACACATTCCGCCAGCTTATGCCTCTCCCATTCCGCTTTCAGCGCGGCGGGATTGGCACTGGAGACAACCGCAATGTCATACTGTGCGCCAAGCCTCCGCAGAACCCGCGCCGCCGAGGGATACGGCGCCAGCTCTCCCTCCGGCAGGCAGCGTATCTGCGTGTTGACAAGCACGGACCACTCCATGGCGCGCTGCAGCGGCTCCGCGGAAAGCCCCCGCGCGCGCATCTCTCGGATCGCCGCCTCCAGAGCGGCTTCCGAAAGCGCTTCCGTATTCTCCGTCCAGTCCCGGAGTGTCTCCACTCCGTCCACCCTTTTATATTTTTTGTCGATTTCTGTCAGAATCCGGCAGAGCGCCTGAAAGCGATTGATTCCTCTTTCGGCGGAATACAGATTGATGGTATTCCATCTCTGCAGCACCGCCTCTTCAAATTCTTCAAGCCCGTAGACCTTCACAAGACAGGGACCGAAACACCGGATATGCTTAATGTCCATGACATCCATCACGCAGCCGTCCGAGTCCACACAGATCAGGATTTTTTCGTCTGTCATAGCGCTCCTCTCCGCGATCGCTGCTGTTTTCTACACTTTACATAAAATGGCGGAAAAAAAATTGCATGTTATTAGGCAAAAATAGTACGATATTAATGTTAATTGGCAAAAATATGGAAATTCAGTGAGGATTATGCAGAATGATGAACGATGAATCCGTTTTATTTGAAATGGACGGGAACCGCATAGAGGAAAGATATCAGATTGAGGAACAGCTTCTGGACAGCGTTTCCCGGGGCGATTACCGGGAGGCCCGGCGGATTTACCTGCTTTTCCGCGAATATAAGTTTGCGCCGCGCACAAAGGATATATTCCGAAATGAGCAGAACCTGATGATTGTACTCAGCACGATGTGCCGGAAAATACTGCAATACAAAAACCATATTCATCCGATGTATCTGGATCAGGCATCCACCAGAATCGCCATACAGATCAATGAAACGGGAACCGCGAGGGAACTGGAGGAGCTCCCGAAAAGCATACTCAGAAGATACTGTCTTCTCGCAAGAAGCTATACGCTGAAGGGCTATACTCCCGTCGTCATGCAGGCCATAAACTACATCACCTTTCATTTTACCGAGGATATCTCTCTTGCCCATATTGCCGGCAAGTGCAATATTTCCAAGCAATATCTGTCTTCGATTTTCAAAAAGGAAACCGGTCTGAGCGTGACCGATTATCTGCACGACATCCGCATCAAGAGGGCTTTGTTTCTTCTGAACTCGACCGATTATCCCATGGACATCGTCGCCGCCCGATGCGGATATCATAACGTCAATTATTTCATCCGTATTTTCAAAAGGCTCCGGCAGCAGACTCCGAAGCAGTACAGCATGAAGCTGGGGAAGAAAACGCTTCATTGATCTTCTCTTTTAAGAAAACCAGGAGGGCCGCCGCACATTCGTGCGGCGGCCCTCCGTAAACTTATCCTCTTTCCGGCGGCTGCCCGCCGCCGGAGCGACAGACCTGCCATCCGTCTGTCAGCGTCATGACTCCTTTGCTTCTCTTCTCAGTTTGATCTCGGCCTGCGCCGCGGCAAGACGCGCGATCGGCACACGGAACGGAGAGCAGCTCACATAGCTTAAGCCCGCACGGTTACAGAACTCGATGGAGGCAGGATCGCCGCCGTGCTCGCCGCAGATGCCCATATGGATGTCCGGACGCACCTTTTTCGCTTTCGCCGCGGCCATCTCGATCAACTGGCCGACGCCGTTCTGGTCAAGATGGGCAAACGGGTCCGCCTCGTAGATCTTGCTCTTGTAATAATCCTGCAGGAACTTGCCGGCATCGTCACGAGAGAAGCCGAATGTCATCTGCGTCAGATCGTTTGTCCCGAAAGAAAAGAACTCCGCCGACTCCGCAATGGAATCCGCCATCAGAGCGGCTCTCGGAATTTCGATCATCGTGCCGACATGGTACACGAGATCGGAGCCCTTTTCCGCCTTAACCTGCTCTGCGGTGCTGTCGATCACTTTCTTGACGACATCCAGCTCTTTCTTATCACCTACGAGCGGAACCATGATCTCCGGCTCGATGTGATAGCCGCACTCCGCGTTCACCTCGATCGCCGCCTCGATCACCGCTCTCGTCTGCATCCGGGCAATTTCCGGGTAGGTGACGGACAGACGGCAGCCGCGGTGTCCCATCATCGGATTGAACTCATGCAGCGCGTCGCACCGCGCCCGGACATCCGCAAGCGTGAGGTTCATGTCGTCGGCAAGCTCCCGCATGTCCTCCTCGGTCGTAGGGACAAACTCGTGCAGCGGGGGATCCAGGAAACGGATCGTGACCGGCATGCCCTGCATCGCCTTGTAGATGCCCTTGAAGTCCCCTTTCTGATAAGGGATCAGCTCGTTCAGCGCAGCCTCTCTCTCCTCCGTCGTATCGGAGAGAATCATGCGGCGGATCTTCGGAATACGCTCCGGCGCAAAGAACATGTGCTCGGTGCGGCACAGTCCGATCCCCTCCGCCCCGAGGTTCACCGCATTCTCCGCGTCCGCCGGCGTATCAGCGTTGGTGCGGACCCGGAGTCTCCGGAACGAATCCGCCCACTTCATGATGCGCTCGAAATTGCCGGTGATCGACGCCTCAACCGTGGGGATATCGCCGAGATAGATCTTGCCGGTGGATCCGTCGAGAGAGATGTAGTCTCCCTCTCTGACTGTGACGCCGCCAAGCTCAAAGTATTTTTCCGCCTCATTCACCGTCATGTCACCGCAGCCGGAGACGCAGCAGGTGCCCATGCCGCGGGCCACGACCGCCGCATGCGAGGTCATGCCGCCGCGCATGGTCAGAACGCCCTCTGCCGCGTGCATTCCCTCGATGTCCTCCGGAGAGGTTTCCTGACGGACCAGAATGACCCTTTGCCCCTCGGTGCGCGCCGCAATCGCGTCGTCCGCATCGAAATAGACGCGGCCCGCCGCCGCGCCGGGAGACGCCGGAAGCGCCTGTCCGATCACGCGTCCGTTCTTCAGCGCCTGCACGTCAAAATTCGGATGGAGAAGCTGATCGAGAGACTGCGCCTCGATGCGAAGCACCGCCTCCTCCGGCGTGATCATGTTTTCATCAACAAGGTCGCAGGCGATCTGCAGAGCTGCCTGCGCGGTTCTCTTGCCGTTCCGGGTCTGCAGGAAATAGAGCTTGCCCTCTTCGATGGTGAACTCCATGTCCTGCATGTCACGATAATGATTCTCAAGAATCTTCGCCGAATCAATGAACTGCTTGTAGACTTCCGGCATATCCTCCTGCAGCTTGGTGATCGGCTGCGGCGTGCGGATACCCGCGACGACGTCCTCGCCCTGCGCATTGATCAGATACTCGCCGAAAATTCCTTTCGCTCCCGTGGAGGGGCTGCGGGTGAACGCCACGCCCGTACCGGAGGTATCGCCCTTGTTTCCGAACACCATGGCCTGCACATTGACCGCGGTTCCCCACGAATACGGGATATCGTACATTCTGCGGTACGAATTGGCGCGGGGGTTGTCCCATGAGCGGAACACCGCCTGAATCGCCGCCATCAGCTGCTCTCTCGGATCCTGCGGAAATTCCTGTCCCATCTTCTCCGCATAAACCGCCTTGAAGCGGGAAATGATGTCCTTCAGATCCTCGGCCGTCAGCTCATAATCATAGACATAGCCTTTCGCCCGGCGGGTCCCGTCCAGAATGCTGTCAAAAAAGGTCTTGCTCATCCCCATGACGACATCCGAGAACATCTGGATGAAGCGCCGATAGGAATCGTAGGCAAAGCGCGGATTGCCGGTCTTTCTCGCAAATCCCTCGACCGATACATCGTTGAGGCCGAGGTTCAGAATGGTATCCATCATGCCGGGCATGGATGCGCGGGCGCCGGAGCGGACAGAAACCAGAAGCGGGTCCTCCGTGTCGCCGAACTTTTTCCCCTGACGCTCTTCAAGCCAGCTCATCGCCTCGTAGATCTGTCTCTGCGTATCCTCGCTGATGGTCTTGTTCTCTTCATAGTAGTCCGTACACGCTTCGGTAGAGATGGTGAAGCCGTTCGGAATCGGAAGACCGATTTTCGTCATCTCCGCGAGGCCTGCGCCTTTACCGCCCAGGAGGTTCCGCATACCGGCATTTCCCTCTGTGAACAGATATACCCTTTTGCTCATGCCTTAACCCTTTCTGTGCCGCTCCGGGCACATGACATAATATGAAGTCAATCCCTTTGGGGAAGGATTGCTAGAGTAAGTCCGCCTCCTCGGGGAGGAAGCTGTCAAAAATAAACACGTCAAAATGTCTCTTCGCCCGCTCGAGCTGCTCCCGGCTCCGGATGGTCCATGCGGCCGCACCGATCCGGTACAGGCCGCGGCAGAGCTTTCTTGACGGGTTCGCCTGATTCTCATGATTGTATGCGATGAAGTCCGGGCCGGTCAGGAAATTTTCCATCAGCATCTGCAGCAGAAACATCCCCGGCGCATGCCTCCCCCAGTATTTTCTGCTGCGGAGAAAGGCGTCCGAGAGCTGCCCGCGCATGACCTCCGGCGCATGCTTGCGGTACCAGAGAAGCACCAGCGGATTAAACGATTCGATGCAGTACACGCCCGGATAATTCCGGAGCATCGGCGCACAGATCCGGCATACGGAGAGATCCCGCGCCTCGACCTTATATTCCACAATGAGCGGCACCGCGCCGTTCACTTCATCCAGAAACTCGCGGAACGACGGAATCTGCTCATCGCTTGTTCCGAGCGTGAAGCGGCGCAGCTCCTCGAACGTATAGTCGCTTACCTTTCCCGGGACGCCGCACATCCGCTCCAGTGTGAAATCATGAAAAACGACCGGGACATGATCCCGCGTCGTCTGAACATCGAGCTCGATTCCATACCCCGCCTGCACCGCCCTACGGAACGCAGGCATTGAATTTTCCGGCGCCCCGGTCCGATTGTCGTGAAGCCCCCGGTGTGCGAAAAGTTTTGTCTGAAAAGCCGTCCGATCCGGGCGGTTCAAGAGTCTTGGCATGATCGCCAGCAGGTACAGTACGGCAAATATGCCGAAAACAGTAAACAGAAGCCGAAAAGAATTAAGAATCATCATATCCGTTAGTGAAATGACAGAGAGCCGTCTTTCATAAGTCTCAGGAGCCGCCCGCCGCCCTGCTTCCGTACCGGTCGCACGCCGCGCAGGGAGCGAAGCACAGCGCTCCGTCTCATGTAATTATAGTAACATGAAAAAGCTTTTTTTGCTATGCCTGCCGCGGATCCTCCGGGAGGAGTTTCCCGCATCATCGCCGCCGCTTCCTGCGGGCCCTCCATGCAAAGAGGCTGCGGTCGGAATGCGCGTCGTTCGCGTGGACGCCGATATAGCTCGCCCTCGACTTGGAGAAGACGATTGTCTGGCTGTAATAGAGGCTGGCGTAGCCAGAGAGCAGGTAGCTCACGATGCTCGCAAAAGCAAAATATACGATACCGCCCGAGCCGAGACCGCCGAACAGCTCACCCGCCAGAGCAAACGGTGCAAAGAGGCTGTTGGTCGCACCGCCGAATACCACGATCACGCCGAGCGCTGCAGAAAAGCCTCCGGGGAGTCCCAGCAGCGGCCCGGCAAAGGCCCCGAACGTTGCACCGATGAAGAAAACCGGCATCACCTCACCGCCCACGAGCCCGGCGCCCAGCGTGACCGCCGTGAGAATGAGCTTCAGGATAAAATCATGGGGCCTCGCCGTCCCGAGAAGAATCGCATCGTCCATCATGTAGCTGCTTCCCCCCGCGTAGCCGTAGGTTCCGTCGAGCAACATGACCGCCGCGACCAGAGCGCCACCCACAAGCGCGCGGATCCAGCGGTTCGGGAGAAGCCGCTGCATAAAATGCGAGGTCGCGTGGAGCACGTCGCAGACCACGGTCGACAGCACGGCCCCCAGCGCCGAGAGCACCGCCACACGCCAGAGAACCGACGTTCCGTACAGCGGAATGTCGACGGCATACCGCTCCGTATGCACGCCAAGGCGCGACGCCACAAGATGCGCGGCAATGGCGGCGATCAGATTGGGCAGCATGGAAATAGAGAAAAAGCTCCCGGAGGTAGTCAGCATGGTGATAAAAAAGGTCGCCGTGACCGGCGTTCCGAAAATCGCCGCGAACAGCGCTGCCATCCCTGCCCTGGAGCACAGCTCCGCGTCATTCGCATCAAGGCGGAGGAGGCGCGCGATGAAGTTGCCCAGCGTGTCGCCGATCTGAAAGGCCGCCCCCTCTTTGCCTGCCGAGCCGCCGAAGAAATGCGAGATCCACGTGCCTCCGATGACGGCAGGCAGAAGCTTCAGCGGAAGACGCTTTCCCTGACTCACCGATTCAACCATGGTGTCGAGATTCTGCCCCGTAGAGCCGGTGATCCGGTAGAGCCCTACGACGAGAACACCCGCCAGCGGGAGCAGGAAGATCAGCCGGTGATGTACCTGAAAGAAAGCGTCCGAGAACACCAGCCCGTGATAAAACAGCGCGCCGAACAGGCCGCAGATGATTCCGACCACCGCGCCGATGAACGTCCATTTGAAAAAGCTCTCTGCGCTGATCCACAGATTCACGAGCTGCGTCCGGTAATAGGAAATACTCAGATCATCCGGCCTGCCGCCTCCGTCCGCTCCCCGGGCCTCTTTGATTTCCTCTCCCGTCTCCGCTCCGTTTCCCTGCTTTTCCAACTCCATACCGCACTGTTCCATATCGCTCCGCCTCACTGTCGTTCCTTTTTATGCCGCACAGGCTACTCTGCTTCGTGCGGTTTGTTGGCCGCGGGCGTCCTGCATGAACCGCCTCCGGGCCGCGTCCGGGATCTCCTTTTTCGGGGTCCCGCCATTTACAGCACCGCTATTGTACCGTATTTTGGTAATTATAGCAGTTGAATTTACTTATTTTTCCTGTAAAATGACAGTTGTTGCAGTCAGCATTATTTATATAGTAGAAAGTTTTCATCAAAGAAAGAGGTCTCCGCTCCATGATCGCAGCCAATAACGTTACCTACCGCGTCGGAAAGAAAGCGCTGTTCGAGGAAGTCAACATCAAATTTGTCGAGGGCGAGTGCTACGGCATCATCGGTGCAAACGGCGCTGGAAAATCCACGTTTCTGAAGATTCTCTCCGGACAGCTCGACACCACAAACGGCACCATCTCCATCACGCCCGGGCAGCGCCTGTCCTTTCTCGAGCAGGACCAGAACAAGTACAACGATCTGGAGGTTCTCGAAACCGTCATGCAGGGCAACGCACGCCTGTATGAGATCATGAAAGAAAAGGACGCGCTCTACGCCAAGACGGATTTCAGCGATGCCGACGGCGAACGCGCTGCGGAGCTGGAGACTGAGTTTGCGGAGATGGACGGCTGGAACGCCGAGACGGACGCCGAGACGCTCCTCACCGGTCTCGCGATCGCTCCCGAGCTCCATCACCTCACCATGGGCGAGCTTAGCGGCGCGCAGAAGGTCAAGGTACTGCTCGCCCGCGCTCTCTTCGGCAACCCGGATATCCTGCTCCTCGACGAGCCGACGAACCATCTCGACATGGACGCGATCGCATGGCTCGAGGAATTCCTGATCGGCTTTGAAAACACGGTCATCGTAGTCTCGCACGATCGGTATTTCCTCAACAAGGTCTGCACCTGCATCGCCGACATCGACTACGGCAAGATTCAGCTCTACGCAGGCAACTATGATTTCTGGTACGAGTCCAGCCAGCTCATGGTCCGCCAGATGAAAGAGGAGAACCGCAAGAAAGAGGAAAAGATCAAGGAACTCAAGGAATTCATTTCCCGCTTCGCTGCCAACGCCTCAAAGTCCAAGCAGGCGACCTCGCGCAAAAAGGCCCTCGAGAAGATTCAGCTCGAGAATATCCGCCCCTCCTCCCGCAAGTACCCTTACATCGACTTCCGGCCGGACCGCGAGATCGGGAACGAGGTGCTCACGGTCGAGAACCTCAGCAAGACCATAAACGGCGTGAAAGTGCTCGATCACATCTCCTTTGTGATGGGCCGCAATGACAAGATCGCCTTTGTCGGCGGGCAGGAGCTCGCCAAGTCCACACTCTTTGAAATTCTGATGGGAAGACTCGAGCCGGACGAGGGAAGCTTCAAGTGGGGCGTCACCACCTCCCAGTCCTATTTCAAAAAAGATAACACCAGCCTCTTCGACTCCGATCTCAATATCACCGAATGGCTGTCGGGATATTCTGCCAATAAGGACGTTACCTACGTCCGCGGCTTTTTGGGGCGCATGCTCTTCCCCGGCGAGGACGGCGTAAAGAAGGTCCGTATTCTCTCCGGCGGCGAAAAGGTGCGCTGTCAGCTCTCGTCCATGATGATCAGCGGCGCGAACTGCCTCATCTTCGACGAGCCGACGAACCACCTCGACATGGAGTCCATCTCCGCGCTGAACGACGGCATGATCCGCTTCCCCGGCGTCGAGCTGATCGCCTGCCGCGACCATCAGGTTGTGCAGACCACGGCGAACCGCATCATCGAACTGCTCCCGGGCGGAGGCTATATCGACAAGGTCACCGACTATGACAGCTATCTCGCCGCGGACGCCGACGCCCGCCGCAGAACCGTCTATGTCTCCGACGCAGAGGAGGACGAAGTCCTCGAGGAGTGACCGCCCATGCATGCTGTTGATCTGCACGTCCATTCCACCTTCTCCGACGGTACCCTTACGCCGGCCGAGCTCGTCGCCCACGCGCGGGATCTCGGCCTCTCCGCGTTCGCCCTGACCGATCACGACACCACGGACGGCATCGAGGAAGCGCAGCGCGCCGCACGCGGCACGGGCGTCGAGGTCATCCCCGGCATTGAATTTTCCACCGAATATCACGGCCGGGACATCCATGTGCTCGGCTACTATTTTCGCTGCGACAGCCCCGGATTTCAGGAGCGCATCCATGAATTTGCCGACGCGCGCGATCTGCGGAACCGGAAAATGTGCCGCCTCCTGTGCGAGGCCGGTCTTCCGGTTCCCTATGAAGGTCTCACGGCGGAAAACCCGGGTGCGGTGATCACCCGTGCGCATTTCGCCGCCTACATGGAGGCGCACGGCATCGTAAAAAGCCGCGCCGAGGCCTTTGACCGCTATATCGGCGATCACTGCAAATACTTTGTCCCCCGCGCCAAGATTTCACCGGCGATGGCCGTCCGCTTCATCCGCGAATTCGGAGGAGCCGCCGTCCTCGCACATCCCCTCCAGTATCAGATGGGAAAGGAAGCGCTGTCCTCTCTTGTCGCGGAAATGAAAGAGGCCGGCATGTGCGGCCTCGAGTGCATCTACTCTAAATATTCCCCCGCCGAGACAGAAGAGCTTCGCCGCCTTGCAGAGGCGCACGGCCTCCTTGTGACCGGCGGCTCCGATTTTCACGGCGCAAACAAAAGGGATCTCGAGATGGGCACCGGCTACTGCGGAAAGCTCTTTGTCCCGGAGACGGTTCTGCTTGCGCTGAAGCACCATGTTTTTCACATCTCTCCCGAAACAAAGCTCTTCTTTGCCGATCTCGACGGCACACTCTTAAACAGCGAAAAGCACATCTCTCCCGCAACGCGGGACGCGCTGAATCACTGGGCCGCCGCCGGGAACCGGCTCGTGCTCAGCTCCGGCCGAACGCTTTTTGATATGCAGATGGTCCGGCAGGACAATCTGCTTCAGGATTTCCCCGGCCTCTACCTCTGCGCCTGCAACGGCGCGGAGCTCTACGACTGCGGCTCGGAGGCCGTGATCTTTCATGAGGGGCTTCCCTTTGACGCCGTCCGGAAAATCGTGCAGCTCGCCGACGAGTGCGGCGTCTATATCCAAAGCTACAACGAGGCGGGCATCGTCGCCCGGTCCGCGGAAAAAGAGACGGAATTCTACCAGCGCTGGCACCGCATGCCGCTTTGTGTGACCGGCCCCGATCTCAGCTCCGGCATGTCGCAGGAGCCGTGCAAATGCCTTGCCATAGCACTGAATGCACCGGAAAAGCTCGAGCGTCTCCGCCGGCGCGTGAGCGACGAGCTCGCGGGCACAGCCTCCGCGTTCTACTCCAACCAGTGGTACCTCGAGATCGTATCGGTTCATGCCGGGAAAGGTGCCGCCGTGCAGCGAATCTGCCGCATGCTCGGCCTTCCGGTCAGCAGCAGCATTGCCGCCGGCGATTCCGAAAACGACATCAGCATGCTCCGCGAGGCAGGACTCGGCATCGCCATGTGCAACGGGATCAAGGAGCTCCCGGAGCTGGCCGCGGCCGCGGACATCATCACCCGCGATGACAACGACCACGACGGACTTGTCCCGGTTCTTGAGGCCCGGATGGACCGCGCCGGCGCGTAAACGGCATACGGATGATCCTCTCACATGCTTGTGGTACGCTTTCCGATAGAGGATTGTGTCCCGCGGAAGATCGACAGAAAGAGATTGTTTGATACGACGACTATTGCTCTCCCACACTGATCAATTGCACGGCGAATTATTTCGATCTCATCTCCGCCATAGGTCAGCATCCATTCATCATTCATGACAGCATACTTTACGCAGACGTCATCCACTTTGATGAAGTCAACTCCCCAGGACGCCGGATGGGCGACCTGCCTTACAGTATATTCCGTTCGCTTCCCTTTCATGGTAGGACAGGCTACGGTT
Organism: Lachnoclostridium sp. Marseille-P6806; assembly: GCF_900625025.1. Taxonomy (GTDB): domain Bacteria; phylum Bacillota; class Clostridia; order Lachnospirales; family Lachnospiraceae; genus CAG-791. The sequence continues at coordinate 44,838 of NZ_LR130578.1, forward strand.
CTATGTCCCACATCAGAAGATCGCCGGCGTTTTTGTTTTACAAAAAGGCAGCCGAATGCCCGAAGCATTACGGCCGCTCTTTTTAATCGGTTATTTTAAAGTAACTCTGAAAAGTCTTGCTGCTGTCATCTGCGGCATCTTTACAGAAAGGACGCCATCTTTGAGTTCAAACTCACAGTTGACCCTGGAAGGATAGATAACCTCCACCTTATCGATAATTTTCCCGTCAAAATGAAGCGGAATTTCTGCGGTATCGGTCTTCGGCGTGAATACGGAAAGATATGCAACATCCTCCGTCTTGACACCATAAACCAAAACTGAATCGCGAATATTGTTGAATCCCACCGGCCAGAACGGGACAGCCTTACGGATATCACCGCGGATCCGCTTGTATACAGAAATACCTTCCCTCAAAAGGTCCATCGTGTGTTCGCCGAATTTCCACACCATGCCGCTCATGTACGGGCGGAGCAGGATGCCGTTTATCATATTGTAGATAACATGCTCCTCTTCATTCTCGTACGGATAGACCCACATTCCTGCCTGCTCCGGTGTTACTGCAGAGGCGACATTGGACGCGATGTAGGAGTTGTAAATATAATCGGTCTGGTCAGAGGTCGACTGCAGAGACAGAAGGCGAAGCATGCCGTAATCCATTCTCTGCGCACCGGAACCGCAGTTCTCGATGACGAGGTCCGGATGCTTTCTGAAGATTTCTTCATACCATCTGTGAAGCGCTTCGTAGTGACCAAGCACCGCACCGGCACAGCTTTCGGTATTCAGATCGGAGCCGATTCCCTGCGTTACATTGTAGTCTATCTTAAAGTATCCCACGCCGTAATCGTTGATCAGGCGGTCTACGACGTCCATGCAGTATTGATAGACTTCCGGATTTCTGAAGTCCAGAAGGTATCTCTTATTATCGATGTGACGTTTCCCATGACGGCATACAAACCAGTCATCCGGGAGCTTAGCGGCCAGTTCGCTGGCAGTCCCCATGACTTCGATTTCCAGCCATAGTCCCATCTTCATGCCCTTGCCGTTGGCGTAATCGCAGATTGCTTTCAGACCATTCGGGAAACGCTCCGGAGATTCGACCCATTCGCCGACTCTGTCCCACCAGTATCCTTTATCATACCAGCCGCAGTCCAGGCAGTAATACTCGCATCCCATTGCAGCGGCTTTATCCATGATAGCGCGTTCTTTTTCATCAGTAGGATCGCCCATCAGACAGTTCATATAATCGTTGAAAACAACATTCAGCTTTTCATCATCGTCGTTCGGCCGTCTCATCGCGCGGCGGTACAGAGTCAGCGCCGCTACAGAATCCGAAACATCACCTTCCACAACGCCAAAGGCTGCCGGTACCGTCGTGAACTTGATTCCCGGTTTCAGGTTCAGCCACCACGCGTGTTCCTGCTCCGTCGGTCCGGATAATGCAATCGCCAGTCTCTTCCCGAGTTCCGTATCGTACTCGATATGCCACTGACCGGAGGACTCTACCTGGAAGATATAGGTTTCTTTCATTTCTCTGTCCTGGCAGATTCCCATCGGCAGGTATTCAACGGATGACCAGGAGCTGTGGCCTGTGTAGGCAAAACGGTTGTTGCCGAATCCCGGTGTATTGAATCCGTCGACCACCATTCCTGACAGATTAAGGTCTGTAAGATCCTCTTTTTTCCAATGAGCTTCACAGTCCCAGCTGTTATAAGGGATATAAATATCAGTTTTGTCGAAATAAGGCTGCTTGCCGTTTCCGCAGACATTCTGATAAATGAATGAGGAAATGTATTCTACCGGCCAGCTCTCTGTGCCCTTATTCTCCAGTTCCGTGAAAACTCGAACAACCGGGATATCATCGTAGAAAGTCATGTGATAATAAGCATAGATATCGCTCTCAGTTTTGAGGGTGATGACCAGTTTCTTTCCTGCAGCATGTTCATTCACTACATGATTTACATACTTAAAATCCAGTGAAGCACTGCCGGAATTATGACGATAGCCGTGCGTACCGCGGGTGGATTTTCCTGTTACATTAATCTCGATAATAGGATATATCACTTGTCCCATTTCTCTTCCGCTGCCATTGCCGATCTTGACTTCTCCAGCATTTCTAAGGCTCGACGGAACAAACTTTTCCAGTTCTACAACGCCATCATCGCGAATGTTGAATGCAACATAAAGGTTTTTTTCCAACATTTCAATTTTCTGTGACATGATATATGCTCCTTAAATATGATTATTAATACTACGGCGTAATTTTTTCTGTATACCGACTCCGATTTTTTCTGATATCCAAAATCAGGTACTCTCATACAAGTCTCTCAGCTCTTAATTGCCGAATCCACCTGGCCTTTAATAAAGTATTTCTGAAGGAACAGGTACAGGACGATTAAAGGCAGCATACCTACAACTGCGTTTGCAGCCGCCTGACCATAATCATTCATTACAGAACCGAAGAAAGTCTTAATAACCAGAGTAATCGTTGCCATCTCTGCTTTCTGCAGGAAATAGTATGAATACGTATATTCATTCCATACACCTACACCCTGCAGAATAATAACAGTAATCGTAACCGTCCGCAGCTGAGGCAGAATAACCAGGAAAAAAGTCTGCATATTGCTAGCACCGTCAATTGCGGCGGCTTCATCCAATGCTCTTGGAATCGATCCGATGAAATTGGTGTACAGGAAAATAACCAGAGGAAGACCAAACGCACTCAGGATAAGTACGATCCCCCAATATGTAGAAGTCCCATGGATCTTTGACATGGTGGAATATACACCGACCAAAGTAGTAAGCGGTGTAATCATCATGACGCCCATGATCAGATTTCTGATAACTTCATTAAATTTAGACTGATGTCTTGCCAAAGCATAGGAAGCCATACAGCCTACAATAATCTCAACAAGAAGGACCAGAACTGTAATAATCAGTGAGTTTTTAATACCGTTAAAAATCTCTCCGGTTTGAATGAGCTTCTGATAATTATCCCAATATATGGGGTTTGCCAGCTGAATTCTCGAAGATGTATCGTTAAATGCCTTCAATGATACATTAATGATGACATAAAACGGAAACAGATAAGCAAACAGAAGGAAAAGCCCGATCAGATATTTCCACCAGTCTTTTTTTCGGAAGGAGACAGATCCCACCTCATCCGGCTCATGAATAACTCCTTCTCCGGTATCTGTATACTTCTTTTTATTTTTCATCATGATTCCAGGCTCCTCTCTTGTTTGCGGAAGCAGCTGTTAACAGTCATTGAGATAATCATGATCATAACGAAAGAAAAAACGCCGATCGCAGCAGCATATCCGGCACGCTCTGAATCGAAATACCGGTTTGCAATGTAGGTTGCAAATGAGTTGGTTTTCTTTGCGGGACCGCCATCTGTCATTGCAATGATAACATCGTAGAGTTTCAGACCGCCGATCAGGTTGTATGTAACGGAAGAAGAAAGTGCCGGAATAAGGTTTGGTAAAATAATATGATGGAATAGTTGCCACGAATTCGCTCCGTCAACCGTTGCCGCCTCGAGATAAGAATTGGATACTCCCTGAATACCTGCAAGATAGATAACCATGGAAATACCAACGAACTGCCATGTATTAACAAATACAATAACCCCGATAGCATTCCATTCTTTTCCAAGCCAGTTCACGGCGCCCATACCCAAGAACGCTAAAATATCGTTCAATACACCGCCTTTGCTCTGGAAAAAGAAATACATGATATAGCCCATGATCAAGCCTGATACCATGGCCGGCATGTAAATAACGGTTCTTATAATGCCTCTTCCCTTGAACTTACTGTTCAGAAACAGCGCCATCGCAAGTCCGATCACCTGCTGCAGCGCAGTACAGCCGAATCCATAGATCAGCGTATTTCTCATTGCAACCAGGAAGTTCTTATCATTGAACATGGAAATGTAGTTTGTTATCCCCACAAATTCCTTTGTCTGAGAATACCCATTCCAGTTAAAGAACGAAAGATAAAAAGCGTTAGCCAGAGGATATGCTACAAACAGCAATATGATAACAATCGCCGGTATGTAGTACACATCCAGTTTTTTATATCTTTTATCCATACATGCTTCTCCTACTCTGTTAACTGAAAGGTCTTAAGTATAAAAGGGCCCCGCTCCGGGTTAGCTGTCCTGTTTTTCCCGAAATAGAGCCCGCCATGTCACTTAAAAACCATTATTAAGATTTTGTGTAATCCTTAGTTGCCCATCAGATCATTGTAGTTATCTGCCACAATGCCAACTGCCTCTTCTTTAGCGGAAGCGGGATCGCCATCTGCAAGGAAAGTATCAACAGAATCGGTCATAACGGACCACATACCGGAAGGAAGATACTCACGATCGAAGAAATTGTCATAGAACAGATCGCCATCGAACTGAGTCTGAGCTTCCTTAAATGCATCTGCAGTATAAGCTGCATCTGTGCCACTCTCAACCTCTGTATCTGTCAGCGCCGGGATACCACCATCGATCATAACAATCTGAGATGCAATTTCAGGCTGAGCGAGGTACGCAAGAAGCTGCTTGCACTCATCAGCATACTCTGTATCTTTCCAGATGCCGAAGCAGGAAAAGTTGCCTTCGCCGGTACCAAAGTAAGAAGGAGCATCTTCAGCAACAGACGGATAAGGAAGAATACCAATGTTGGCATCTTTATTCAGTATACGGATCTGAGGAATATTCTCTGTTGAGAACAGTGTAAATGCACCATCGCCGTTAGCGAGTGCCTGCAGGACCTGATCTCTTTTACCGGATACATAATCGTCATTGATCCAGCCATTCTCATACCATGTCTGAATAAGATCGAAAGCTTCTGTATGCTGTGTCCAATCCCAGGAGCCATCCTTCAGGGATTCTCTGTTAGCTTCTGCATCTGCTACACCATCATTGGTGTACTCAGTCGGCCAGAGGCCTTCAAGTGTATAGGAATCATAAGCATCCGTCAGAACCATTTCGATAGGTGTCTTGCCGGAATCAGCGATCTTCTGGCATGCATCATTGAAATCATCCCATGTACGGATATCAGCAATTTCAACGCCTGCTGCGTCAACAACATCCTTGTTATACATAATGGATGCAACGGCCTGCGTAATAGGCAGGATGAACAGCTCCCCGTCATCATTGGTAATAACGTCCTTCAGACCGGAATCAATCTTCTCTACCCAAGGCTGATCGGAAATATCCATCATATATTCGCTATACCGGATAAGTGACCATCCGTGAGTAACCCACATATCCGGAAGATCGTTGGAGGCCATCTTTGTCTTCATGGCAGATTCGTAGTCGCTGCCAAGATTATTAACAGTTACCTGAATGTCTGTTTCTTCTGTGAAATCAGCAATGATCTGCTGGAATACAGCGTAATCATCTGTTGTAAGGTTATACGCCAGCTCGATGCTTCCTTCCGGAGCCTTTGCCTCTTCGGTTGCTGCCGCATCATCTGCCTCAGCTTCTGCTGCAGTAGTCTCTGCTGCTGCGGACTGAGTTGTTGCCGTGCTCGAAGATCCGGAGCTTCCGCACCCTCCAAGTGAGAGGACCATCGTCCCTGCCAGCACGGAGCTGATTGCCTTTACTGCTAATTTCTTTTTCATATAATTTTCCTCTCTTTCTTTACGCCGTTTTGGGCATTTTTTTACGATACTGAAATTTCATTCGTTTTTTTTATACTTTATGAGCCAATAAAGCGGAAATTTCTAAAAGATATTATTAATTATATACAAACGCTCGTTGCGTTTTTCGCTTTTCTTTCGTTAATGCACACATTTATTGCAATGACCACGCATTTATCCGGTCAATTATTAACATTTTTTGCTTTTATGTGTATTATTCCAATATAATAACTATGGACTGAATTTCAGAGTTTTGACTGAATTTCGCTGGATTTCATTAATTATTTATATGTAAGGTAAGTAAGATGCTGTATGAAAACAAACTCGATTCTTATTTTATTGTTAATGAGAAAACATCTCTGCAATATCCTTTACATATTCACAGATATATAGAAATCGTTCACGTTATCGAGGGAAAACTGGATATGCAGATAGGCCCGGTACGGCATATCCTTAATCAGGGAGATATCGCATTTATCTTTCCTAATATTGCACATGATTACCATACTCTTTCCGATGATGCACACACCAGTCTTAATATAGTTAATTGTTCTTTGGAACTTCTACCACTTTATAAAATGAAACTTGAAGGGTACTATCCTCATATTCCTGTTATTAGAAATGACAATATTCCTGATGATCTCAATTGGATTGAAAACAGGCTTAATCATATTCCAAGAGCACTATTGACTGGCGAACTGGTCGGTTCTCTGATCTCTGCCGGATTCTGTTTTGCTTTTCCTTATCTTAGACCCATGCCGGTGGATCAGAGTGTGAATAAAGAACTTTCCACTCGCATCATTTCCTATATCGGTGATCACGCTTTGGAAAATCTGTCACTGGATTCACTTTCCAGACAATTCGGAATCGGGCGATACGCCCTGTCCAGAATATTTTCAAATATTCTCGGGACGAACCTTGCCGGTTATATTAATTCTCAGCGAATTAATTATGCTAAATTTCAACTTCTGAACACTGAAAAGGATATTTCAACGGTCTGTTACGAATGTGGATATCATAATCAACAGACCTTTAATCGCATTTTCAAAAAAGTAACCGGTATAAATCCAACAACATATCGAAAACTGCATAGTGGACTCCTTTACCCGTCAAACCTGACCGCTCTTCTGCCCGGACAAGGCCAGATCACTTCTCAGGATTCCAGTACAGGCTGAGCTATAATAAAAGAACAGTCGCTTTTAAAGTGGGACAGGGGACGGTTCTATGCCCCACTTTCTGATTGTTTGCGCAAAATGAACGGTGGTTGCAGAATAATTTCCCTGGTCATAGGGCGCTTATAAGGGAAAAGCGGAGCTATGCCGTCGTCGATCAGCATTGATCTCGATCTCCAGCTGCTTTTCGCAGAAGAGAGCTCCCTGATGGACAAGCTTCTTCTCGGCCTTTTTATTATTAGCGCACGCCTTCACACGGGTGGAATCAATAAAGATGCCTTTTGTATCGATGAGATGATGGCTGTAGCATTCTTCAAAAACTCTTACTTCAATCTCTTTGATTATTTGACGCATGCTTCGAATACCGTAGAGATACTGGATGATGGGAATCTCAATAAGGACGAGAGGATCCATGCAAAGCATCTGGCTCCTATTTCACGGATGCGAATTCACAATATACGATCGCAACATATTGAAGGTGTAATTCATGATGCGGATATCAAAAAAAAGGATTGCCGAGCACAGTATTTCGGACATCACCGAGCAGGTTTAATAGGAGTATTGAGGAGCTGAAAAGGGAAATAGAGAAGATTCAGATATAAAACAAGGGGAGCACCGCTAAGATGCAATCCCCATGTTTTATCGCTTATATTTGTCACCTACGTGTTAGCTACACGGCGTTTTCCACACGTTCTCATAGCTTCTAACCCGCGCATTTACGCCATTTCTCAGAACTTACCTGCCTCCGCGGCCTGTTGCACGGAAACAGCCGTGCTCACGGTCATACCCACCATCGGGTTGTTTCCCATTCGCATTATTGTAATCCATCAATAGATAATGGCGTACACTGTAGGCTTTGGAAGTTCTAAGATGCTTTGAGTATAGCACGCAATTTTAATAAAAGCGACTACTTTTTAATTAAATATTCTTCTGCGCAATATCCAGTTTTTGCATTGGCAATGCTATTGGTAGAGATATACAGCCAAGCGTTCCCATTCTTATCAATCTTATAGTAGCCGTACCAAATTACAACTTCACCCGGACGAAGCGTACCAACAATGCGATTACCAGCGTTATCCTTGGTGTCTGTACGCATATTAAGGAACGATGTTACCTTTGCCGGGTCCACAGCAAATCGTACTCCCTTTGCGGCAGAACTGTTAAAATAGGTTGCCCCAGAAGTCACAACCTGAGCCGTATTAGTCTTATCAATACTCTCTTCTTTATACCTCAGCACACAGTCCCACGGGTAGTTTCTATATCGTCTGATGAGGAACTCTCTTCCGGTCTGATCACCAGTAAGCCCGTTAATAGCTCTCCCATTTTCATTAATGGATGCTTCTACTTCTTTCATTCCACCACAGAACATAGCCGTATGATGTCTCTTATTTAACAATACATCTCCCCGTCTCAGTCCTTTTCCAGTAGCCAGATTGATCGAGCTGGTAATATCCGCAAAGCCACATTTCATAAACACACTATACATATTGCCAGTATATGTAGCACCTTTAGATTTAACCGCAACTCCAGCCTGCTCCCATGCTGTGATTATAGCACTGGAACAGTCATAGTCAGGCCCCCAACGATGAATTTGGTCATAACCATGAGAGTCATCATTAGCGGTGCGCTCCATCCAAGATATAGCCGATTCAATCTTGCTCATCCTCAGTCTCCTCTGTAGACGCCATCATCCCCTGCCCAAGTGCTCTGGATGCATCAGCCCATCCCTCTGCAAAAATGTATGCAATCAATGCACCAAACGCCATAATAATAGACGTAACCTGCGCTGCCGATGCTTCTGGTACGTTAAACGCTGTCAAGATTGCGCTAACAAACGCTACCACTGCGAACCAAAACTTTCTTGAAGTAAACTTACGAATCATATCCGCTTTTGTCATCCTAGACCTCCTTCGTCTGTTACATCGTCTAAATCAATAATTTCAATATCATCTATTTGAGATTGTTCTGCCTCTGGTTGAGGTTTTTTCTTTATTTTGATCACTGCGGCAAGTAATAGCTCTATTGCGGATATTGGAATCATTACGCTTTCTAAAGTTGTCGGTTCTGTATTAAATAAACACCACCCAACAAAGAAAATTGTGCCCCAGAGTTCCATATGTATAACAGCGATAATTAATATGTAGTCCAGTTTGTTTAGCTTCATGACTCTAATTCCTTTATAAAATAAAAAGGCCCTCCGATTTCCCGAAGAGCCATAAACCCCAGCCTGCGCGCTAGCCGAGAGTTTTGTCATTTTTCATTGCAACTGCGGACTTACATCCCTACCTTGATGCACCTGTTTTCCCACTTCTTGTAGGCGTCAAGATACAGCTCGCTTTTGTCTCCATTAAAAGTCAGTTCGTAGTACATACCGTCCGAAACAGTTGTGCTGAGCAGCGCTTTCCAGTTCTGCAGCGCCTTACACATCCAGACGACGAAAACATCCTCTGTCGTAATGTTTCCGTTTTTGTCAGTCGCATCTTTGCGATTATTGAAGTACTCTGCCACTTTACCTTTGCACAACTCAACAAATTTTTTATCCGTCATGTCTTTTCTCTCCTTTTCTTACTCATCCATATACCGGACGCCTGCGACGATCACGCAGGTCCCGATCACCAGCACAGTTATGATTATTAGTGCAAGTGCACCAGTTACAATTACTACAGCAGTCATATATACGCCCTTTCATATAAACGCATCATTTTTAAGACATTGCTCATATGTTTTCTTAATCAGCCTAATAGACGCAGTTGCTTTGGAATTAGGAAATTTGGGATGATCGATACAAAACTGCTCGTATCTTGTTATGGCTTCTAAGACTTCATTAAAACCCTCTTCAGAATGACGTAAGCCGACTCGTATCTCATCGGCAAACCGAATAATTTGGCTCCTCCAGAGTTCTACCTTATCAATATCTCGATTTTGGTTAATAAGTTTTATTTCAGCTCGTATGCCACTATCTGTTTTATTCATTTCTATCCTTAACTTCTCGACATCTGAGCGTATTTTTTCCTGTTGTTGAATTATATCTGCATTTAAGGATTTACCAATTGCGCGACCTATCATCGACCACGGGTATACTGGCAATTTACTATACTGAAGAATTGTAAGTACAATAATAAATACAATTAACCAGAGCAAAACTCGGTTGCCGAATTGTGGCCCTGTTATATAATTAATTAAGTTTTGATAAAAATCCCATTCTGTCATCTAGTCCCTCATCTATATAAAAAGAGCCGCCAAACTAATGACGACTCTTGGTGCGAAATATAACAAGTATAGTTATGCGTAATAGATCAAATATGCGTCACAATAGGTGTACCACTCCCACTGCCTCCAACCACTGCCATTCCAATATTGGCGATTAGCGGCATAAGGGCAATATACAATAGCATTACTCCCCGATAATGTTGACGATACCGCGCTACCACCACCTGCACTGAAATTTATGAAATTAGTCTGACTATACCATGACAGACCAGCGTTTCTAAGAACAATGTTGTCTGCTGTAATACCATACTGGATATAGTCGGTTATATCAAAGGTATATGCTTTATTTCCAGACCACGTCCCCTGACCACTTGGAAGAGGATTTGTTCTACACTCCCCGAGCTTCACCACATGAAGCGATCTTGCCGTATACCCAGCTTTATATGACTCTGACTCAGTGTTTACTCTTCCATCAGCATGATCCACGCCATCTTGCCATCGGGCATCGTACTCAGACTTTGAATATAATTCATTATCTACTACAATCTCCGGATACCCGTTTGAAGTCTTATTAATATACCCACCGGATGGTACTAATATGTTGGTTTTACCCTCAGATGATCTAGCCCAACTGATTGCGTTTGTTGTTGCTTCATGCACTGGTAGCTGCCCGTCAACAACCTCATCATTTGAATCTGCGGTGAGGCCAGTGTAACCAGATAATAGTAATTCTCTTGTAATGGTTACGTCCGACGATGATACACTCCCACCAATCGGTTGCATTAAAACTTCACCCATTTTAGACTCCTTTTATTTTCAGAGAGATTGTCGTTACTGGCTTTTTATACGTATAAAATGTCACCGAATCGGTAGTTACAGTCCCATATCCGCAAGCAACAGCATTATACGCTCTCAAATAAGCTTTTTGTGCGTCGGTATCCATAGCGGCGTTCACATTTCCATGAATTTCAATAATACTGTCGTTCATAGCTCCCGGAAGAGATACTGTCTGGTGATAACGCCCATCGCTCTCTTCCCAGTTGTCTTTTGATAAAGTAACTTCAGTTACACTACCTAGCTTTTCAATCTGAAGTTGCAAATTCCCGGCGACATCACCACTAAGATTATGCTTAATATTGGCAAACCACGCGCTCCAATGCTCCTGTGCAAGGCCAGTATAAGTCGCTAACTCTTCGTACTTTGATCTAAAAGCATCGGTCTGATTACTAAATTCTTCTCGCCATTGGGCATTCCATTGCTGAAGCAACTGGTCGGCATTGATGGTTTTAAGAGGCGCGGTTACATAAGGACACGTGGAAGTCCCAACATAGTTTGTTATATCAGAATCATTAATTGCTGTTGTTTCATCAGTATTTTTAACATAAACATCGGCAATCTTGTGATAAAACACCTCAGTAGTATCTTCCAATGTAGGCGGCAACGGATCTTTTTCAGCCATTCCTTTAATCACTTTTATTTCGTTACGCCGATAATCAAGAGCATGATTAACTTCTAGCACAATAGAATCAATTCTATGAAGTGGTGCTATCTGCTTGTCGATGTCTAGAATCAACTTTGAATCATTCACAGTCCAAGTGTGATTAAACCAAGCCCTACCAGTATCCACAGTGACGCTCATCCCATCTCCTGCTGCTACATTAAACCGGTTTGCAATGGTCATATACACACCATCCTCGATAATTCCGTCAAAGATACTGGACATCTGATCGGCGTTGTATTTCCGGTCACCGTTTTGTGAATTAAAAAAGCCATATGTTAGAGCCATATACAATCACCTCTACTTATCTATAGAATGCCAATATCCATCTTTATCGACCCAACTAAGAATAGACGTTTGGATATCGTTTACTTTTGCACTATCAAACGACGGGTAAATCCGAAGCCCGTTATTATCCCAAGAGTATATAATCTCCGTAATTCTTGACACACCTTGTATGCCATACTCATTTACTACCTGAACAACATCCCCAAGATAAAAGTCCTTATTCAGAGTAAACATTTGGTCAGCATTAAGTTTTCCATCGAATGACTTTGTTGCCATGTTTTCTTTTTTAGCAAGATTTTCATCACCTTTTTGTTTAAGTAATGCGTTGTATTCACTGGTACTGAGATCGCGAGACTCTCCATTATCATCTGTTACTTTAGAAGAGGTTCCTCTTGCATCTGTAAAAAGCTCATATCTATCAAGACCAGTAACAGAAGTATTCCCAACCGTATAATATTTTCTCTCTGACCCCTCACCCTCTCCACCAACAAGAGTAACGTTCTTCAAATTCTTTGAAGACTGGACATAATCTGTTTCTGTTATGTTGTCATATTTTGGCGAGAATTCCACATATAAGTTATCCGTCTGGTCATATGTTCTGTTTGTGCCAACATAAAGACTAAATACAAAGTCAGAACCTTCTCTTGTAACCTTGAATCCAACGTTATTTTGATCACATAACCCTTGAATAGCTTTGTAAAGGGTATCGCCTGTAAATTGCGTATCTATTGACAGAGATGTAATTGTAGAATCGGTGGATGTTTTAAATTTGAAGTTTGGAATTTTTCTAGATGGATCAGACGGACTGATTATGTTTTCATTAAGAAGTGTTTGGATAGCATTCTGAAAATTACCAGTCAAATCTTTCTGTCCCCAAACAATTCTTCTTGAAAGGATACTATCTAGAGATCTCCCTGAAATAATAAATTCGTCGCCATCGTCATAGTTTGTTTTTAACTCCAAACTTTCGACTATCATTGTTCGGTCAGATTCTGTTACATAAATATAATTTCCGATTTGATAGATTTCTTCTTTAGCCTTATCGCCAACTGTAACGATTTCAAAGTCACCCTCTTTGTTGTATCTATCGGCCCAAATAAATGACTTGAATGTATCACACAATCCAATTGCTTCAAAATTTTTATCAAGAATTAACGGCGTCATATTTTAAATTCCCTCGTATCTTGTCTTTGATTTGATATAGAATTGAATATATTGCCAATTCTTATCTGATAAAAATGAAAAGATGTTCGGACCTCTAGAAATTTCAAACCAACTTGCATCTCTATTTATGCAATTCAAAATATTTGTTCTACGTCCGTTTCTTATTAACCAAACATGTTTATTTCCACGCTCAGTAGAAAATTCAATATCGTCGGACTTGCTAAACCCAGCCCCAGTAACAGCTTTTAGTTTTGCACAGTCAAGAATAAATCTTTCATCTGTATCAACGTTATACACTCTAATTTTTCCAGTATCATCAATATCTTCTATTGCATGCATATACATCTTTATACCGATTGAAGCGTCACCCTCGTAAACAATAACGGCTCGATCAGCATGCTTATATGCACCGAATTCAATTAAATTTTCAGCCAAAGACTCATTACTAAAAGGAAATTCAAATCGTGGCTCAATACCTGCAAAATAAGTAATGAGTTCTTTTTTTGCACCTGCATCGTAGAAATACGGATCAGGGCAATCAATTGTTATTTGGCAGCTTGATAACTGGTCAAAAACTGTTGCCTCATTTTTTTCAACATATCCAGTTATAGATGCAACAACTTTATCCGTATTAAAAGTTAATGTTACTTGTTTTTTAACTGGAAAATACTTATATGAAGCTTTTCTTGCCTGCTCACCATCTGGTATAGACTGATATAAGCAAGTTATTACTATCTGCCTCGATCCAAGTCTCGCAGAATTAAAAAAAGACCCATCTGATGTCACAAGATCAATCATGTTAATTGTTGCATCGGTGGGGGCAAGACCAGTAATATTGGTTACGAAGAGCCCCGAATCACCGGGGCCCCCCATCACCAAATCTGTCGACTCGCCTTTAAAGTTTTTTACATTGATTGACTTAATCATGTTACACCAACCATTCCTTTCAGTATTGCCAACTGATTTCTGGTTTGTCTATAGATGTCAAGCCGAGACAATGCAGTAGGCGAGTAGTTATTTTGTGTGAAATTAATATTGCTTCCGCTATTGTTACCCTGAGTCATTGCAGACTGTAATGCACTCAACTTATCGGCATTAGTAGTAATATGACCAAGATTTGCGTTCACGCGGAACCCATTATAATTAAACATAGAACCGAGACGCCTCATGCCATTTTGTGCATCAGACAAATCAATAACTGGAGTGATGACTGGCTGTGTGCTTATATCATCACTAAGAATATCGCGTGCAGTAGAAAGAGCGCGCTGCATCGTGTTTACAACTGTATCAGCTACCGACACACTAGCATTTTTAATCATGCCCAATCCAGCGAACTGGCCCTTTGCAAGTCCCTCATCCCAAAACTTACCAATTCTATACGCAAGTCTAGATGGAGAATGAACTTCAAGAGCTCCTGCTGTCGCACTGGCAACGGCATTGGCCAATTCAACTGCCGCCGCCTGAGCCTCAGCAATCTGAGATCGTATTCCATTAATAAGACCAGAACCCCAGTTTGCGCCAATGGCATGACCGTTGTCTGGAGTAAGCACGCTTCTTACAGCATTGTTTACAGCCTGAGACAAATTACTTCCTGCCTGCATAACCACACCAGACTGTTCATTAACACCTGCTGCCATTGATTCGGTAAGCAGCATAGCGTTATTAAGACCAGTTTTCTGAACCGCTGGAGCATTCTCTTCAAAACCAGTGCCCATAGCTGTAACATAAGTATTAACAGATTCCATTGCAGATGTCGTCATGATGGGCTGTATAGTAGCAGAGAACTGTTTGCCCATATTCTGAACTGCAGTGTTGAGGAAATTAGCCTGAGATGTATACTCATTAAAAGCCTGCTGATAAGTCATACCATCTAACTTACCGCGGGACATCCATTGTGCGGATGCGTTTGCTCCTGCTGTTTCAGCAAGATTTTTCATCTCAAGAAGTTTTTCGCTAAGACTAGTAATTCCTGGCGCGTCTAACTGAGACATTGCGTTAATAATATCAGGTTTGAACTTATCAGAAAAATAAGTGATTATATCTTGCCCACCATTTACGGCAATATTGGTCATCTGCGCGGCGTATTTTTTCATTCCAGCAAGCGACTTATTAACTCGTTCAACTAATTTTGCGCCAGTAAGGTCATATTTGGTATCCCACTCGCCGAATGGATCAAATGCACTTTCAAGAGCAGACTTAACGCCCTCTCCAATCGTCTCAGCATAATCTTGGAATCTAGACATTACAGAGTACGCCTTTTCCATCTTATCAATAGCATCGGAGATAACCTGATTAGATACTGTGCCACTTTCTCGAACTTTCCGAGTGACCTCCTCAATGGTTGTCCCATGCTCCTCACATACCTGCGTCAGATTCTTATATGAAGCCATAAGTTCTTCTGACGTAGCACTTCCGCTGCTTTCAAGCTTTTTATAAGCTTCAGCGGCTTTCATAATTTCTTCATTAACTTTATACTGACTCTTTTCAACTTTCTGAGTATAAGCTTCAAGAGTAGTACCATGTTTTACGCAAGCATCTGATACCTTTTTTAACTGATCCTGAAGATCGCTCATACTAGCAGTACCAC
The DNA here is from genome assembly GCF_900625025.1 of Lachnoclostridium sp. Marseille-P6806. Classification (GTDB taxonomy): domain Bacteria; phylum Bacillota; class Clostridia; order Lachnospirales; family Lachnospiraceae; genus CAG-791. The sequence continues at coordinate 60,391 of NZ_LR130578.1, forward strand.
TAGCTTCAAGATCCTTATACGCTTTTGCTTCTTTCAGGATCTCTTCATTCATAGCAGTCTCTGCTTTGAGCCTAGTCTTAAGATGACTAATTAAAATAACATTCATTCTTGCCGTCATAGCCATTGCTGCAGCCTGAGAGGCAAATGCCTTTTTATTGGCGAACTTTTCATTAAGCTTATCAACCTGATCTGCGGTCATTTTGAGCATCCCGGAAACTTTAGGATACGCCGCAACGCCCTCGTCTATGATTGACTGAATGACATCTTTATTAAATCCTTTAAGCCCAAGATTCATCACGCGCTCATAGAAGTTCTTATAGCCTTTCATCTGTGAGTCGGCGTTATTGAGAATCTGGTCTGGAGTAAGAGCTTCCCCAAGTTTCATATCAAACTTTGAGAAGAAATCAATTCCATCAGAGACCTGTTTTTTAACTTTAACGAACGCTTCAACAAACGCTTTACGAATTTCAGCTGCTTTGTCTTTAGCGTTTTTTGCGGTTTCGTCAGTTGATTTTTTTACAGAATCAGATGCTTCTTCTGCATCCGCATAAATTTCTGCACATAACTCAGAGAATGCGGACTGAGCCGCAATCATAGGAGAAACGTCATCCACTAGAGCCAACACACCACCATAAGAAGTCCCAAATGTATTGAGCACTTCGTTGGAATATTTGAGATATTTAGCTAACTCTTTTTGAGATTCGGTTGCTTTTTTGGATGCACCACCAGCACCACCAGTTTTTTTTGCCGCCTTACCAGCAGAACCGGCAACGTCATCGAAAGAATCTGCAAGGCCACTATTTGCATCCTTAAGTGATCCTAAAAGATCTTCATAACTAAATATGTCACTATCATCGACATCAACGGCTTTTTTAGGTTTTCCATAATTTTTAAGATCTATGTACTCACTAGTATCTGCCGACTCTCTTGCAATGCGTTCAGATTTTGGCGAGAGATACCTGCCAGCTATAGACGCTATACCTCTCTTGAGACTTAGGCCAGCAGACTGCCCAAGACCAAAAAATTGACCAAGATAACTCCCAAATTCTCCAAGGATACCGCTAGCAGCCTCATCCCCAGCCCCTTTTGTTGCACTTATAAAACCATCTTTAGTCTTAAGGCCGACAGCTTCGGCAGCTTGTCCAACAAGTGGAATTCCTTTAAGCATTGATGTGGCAATATTCGTATCCAGATCAAATCCCCATATGTTGGTATCTTTCAACGGACCTATCTCTGCAGTTGACTGGTGCAAGTACGCCCAAATAGTTTTAGCAATTGAAAGTGCTGCACCCGCAACATCGCGAACTCCGCTAAGAAGACCGAACGCCATATTTGAGGTTAAATCAGCACCCCACGATATTGCTTCGCTAGCAAGTGATTTTATTGACTCGAATGCAACTGCTAACTGTGTAATTGCAGCACTTGCGATCAGTACCGCTTTTGCTGCAATGGTAAGACCACCGCCGAATACTGTTAATCCAATTCCGGCAATGGTTGAGGCAGGCCCAAGAAGATATAACGCTGCCGACACTACAATAAGGGCAGCGCCAACCTGTACAAGCGGTCCAGCAAGCGACCCTAAGACATCGGAATATTGCCCCATAGAAACAAGGAATCCAATAAATTGTTCTACTGATGGTAAAAACGCCGAAATAGCACTTGTCACAATATATATAGCAGCTGCAAAAGCAAGGGCCACTGCCGCGCAGGCAATAAGCACTCCAATAATTACTACCATTGCCGGAATAGCAGCATTCACTTCTACTCCGACAAATTTAAATACAATAGCTAATCCTGCAATACAGGCTGTAAATGTAAGTAATAATCCTATAATGGATTCTATTGGCATGCCGGACAGCTGAGAAAAAGCCAATGTCAAAATCGTTAATCCACCAGCCAGCGACAACGTTATTGCAAGTATCGGCCAAATATTTATTTTTTCTACAAATTTTGACATGCCGGAGAGCAAGGCTACTGAGCTACCAAGTGCAATAAATGAGAAGACTATTGCCGCAGTAGCCGCTGCAAGATTATCTACTGGTATCTTAGATAATTCCTGACAGACATGACCTATGGCCAAAACTGCCAATATCATAGTAGTAACAATCGATATGACAGATTTTGGTTGTGCCTTATCCATCAATTTAACAGCTCCAGCCAACGATATCATTGCAGCTGCGACCAAAAGAATGCCGATAATAATTGGTTTCCACGCAACACCAAATAACGCAAATATAGGTGTAAGAAGATACATTGCGACTACTAGTGAAAGAATGCCCGCAGCAATTTTTCCTACATTTACCTTGTCTAGGACTTTCAATACCGCCCCAAACGCTAACAATGTAGTGGCAATACCAATAAAACCTTTCATTAACACAAAAAAATCCATATTTCCAAATAAAGCAGTCGTTCCTGCCGCGACAAGAAGCGCAATTGCAAATCTTAAAAGAGCTTTAGAAAGAGTACTTATATTATTAGCTGCTTTAAGAACAGTGCTCTGTGACGCTATAAGCACTATGGCATAAAGGCCTCCAATTGCGGCCGCCAGAATCTTTGTATCGCGTATCGGGTCCCCACCATATTTTCCAAGTATCGCCATCGCTTTACTTAGAACTGCTACTGCTCCAGCAAGAACAAATATAGACATAGCCATTTTGAGCGTCATCCCGGCAAGATCATCCACGACTTTCTTTCCGATTTTAACAACTGCATAAAATAGCGCTATTGCGCCTGCTATGCCAACAATGAGGCCAACAAGACTTGCGGCTTTCATGCCGGTGCTCAGTTTTGTCCATGCAACAGCTGCCGCTACGATTTCCGCTCCAAATAAAGCGAGTTGAGCAAGTATAACTTTAATCAGTACTATGGTTGTAATAATGGATATATTGAACACAGTAAGACCAGCACCAAATGCTGCTAAACCGCCGCCAAGCTTGAGTAACGTCATTGCCGCCGTTGAAAGCATTGGAGAAAAAGCGGCAACAGCTGCTAGCGCCATGCCTAACCCAACAAACATTGTGATTAGAACAGCAACAGGAGTAAACATTTTTCCTATTGCTTCTCCCAATGATGAGGAAGAATTGATGAAATGCGTAGTTATAACCGTAATAATTCCAAGGATAACACTGACTTCCAAAAGAATTGCACCAAATTCAGCGAGAGCTATACCAATTGCAACAACTCCAGCCGGATTGATACTGTTAGAAATGTTAGATATGGCGTATGTTAGACCAACAAGACCAACTGCAATCGCCCCCAATACAACAAGCGCATGATCTAAGCCATCACTATTATATGTGGCAACCATAGATAGTAACGCTAGAGAACCAGCAATAAGGCCAATCCCAATAGCGATATCTCTAAACCTCTTAGTCTTATTTTCGGCAGTTAGAGACTTAAAGAAACCGCTTATACTTGTCAAGCAACCTTTGACAGACTTTGTTATAGTCTGTGAAGACTCAGTGAACACATTAGCTAAACTACTAACGCCTTTAGATAAGGATCTGATTTCTAAAAGATATAAAACAATAGCACCAACAGCAAATACGTTTTGCCAATTAATTTTTGAAAGAAATGTAGCAAAATTTTTAAATATTCCTTTACCACTTTTGGAAAAGGTTGATAGTTGTTCAACAAATGCCCCTGTAGCAGCATTTACCCCAAGAATATTCGTACTCATCTTGGAAAGGTCGCCAGACATTCCCTGTATGAATGGCCTTGATTTGTCAACTGTACCATTGACACTATCAAATGTTTTTTCTCCACCTTTCAACAATTCAATAAGCTTTGAAAACGGAGTGGTAAGTCCACTAAACAACTTAGAAAGATTTTTAATTCCACTACCGGCAACTGTCCCTATCCCAGTAGCAATACCCTTAATGAGTAACAAAAAGTTATCAAAACTATCAAGTTTAAAATCTTTTACGCCAGTAATTCTTTCTGCAAGTTTGTTTATAACCCCGACAGCAAACTCTTTAAAACTAGACAATTTTTTGAGTAAGCTATCCAAGACATTAGAAGATCTAATTTTATTTACTATAGTCGCAATTCCATTTACAGCCTGAATTACCAGCCACGCAATCGTTGCGCCTACCAATTTAAGTCCAGTAATCAACCCTTGGAGAATTTTAGAGCCTCCAATTCTACTGGCAACATTAGATATCGTCGAGCCGAATTTTTGTAATATAGATATCGTTACGCCAACTACTTTATTAAGCTTTGTGAAATGACCAAGTATACCAAGCCCAACAATTATTTTGAGAATGGCGGCAAATGATCCAAAGCCTAGACCGCCCAACATTAATCCTTGAATTGACTTTAAAACTGTCAGCACAGTAAAGAATATAAGGATTTGTTTTTTATATGGACTTAATGCGTTGAAAACGGTTTTGATGGTGTTAAATATAGAAAGAAATACTTTCTTAACTTCAATCATTTGCTCTTTTGAGAGCTGAATACTTTTTGTAAAAGATTGTAAAGAAGCGGTCGCTCCTGCTAATCTCTCTCCATTTATTCCGCCAAATACTTCCTGAAACGCTTCTCTAATTGGCTGAATAAGTCTGTGAACACCATTCAATATATTAACAAAGCTTTTAAGTAGTTCGTCTCTTCCTCCGGCATTCCGCCATTCGGCTAAAAGATTATTTCTTGCAGATGTAAAACGGTCAGAAATATCAATTGCGTAATTACAGATACCAGTCCAAAGCTTTCGCACTTCATTAACATTACCAAAGATAAGCTCGTAACTATTAGACCATCCAGTAGAAATTGCGTCCTTTACAGCGTCAACAACATCAGACCATGTGCGGCACTCTTGCGCTGCCTGAAACGCCGCCTTAGAGAACTCTGTTGTAGAATTTGTCGCTTCGTTATTCTTAAAAGTGTATTCTTCCGTATCCCAGTTGGCTTGGTTAATTCCAGCTGTGTACTGACTCATGACTTTGTTATATACATCCATGGTAAGCCAGCCTTTTTGAAGAGATCCATTAAAATCTCTATTGGCACCAGCTGCAATTGCACTAGCACCGCCAGCTTCAATGAGCTGTTTTTTCAACGTAGCGGATGCTATATTAGTAAGACCAAATGCCTGCTGCCAATCTTGAAGCATAATATATCCACGACTAGCAGCCTGTGATAACTGATACATGCCATGAGATACTTTTTCGGCACCAACACCAGCCCTAGCGCCTGCCAAAGCAAAACCTTTGACGGAAACAGCCAACTGACTAAGATTTTTCTCACCTGACGCAGTAAGCTTCGCCATATTATCAACCATATCGGTAAAATTATACGAAGTCTGATCTGAGAACCATGCCAAATCATCTACAGTTTTTGTTACTTCATCCAAAGAAGCCCCAGTAGCAACCATCAAGGTTGAAACCGCCTTTGTTTTTTGCCCGAATTTATCAAATCCAGAGGTCATACTATTAATGCCAGTAAGAGTCTTACCGCAATTAATAGCCATTTTATATAAAGAGTCTGTAATGTTGTTTACAACTCGCTGACCAACAACACCAGCAACAGAGAATGTATTTTTCAGATTTTGCACATTTCGTTGAATAGAAATTATTTTAGAATCGGCAGCAGAAAGCGACTTCTCAAGCCAGTTTAAAGATGCTCCACCACCCTTTTTTGTATTTTCTTCGATAGAGTTATTTAATTTTTCCAGTGACTGAAGAGTCTGCCGAACACCAGATTCAAATTGTGCGTTGTCAAACTGCATTTGAACAACACGTTCATCTATTGTACTGCTCAAGAGTTCCGCACCTCCTCCCAAATATCTTTTTCGATTTGATCAAAAATCGGACGTAACGCAGGATTAATATAATCAATCCCCTCTACCCATCCACCTGTTCCTGTTCCGTGACCGTATTGAATCATGATTGCTACATTGTAATAACCGGGTTTTATATTTGTGTTATACCAAATCAACGACAGCTTAGAGCCATCATTTGTAATTTCATAATTCCACGAATCGGCAGTAAGACCGCTATCTTTTGGTGTTGCCTCGCGCAGCGCCTCAACGCCTTGTTCACCGAATTTATCAAGTTGTGAAAGAAATCTGCGCTCCTTTAATGTTCGCAAAAACTTGAATGAATTATTAAAATCGCCTTTTGTTCTCATTCCAATCGTCATAGTTTTTGCCATTTTGATCACCTTGAATACTTCATGCTAAGTGGTATAATTGTCCTCAATAGGGGGTATCGGTTTATGGGTTTCTTAAGTTTATTCAACAAAGATAACGATGATGCACCTGTAAAAAATCCCGGGGATAGTCTTACATTTTTCAGAACAGAAAAACGTGGATTGCCCGGCATATCGCATTACGATGCTGTAAACGATACAAAGACCACTTCTATTCTCTATAAAAATAAAGAAGTTACCACGATATCTAAACCTAGGGATAAAAAATAATGGTAGAGTTAATTTCAATGAAATGCCCAAACTGCAAAGCAGATATAGAAGTGAAAGAAGGGATAAATTTCTGCTACTGCACCTATTGTGGAACAAAAATTTTAGTACATGACGACTCTGTCCATACAGAGAATATTAATATTACCCACAATGATATTAGTGCAGTTGAGCGAGATCGGTTAAAATACCAGCATGAAAATGCACAAAACACTTCAAAAAATAATTTGATAGAAACTGGTATGATGTATGGATTACTGGTATTGATGTTTATAGTAATATTATTGCTGAATCTTTTTGGCTAATAATTAGCCTTTAGAATGATATTTCGCTCTTCGCGCTTTATTAAGAGCAGTATTTTGTTTCATCACTTCATTCTTCGACATTTTCTTAGGATTATTCTTTACATTCGCAACCTCGATCAGGGTAATCAATTTATTTAAATGCCATTTTTCACATTCAAAAGGGATATTTAGAGCTGTCATATAATAATATATTAGCTCGCTTGTGAGTATCTCTTTTGATTTCGTATGGTTTTCTTTTGTATTAGAGTTTATTGTTGTCGCAGTCATAGGATCACGAATGTATTCCTCGATTGTTTTTAAAATCTCGGGGTGAAACTGTATTTCTGCTATGACATACGGATCTATGTTTTTATCAAGCGACATACATTGAATGTAATACATACTTTCTTCTGTCGTTTGGGGGCCTTGGCTAAGGTACGGTTTCTTATATTTCTGCTCCCACTTTGTAAGAGAAATGAGAGAATGCTCAAGGCGTAGGGTTGTTTCTTTCGTTTTGAAGAATTCTTCTTTCTGAGCATCCCAATATTCCCTTGCCGGGACATTCACCTCAAGCATTCTCTACCACCTCATTTATTTCTTAAAATCCGCAGGAATTACACTTGTCTTTGCTTCCTCCTGCTGCTTCTTCGGAACAACATTGTTAACAAATTCCGTTGCAGCTTCGGCGTTGGTCGCAAGTCTCATATAAATCTGCGAATATGCTTCCGTTTCAGTAAATTCCTCAGTAAGTTCCGGTCTTTTGATAAAACGTCTGCCATCTGGTGATTTGATACCATACGCGTTTTTAATAAGATCTTCAAAGATTTCAATCAACCTAGGAGTGTCCTGAGCAGCAACGATACGGTTAATCATCGCAGCGAGTCCTCCCGTGGTCCCAAACTGCATCTTTGTGATCTCGGCTTCTGTGAAGTTAAAATAAAAATCTTCTGTTCTCGGATTTCCGTCGTAATCAGTATAGGATTCTGTAATTTTAAACATAGGTATTGCTCCTTTCAAAAATAAAAAGTTCCCCCCGACCAATTCATTAAAAACTGATCGGGGAGTAGCGCGAAATATAATGATTCTTGTTAACCTTTGAACAACTGAATAACCTCGTCCGGAAGCGGAAGTCTAGCATCCGCAGAATCAGAACCATACAGAATAGTTTCAAGCTGCTTCAGTTTCTCCGCATCCACCACGGTGGAGTCGATCTCAAGAAGAGCTGTAGGCTTTGCCCCCTCAACTTTTGTCACTCCTACAGGAGTAGTCGAAAACTCATGCGAGAATTCAATTCCTTCCGGAGAATCATTCACAGTCTGATATTCTCTCTCGGACGGAGAAACCGTTGCATTATAAATAAGATGCAGAGTGTATCCATGGCCAATTCCGTCAGCATCATTGCCAATCAGGGACCGATAGCACATGCCAAACGGAGTTCTCTTCTGCTGAGAAATGGTAACTCCAGTAGCGACACTTGTCGACCCATCGCAAGCTGCAAATTCATCCGGATAATAATAAGACGTGATCGTCCCGCCGAAGTCCTCTGCCCCTCGAATAGAACCATACTTAATATTATCCGCATAGAACGCATTCTCATCGCCGCCAGACGGAGACAGTGTAACCGAAATCAATCCGCTCCACGCAACACCCTTAGGGTATGCTCCAGATACCTGAGGATAAAGTACACCTCTATCGGTACCAGTTTCATAACGCTTTTCCCCGACAGCATCCCATACAAGCTTTTTATGCTCAGCCATTTAATTTTCCTCTCTTTTTAGAAATATACGGTGTATACATCGTTATAAATCCCGTCGACTATTAATCTCTTATCAAATGAGCAATAAAAAAGAGCCTCCGGTAATGTTTCAACCAAAGATTCTTTTACGGATTTATAGCAGTGTGTTATTGTGTATTTGTTACATTTCAGATACTTTTTATTGTCAGCCGCCATCGTCGTTATTCTATTGAATGAATATATAATGGCGGGATATTTAATTTGTGTTCCTGTGGGAGGTTGATAATAGCAATTCCTCGACCCAAGAACATTACATAATATATCATGGAGTTCCGTTCTGGGCCTCATCATAATCTCCCTTATAGAGTTCTCCGAAAGTAAGAGTCAGCCTAGGGTATCCCACTTCAACAGAGCTGACTCTCCACTTTGAACCCATAAATTCAACGTATAAAATCGAATGGAAGCAATTCACAAGGTAAGGATCAGCTATCACACTGAGCTGGTTCGTTACTGCAATATCAGCGTTGATCTGGTCGGATAATTGGTCTCTCTTTGAATTTCGGATAATATCACCAAAATATTGCCGTCGTTCCGGCCTATCTTCCCAAATTCCGGGTTTAGTCTCTACCTGATTGCTGAACGCTATAACACCAAACCATTTCATGAATATTTGCCTCCATTTTGATCATTAGCGTCAGCCGCCAATACTGCTAGTTTCTACAGTCTCCTCGATTGCAATAAAGGAAAGAACACGCGAAATCGCGCCAGACGTACGAGTCTCGATCAAGGACTTCATCTGGTTAAAGTCGATATCAAACTGATTGAAGCTAGTGATCTGCCCGCCCTTAGTAGCGCCAGTGGTATAGTCTCCAAGATTGCCATAAATGGCGTGCAGCTTCTTTGTCTTTCCTTCAGAAGTCTTACGAGTCTTTCCAACAAACTGCTTTACCTTATAAATATGACCAACGCCCAGCGCAGTGGCAAGCTCTGCAATAGAGTTATAAATACGACGGCCGTTCTTATCTCTAGCAAGCAGCATCTTATTTACCGTGCTAGGAAGAGCAAACAGGTCCGGTGTGCCAGTACCCCTGTATTCCTCACTCGCGTTGAGAATAGTGGACACCATTGCTTCAGATACAACAAAGCCCTCTCCAAAATTCGTATCGGTCCCACTTCCCTGCAACGCTGCCTTATCCGCGTTATCCATTTCAAGGTCAACGTGCATTGTGTAAATATCTTCGTCAGTCCAAATAGGACGAATATGAGACGGGAAGATCTTCTCCTCATCAGAATCATCACGACCATCGCCGATCAGAATTGCCGTGGCAAGAGACTCGTTAAGAACGAGCTTATCAACGCCATACATGTACTTCACGTAATCGAAATCAGTAATATCGACAATATCATCTCTATTCAGAGCGCCCTTAACATAGACCGTCTGCGGATCGGTCGTTCTGCGAAGCACGGAGGAGTTAGCGCTAACTACCTTCTTGTTGCCCTTTTTATATCCTCTAGCGCCAGTCTTTTCAAGTTCACGGATATCGACCGCCTTGGTACGAACTCTGGAGATGGGGCTCTTTTCAACCTTATTAAGAACCGCAGTCACCCACGACTGATCATTAGTTACAAGATCCGGCTCGCCCGGTCTTACATCCTGATAGTCAGGATAAAGCTGCTCGACCATATTCGGCTTAACGCCACTAGCCGCGGCCGTCTCAGCATGCATAAGCTCCATGCCATTATCGTCTGCGTAAGCATGAAGTGCGTTTCTAAATGTGCCGACCGTAGGGTTCTTTGCCATATTCAGAATCTCCATCTGGTCAGCATGAGAAATCACATTATCATGCTCAGCGGTTCCATCAAAAACATTGTGCTTCATAGAATTATCTCCTTTACTATTAGACTTTGCATCTTCAAAAGCCTTATTGACAAGAAAATTAACAAGCCTCTTCTGCTTGTCTGTCAATGTGTTGTAAACATCTTCAACTGTTTCAGTATCATTAAGCTCCTCTTTAAGAGAGTCAGAGTGTTTAACATCTTTCTTCTCGCCGGATTCATCATCCTTGACACCCTTTTCATCTTTAAGAATCTGATCAATGATAATTGCGACGGCTTCCTTCTGCTTGTCAGTCAGAGTGTTAAAGACATCAGCTACAGTCTCTTCTTTCTTATCCTGCTGATTCTTTTCTTCATCCATATTTATTTCCTTTCCATCTTCATCACCATGGTACACTTCCAAATTATCATACCCAACGAATGAGATTATTGCTTCTTCCTCACTAATTTCGCCATGCGCCATTACCGTATCAATACTGGCACCCTTGTTTGCTCCTGCAATAACAAGAGATACTTCTCGGATAAGACCGTGAATAACATCTGAACCAATCTGCTTTATTTGATTAGCGCAGATAGACAACGCAGAAATATCGCCATGCTTAACCAATTTTTTTGCACGCTGACCGCCATCTGTATCATTAAAATAGCAGTATGCATACACTCCCTCTGGGCGATTTTCCAAATAAGCCTTGCCAAGAACTTCAGCTTCCGAGTCGTGCCTGTGATTCCATAAAAGTGGAACCTCCGTACCATCTTGATTGGCAAACGCATCTCTACGTATTACTCTGCCGTCAGTGCACAAAACATCATTCTTTGTGGCCCATCCAGCAAAATCATAGTTATTATGCATTTGTTACACCTTCTTTACTTTGTAAATTGTGTTGGGAGTCATCTGTAGATTCAGTCTTAGCTGCATTTAGATTTGGATTACGAAGTTCATCGGCATTCTGAGCATCTGACGGTTTCATGCCGACTGTAGCTCGTATTTCATTAGAACTCATGATTTCATTCCGCCTAAACTTATCTGCTATATCAGCAAGCTGACTAACCGGAACAAGTTTAAATGGATCTCGGAAGAATGTAATTGATTGATTTTGAGCACGTGCAGTTTTTGATAAAAACTTACGTATAAACTCGTCGCAGATTGCGGAGCAAATAGGAACAATTGTGTTGTTATAAAAATTGATCATTGCCTGCTCATCTGCTGTACCATCAATAACTGCCTGCGTTAATCCAAGCTCATTATAAAGTTCGACTGTAAGCTCCTTCACCTGCGCCCAGAGATTATTTTCAATTGGACGATTTAACTGGGTTACATGCTCGGTTGCCTCTGTATACGCTACCCCATATTTAGAATTGGCCAACTGATTCTCAATTTCTTTTCTTCTTTTTTCGGCTTCCTGCCGTCTCGCCTCTGTCCGAATAACATATGGTAAACTGATAATCATGTTAAACTTATCATTTGAGGTTTCATCATTCAGTTTGTCCAGTTTATGAATTGTACGTATTAGACGTTGGAGTGTCGAATTTGGCTCATTCATCACTGAATAGAATGGATTGGTAATAATAGCGGTAGATGATTTTGGCATCCGGATGTCTTCAAACATTCCAGTTTTTTCATTGTAGACACGAATCATTACACTAGACGGCATCCATTTTATAATCCGTCCAACCCGCATTTCAAAAATATCAAATCTTTCACTTTCTCCAGTAGGGTCGAAATCGGTGTCAGTCGGAACCACGGCAATGGTACCCTCATCAAGCATGGATTCAACAATATCTTGAATAAACGCTCGACCTGTTTGATCTACATTTGCCTCTATGTTTATACAATCGTTTAGATATGAATCCATTGTGCTTATATATTGGCCATTCTCATCAACCTTTGCATGCTTAAATTCTATAGCGGCGACGCTCACGGCTATCCTGTTATACACATTGGATACGATTGACTTACCATTTCCATATGAATATCGTACGTAATCTGGGCGATAGCTAAAACCCGATTCATATATATCATCATGTCTCGTCGGATCTCTTCCTAAAAAAGCGTTCCACCCAGAACGTGCTCTTTGAAAAATTGACGGCATAAAATTCTCCTAATCTGTGTTATTTATTCAGCGCCTCTTCTACCTGCTGCCGGGTAACAGGGTCTTTAATAGAGTCAAGAGTTTTAAGACCAAGCTTAATAAGCGCAACATAAACCATGATAATTGCAAAATTTCTTTTCATTTTAGTTCCCCTCCGTTTCAGTAAGGCCGGCCTCATACAATGCTGTAATGGCGTTTAAGGCAATCGCAACATTTTCGTTGTTTTGTAATATTGTGCCTGATAACGTGTTTATTTTCTGAGTTAATATATTAAGTTTTTCGTTAATTGTGTTAATATTTTCAGACTGTATGTTTTTCAAATATACGCGAAAGCATATTACTTCATTTCCATTACCATCTGTTTCATATTTAGTATGAATGGTTGGCTTGTCTTCGTAATTGTGATACTCACCAATCTGCTCGTCAGTTTCATTAAATGTATAAATATCACCACCGTAACCATTTAGTGCCGCAGTAAGTTCGTTAAATGTTACAGAACTAGAATATAGGTCCACAAAAATACCGCCAGCCTTATCTTGGCCGAATAGCTTCATATTAAATTTGCGGCTCTCTCCAAATTTTATAGTTTCCACAGTTCATCTCCCTTTTAATAAAAAGAATCTTTATTTAGCTTAAAGGCTACAAAAGCATCCATCATTGCTGCAACGGCATCAATTTTGGCCTCATATGTTTTTTTCATAAGCTTTTTATTACCATTTGTATCCTGTATGATGATGCAGTTACCCATGGTATAAGAAAATAATTTTTCATCAAATATAAGTTTCCGTTGCTCTGAGAGTTTCTTTAATTCTGTTAAAGGAACACTCTCAGTTTTAGCTCCCTGAATCACTTTTTCTACACCATATTCACTATTCTCTCTGGACCATCTTGAAATAAACTCTGCAGCATTATATGGATCATAACCAAGACAACGAACGTCATAGTCGTGAGCAATTATGTGGTTATCAACCAAATCATAAATTTCCTGCATATCAAGAACAGTTCCATTCATAATTATGAGACTACCCTCTTTAACGAATTCTTCATATTTGTTATACATAGCAACTGGAAGCTTATCCATAGTATATTGAGAAATGAAATTAAGAGTTTTAATCCCAAAAGCATCAGAGTTGAGCGGAAATAAAAATGTGAAAGAACAAAAATCGCCACCTTGGGACAGATCACAACCAAGCGAGCATGGCATACCATTATAGTTTTGAGCGCTAAAAGGCAATGTCTCTTCGTATGTAAAGAAATACGTAAATCCCTCGCATGGTATTCCAAACCGTTTTGCTAAGATATCGTTGCGCTGAGATGGATCACTTTCGGCTCTGTCTACTTCTTGCTGATATGTCTCATATGAAACGGTCTTGCCGATATTTGGATTAGCTTTAAGCCATAAATAAGGGTTATTAACTTCTTTTACATCGTCGAGTTTATACCACCATATTGACGTATGTGGATCATATTTTTCACCTCGAAGAATTTTTGAAAGCTCAATCTTTGCTGTGTCACCAGCACCGTTTCTAACTGTTCCCTCAGATGAAGTGACCACTATAACATAGTCACCTCCAATAAGGTTTTTAGTTGCACCCTGTTCCAATGCTTCTACAGGATCTTCTCGAATGTCACCGGAAAATAACTCATCGACGGTCGATACTGTATCTCGTCGCCCTTGTAATCTATCCACAGACATCGGTCTGGTTTGTAGAATAGAATTGGTTAAAAAGTTTTGAATACCTTTTTTAGTTGGGTACAACATAGGTCGATTTCTTTTAGATCCAGTAGTATTATTTATGGATCCTTGCGTCATAAATGACAATAATGGACCTCTGGCTTTTGTAATAGCAGTAATCAACGGGCCTATTGTTTCTTCTGTTTGTGGCATTGTTGGGGCTACCATTACTTGCGTTGTTGTTTTGCTTTCAATAATTAAATAGTATGCTTGAATACATGTGGCATATATAGTCTTCGCCGCGCCTCGGCCAACGATCAAATACTGTTTTGTTGTAAGACGCTTCTTTACGCTACGAGTTTCATAGCAACCTCTCCCACCCCTAAGACCATTTGGGTTCCAAACCTGTTCTTCAACGAAATAATACCAACCAAAAAGTTCTTCTCCCCATAATTTAAATGAGTCCAACATATGAAAATTAGAACCATCACTCAGCACAAGCTCACTTTCGCAAAAGCGAATCCATCCCTCTACCTTGTCAGGACTATAATAATAATCAGGAGATGCAATTAATCCATCAATGCGATTCATCTCAGCTTCTATTTCTTTATTGACTGGTATCTCGCCTCGAAGAACCGCATCGCGAAATCTCCCGTAATATTTAGGAGTTGCTGTGTTGGATAACATTTTGAGCAGCACCTCCTAATTATAGAATTTACTTTTTATCAGTCTTCTTTTTCTTATGACGTTTATTTTATATACAGCAGAATCCCATTTATCATCTGGATTAAATGTATACATCCATCGTTTACCTTTGCCGTTATCATTGGCTGTTCTGATTGAAATAGTATTCACTCTCGTTCCCTTTGCAAGAACTTTATCTTCTATTGGATACGGAGGACCATTTCGCAAACCCCACTTCTGGTCTTTAACCCCCATGGTGATATATAATACTACTTATCATCCCTATCATCCTTAATATTGTCGTAGTTTCGCCGTGCAATACTATCCAGATATTTTAGGCGAGTCGTTGCATCTTTTAATTCTGTATTAGTCATGCGATTCGCATATTTCTGAATAAGTGCTGCATTACCGGAGTTAACGACCAACTTTTTTTGTTTCTCCTCCAGTTTTTCTTTAGCAGTTTTTATTGGAGTATTGTCACCGATAATTTTCAGATCATCTCCGTCTTTATTAAAGGCGTTATAAAGCTTCGCAAAGCGATTCCATGTGTTTGTAGCTGTATCGTAATATTTTCCAGCTTTATCAATCGCAGAAACAGCCTTATCGATCTTATCGAAAGTTTTTTTAGACGGTGACGTTTTATTTAGATCTGCCATAAGATCAATCTTAGCAATCGCATCTCGGAGCTCATTTGTGGTCATTTCAGATGCATATTTCTTAACCTGCTCCCTATTGCCAGATTTAATAGCTGCTTGAACTTTCGCTCGTCTACTATTGGCGCTCTCATCAGCAGATTTTGATCCTCTATCTGTAGGAATGTCGTCATCAACCTTTACATTCTCTATAGAACCCTGTCCTGAACTTGTTCCAACATCAATTCCGGCTTGTCTGGCAGCTTTCTTTTCATTAGAAGAGTGCTCTCCACTACCCAAGGGATATGGCGGGCCGTTTAATACCCCATGCTTTTGCCCCAAGATTCCATGATGGCAAATATAATTACCTAATTCGCGTACAGTCATATTTATCTCCATAAAAACAATAAAAAAGAGCTTTAGAAAAATATCTCTAAAGCTCTAATCGAGTTACTTTAATAATCCCATTTCATCAAGGGCCTCAAACTTTGTTTGGCCATTGTTCATGCGCTCTCTAAGTTCCTTATTCTCTGAGTAATCTAATTCATGCTTAAGACGAACCTTTCCTTGAATGTCGTTGCAATACACCGTTAAACGCTGCTCTCGCTCGTGCCTCTTTTCCGAAACGCGGTCATAAACTCTCCTTGTTACGTTGAGCATTCAATCTCACTACGTATCCGCCACTCCATTTCCTGAAGCTGTTGTTTATATGCATCTAGAAGAAATGATGTTGTTGGCGGGTCAAATAACAGCTTTACCTTAAGAAAGACATACGACCTTATCATGTTTAGTCTTGGCTTTGGTATAAGTTTGGCCCACGTTGTAGAATTGTCATTTATTTCATAACCGTCCTTAGGCCCAATCCCAAGCTGATGAAGAACGGAAAAGGCAGTATTAATACTCATAAGTAGCTGCTGATCAAACGCAGTGTACTCCGGTAAAATCCCAAGATTCAGTTTAACGGAATCTAGAATGCTATCAATCATTCCGCGCCTCCTTTCTAGTTCAACGCCCAAGGTGTTGTGTCTCCCGGTTTACGTTCTACAGGAATACTTGGTATAAGCCTTTTTCCATCACCATAATGAATCGCTTCATGTGTTTCATGAGAACAGCAGATAAGATTATTCAAGTCAAATATTATTGGATCATGATTGGCAACTTGTTCGATAGAAATTGGATTAATGTGATGGATAAGTATTTTGGTTCGAATTGGCCGATCCGTTATTCCTAAATCACAACCGTTATCTCGAATAATGACTTTCCTTCTAACCTCTTTCCATTCAGGAGATTGATATAAAATCTGATTTAATACTCGATGCCCACCAAATGTCGATTCCGATGGATTCTGATTACAGCGAAGGTATTCAAATCTCTCCTCAAAGGAGGGAATACGAATAAGTTCTTGATATGTTTTCATTTCTCTCCTTTTCATCAACAATATATGTGTAAAAGCTTTCATCATTTTTATTGTTTAATAGAGTTGTAGTTATTGACATTGAAATAAACAGATCTGTTGTATTATTCATCCAAAACCCCACTGTAACTTTTAAATGCTGCTATAGCTTCAGCATATTTCTTCTCAAGATTCTCAGCAGCCTCCAACGCGTCTATCTTTGCCTGCTTTAATCTCATCTCAGCTTCCATTGTTTCTTTCTCAAGTCGTTCTCTGGATGATCCAAGCTTAAGAAAGTGCACAATTTCTTGTGAAGAGGCTGTTCCATTTTTTATTCTTTCTTCTGCTGCATCATAAGCAAGGGCTATTAATTCATTCTCTCGCCCTTCCATAGTAGTTGCAGTATGTTTTAATGAGGGTTCTTGAACACTTGGCTGAGTATCAGCAACTTTTTTATTACTTTTCATGATAAAATTGCTCCTTTTACAGCTGTTTAAGACTCTCTACAGAGCAATAAGCACCCTCGACATTTTATATAAACATAATAGGAGGATTTGTGGGTTGTTGTATTGATGGAAGGAGCAATAGTTCCACCAAAAACTTGCGATGCTTTGGATGCTTACTACTCTGTAGAGGGGCTTAAAAGTCAAAAACTTTTCAGAATATAATCCCCCGGAGAATTTTCAAGGCTGGCGGCGATGCAAAGGGGGTGTATAAATTAAGGACCCCTCCCCCGGGTCACCACATATATCAAACACCTCAGTGTGGTCACCTCAAGTTTGGAGTCCTTCAAAAATACATAAAAATATTTTGCATTTAATTTATTTTTTTAAGTCAAAGACTAACTTTTAAATAACAAAGCAACAGCATATGCCATACACAGGTATACTTATACCACTAGGCATATTGTTATTGCTTTACCAAGGAACACATTGACCTTCAACAACTAAACGATAATGAGAAATTCCATTTCCATCTGGAAGAACTACGAATCCAGTCTCGCACAGATCGTTAATGGCATGTGCAATTCGCATATCATTCTCTTCATCACTCAGATTGTCAGAGGGGGCTGCAAGTCTAGCTATCCGGCCACAGGTGTTATACCCCATCTGGTAGTCATAGTTCATCCACAGATCCATTTGCGTGAAAGGATCGTATGGATTATCCTCAGTTGTAATCCATATTTCTTTTTTTTCGTTCATTACTTTTCCTTTCACAATGAATATTAGTTGTTAATAATGGTGCTGATTGAGGATGTAGACACACCATCAACAAGGCTTGCCACTTCTTCATAAGTGTAACCAGCATTAACAAGAGCAACAATACGAGATTTCTTTGCATCACTAATACGGGAGGTCTTGGGTAATGCAAGAGACATAACATTATTCATGTCAGCATTGTTAAGTAAATCCTCAAGCTTAGAATTAGAAATAGCGCCTTTATTAATCGCTTCCCATTCTTTTGCTGTAAAAGTTACGCGATCTTTCTGAGCACCACAACGAAACCTTGCGTCTTTTAAAGCTTGGCCTTTGATCTTTCTCTTCTCATCAGAGTCTAAATCAGTACGCTTGTTAAACTCCCCATTAACTATAGAGGTAGCCAGAATCTGGGCTTGTCTCTCTCTTGGCGCGTTAAGCTTTGCTTTTGTAAGTTTGTCATTAAGACTCTTCACTTCAGTAGCATACTCTTTTGCAGCAGAGGGGCTATATTCAAGGTTAGGTACCCGCAATGAATCGAGCCGGGCTTGGTTACCCATGGTCTTCATATGGTTAGCGTATGCTGCATATGTCTGCTCGATTTCTGTAGGATTTGCACTTAATAATTCACGGGCGTCCTTTACAGTATCCATCCGGGCTATCTTCTGGGTACGGGGTTTGTACCCTACTGTTTCCCATACTTCTTTACCACTACCTTTGTCGTAATAGTAATGCCCATCCTTACCCCTCTTAATCTCCCCGTCATACGTCTTTGTTACATCCTTACCGTTCTCATCTTTCATCCAAGAAGATTTATGAGGATTCCCTGATTTATCAAACCACTGATACCCCTCTGGAGCAGGAACTCTAACTCGCTTACGATCTGCCTGAGTGGTCTTTGTCGGTGCCATATAAATACGTTCACCTGTCTCAGGATCAATTTTAGAGGCCATTGATCTAGCTGCTATCTCAGTAGGACTCTTACTTCTTGACAAAAGTGAAGAGGCTCCATGCGAACCATCAGGATTTGCCTGATACTTACGTTTAAGGTCGTCGATACCATAATCAATAGCAGCTTGCTTGTAGTTAAGCTCATGTTTCTTAGCATCAATAACCACCATTGAATATCGAACTGCCCTAGATAACTCCATTGGATCATCACAACCTTTGGCGTACATGTCTGTAATCAGGTTGGAGATAACGCCCATTTCTTTTCCTTTATCTTTATCAGATTTAAAGTATTTAAAAGTGGGCTTACCATTGCCTCCAACCATGCCACTGAACCTAGGGTTTTTAACAGAGTATTCTGCTGTGGGGTCGAAGCCTGTCAGACCTGGAAGAGACGGTGCAGATTTAATATTAACGACTTTATCAAACGCTCCAGAAGCATTCTTTCTTGTCATTGGTATAACAATAGCCGTATCTCCGTCAAAGTCTGCACCAGACAACTTAGAAGCTACTTGCTGATTGATGCCAACCGCATCCTTTGCATTCTTCATGAAAGCTTTTGCTTCTTTATTATTGTTATTTACAGTACAAATCGGTATTTCAAATGGCCCTGCATGAGGAAAGCGAACAAGAGCAAGTGTCGTACCATTAGGATAATTTGGTGCGAATATCTCTGTGTCTTTCAATGATTTGACAGGCAACAACACATGTGTCTTCTGGCCACCAATAGGCGCGGCTTTGAGATCACACGCTGCTCCGTCACACTCATCACCAAACTTTTCCAGTAATTTCTTTCTAACAACAGGGTTATTGAGCCTAAGAATATCATTGTACTGATCTTCACTTGCCTGTATTTGCAACTTAAGCTGCTGTTTAACAAGTGGTAAAGATTGTTTTGCCAAGAACTGTGCTGGCAGATTCTTAGACCATTCACCCCAAGCGCCTTCTTTATGCGAATCGCCATCGTTGGAGCCTACCAGATTGATAGCAGATCGTTTGCGCTCTCCCGTTTTAGGGTCTGTATACTCAGTCTGAACAACAGAAGCGCCGAACATGTTAGAAGCAATGCTTCCATCTTTATTCATCTGAATATCTTTAAGTGCTTTCTTAATTCCATCCTTTTCAGATTTGTTAGAGTTAACGCAAATATCTACACCAGAGGGCAAGTTTTCATCATAAACAGCCATGCCCTTGATATATTTAATACCAAGCGGGTTGTCTGCTGTAATGCATTCTTTACCGCCATTAACAGCAATACGTACCTGAGCATACTTAGCATTACCTAAAGAAAGATCCGGACTAGCCGAGATAAGATTGCCATGCTCATCTCGAACTGCCCGGATCTGAATCATACCGTCACGCGCTGTACCACCGTCTTCTGCGTACACTACTTTAATTCTATTTGGATCAATCTTAGGAGGAGTACCCAACCCTTTTTTAGTTAATGCTGATTCAATACCATTCGGGTCGTCAACAGTTTTAATATCCTCCATGTGTCTGTAAATTGGGTCCTTTAGTTCTGAACCGGGGGGACAAAGTACCTTAAAAATCGTCTCATTTGTCCCATCCGAGCCAACCTGTTTAAGACGGGCTTCTTGAATTGTATAGCCCTCTTTTTTCAACATTTCTATGGAGGTTTTCAAGCCATCTGGAGAAATGCCAAGGGCTAACTCTGCGCCTTTACCAACATCAAGATATCCCTTTTCTTCAGAAACTTTGCGGAGTGCATCAGCTACTTCAGTAACTTTATTTACATTGCCATTCTGGCCAGTTTTAATAATAGATCTAATAGAGGATTCGTTTCTCCCAAGGATTCTTCCGATCTCACTGTTTGTGTAGGGCTCTCCAGTTGCAGGATTGGTATGAGTCTGATACCAAAGAACTTCCTCATACTCATCTCTCTTCCTGTTATTTGATGCAATCTGTAAGCTTGCACGAAGCTTGGAAGTAGAGCCAAGAGGTGCTCCCGTTTCTCTATCTACTATAACAGCACCTTTTGCATCTACTTGATAAAATCCAAGCATCGCTGCTATCTCAGATTCACTGGCATCAGGATTTGCAGCTTTGAGTTTCTGTACTCTGGAATAAAAATCCCAATCATGTTGGTGCTGCCTATTACCAGTTCCGAAAGGATAACGACCAGAACCTCTTCCGGGAGGGTTAGCGTCATGAGCGACACCAGAATGCTCAATGTCATACTGCATCATTATCTCCTCCAATATAATTGTTTTTTACATACTTTGTAAGTTCAATTGCTCTGGACATAACAGGCAGAATATCTGATGCTTTTGGGATACCAGTAAGTATCTCGCCATTTTGATAAATACAAAGAATGATACTTGTATCTGCAGGTTTGAGATGATATTCAAGAAAGAAATAAGCGGCATACTCAATCAATTGATCGAGTGACGCTGCAATTTTTCCTGTTTTTAAATCGTGAATTCGCAACTCGTGTTTAACCGGGTTATACCTGATTGCATCTACTGTTCCATACGCTATTGGATATTGATAAACAACTGGCTGCTCTGGGATTAAATCAAAGCCTATTGCGTCTTTAACATACGGCAAAACAGTATCCAAATATAATTCCGGAGTATTAAGCCTGTCTGGAATGTGCGCTTCCCAGAGAGCATTGTAGATGCGATCTATTACTTTTGCTTTTGTAACAGACTTTTTTTGAAGAATCATCCTAGCTGCTTCAGCATGGATAATCGTTCCGATTTGCGCTGCATACTTTGCTCGAATGATATTGTCCAATTGTTCTGTAGTTAATTGATCTCTTGTAAGAAACTTTTGTGACGGAGCGAATATTGCATGCTGGCCCTCTTTGATCTCAGGATGGGCATTCAATTTAAATCTAGTCATTTAAACACCTCCTGAAGTTCCTTAACAATTTGCTCCTCATTTTCTGGATAAACAAACGCTGCGTAAGACCAATTTTTAAAAAGGGAAATATAATAATCCTGATTTGGTCTATGTGGTGCAGTAGCATTTTCTTTGCATTCCAGCATTGCGTATTTATTTTTGTAGAATATAACTAGATCGGGGATTCCTTGGATATATTTAGCGTCTTGCTTTTCAATAACACATCCTGGAAATTCGTCTTTAATGCGTTTAATTAATTTAGATTGGAATTGGCTTTCTATTTTACTCAACACGATTTCCTTTCTAAAAAATAAAAAAGAGAAAGAAATATTCTCTTCCTCTCCTATTAAAGGGTATGAATTTTATTAGCTCAGATGGGGACGAACTTATTATTCCGAAGAGCTGTTAAATCTCTTGGGAGATGTAATTTACAGTAAGTTCGGCTCCATCTAGACGCAATTTTAGTTTCTGAGTCTGTCATCCAGCATAGATTTGCAACATCGTTTCTTAACGTATTTCTATCTATGTGGAAAACTTTATTGGCTTCTGGTATTAATTTTGGTATAAACGCTTTCGCCACAAGACGACCAACGTCTTCATGAATATAATTGAGTTTCACTCTTGCATGCCCATTAGATACATCTTGTCGAAGTTCAACGAGCTTGTATTGATCATTGGATAGCGCTTCTATACTATAAACTTTTCCAGAAGTGCTGATACAATAATTCGGATGATCGTCTATAATTTTATACTCCAAGAAAGCTCCTTTCGTTAAAGTTTTTCTTCTCATGCAACGCTTTAGCAATAGCCAAATCAATTGGAGCAGATGACTGCAAATAAAAATAGTAAAGTTCTTGAAATGGAGAGTTGGCACGGTCTATTCTTCCTGCTGCTTGTGTCATTGCCTTATAGGAATAGCTAAGTGAGTAAAATATAATTGTGTCTGCAGTAATGCAGTTCCATCCCTCTGACGCTGCTGTATACTGGCATAAATAAACCCAACGATCAGAAATTGGAACCTCACTGTGTACCTCTCCGTTCCATTCGCCGATATCTAAATTCATCTCTTTTGCAACGCTTCGCAAGATTTGGAGTTCAGGCGTATAATTGTAGAATATAATTGCTTTTGGGTGGTCGTATAATAATAACTTCAATGCATTAATACGATCCGGATCTTCACATACAATCCGCCTCAACAAGTAACAGAGCTTTCCGGTTTCTTGAATCGGGCAGTTGTCATAAATATCCCAACGATCTTTATAAACTTGTTTGTATTTTACTCGGTCATATAAACACATTATTTTCTTATAGTTCTTATGAATCTTTCGTGGAGATTTCATAAAAACTAAGATTTGCTTTTGATATGATCGAAGTTCGTACTCATTAACATACCGATCAATAACTGGGAAATTCATATACGGTTTGAATATAACATGACGAGTATTAAATTCTGTCCGATTTTTAAAGAAACCATTTGCAATAAACACTGGAATATAATCACTATAACTATCTCCGGGCGTTGCAGAAAGTAGAATCCAGTGATTCTTTTTAGCTATTTTTAAAAATACCTTAACCCATGACCCTTTACCTACAACTCTTTGTTCGTCAAATATAAACATTGCCCCATAAATATTTTGATATTTTTTTATGTTATTCCACGAGTCGATTATTAGATTAGAAAATGAAAACGGTTCTGCCTCTTCCTCCCATTCTTTAGAATCCCTTTTCTTGGCTGTTGTGATGATATATAAATCTTTACCTTTTTCATTCTTCTGAACGTAAGCAAGGGCAGTTCTTGATTTACCAGTTCCAACAGCGCCATTTAAGATACATCCGTTATGCATTTTATTTATTGCATCTTTTTGGTATGGATATAATTCTATACTCACATACATTCTCCTCCGCAAGCAGCGTATCCGGCTATATCAATCCAATTATCAGGTTTTGGATTATCAAGAGCAGTAGCGTTTCTCGCAACTTTAAAAAGAATCATCATGTTTGCTACATCTTGAGAGTCCAGCAAATCAATATTTTTCAAATACGCATTCCACAAAGCCGCTATCATTTTAAAATTATCTTCCGGTTCTCCATACTGTTCATTTCGATCAGTACAAACACATTTTTTAGCCTCGTTTAAAATCTCTTCTCTTGTCATTCTTTTTAATCTCCATTTGATAAAAAAAGAAAGGCCCCGAATTCTTAAAGAACTCAGAGCCTTTTAGGATTAAAGTTTGTTTTTTTCTACTTGATATTACTTAATTTCTGCAAGAAAATTTGGACCTACCATAATTGGGTCCCACGCACCATCGTTAGTGCCACACAGTCCAATATTCGGCAACCCAAAAAGTGCAAATTCGGGGTTTACCGGCCAACAATTGGAGAAGAGATATAGGCCATAATATTTGTCACCAACCATCGTAACGCCAACGCCATCACTAAGATAAACAGTCATTGGAATATTATTAACCATGTGCGTTTCTAAAACGTCTGGCATATTAAGCACTACAGTTTCATACTGCTTTACAGTCACAAAATCATACACTTGAATCGGTGTTGCAGACGGAGCATAAGGCATATACCCCTGAGCTTTACCCGAAGTTAAATAGTGATTGTAAAGGTCTTCATCCTTACAAAATCCGTTTGTCTTTTCAAAATAAGCCATTACAGCTGGGTAAGTCTTTTTGTAATAAACCGGATCAAACAAATTACCATCAGCCATATACTTAAGGGACGGACTTGCAACGGTATTAACCGAAACCGTAGGAGTTGTTGCCGCTTTTACATTAGCATTCGGTATTACAAAGCAAATAGCAATTGCAATAATGGAAATATAATACTTAATAGTTTTCATAACGCTTTGTGTCCTTTCCTCTAGTCAAATAAATTTATGACTTCGTTACTATTATATAATAAAATAAGCATCTACTGTCTATATATGCCTAAAAAAAAACAAATAAAATCATGCAAACTCCTCGCTGACTCATCTTTGAATAGTGATCATCGTAGTTTTTTCTCCAAATAAAAAGGGCAGCAGAGTCTCCTCCACCGCCCGTAACAATTATAAGACTTTAATCAAAAAGGTACTTCATCATCTCTATCTGGGAGATTCGGGTCAAGACCAGCGGAGTGCATAGCTGCATCATACTTTGCCGAGATCGGATCCATGTGCTGCTTAATAACAGCAAGGTTAAGATAAATAGATGCCGGATCGTACTTGTGATAGAAATTCATTACCATATCACAATTGTCAATAAACATCCCATCTACCTGATTGAAGTTACTAGTAGGCAACTCAAGAAGTTCACCATTATTCTTTACAAGCTGCACTTTAGGCGGTCTAGCTGAGGTTTCTGTATTAATGTTCACCTTGACAAAGTAAATCGGGTCTTCGCCCTCCTCCGGATTTCCCCCAAACTGCTTGATATTGCAGCCCTCTTTTTCAAAGATTTCAAGAAATTCATTCGGAATCCTGAGATTAAAATTCCGCTTACCTTTAGAATTTACAATCTTACCAGTCTTAGGATCCTTTCTTTCGTTTCCAGCAAAGTTTCTAAAACTGCCGCCAAGAATATGCTCATTTGTAGCTCCCTCAATAATAAGGTCTCTGCCATTCATGTAAATGTTCATCTTTATCCTCCTTATGAATATAATTAATTAAACGGAACTTCTTCATCCAGATTCTCTGGCAAATTCATGCATGAACCAAAATTATCAACACCAGACACAAACCATTCGTAATTGCCAAACTTTTTGATTTCCTCGATTGCATCATCGCACTTCTTTTGGTAATAAGATTTGTCAATATCATTTTCCAAATGAAGTGTCTTAACTTGATCTGATTCGGCCCATAAATAACCTTTTGTGCCAGTGGCAGCATAACGTTTTCCCTCATTTACTCGGTAGAGCACACCACCGTTAATCACAGGAGTGAATCTACCAACACGGCCAATAAATTCATCTGTTTCATTTTGTTCACCCTCATTTTTTACAAGATGTAAAGCACCCTGCTTGACATTGAAAGTCTCACAAAAATCTTCAAATATAATTGGCTCATGCGTAAATAAAGATTTAAATACATAGGGGACTGAAAAATATTTTCCAGTAGCTTCCCAAGTTAATGGCGACTCAGGATCGTCTGTATCATGCAATCCAATAAACTGAGCATCATCTTTCAGACATATACGATTCCATGTATGTTCGACTTCATATGTATAACCATATTGCTTACCAAAATCATCAATATAATTAAGAATCTCGTCTGTTGGATTAGCAATTTTAATAGAATCAGTTTTAATATGAATAACCTTAAATCTCTTAGCTTCAATTTCATCTTGCAGCATCTTCATAACAAGCGCTCCTCTAAGAGCGACTATATTATTAATATTTCTTGAGTCCTTTGCTACAAAATAATTACCGGGGCTAGAGGTCATTCCATAGAAAGAATTGAGTACGAGTTTTAATGCAGTTGATAGGGCTTTTACAGACCTTTTCTCTGTAAGATATGGTGCTAGCGTACCATTAAACATAGTTTTTACTTTATCAAGTTCCCCATGCTTAATAAGTATTCTTGCTTCCATTAAATCCACATACCTTGAAGTGTAATCACCAAAAAGATTCAATTCTTTAATAGAATGAGGATGCATTGACGCTACATCCTTTGTAACAGCGCGCCCATACATACCATAATTGGCATAGACATAGCCTCCACGACCAATGTCAATTCCTCTAAACATGTTATGAAGTGTCCCATTGGTCGTACGGACTAAATGGTAGCCGGGAAAATGATTCTTGTTATTGGGTTTTATACCAGTCCAATCATCTCCAAGTACAGCATAGTCTTCCTCGGATATAATCGGCATTTGGTAATCTTCCGTTGTGTACTGTTTCCCTGTCGTAAAATCTGTATAAGTAAGAACAGGATCTTTTTCATCCCCGAATACAAATTTTGTTGACAGTGAATTGATCGTGTCGTTGACAGTGCCACCAGCCAAATCAGCAAGCATCTCGATTGCTAAAAACTCATCATGACAACCATCAAAGGTAATTTCTGTGCTAAGTACATCATTGTCACAATACTCAGCAACCTTAGTCCACTCCTTTTCAGGAACCGGCAAATTCCAAGGATGATTCCATTCCAAATGCGTTGCGCCAAAATCAATCTCATACTTCTTCAGCGACTGCTTCTTGGTCACGAAATTATAGACATCCGCATAACTTAAGTTGTATGCAGGAGCAAATGTGGCCTTACTAGAAGTCTCACGATCTTTTGCTACAAGTTTTGAACTCAAATTATATAATTCCTCACTTGTATAACCTTGACTTCTTGCATATAACATATGGTTGTCGTACTTTCGATTGTTATAGCCTATAATTCGGTACTGAAACAAATTAGTGATTTCATCTGGTGTAGGATTAATCATTCTCACAACAGTTTTATGCTTTGCTTTTGGAATGACTTTCCTGTTTTCATCAAATTGGTACGGTACATCGTCTTGAAGTTTCCAGTTAACAAGAAAAAGAGCCGGTGTATCCTTTGGAATGTTCTCAGGAATATCTGCTCCAGCTCTTTTTGCCTGTTCATAACTTGGAAATATTTCACAATCCAAGAATATAATTGGTGCCTCTTTGTATTCGGATGTTTCTATATTCTCTTTTTCATCTATATCCTTACTACAAAAATGCATTTGGTTAACTAATTCCATACAGTATTCGGATTTATTTGAAGAGTTAAGTGCAAAGGTAAACACGTCATTCTCCATATCCCGAACATCATATGGTTTCTCAGACCGGTATGCCTCGTCCAAAATCTTAAATATAAAATCGCATTCAGGCTTTGTGTGACCATGATGCTTTTTTAATAGTGCATTTACGATTTGTGCGCGAAGCACTTTCTCATTTTTGAAGCCCTCCCAATCTATCACATCGCTTGCTCCTTCCTTAAGTGGCAATCCGCTTGCTATTTGAGCAATTGGCAAATTATTGCATTTCGTCAACTTCCTCCTAAGAGCTGACTTTCCATTAAACACTTTTATTTCCACATTATCTCCGTAAATGCGCGATAATTCTTCCGGGTTTCCACCTGTGTAAATATAATGAAGATGGATCCCACATCCAGATTTTGACAGTTCAGCGTACGTTGGTGGAAATTTATTTGCAGCTTCTAAGTTCTTTTCAAAACTCTTTTTACCGTCACCGTCTTTAATGTCAAGATCAACAACAATTAAATTAATTGGAACTCGAACATAATGAATCTTAGAGGTATCGAGTTGCTTCAAAGTTGTGGTGCAATTGTCCCATGCATACTTTAAGGGATGGTCTAGATTATCCTGCTCATACTGTGCTGGTGCATCTGAATATAATTCGTCAAATAGAGAATTTGTGGAATTGAACTCTAGCCATGGGTGAGTGTTGGATGTTTCTGATTCAGGCTTTTTTAAACCGATTTTTTCTGGCTTAAACCCGCCAAACTTCATATCTTCATAGCTATCAAAATATAATTTAAGTGTGTCTCTAAATTTATACCTTGCTAGTACGTTTTTGAAGTTACACTCAGCTGCATAATCATTATAAAGTTTGTACGCAGCGGCCAGACTGATGCCGTCTTTAAGCAAAATATAATTCTCTTCCACAAAATTCTGAAACGGAGAAGTTCTAGATAACATATCCTCTGCAATATAGTGATCGTAGTAATGTCTTCCAAGTTTTTTATAAACTTGTAAACATTTCCAAGCAATGCCGCTTTTTTCAAAAGGTAAATGACCAATAGAATCATCATACTCTACAGCAGAGAGCTTGTTACCTGTTGGACGAACATCAATCAATCTACGATTCATCCCCGAATTGGGACTCATTTGAACTGGCTCATTTGATCCAACAATGAGCAGACAGTTTGGTTTGGTGTTAAATGGTCTTTCAAATTTAGCATTTACTCTGATAGACTCATGCGAGATGATTTTATTTAACGTTGTTTTAGATGTTATTATGTTCATTTCTGCATCATCATCGTAGCAAAGCACTGCATCTTTTGAAAGAAAATCCGTTCCGAAACTATCATGTCCTATGAGATTATTAGCCTCAAATTTTACAACATATCCAGTTTCATAGCCGCCAAACAAATTATCTGCAATTACTTTTCCAATTATTGTAGATTTACCAGTTCCGGGTTCACCATAAAAAACAAGCATTTTTTGGATCTTTGACTGATCACCAGCAATAAGGCACCCTATAAACCATTCCCATTTTTCTTGCTCTGACGGCAAATATAATCTCTCGCAAAGCTTATCGTAATAAGGCGTCGGTGTGTCCTGTAATGGGTAATCTAATTTAAACGTGGCATAGTCTGTTGCTTTTACTTCTGTGTTTGAGAATATAATTTTCTGATTTAGCTTAAATTTATCGCTCCATACAGGCCGGTAATCTCTCTCACAGAAGTTATGCCACGTTTTAATTAAATTATTTGACGTATCAGAAAGGCGCCTCACAATTGGCCCATGTTCCTGATCATCCATTAGAGCAGTGTTGTCATTTTCTCGGACCCATTTTTCAACCTGTTCGTCGATTAGAGAAGTGGCTCTGGAATCGTCCATTTCCCATAATCCACTATCGTAATCGTAAATTGCGTAGAATTTACCACCACGAATAATCAGATCTTTAATGTTGCTTTTTATTACATAGCAAGGAGTATACACATTTCTTTGAAGCTTATTATCCCACTTTTTTTGTACTTTCAAAAAATCATACATGGGCTATTACTCCTTTACTCCTATTATTTTGCGTGTACTCCCTGAATGTATTTAAGAGCAAACTTTTCGCACTTTACAATAATATCTACACAATCAGGTCGCTTAAAGGGCCCTTCATTATGCTCATCGGTCCATTTATGCAGATCCATTTCATACTTTCTTGCATCATCTTCAAACTTGCAAATTCCCTCATGCCTGCACTTATCACAATTCATAATATAACTCTCCTTTAATCAAATAAGTCACGATCCAACGGATAATGATAATCAATATATCTTGTCATCTGGCCCCAAATATCAAGTGTTAACATATTAGCGCCCGGCACAACTCCAAACACTGAGCCGTCCCCATCGGGCATATATCTTCTGTCAAGCCAACGATTTAAAATATAATTGACTTCATCCTCATTGAAATACCGGTCACTGTAATCATCCAGAGCCAAGTTCCCAAGCAGCTCATCTAAGAACTCTTCTGGGGTCTTAAGACCCGTCTGATACACAAGGTCAATTGATAAGCCAATAAGCATTTCCAAAACAGAACAGGGGCCATCAGCCACATCCGACTGATAAACCCCTGCTTCAAATGCATATGCATCTCGAAGTTTTAACCCAGCATACGCCCGGTTTTCATCAAGAACCATTTGGTACCTGAAACCAACATCATGCAGATGTGCCAATAACTTTGTATAGCCCGGTATTCCATATGTTTTTATTAACCAATCAAGATAATCATTCGTCATCATTCATATGAATCCTCTTCCTCGGGAATTGGGCCGTAATCTCCAAAATGATCATAGTAGCTGCAATCATATCTAACTACCTTATAATCGATCTCAAGTTTATTATTACGAACCCATATATGACCTTTCCAATCATAACTAAAGAGCTTATCCCCAAGCACGTCGTCTACATCAACAAAATCACCGTCTTCAGTTGATACAACATCGTCGTAAGAGAAATAATTCAAAATCTCCTGACGATAGGCAATATCGGGATATTCTTTATCGATTGGTTCATTTCCAAGAAGATAGATTCGATCTCCTTTCTTTTTCTTATAAGTTATATATAGCTCATTTAGTGCATCAGACTCATCATCAGATTCAGAAGTCTCAACGTCTTCGTCCTCTTCCGGGCCATACCCTTCTTCTGCAATAATATCGTGGTATGTCTGCTTGTCTTCGTCACTAATCGGTTCGGCGTCATTTTCCTCCAGATTAAGCAGATCATTCTTCAGCTGGTCAATTTCTTTCTTTTTAATTTCATAACACACTGCAAACCCAAGAACTCCACCAGCTATCAGACCAATTAATCCTGCTATGATTTCATTTCTCATGCTGTAGCTACCTCCTCAATTTTAAAGGCACGATTAATATTAAATTCCGGAGCTCTGTACTTCATAGGATCTCCAGTTTTACTTGCTTTTAATGCCAGTCTAAATGATTCATCCCATGACTCTTTCCATCCCTGATCGTATGCATTATTCTCAATGCGTTCAAGTCGACCCAAGATTTCGTTGTTCTGCTTTGTTCCTTTAATATAAGATCCAATTTCAATAGCACCTGCTACAATACCAATAAGAGTTGACGCCGCTTCGACCTGCTCTTTATGATCAATCACCCACATAAGAATTTCAAGAACTTTCTTTTTTGTGCCCTCTTTGATCGACTTCAGAACACTTTTATCTTCAGTCTCTTCAGTAGTGACGGTCGCATATTTCTTATTATGTTTTGCAACAGCGACTGCTCCAGCCACAACAGCAGTTCCACAAATAATACCAACAATAATTCTGAACATATATCTATCCTCCTATTAAATATAATTGTCAAATAGCCCTAAGGTTTACAAACTTAAATAGATCATCATCTGCAGGTCTTCCATCAGAATACTGAAGAACAATCATGTAAGACGGTTCTTCTTCATTGCGAAATGCCACTGCTGCAGGATTATTTCTTTCTATGCCGAAACTAATCTTATTCGTTGATCCATCGACATTCTTGTAATGAAACCCAGCGCACTGGCCAGCCATTGTCATATCAGAAGCATCACCGCCAATAAGCTTCCAGATGTCATTTTCAAAGATAAAGCCATCCTGCTCAAGCGTCCTATTGGCAGCTGTAAGGCCTCTTTCAAGAAAATACATGTTTCGTTTCGGGTCTTTAGTCCAGTTAATATTATGCTCGTCAAAAATATAACTATGCGGTATATAGATACTATCCGCATTTTCATGAACTGGAATCGTTGTTTCGATAATCGTTCCATCTTTCTTTACCTCAACGGTTTTCATACAGCCACCGGTAAGATATTCATAGTCTTTTTCTTCGCCAAGATCCTCTATTACTCTCTTGCGATACTGAGCGTATGAGGCAGACGTCGCTGCAAGACTTGCACTAACGGCCTTCAACTGATTTGTAATAGTTGCATGGGAAAGTCCAAACATCGTGATGCCGATAGCCATCAAACCAGCGGCTTTCCACATCGCCTTAGTGTATGCTACTGCGTCATCTTTAATACAATTGCGAATATAATACCCCTTTGTCATTTCAAGTCCGGGCCAACTGTCTTCATCATTATCTGTCTCTTCGATAAATCGCTTCTGTGCCTCAACTTCATTGTTCACATCTGCAATATCATTTGCAGACTTTACAAACATTACTACGCCAGCAACAACGGCTACTGTTCCAGCAACAAACTCAATTGTGCTCGCGTGTTTCTTTAAAAGCAGACCGCATGTGTTTGCGGCTCTTGTTATAGTATTAAA
Organism: Lachnoclostridium sp. Marseille-P6806; assembly: GCF_900625025.1. Classification (GTDB taxonomy): domain Bacteria; phylum Bacillota; class Clostridia; order Lachnospirales; family Lachnospiraceae; genus CAG-791. The sequence goes on from NZ_LR130578.1 coordinate 92,639, forward strand.
ATTCATCATTCTTCTCCTTATTATCAAGTTCGGTTATATTGGTATTACTAGACACTCTATCATCGCCACATACTACGGCATGATCACGCACCCAAGCACCATTACGTACTACGGCATGATCACATACTGAAATGTCGCCACATACTACGGCATGATCACATACTACGGCATGATCACATACTACGGCATGATCATATACTACGGCATGATTACGTACTACGGCATGATCACGTACTACGGCATGATCACATACTACGGCATGATCACATACTACGGCATGATCACGTACTACGGCATGATCACGTACCCAAGCACCATCAAATACCAAAGCACCATCAAACACCCAAGCATTACCCGCATGATTTAAATTATTTTCCTTTTCGATGAAACCACCCAGTTCGTTAGTTTTAACAAGGATATCGCCGTCTATGCCATATATATTTCTAACAGCTTTAATACGATGAAGTACCGTTCCAGCAACTTCAATAATTTCATCTGTAAAAGTGTATTTTTTCATAGTATGTTTTACTCCTTTATAAACTGTTTTTAAACATTAGTAACATCAATAGGCTTCGCAAGGTCAAGTATATATTCTCCCCTATGCTCCCCCGTGTACTCTTTGTGATAACCAATACCATTCGGGTCAACCCAGCCAAATTTATAATCTTGAAAAGTTGTCTGGATTTTTGGAGTGACCATCTCATAAAGGTCAGCTACTTTACATTTGCCATACTGCGAAATATTATCCCGCATTGTGTTTGTTATGAGCCGGGCATCTTCTTCACTTTGCACCCAAATATATTTAACTTCAGTAGATGATCGTTTTCCTATGCTATTGGACACAGTGGAAGATACCGATATATTTTGTGGTTTTGTATAAAATGTACTGTAACCTGTATGCCCAGAAGATGACTGCTGCGGTCGGTCCTCTCCATAAATTGCCTGATTAATAGCGCCTTGAATTGCGTCACCAATCATTGACGTCAAACCAGCTAATGCATCATGTATAACATCTTTTGACTTCGGAACAATATAATCCTCCATAACTTTTTTACCGATGTCATTAACCGGTGAATGGTTTTTTGAGGTCGCCTTAATAATCGGCTTATTATTTGTTTCCTCCATAGAATCCTCCAAAAATAAAGAGATTAGAGTCTCAGAATTATTCATTCCGAGACCCCAATCTCTAACAGTTAATAATTTTTAGATTTCAGCGACATTAGTCGCGTCTTCTGCTGCCGTCTCAATTGATTCCAACTCAGAATCAAGCTGCAGATCATCTTCGGGAAGTTCATCAAAAGAACTTGTTTCCGATCTTTTGGATCTACTCAGCCCAAAAGCCACGCAACCAACTGCAAGACTACCAATTCCGATAATCTTTGCTGCCTTTGCTGCCTTTGGATGCTTAGTTCCAAAATCTTTAACCTTTTCTTTCAGACTTCTTTTCTCCTCAGACTTCACAACCGTCTTCTTTCCATTGTCATCAACATCAACAACCTCGATGTAACGCTTCATAATTTTGCCTCCTTTTGGCTAAAAAATATGTTATCTGTTTCATTAATAGGGTTGAAATTTTCGCTAATATAATGGCTCTTCATCATACCAATATCCAATCCGTTCCTCTGCATAAGGCAGTTCAGTTTCTTCTACGAAAAAAAGGACCGCCCTCAAGATCAAAAAACCATACACTATGATCTGGGTTAAACTGATCTTCGACTGGAGAGATGTACACATATATTGCATCTTCATCAGCCCCACTGCTTACTGCTTCTGTATCGTACCAACCCCAAACGTCACCTGCGGGATGGATAATAAGCGAATCATCTTTAAACAAAGAGTAGATGTCGTTATACGTAACTATGCTCCTACCCTCATTATCATAATTATTAATTTCATGTTTTGTGAATTTAATCGATAGATTGTGTATTTCGTTGCGAATCTTCGATGGGGACATTGTTGAGTAGAAGTACCTATTTGCAAAATTATCCCAATATTTATAGACTCCATTCGCAGATACATCTGTTGATACTGGCAGCGTATTTGCTTTCGTCTCAGGATTCTGCTCTACGATATTTTCTGCAACAGCTCCTTTAATTTCCTCATATTTCTGCTCTCCAAGTTTTTCCTGAGCCTCTTTTTCAAACGCTCTGTAGTTGCTTATTGCCGTATTAGCAAGGGCAAGCGCGTCGGTCATCTCTGATATTTTCTTATCAGACTTCTGTTTTGATTTAAGAGCACAGAAAATTGTTAATGACTGAAATATAATAATTGGCAAAGTCTTTGGTGCCAGTTCTTTAATGGCAGCCTTGTAAATTCCATGCTTTTCTTCACTTGATTTTGCCTCTGAGAGCATCTTTTTCACATCATCAAGAGTATTTAAAATCGATCGTGCATTTGCCAGTGTCATTGCAGTTGTGGCGAGACTAAATCCAATTGTCCCTGCCGTCAAAAACGCACTTTCATGTTTAGCATAAAACTTCATTCCTGCGTAACTCGTCGACCGAATAGTTTTAACGGCTTTCAATTCAGATATTCCTTTCAAAAATTTAACATTCATATATGCTCCTTTTCTGTTTCTGGACTCTTTAGGAAATAATCACGCATCAATAAGAAATTCCCTCTATTCTTTTGTTAAAACCAATTTTATTAATGTCCATTTGTCATCCTCCTTTGTAAAAGCAAAAGAGCCCCAGAATATTTAATTCCAGAGCTCTCCAATATTATTTTGAGCCAATAATCAAACCAATTATTAACCCCGGTATGCATAAAATCGCCAACAATATTACAATTCCTATGACGATATCTGGTATTGTTATTATTAGCGCCCCAAGACCAAATAGCGTAATCAATAACGCTATAAATACTGGGACGGCTATAATACAACCAAAAATCGCCAATGCTCCTTTGTAAAAATGTTTCATTATCACACCTCCTTTTGGCTAAAAAGTTTAATTTTTGCTTTCATTAAGAGGCGTGATTTTCCGGCGTTTTGACAGACTTATTTTTTGATATACTACCTTTCGTTATTTCTATACACTTATTTACACCGTCTAGATAACCTTTACGATATACTTCTTTATATTTCTTATTATAGCCTCGAATATAGATGATATATGTTGCAAATATAAAGATATATGATGCGGCAATTGCTATAGCAGCTACATATGCAAAAGTATTCATAATTTTACTATCCTCCATTTAATTTTTTCTGTTTTACTCTGTGTATAAAAGCGGTTTCTCGGAATCGTCATTCATAGTGTGCTGTACGCACTCATAACAAGGTTCAGATTCATCATACTCATCGCAGTTTTTATACTTGCAGGTAAGACAATATTTATAAAAATCAACTTCTATTTTCATTTTTCTCCTTAAAAAACAAGAGAGACCTAGAATTTTCTCTAGATCTCTCTGTTATCACATAAATTACTTTCTCTCTTGGTTACTTTATAAATTTGTTTAAATTATTTTTTTGATTCCACACTCTACCATCGCAGAGGTTATTGTCCTGATCATTCTTATACGCCAATTCGGCTTCATATCGACTTTCCTCTATGGCATGTTTCGTATTGACAGCTGTTGCAATACCAACTCCAGCAGTGACAAGGCCAGTAACTGCGGTTATAACATCAATCCAATTGATTGACTTATACCACAGTTTATGACTTTGTTCATACTTCTGAACTTGATCAGCAACACTGCACCAATTCTGAAACGCTGTAGAATACTCTTCATCTACGCTATTCTTGTCCTCTATGGCAGTTACCTGATCTCTCCAATAGTCCCTTTCTGCAATTAACGCTTCGAGTTGCGGATCATTAGATACTTTAAATAAACCCATATATACCTCCTTAAGAAATATAATTAATGTTTCATTAAAGACAATGATTTAAATGCGTGTTAAGATTCATAGTCCAACCCAGTTAAGGGCACATTAGAAATAGGCCTTATCATACCGCAAACTGGGCAAAAAGCCTTGAGCATTGGTCCACTATCATCTAACTCGTTGTAATTACATTCCAGCAAAGATTCACAAACAGGGCACATAAGTCTAACAGTGGGGTTCGTCACAGGCCCAATTCTAATTACTTTCATAAAAGCGCTCCTTTTATTATTTGTATTCTATATCTTGATATTCTTCATCCCATTGTTTCCATGTCTGTGCCTCTACATTGAAGTAGATGTACATACACATCGTTCCATCCTGCAACGGTTTCTGATACTGAGTAAATGAAATATATTGAATTCCATCATCAATATCGTCATAGTTAAACCGCCAACCAATAGAATTACCAAGACTTTGCCATTTCGGGTCTTCTATACCAATAAAGTCTAAGAAGTCTCCAAGAGACGCCTCCATCTCATGAGTAAATAACATATTCAAATTTAACTCTGCCGTAGACACAGTTTCTTCGTCTGCCATAAAAGCAATGCCATATTGCGGCAGATAATATAAGTGTTTTGGAGATTCAACGTCATCGTAAAGTTCATTTGCGGCATCGGCCTCAATTATAAGATCTTCGAGTGTTTTAGAATCTGCCTCAAGAATGTCCTCCTCGGAAGTTTTATTTTTCAAGTTGTTATATCGCTCAGTAGTAAAACCGGCTAAAGAAGCAAGCGCAAGTTTCTCTGCCGCCAGGGCATTGTGTGAGCAGACTCCAGCTCCAACAGATAACGCTGACACTGTAACCGGTAACCAATATGCTTTTATATAACTTCCTGCGTCTGGCTTTGCATTGTCTTTATAGAGCTTTTTTCCCTCATAAATAAAAAGAACATCGGCGGCTACTGTTCCACCAATGCTTAAACCAAAGAGTATATTAGATTTATTTCTTTTTAAAAAATGTTTAATGCGTTTAAACCACAATTTCTTTTTCAATTTCAATCCTCCTATTTTGAAAAATAATGATCACCATATTTATAGGCTGGTGTTCCATATGGGTTATACTCACCTGCAGTGAAAAATAAAATATCTCGGTCAATTCTGTTGGTTAGAGTTCTCTGAATTGATAGATAATCATCTTCCGTTACAGTGTAATATGCTCTATCTAAAGCCCCATCAGTAGCTGTGGAAAATTGTCCCGGTTGAAATATAATTTCTTTAATTGTATTTGGAAATTGATCACTATCCATACGGTTAAGAACCACATTTACAACCAATTCTTTTCCTTTTAAATCCTGATTACCAGCCTCCGCCTGAACAACACATGCAAGAAGCTCAAGGTCATCACAATAATATTCTTCTGCCAGCTCACCGTATTTATCATATCCAGGTGGAGCAGCATGAACATTTTGAGGTTTTATTAAAAGTGATCCTGATAGAAATAGCAAAACCATTAAAGTTTTCTTAGATTTTGCGACTAATTTATGTGTAAATGGCAGAGGCTGCTGTTCCAAGCTTGGCTTATAGTGACCATGCTTTTGGGCTATCTCAGGTACATGCTCCAAATCTTCTTTAAAAATTGAAGCATTTGCTCTATCTGCTTTTTTAGACCATTTTCTCAATAAGATCACCTAATCCTTTCTTCGGGATAGATAATGTGATAGCTAAATTAGCATTTAAATTAGCAGTCTCGTCATGAGATAAAACTGCTAATTCATTAATGTTTACTACAACATCTATTCCAGTTTTTTTCTTTATTTCATTAGATAAAACTTTTGAAATAATATTTCGCATCCATTTAGTTTTAATAGCCAAAATATCATTCTCCATCTGTCTCATACCTCTTTGTTTTTTAGAAAAATCTAAGAGTATATGAAAATAATACTCTTAGACAAACAGTTCACTTTTTTTCAAGAAAGTCAGCTACAGATAATTCATAGTCGTAATAATAATCTCTCATAGCTCTATAATCATTAAACTCCGTAACAAGATTGTATAAATCTTTAGTCCAATAGACCAAATGACTTATTACAAACACTCCGAGCATAATTCCTAATGCCGCTCCGAAGATTCCTACCAAAATATAAATATTCATATAGTTACTCCTCCTTTATAAAAGTGAATACACTGTTTCATTAAAGAGCCTGTAATTTACGCAAGGTAATCAGATAATACGTGCTCAAATTCATTTGGCGTTATTTTATGAAAGTCCTCATTTATTGATATGTCATATAACTGTTCAATAAGCTGGATTGTTACATTATCAAACTCCACACACTCGAACCTAATCAGAGGATGAAATGATGTAGTCTTGCCTATATATCCAATTTTTTTCTTATCGTTAAATATAATCTGGTTGTAATCTATACTATTGGGATAGACATATTTATTAACTAAACCTTTTATATGCTCTAGATAATGCGTCATAAAAAACCTCCTTAAATAAAAAGAAAAAGAGCCTTGGAAAAATCCATAGACTCTTTTATAGAAATGGGTTAAAATGTGATTATAGATTTGTCATAAGATATGCCAAAGCCGTATTCACGGTCAACCCCCTTTCATTAAAGAAAGTGAAAAAATCACGAAACAAATAGAGCCCCAGAACATTTAGTTCCAGAGCTCTATCTATTGATAATCAAACCCCTATTCAGTTGTTTTTCTCGATCAATCTTATGGTTGCCACAATACCGTACGGCATCATCACAAACCAAAATATAATACATAAAACCAAACTTACGTACTTATCCGTACGTGTTTGAAATCTAGGCATCGTATCCTGGCGTATGGCTACCATGACGCAAAGCAATGTATACATGCAACCACAAAGATAAAAACCATAAATAAACATACTCATATAGTTATCCTCCTCATTATATGAGAAGAATTTTTAGCGAAGCTGGCTAAGTACCCAGAAGAACTTTCGGTATCTCGTATAAAAATATTCTTTTCCGCACGGTATACCCCGAGCTTCTAATGCAGGAAAACTTACTCCCCTTGTCACTGCTAAAAACAACCATTTTTCGATATCTCCGCCGACTTTCTTGCAACACTCCTCTATCGCGTGCATAGAATAGCTTAATTCCGCGCTCTGTGCCGCCAAATCGCCCGTTTTGTCACTCGAACATATGTTTGGTATGCTCGATATAACAGAGCTCCCTATGAGGCTTCTAGCGCGTATTTTGGCTACTTCATTCTGCCATTCTGGATACTGTAAACAATAATGTTTTAACTCATAATACCTATGCTTAGAAATATAATAAGGATTAGACCTTGAAAGCTCAGAACGAATAACAGTTGACATGAAATGACTATTCCTCCAAGAAGTTTTTGTAAAAGAGAGAAGACCTTGAAAGATCTCCTCTCTTGGTGTACGATTACACCAATCTTCTCAATTATCTGCCGAAAATGACTGAGAAGACGTAAGCAGGATCCTGCTGTAATGCGCCAGCGATTTCACCGATGGTAAGGTATTCATCGCGGTACATTCTCAGGATCTCTTCTTTTACATCCATATCAACCACCTCCTTTCACTAAAACCCTAGAATTTTTTGCTAATACATCTGTTTCAAAATAGCTCTACTTTCTGTCACCTGTGTCTCGGTTTCATGAATGTAATACCTATATGTGGTCTGCAAGTTTTTATGACCTAATCGCATCTGTACACTAACCGGGCTCATCCCTGCAGCTATGCAGTCTGACGCGTGTGTATGACGCATGCAATGAAAATCCCACAATGGGTCTATGTTTTTAAAATCCGATGTCTTGCCGTGAATAATCCGACTAACGTTCTGCATGGTACGAGGTCCTATAAAAGTTCCGTCAGCAATACGTACATTAACTGGTTGTATCCTTTCCCCACACTTAGTTGATAAATATCCATTTTTGTCGATGTAATATTGCGGATATTCCAGAGGTATAAAACATTTATTAATCTTATTGATATGTCTTTTTAAAATCCTGAGCGTGTCATCATCTACGACTACATCTCGATACTCCTCAGGATTACAGTATTTTGGTTGTGTGAAATATAATTTGTTATTAGTCTCGTCATACTGAATTTGGCGTCTAATGTGCAGACACCCAGAATTTAAGTCAATATCCTCCACCAGTAGACCGAATGCCTCTCCAAGACGTAATCCACAGCGATAACCAAGAAGTAAAGGAATATAATCTGAATGCCCCTCTGGAAAGCGTGTGAATATAGCGTCTGCTTCAGTTCTTGAAATAACTCTATGTTTTCTTGGTGGGCGTATTGCGGCGGCAGCTTTTGCTCGCACGTATGGTATATAAATATCCTTTGCCGGATTGGAGGAAATATAGCCAGATCGCAAAGCATAATCAAAACAACGCCTAACACAAGCTCTTATCCGATTGAGTCTATTTCTGGTAACGCCACTGTTTACACCATCGGTTATAATGTTTTGGCACATTTTTGGAGTAATAGACGATATCTCATAATTTTTCAGTTGAGGAATAATCTTACTCCTCAATTCTTTTTTGTAACCTTGAATAGTTGTCTCTTTATACACATTCGGACCGTGAACGTCGATCCATTCAGTAGCCAAGTCTGAAAACAGCATTGTTGTGCGAGAATATAATTGTTTAGTTTTCTTAAAATCAAGTTCTGCGACTTCTCCGGCACATATTGCTTCTTCCCTTGTCTTGAATCCACCACGCTCAATATATTTTTTCTTGCCATTTATCGAGCATGTTATGCGGTAATGCCATTTGTTGTTTACGAGTCTGACCGATGCCATAAATCCTCCTAAAGCGGCACAAAAAAAATAAAGGCTCTGAATCTTTCAAGAAGATCCAAAGCCTTTAATTCTTTGTCAGGTGGTTAAAGATGGTTAAAAGGTGGTTAAAGATGGTTAATTATACCCCTTACCATATTAAAACTTACCTGTTTCAGCGGCCTGTTGTATGGAAACAGCAGTGCTCACGGTCATACCCACCATCGGGTTGTTTCCCGCGCCGATCAGTCCCATCATCTCGACATGAGCCGGAACCGAAGAGGAGCCTGCAAACTGCGCATCCGAGTGCATGCGGCCAAGCGTATCCGTGAAGCCGTAGGACGCCGGACCCGCCGCCATGTTGTCGGGGTGAAGCGTACGTCCCGTGCCGCCGCCGGAGGCAACGGAGAAGTATTTCTTCCCGGCTTCGAGTCTCTCTTTCTTATAGGTTCCCGCAACGGGGTGCTGGAAGCGGGTCGGGTTCGTGGAGTTGCCGGTGATGGAGATATCGACGTTCTCTTTCCACATGACCGCGACGCCCTCCTGCACATCGTCCACGCCGTAGCAGCGGACCTTTGCGCGCGCGCTGTCCTTGTCCTTGGAGTAGCAGGTCTCGGAGAGGACTTTCAGCTCGCCGGTCTTGTAATCGTACTCCGTCTCCACATAGGTGAAGCCGTTCACGCGGGAAATGATCTTCGCCGCATCCTTGCCGAGGCCGTTCAGAATGACACGGAGAGGCTTTTTGCGGACCTTGTTCGCTTTTTCCGCGATGCCGATCGCCCCCTCTGCCGCCGCGAATGACTCGTGGCCTGCGAGGAACGCGAAGCACTCGGTGTCCTCCTCAAGCAGCATCTTGCCGAGATTTCCGTGGCCGAGGCCGACCTTGCGCCGGTCTGCGACCGAGCCGGGAATGCAGAACGACTGCAGACCCTCACCGATGGCCGCCGCCGCCTCGTCCGCCTTGCGGCAGTTCTTTTTGATCGCAATCGCCGCACCTACCGTATACGCCCACTTTGCGTTTTCAAAGCAGATGGGCTGAATGTTTTCCACCAGATGGTACACGTCGAGCCCTGCGGCCTCGGTGATCTCCCTGCATTCTTCGACAGAGGAGATGCCGTACTTGTTCAGGGCCGCCAGAATCTGGGGTTCTCTTCTCTCATAGGATTCAAATAATGCCATGGTCGTTTCCCTCCCTATCACTGCTTGCGCGGATCGATGAATCTGACCGCATCCTGTACGCGCCCGTATTTGCCGGACGCCTTGGAAAGAGCAGTCGCCGCGTCGTCACCGGCCTTGATGAAGTCCATCATCTTGCCGAAATTCACAAACTTGTAGCCGATGATCTCATCGTTCTCGTCCAGTGCGAGCTCCGTGATATAGCCGTCCGTCAGCTCGAGATAGCGGGGGCCCTTTTCGAGCGTTCCGTAGGTCGTTCCGACCATGGAGCGCCCGCCCTTGCCAAGGTCCTCAAGTCCCGCGCCGATCTGCAGGCCGTCCTCGGAGAACGCGCTCTGCGTGCGTCCGTAGACAATCTGGAGAAACAGCTCACGCATGGCCGTATTGATGGCATCGCAGACAAGATCCGTATTCAGGGCCTCAAGAAGCGTAAGTCCGGGGAGGATTTCCGACGCCATCGCCGCGGAATGGGTCATACCCGAGCAGCCGATCGTCTCGACCAGAGCCTCCTGAATGATGCCGCCCTTGACGTTGAGGGACAGCTTGCAGGCGCCCTGCTGCGGAGCGCACCAGCCGATGCCGTGCGTGTAGCCGGAAATATCTCCAATCTGCTTTGACTTGACCCACTTCGCTTCTTCCGGTATGGGAGCCGCGCCGTGATGTACGCCCTGATGCACGACGCACATGTTTTTCACTTCGGTTGAGTAAACCATGTGTTTCTCCTTTCAGATATGTAATAAGGTGATGAAGTCTGAGAGCCGCTGGCGGTCCTCGGATCCGGTTCCGCTTTACGGCATACGGCGCGGCCCCGGATCAAAAAGCTGAATATGTATCACGCGCCGGCGGTTCTCCCCTCCGCCGCGCGGAAACACCGTAAAATATTAAAGCACACCGCATGACAAAACACAATGCGCCCTGTCCTGCCGAAAGCAGGAAAAGCGACCCGCCAAAGCCAAAAACGCCCTCGCGGAAACGGAAAACGATGCGGCTGCTGCTTACTCATAGCGCAGCGCGTCGATCGGATCCATTTTGGCCGCCTTGTTCGCCGGATAGTAGCCAAAGAACAGGCCGATTGCCAGCGAAACACCGAACGCAAGCAACGCCGAACTGAACGGCACATACAGCGCATAGTTGTTCATGCGGCAGCCGATGGCTCCCGCCACCACGCCTGCAATGAGACCGATGATGCCGCCCAGCACACACATGACGACAGCCTCGGTGATGAACTGCATCCGGATCGCGCGGTTCGGCGCGCCGAGCGCCTTGCGGGTGCCGATCTCCCGCGTCCTTTCGATGATCGTAACCGTCATGATGTTCATGACGCCGATCCCTCCGACAAGCAGAGCGATCGCCCCGATCACCGAGGTCGTGCGGGTCTGGCGCTTCAGCTCCGCTGTCTGCTCCTGAATCATTTCCTTATTGTTCCACGTATTGACTTCAGCCTTGTCCTCGACCTTGAACGTTCCCTGCAGATAGCTCCTCAACTGATCGGACAGTTCGATCACATCGACGCCCGCCTTGGCCTGCAGGGTGAAATAGCTGATAATATCCGCGTCCTCGTAGGTCGCGCTGTTCACCGGCAGCAGAAACGGAACGTACATCCCGCACTGGATGTCCTGCTCCTTCATCTTGCCGCCCCGCATGGCGGACGCGTCGAATTGGTAGGAATACACACCGCAGACCGAGTAATTCTGGTAGCCGTCCTCCGTTGAGAACGTGATCTGCTTGCCGATCGCCCGCTCGTTATCCCCCCCGAAGAGATACTTGACGGCCAGATCCGAAATGATGCATACATTCGAGCCCCGCTCGAGCGCCTCCTTTGAAAAGCCGCTTCCGGCAATCAGGCGAACGTTTCTCACCTTGAAGAAGCCGTTGATGATGCCGATGATATAGGACTGGCTGTACTCGGAGTCAATCTTTGTACTGTCGGCATAGATCTTGCCGCTGCCGCCGTAGGACTCCGCCGAGATCGCTTCGATCTGATCCGCGTATTTCGAAACCATGCCCTCCATGGCCTCCTCGGAAAATCCGATGGGGCGGTATTCCTCCGTCTCCGCCGAAGACCAGACCATGATTTCAATGTTATTGATGCCCCCGGCGGCCTCCCGCTTCTCATAATCCTTGGTCTGCGAACTCCCGATGGTGATGATGGCAATGACCGACGCAATGCCGATGATAATGCCCAGCATCGTGAGAAAGGTCCGCATCTTGTTGGCTCCGAGATTGTGAAGAGCCAGACGGATGTTCTCAACGAGCATGCTGCCCCCTCCTTTCTCCGGTGATCCTGCCGTCCTCCAGCATCAGAATGCGCGAGCACTCCTCGGACAGGATCTGCGAATGCGTGATCATGAGAATCGTGCTGCCCTGTTCCTCGTGCAGACGATGAAAAATATCCATGACCGTCCGGCTCGTCTGCGAATCCAGCGCTCCGGTGGGCTCGTCCGCAAGAATGATCGCCGGCCGGTTCGCCATGGCCCGCGCGATGGCGACGCGCTGCTTTTGCCCACCGGACAGCTCCGAGGGATCATGACTCATGCGGTCCGCCATGCCGACCATCTCAAGGAGTTCCTGCGCCCTCTCCCGTCTCTCCCGGAGGGGCACGCCCGCATACAGCATCGGCATTGCCACATTATCCAGCGCGGTCGTCCGGGCGATCAGATTATAGGTCTGAAACACGAAGCCGATCTGATGGTTTCGTATCGCCGAGAGATCGTCGTCCCGCATCCCGCTCACATCAACATCCTGTATGTAATAGCGGCCGGACGTGGGCCGGTCGAGAAGACCGATCACGTTCATCAGCGTCGACTTTCCCGATCCGGACTCTCCGACGATTCCGGCGAATTCGCCCTGCCTCACCGAAAGCGAAACGCCGTGCAGCACCTCCAGCTCATTCTCTGTCCCGATATAATATTTCTTGACGATATCCTCCAGACGGATGATGTCTCTGCTCTGTGATATTTCCATCGCTATGCTCCGTCCCGCCGTCAGTTGTACATCCCGTTCAGCATACCTCCGGCCTCTCCGCCGCCGTCCATGCCCATGGCCGAGCCGGAATCGACGAGAATATCCCCCTCATTCAGTTCCTCTCCGGAAACCGCCGCATAAAAGTCATTCTCTGCGCCGACCTCGACCGGCACATCCTCCGTCTGTGTAAGATCCGTCCCGTCGCCGAGCACGCGCATCACATATTTTCCGCCCATGCCGTTGTCGTTCAGGCAGGTCTTCGGCACGGCAAGCGTATCCCTGTCCTCTTTCAGGACAAAGTCCATTTTTGTTGTCATGCCGATGCGCAGCCGGTCGCTCGAATCTCCCAGATCGACATCCACGCGATAGGTTGCGCGCTTCTTCTTGGCCGACGCCGCACTGCTCGTCGTTGTGGTCGCTGTCGCCGAATTGGTCGCGTCGGTCGTCGGAATCGGCGAGACAAAGCACACCACGCCGATCAAAGGTTCCGTGCCGGTTGCGTCGGTCGTGACCCGCACCGTCATCCCCTCTCTGATATCCGCGATCTGTGCCTCGTCAATATCCGCCGTCGCTTTCATGGAGGCCGTATTCTGAATCTCGACGGCATTCGATCCGCTGTACGCGAGTCCCGCCGACACATTGACCGCCGTGACTGTGCCGCTGATGGGCGCCGTCACCTCTCCGAGCACGAGCTTTTCCTCGGCTTTCTGAATCGCAGCCTCCGTGTCGAGCGAGCTGGCCTGCCTCGCAATCTCCTGCTTCGCCACCGCGTCCCGCTGGGACTGCTCCGTCTCGTACTGCGTACGGGAAGAGATGATCACCGCATCCCCCTGATCCAGCAGAGCTCTATACTGCGAGACCAGCGCCTTATCTCCCGACGAGAGCGTGCTCTCCGCCGTCTTGCGGTCCGAAACCGCCGTATCGTAGACAGACTTCGCCTCATCCGCAGCCGCCTTGGCCTGCGTATACGACGCTGTGATCTTTGCCAGCTCCGCGCTCGCCTTGTTCAGCGCCTCCTGCTCCGCGGGGTGGCTGAACGGACCGGCCCCGACGTCGCCCGCCGACGCAATGGCAAGACGGTATTTTGCATTGTCCTCTGCCGCCTGCTTTGCTTCATATTCGGAATTCAGTGAATCAAACTCCGCTTTCGCCGATTGGTATTTATGCTTTGCCTCCTCCTCCCGCTCAATGTAAAGCTTCACGGCGGCGGAGGCCTCCGTATCGTCCACCAGTGCCCAGTTGAGGTCATCCGCGGTCTGCTGGAGCTTTCTGGTATCCGCTGCGTTCTGCTGCACGGAGCTCGCCTGCGCCTCAGCGAGCTTGCGGCTCTCCGCCCCCGCATCGATGGCGTTGGAGCGCTCGGACAGCGCGAGCTTTTTCTTCTGGATATCCAGCTCCGCCTTGGTGACCGACATGTCGACCGTATAGAGAAGATCACCCTCGTTCACCATATCGCCGATCTTCACATACACCTCGTCCACGATATAGCCTGTGGCAGCTCCCCCCTCGACGGCTCTCGCATTGACCGAGGCCGTGTCGCTGCTGATGATGGATCCCGTCGTGTTGAAGAGCTGCTCCACATCCAGCCGCTCGACCGTTGCCGTGGTCGGGCCCATATCCATCTCCTGCGCAGCGGGGCGGAGCCACCGGTTCAAAAGCCTGCCCGGATAGACGTCTTTCCAGAACGTGATCCCCATGACCGCGGCCGCAGCTGCTGCGCCGACTGCAATTCCGCGCGCCAGTTTTTTCCTTTTTCCCGTAAGAAGTTTCTTTTCTTTCATGTAAAATCACCATACCGAAGTGCTTTGCAGCGGGTACGCGCCGGAAATCCGCACAGACGGTTTTCCGGCTGCGATCCGCTCTGTTTTTCTCTCATCCGCCTGACGCGGACCGTTTTTATTGTAACATAAAACACCGGGAGCACTCCGCGGGATTCGCAGAAAAAATGAATACCGTTCTCCGGCGGCACGAAAAACGGCGCACCGCCGAAGCGCTGCGCCGTCTGCTCTCTCTGCATTTTGAGGCTCAGGATTTTCCGGTCTTGTGATTCGACACGACGTCGAACACGACCGCCGCCAGAAGCACCGCTCCCTTGACGATATACTGGTACTGATCCGGCAGGCCAAGGATCGACATGCCCTGATTGATGACGCCGAGAAGAATCGCACCGATCATGATGCCGGGTACCGTTCCCGAACCGCCGTAGGCGGAGGCACCTCCGATAAAGCAGGAGGCGATGGCGTCCATCTCATAGGAATTTCCCATATTTCCGTCGACGGAGCCGATACGGGCGCCGACGAGAAGCCCTGACAGGCCGGCGAGCACGGACATCAGAAAATACGCCCAGAAGTACACTCTCCGCGGATCGATGCCGGAGAGCTTCGTCGCCTTTTCATTGCCGCCGACCGCATAGAAATAGCGGCCGAACACTGTGCTTCCGGTGATAAAGGCAAAGATCAGCACCACCGCGAGAATCCACAGAAGCATCACCGGAATTCCCTTGTAGCCCATCAGCTTGCAGGAATAGCCGATGATCAGCGCATCAAACACCGCCGTGCGGAGCACCGTCATTTTCACGGACGGCACGGCATAGCCCTGCTTCACCTTGGCCGCCCGGCTCAAAAAGCTCCATGCGGTCAGCGCGGCGCCGATCGCAAGGCCGATGATCAGCGCCGAGACGACATGCTGGTTCTCCTCCCCCGGAAAGCGGATGTACGAGGTGAAGAGCTTCAGATACCCGGGATTCATGATGGAAATGGTCCGGGAATCGAGGATGACGCGGGCGATGCCGCGGAACAGGAACATTCCCGCCAGTGTGCAGATAAACGGCGGAATGTGGATGTAGCCGATGAGCCACCCCTGCCACACGCCGATCAGAGCCGACACGGCGAGCGCGGCGAGGATCGCCGCCCCGGGAGCCGCTCCGAGATCGAGGAGCTTGGCCGCCATGGCCGCGGACAGGCACAGCGTGGAGCCGATGGACAGGTCGACGTTTCCGCCCGTCAGAATACACAGCAGCATGCCGCAGGCCATGATCAGCACATAGGCGTTCTGCAAAAGCAGGTTGGAGATATTCTGCGCGAGGACGAGTCTGCCTCCCGTCAGAACCGTGAAGAACACGAAGACGACGACCAGCGCAAGGACCATCGTATATTTTTTGACAAACTCTCTTACTTTCATTCCGCCTTTTCCTCCTCGCCTGCGGTACAGGCGCTGCCATCCGATCTGAGAATCGCGCTCATGATCTTTTCCTGCGTCGCCTTCTCCGCCGTGAATTCGCCGACCATGCGGCCCTCATTCATCACATAGATCCGGTCGCACATGCCAAGAAGCTCCGGCAGCTCCGACGAAATCATGATCACCGCCTTGTTCTGGGACGCCATCTCATTCATGATCTGATATATCTCATATTTCGCTCCGACGTCGATTCCCCGCGTGGGCTCGTCGAGTATGAGAATCTCGGGCTCCGCAAACATCCATTTGGAAAGGAGCACCTTCTGCTGATTTCCTCCCGAGAGATTTCCCGCGTGCTGCTGCACTCCGATCGTCTTGGTGCGCATCGCTTTCGCGTACTTCTCCGCCTCGCGGTTTTCCATCGGAACATTGACGATGCCCCGCCTGTCCGCGATCTTCTCCATGCGGGCCAGCGTCGTGTTGCGGGCGATGGTTTCGTCGAGTATCAGCCCATTGGTCTTGCGGTCCTCGGTCGCGTAGGCCAGACCGTGCGCAATGGCCTCGCGCTCGTTCCGCAGGTGCACCTCTTTTCCGCCGATGAACTCCTGTCCGGAGATCCTGCTCCCGTAGCTCCTGCCGAACAGCGACATGGCAAGCTCGGTTCTCCCGGCTCCCTGCAGGCCGGAGAAGCCGACAATTTCCCCCTTATGCACCCGGAAGCTGATTTTATGATCGACGCACTTGTCGGTATAAACCGGATGATAGACCGTCCAGTCCCGCGCCTCAAAGGCGATCTCCCCGCTGATGCGCCGCTCTCTCTTCGGGTAACGGTCGGTGAGCTCGCGGCCCACCATCCCCCGGATGATGCGCTCCTCGTCGATGTCGTGCTCCGGGTTGCTCATCGTCTCGATGGTCTGCCCGTCCCGCAGCACCGTGATCTTATCCGCGCAGTAGGCGACCTCGTTCAGCTTGTGCGTGATGATGATGGAGGTGATGCCCTCTTTCTTGAATGAGAGCAGCATATCCAGCAGCATCTTCGAGTCCTCCTCGTTCAGCGAGGAGGTCGGTTCGTCGAGCACCAGCAGCCGGCAGTTCTTGGCGAGCGCCTTGGCGATCTCAACGAGCTGCTGCTTGCCGGTTCCGATGTCCCGGACGAGTACGGACGAGCTCTCTTTCAGCCCGACGCGCTTCATGGCGTCGTCGGCCTCCTTATAGGTGCGGTTCCAGTCGATGGTCCCGAAGCGCGTGCGCCTCTCGTTGCCCATGAACATATTTTCCGCAATGGTCAGCTCCGGGATCAGGGCCAGCTCCTGATGAACCACGGCGATGCCTGCCCGCTCGGAATCCCGTATGCCGGAAAAATGAGAGGTCTTTCCGTTGTATATCACCTCTCCGCTGTACTGTCCGCTCGGAATGGTTCCGGAGAGAACCTTCATCAGCGTGGATTTGCCGGCGCCGTTCTCTCCGACCAGCGCGTGGATTTCTCCGCGCTCCACCTCAAAATTGACATTGTTCAGAGCCCTGACGCCGGGGTATTCTTTCACAATGCTTTTCATTTCCAGAATAATGTCTGCCACGTCGTCCTCCATGCCGGAGCACTGCTCCCGTATCTCCGCCGGGTTCTGTCCCCCGATCGAAAAAGCAGGCGGGACAAGTGGATGCCCCGCCCGCTGATGCAGCCTCTGTGATCCGGATCAGCCTACCGGGTGAAGGTAGCCCTGATCGTCCTTGGTGTAGTAGCCGGTATCGACCAGCTCCGCATCCATATTGTCCCCCGTGACGACGGTGGGAACCAGCAGATACGAGGGAATGATTCCGGTTCCGTTGTCATAGGAAGCCGTGTCATAGGCGCACTCAAAATCCCAGCCGGCCGAAGCGATCAGTCCGGCATCCGGCGTCTCGCCATTCAGAATCGCGACCGCCAGATCCAGCGTCGCAACCGCCTCGTTGGCCACCGCCTTGTAGACCGTCATGGTCTGCTTTCCGTCAACGATGTTTGCAAGGTTCGCCTCGTCGCCATCCTGTCCGGTAATGATGACGCTGTTCGAGCCGGCATAATCGGAACCGATCGCCTGCGTGACGCCGAGCGCCGTGGAATCATTGGAGCAGAGCGCTACGTCAAGCTGCGTGCCGTCGCTGTAATAGGAGCCGAGAATGTTCTGGAAGCGGGACATTGCCTTGGCGGTATCCCACTGCGCCGTCGCGACCTGATTGAACGAGGTCTGTCCGGACGGAACGACCAGCTTGCCGTCGTCGATGTAGGGCTTCAGAACGTCGTATGCGCCGTTAAAGAAGAAGCCGGCATTGTTGTCCGCCGGATCGCCCGCGGTAAACTCGATGTTGAACGGCCCCGCCGCGTTGTCAAGATCGAGCTGATCTCTCACAAACTCGCCCTGCAGCTTGCCGACGGTGTAGTTGTCAAACGAGACGTAGTAGGAAATCGCGTCGGTGTTCATGATGAGGCGGTCATAGGAAATGACCGGAATGTTCGCTTCCTTGGCCAGCGCGAGAACCTGCGAGAGAGACTCGCCGTCGATGGCCGCCACAACGAGAATATTCACGTTGTCGGCAATCAGTCCCTCGATGTCCTTGACCTGCTGATCGATCTTGTTATCGGAATAGGTAAGCTCCACCTTGTAGCCCTTGCTCTCGAACTGCTCCTGCAGATACGAGCCGTCGCGGTTCCATCTCTCCAGCGATTTGGTCGGCATCGCGATGCCTACCGTCTGCCCGCCGGCCGGAGCCGCCGTCTCTTCCGCCGCTTCCTCTCCGCTCTCTTCTGTATCCGCCGTGTCCGCGGTCTCCTCCGAAGATGCCGTCTCTGCGGAAGCCCCGGTCTTTGCCGTTCCCGCCGCAGATCCGCAGCCTGCCAGAAGCGACGCCGCCATCACGGACGCCAGAACCGCACTCACCAGCTTTTTCTTCATATGTCTTCAGCCCTCCCTTTTGATTCTGATATTTCTCAAAACGCGCTGTGCGCTTTGTCCATATCCACAATCTATCATACATACTGCACAATCAAAATATGACATTTTCGTCATTCAAAGGGCATATATGACATATTTCTGCGGCTGTTCTGTCCGGATCAGCATTATTTTGTTGCTGTGATTCCGCGTTCTGCAAATTTGTCCTGCCGTTCATTCTCCATTCACATGGAGGTACACATCCTCCTGCAGATGAAAGCCGCTGGCAATGATCACCTCATCCATGTTCTCTGCCGTGACCCTGACGGGCGGAATCGAGATATACGGAATGTCATATTTCCCGTCGTTTATGGTTTCCGCCGTGTCCGGCGTCCGCCCCTGCGCCATGGCGACAGCCTCGCGCGCCGCCCGGCCGGCCAGCTCCTCAATCGGCTTGTAGACGGTCATGGTCTGCGTCCCCTCCATGATCCGCTGACAGGCCTCGAGATCGGCGTCCTGCCCTGTGACTGTGACCTGTCCCGCCTTGCGCCGTTCCGCCAGCGCGCGCACCACCTGTCCGGCGATCGCATCATTCCCGCACATGACCGCGTCCGCCCCGGAGATATCCTCCGGGTGATCCGTCATGTAGCGGTAGGCTGCCTCGTCGTTCCAGCCCTCGCACTCCGTCTCGTCAAGCAGCACAAGATCGCTGCGGATCGTCCGGTCAAAGCCCTCGTTCACGAGCGTCACATTGTAGTCCGTCGAGGGGCCCTTTACTTTCACATAGCTCCCTCCCTCCGGCAGCGTGTCATTGATGATTTCGGCCATGCAGGCGCCGACCGCCCCGTTGTCAAACGTGATATACAGGTCCGTGTCCGCCCCGTTCACGATGCGGTCGTAGCTGATCACCTGAATGCCCGCCCGGTGAGCCCGCTCCACGATGTCCGTGAGCGCCCTGCCGTCCACCGCCACCACCACGATGATATCGACACTGCTCTCGATAAAGTGGCCGATAATGGCTTTCTGCTCCTCCGGGCTTCCGTTCGCATTGCCGACGATCACCGACGCGCCCAGCTCCTTGGCGGTCGCCGTGAAGACGTCGCGGTCGCGCTCCCAGCGCTCGATCACAAAGGAATCGAACACAATGCCGATCGAAACGCCGTCCTCCTCCGTCTCCTCCGCGGCGGGCTTTCCCCCGCCGTCCTCCGGGGAGCTCCCGCAGCCCGGGAGAAAAAGCGCCGTCCCGAGCAGGAGCAGACCTGCAAGGAACAGGGCGGAAACAGGCAGCTTACGTATCTTTTCCATGCTATAATATCCTCATGCCTATGAAAAACTGCGGTCAAACCAATCTACCGCTCCATCATAAACCACGCCGCATCCATCTTGCAATTTGGTTCCTGATGGGAGGACTTCTGCTTCTTACCGTCGTCGGTCTTGTGCTGTTCGAGCTTCAGCTCCAAAGGCTCGCGGCCCCTGCCGGGGATCGTTTCGACTACGCGCGGCGCTACGCCTTTGTGGGCGACAAATCGAGCGCGTTTCTGCAGGAGGTCTGCTCCGCAGCTGCCGAAGAGGGGCGCCTTTCCGGCGACTATGTCGGCTTCATCGGCGAAGACCTCGACATGAATTACACCGAGCTCCAGCTCTTCGATATCGCCGTCGCTGCCAAGGCGGACGGCATCATCGTGAACGCCGATGACAGCGATGCCATGCGCGAGGCCATCGGCCGCGCAGAGAAGGCCGGAATCCCCGTCGTCTGCATCGGCACGGACAGCTACGGCTCGCTCCGGCAGAGCTACGTAGGAATTTCCTATTACACGCTGGGACAGGAATACGGCAAGGCAATTGCCGCGCTCGCCTCGGATGAGGTGCAGAACGTTCTGATCCTCACAAGTCCGAACGAAAAGAGCCGCGGACAGAATCTCGTGTTTTCCGGCATCCGCGACTACATCGCAAAGGCAGGGCGCGCCGGCCGCTTTACCTTTGAGACTCTCTCCGTCGGAAACGGCGCCATGTTCTCCGCCGCCGAATCCATCACTGACCTCTTTGGCGGCTCCTCTCTGCCGGAAATCATCGTCTGCCTCGACGAAACCAACACAACCTGCGCCTGTCAGGCCATCGTCGACACCAACCATGTCGGCGACGTCACGATTCTCGGCTATTACGTGAACGACACCATCTGCAACGCGATTGAAAAGCAGATCATCCCTGCGACGCTGACGGTGAACGCGGAGGAAATCGGCCGGAGCGCCGTCCGCTGTCTCGACGAATATCTCTCCACGGGCTTTGTCACCGAATATGTCTCCATCGACATCCGCACGCTGGGTGCGGACAGCATCGGAGACTATCTCTCGCAGCGCGCCGCCGCGGAGGAAAGCGCCGGAAAGGAGGTCTCCGAATGAAGCACGGCCTCCAGAGCAAGCTGATTCTCACATTCCTCCTCACCTCGGTGCTGATCCTCGCGGTGAACCTGTTTCTCTTCCTCAACATCAACCGCACCATCGGGAGAATCGACCGCGTCTATCTCTCCAACCTGCAGATCAGTCTCCTGTCCGACTCCCTGTCCGATACGCAGGAGCAGGTGACCGACTATCTGAGCACCAAGAGCTCCGAGTCGCTCGGGCGCTTCTACGAGGCTGAGGGCAGATACAGCAGCCTCCTTAGCGAAATCCGCCTCGACGAGGAGAGCGGCCGCGTGCAGGTGATGCTCGCTGATATCCGGCATATTTCCGAGAACTATCTCGCCACATGCGAGGATACGCTCTCGGCAAAGCGGGGACGGAACATTCAGAAATACAGGGCCTCCTACGACGACGCCTCCCAGCTCTATGAATATCTGGACAATTACCTGTACAGCCTGAACAATGTGCAGCTCGGGAACAATTCCGCCAATTACGCGGCGCTCCGCCAGTCCTTTCACTCGCTGGAGCTGATCACACTCTTTTCGCTGATCGCGGTCACACTGGCGAATCTCCTCATCACGCTTGCCCTCACCAAGGCGCTGACGGATCCCCTGAGTATTCTGGCCGGACAGGCCAATGAGATCAGCGCCGGGAATTTCGACGTGCCGGAGCTCGAGGTCCGAAGCGGCGACGAGATCGGCATCGTGAGCGCCGCGTTCAATGAAATGGCCGTCAGCATCCGGGGCTATATCGCGAAGCTCCGTGAATCCATGGAGAACGAGAGCCGGATGAAAGAGCGGGAGCTCCTCATGGACTCCCACCTCAAGGAGGCCGAGCTCAAATATCTGCAGGCCCAGATCAACCCGCACTTTCTCTTCAACACACTGAACGCGGGGGCCCAGCTCGCGATGATGGACGGCTCCGAGCGCTGCTACCGCTATCTCCAGAACGTCGCCTCCTTTTTCCGCAACAAGACCAACCGGGAAAAGCAGGTCACGACACTGGCCGACGAGATCGCGCTGGTGGACAATTATCTCTACATCATCAATGTCCGCTTCTCGGGTGAAATCTCCTATGATAAGCGGGTGGACGACGATCTGACGGGCATCCTTGTTCCGAGCATGATTCTCCAGCCCATCGTCGAAAACGCGGTGAACCACGGCGTCCGCGATATCGACTGGCCGCCCCGGATCATTCTGTCCGTCTACCGGACCGGGGACAGCGTCACCATCGCGGTCCGGGACAACGGCCGCGGCATGACCGCCGGGCAGATTGAGGATATTCTCGCGGGGCGGACGTCCGCACGGGCAAGGGGCGACGAGACGAACGGCGTGGGGCTCGGCAATGTCGTGAGCCGCCTGCAGCTTTTCTACGACAGGGAGGATGTCTTTGACATCACGAGCGCCGGTCCGGACAAAGGCACCGAGGTGCTCCTGTACCTGCCGATGGAAAGCCCTGACCGGAGCTGACACAGCGTGTTTTTCGCATGTTTGTCATGCGCATCTGTCAATCATTATATTTACGAAATCCATACGAGGACAGCCTGTTATGTACCGCATACTGATCGCAGACGACGAGGGCATCGCCATCGACTCCCTCACCTTTATCATCCACAAGGCCTATGGCAGCAAATGCGAGCTCCGCTCGGCCAAAACCGGCCGCGGCGTCATTGAGACCGCCGAGAGCTTCCGCCCCGATATTGCCGTCATGGACATTCAGATGCCCGGCATCGGCGGCATCGAAGCCATGAAAGAGATCCGCCGCTTCTGCCCGGACACCGTGTTCATCGTCCTCACGGCCTACGACAAATTCGACTACGCCAAGGAGGCGATCGAGCTCGGCGTTTACAAGTACCTGACAAAGCCCCTCGACCGCGATGTGTTCGTCGACACCATGAACGGCGCCATGGCGCAGATCGACCGGGAAAAGGAGCGCCGCAGCAATACTCTCAGAACATGGGAAAAGCTGGAAACCGTCATTCCGCTCATCGAGAGCGGCCTTGTCTGCTCCCTGCTGCTGCAGGAAAGCTACGGGCCGGAGATCGACCAATACCGCTCGCTCCTCGATATCCGCGAGAGCAGCGGCTTCATGCTGCTCATCGAATGCGGCGAGTCCGAAGAAGCGGCGGGCTCCGCCTCCCCCGCTCCGATGGCCAACCCCATCGGCACGGGGATCCGCATACAGAACTGCTGCACCCGCATCCGCGAAATCGTAAAGGATTACAGCCTCCGCTCCGTTGTGGGGCAGATCATGGCGAACAAAATTCCGGTCTTCATTCCCCATTCCGCCGGGGAACCGGATTACAGCGAGCGCGTCCGCTTCATCGAACAGCTCCGGCAGATGATACAGCAGCTCGAGGACAAGACCGGCGCGCGCTTCCGCATCGGCATCGGGACGGTGAAGCCCATCGGCGAGATGCGGAGCTCCTATCAGGAGGCTCTCCGCTCGCTGCACAGCGGCACAGAGGCCGTCTCGCACGCGGACGATCTGCCGGTGGCCTGCGAATATGAGAAAAACTACCCCATAGAGCTCGAAAACACACTGTTCGACCAGCTCCGCCGCGGGCTCATCGCAGAGGCCGAAGAAAGTGCGGAGCGCTTTTTTGCGTGGATGCAGAGCACCCATGCGGGGCAGGAAAACAGCATCCGCCTGAAAGCGCTCGAGTTCGTTCTCTGGGGAGAGCATCTGGCGTTCGAGGACGGCGGCATGGGGCTGTACCGCTTCACCGACCGGCAGGATTATCTGGATATCGCACGCAGCAGCCCGCCGGACGAGCTCCGCCGCTGGTTTGTGGAAAAGCTGACGGAGGCCGCCGCAAAAATAGCCGGCAAAACCTCCGATCGGACCGGAAGCCTTGTCGGCCGTGCAAAGGACTACATCGACGCGCATTATCACTGCGATATCTCGCTGGACGACGTATCCCGCGAGCTGGACATCAGCCCCTATTATTTCAGCAAGCTCTTCAAGGAGGGCGCGGGCCTGACGTTCATCGAATACCTCACGACGCTCCGCATGAACCGGGCAAAGGAGCTGCTCTCCGATCCCGCCGCCTCCATCCGGGATGTCGGACAGGCCGTGGGCTATCAGGACCCCAACTATTTCAGCCGCCTCTTCAAGCGGCAGACCGGGCAGACGCCCAGCGAGTTCCGGGGACAGTAGCCCTCTGACGCCGGCGCCGGCCGCAATCTCCCTCCGGCGTTCCCCGCATCCGGGCGCGCGGGCCCGATCCGGCGCCTATCTTCCCTGCTGCGGCTCCGCTGCGGGGAGGATAAGCGTCTCGGATGCCACATAGGCGAGCAGCTCCGGCGAGATCGCCTGAAGCGCCGCCGGGTCCGACCACGCCAGCCGGAACGCGTCCGCCCAGCACTCCTGCGCATTGTAGAGCGTCGGAGCCGCGGCATAGGCGCTCTTAGCAAGAAGCTGCTGCCCGAAGCGGCGGTAATACACCTGCCATACCTCGCCCGAGGAGATCGCAAAATAGCTTCCCTCCGCCGCGCCGGCCGCCGTGTCCACATAGTGGCCGATCTCATGCTGCAGACGGAACGGATCGATCTTCACCGCGTCCCGCACATCCGTCTGAATCTCTATCATTCCGTTTTTCACGCGCTCCGCATAGGCGAGCTGCCCGGTGGAGGAAAAAACATAGCGCTGATACACCGGATGGGTCGTAAGGCCCGCGACGCCAAGCCCCGCACCCCCGTGCGCGGACAGGCGGGACGAGCGCAGCACCTCGTCTCCGTATGCGATAAGATAAATTTTCACCCCGTCGGCAGCAAGCCGCGCCCGCACATTCTCCGGAACCATAAGATAGCAGAGCGTCATGCCGTACGCCTCCTCTGCGCTCACGCCGGAGCTCATGAAAATCGGAGTCTCCGGGATCTGCGCAAAATCCGCCTCTGCCGTCACGTGCGCCGCCTGAACCCTCTCGCTCCCCACGGGAGAAGCAAAGAGGAAAAGCGCTGCCGCGGCAAGGGCGGCGATCCGGCGCCTCAAAACGCCTCCGGGCGCTGCGCGCTCCAGAGATAACAGTATGCCTGCGTCCTTGCGGCGAACGGCTCCGTCCTGAGAAGACGCCGAAGCTCCTCCCTGCTGTACCACGCCGGCACGATCTCCTCAAAGGAGGAGCTGCTCGCGCGGAATTCTCCCTCCGCCACGCCGACGATGCACACGTTTTTTTCATTGGAAAAGCCAATGGCGGAATAGCTCTCCCCGATCGTATCCGTGATGCGGACAAGACGGAGGCCGGTCTCCTCCCGGAGCTCCCGCTCCGCCGCCTGCTCCGGCGTCTCCCCGGGGTCGATCATGCCCGCCGGAAAATTATAGACCCACGATCCCGCCGCCATCCGGAATTCCCGGCTGAGGAGGATTCTGTCCCCGGAGGCATCGTGCATGATCATCACCACCGCGTCCACGCGCGGATTGCTCACATCGGCCAGCGTCCGCATATCC
The DNA here is from genome assembly GCF_900625025.1 of Lachnoclostridium sp. Marseille-P6806. Lineage (GTDB taxonomy): Bacteria > Bacillota > Clostridia > Lachnospirales > Lachnospiraceae > CAG-791. Next base: position 118,317 of record NZ_LR130578.1, read on the forward strand.
GGGTTCCGGCTAATCATTTCATATATTTTCTCCTGTCCGTCCTCCGTCTCGTAACACAGATCATAGCGGGTGATGAACCTGCCCCCGCTCTGCTTTTTCAATCCCCGGAATATCATCCTTATACCCCCTGCCGCGTTTTTACAGCCCGCGGCGGCTCACTTGTCGTTCATCGCCGGAATCAGCTCGATATAGAGCATGTCGAAGCGTTCCCGCAGCCGCCCGCGGATCCGGTTCCGCGCCGCGTGAAGCTTTCGCAGATCAAGGAGAAAGCCCTCGCTGTCCACGTAGCACTCCACCCACGTCTTGCGCCCCGTCTGGATCACGTCAAGAAAGTCGAGCTCATACTCATAGACCGCGAGCTCCTCGGTGCACACCTGCCGCACCTCCTCCATGACCTCCTCCGGCGGCGCGAGGAGAAGCATCTGCCGCAGATTCCTGTGGATCAGCTCCGCCGGCTTCCGGATCAGAATGCAGGACATCAAAATCGCAACCGCCGGGTCGAAATACGGCTCCAGCCATTCATAGCGGGTTCCTTTAAGAAGCAGCTGCATCCCGAACGCGAGGGCCACGGCAAAGCTGCCGAACACGTCCACTTTCCAGACGTAGAGCTCCGCCTCAAGTATCATGGAGGAATATTTTTTGCCGAGATGCCGCAGCACGGCGAACACCGTGACGCAGATCGCGCCGACCGCCAGCTCGAAGCCGCTGATATCCGCCGCATCCACAAGATGACCGCCCCGGAAAATGAGCTGAACATTTTCTGCAATGAGAAAGACCGTGACAACAAGAAGCGCCCCGTATTTGAGCACCATGAACAGCGATTCAAACTGGGAGTAACCGTACGGACGGTCCTCTGTGACCGGCTTGTACAAAAGAGGTATGAGAACCAGAAACGGTCCGATCAGAATGAGGTCAACGCCGTCGAACACCGCGTCGATCAGAATGGAGTGGGATCTGGTCACAAAGAACATGAACAGCTCCGCGACCGCAATGATGAGACTCCCCGCAAAGGACAGCGTCATCGCCGTTTTTTCAATACGCAGCTTTCTCTCTTCACTGGTACTCATAAAAGCCTTTCGAATCCGGGTTTCCGGTTCCGGGGCATGCCCCGCCGCTTTTTCCTCTCCTCTTTCGGAGGGACGGCGCAGGCACGGAGCTCCCCGGAGCCGCGCAGCACATATATTTTATCTCACCGTGGTCGGATCAATGGCGTCCCGAAGCGCGTCGCCGATAAAATTGACGCAGACCACCAGCGTGATGATGAGGATCCCCGGCGGCAGCCAGAGCCACGGCTTATCCGTGAGTATGGTCAGCGACTGCGCGCCGTTCAGCATATTGCCGAGGCTCGCCGTCGGCGGCTGGATGCCCATACCGAGAAAGCTGAGCGCCGATTCGTCCAGAATGGAAATCGCCATGACGCTGGTCGCAAACACGAGGATCGGCGCCGTGACATTCGGCAGAATGTCCGAGAACAGAATGTAGCGGCGGCTCATTCCGGCGATTTCGCTGCCATGCACATAGTCCGCGTTCCGAAGCTCCATGACGCTGCCGCGCACAAGGCGGGCGACGCCCGGCCAGTCGACAAGGCCTAGAATCAGTATGATGTTCCACATCCCCGGCTGAAAAATCGTCGCCGCCACCAGAATCAGCAAAATATACGGAAAGGACATCACCATATCCGTGAAGCGCATCAGCACGCCGTCGAGCGCCCCTCCGAAATACCCGGCGAGAAGCCCCAGCACCGTGCCGATCACCGTGGCGATCGCCGTCGACATGAAGCCGACGAACAGAGACATCCGGGCCCCGTACAGAAGCCGGGAGAGCATGTCCCGGCCGATCTCGTCGGTGCCGAGGAGATGGCGGAGCGACGGCGGCGCGGAAAAATCGGGCGTGATCGCCGTCGGATCGTAGGGCGCAATCCACGGTGCGAGCAGCGCCAGCGCCGCGATCACCGCAAGGACCCAGAAGCTCACGAGCCCCCGCTTATGATATCGAAACCGGCGAAGCACCGATCCCAGATAAGATTCATTCATATCCATCCTCATACCGAAGCATTCTGCGAAAAGCGAACCGCCGGATCCGCCGCCGCATACAGGATATCCGTCACCAGATTGGTCAGAAGCACCACCGACGCGGACAGGAGACAGACCGCCATGATCACCGGATAATCCCTTTGCAGCACCGCATTCATGGTCATCAGTCCGAGCCCCGGCCAGCTGAACACCTGCTCCACAACGACCGCGCCGCCGAAGAGCCCGGGGATTTCCATGGCAAGCACCGTAATGATCGGCACCAGCGCATTCCGGAGGCCGTGCTTCCAGATCACGCGGAAAGGGCCGATGCCCTTGGCCTCCGCCGTGCGAAGATATTCCCGGTTCAGGATTTCGAGCATCGCCGAGCGGATATAGCGGATATTGCGTCCCGCCATCTCAAAGGCCAGCACAAGAACCGGCATGACGAGATACCGCCCCTGCACGCCGGAGCCGGCGGAGCCGAGCTCGCGCATGCCGCCCATCGGGAGGGCACCGAGCTTTACGGCAAAGAGCCAGATGAGGAGGAGCGCAAGAAAAAATCCCGGCACGCTCTGCCCGAAGAATGCCAGCGTCTGAACGAGATAGTCGCCCCGCTCATGCTCGTGCACCGCGCTGTATATCCCGGCTGTCACCGCGACGGCCGTGCTGAGAAGAAGCGCCGTTCCCATCAGCACCAGCGTCGGGCCGAGGTGAGAGAGAATCATGGACGACACCGATTCGTAGGATTTGTAGGAGGTTCCGAAATTTCCCCGCAGCACCTCGCGCAGCCAGTAGAAATACTGGATATACACCGGCCGGTCCAGCCCCAGATTCGCCGCTTTCTGCGCCAGCATGGCCTCATTCACCCGCGGCCCGCCGGCCATAATCTCAATGGGATTCCCCGCAAGGGACATGATCCAGTAGTCGATGACCGTAATGCCAAACAGGACGATGAGCGCGATACCGAGGCGCCTTATAATATATTTTACCATTCCGCGCTCCTCTCCGCCGCTGTCTGTCCCATCGTTTTCGCCTCGATCTGCTCCGCGTGCCAGCACGCGGTTTCATGGAGGACGGCTCCCGCCGCGAAGCGCTCTCCTGCGCCGCGCTGACCGGCGGCGACAGCGTCGGCCTCAGCCTGTGCAGGCAAGGCGGCGCGAAGCTCCGGTTCCTCGCGGCGGCAGCGGTCATCGGCATAGGGACAGCGGTCATGAAAACGGCAGCCCGAGGGAATATCCATCGCGGAGGGCACCTCCCCGGGAGGAATGACAACCGGGCGGTCCCGCTTCGTCGGATCCGCGACCGGCACCGAGGAAATCAGCATCTGCGCATAGGGATGAAGCGGCCGGCGGAAGATCTCCTCCACATCCGCCACCTCGACGATGCGCCCCAGATACATGACCGCAACGCGGTGACTGACATAATGCACCGTACCGAGCCCGTGTGCGATATAGAGATAGCTGAGTCCCCTCTCCCGCTGCAGATCCCGGAGGAGATTGAGCACCTGCGCCTGAATGGAATTGTCGAGCGCCGACACCGGCTCGTCGCAGATGATTACTTTCGGATTCAGAGACAGCGCCTTGGCGATCACGATTCTCTGCCGCTGCCCGCCGGAAAATTCATGCGGATAGCGTTCCTTTGCGTTTTTCGGAAGCCCGACCTGCTCAAGCAGCTCGTCGACCTTTTGCCCCGCATTGCTCCGGTCCGCCAGGCCATGATAGAGCATCGGCGCGGAGAGAATGTCATAGACATGCTTGCGGGGATTCAGCGCGGCATAGGGATCCTGAAAGATCATCTGCAGCTCGGTCCGGATATGCTTCCGTTCGCAGCTCTTTCTATCGGCAAGACTCCTGCCCCGGTATTCCACCGTTCCCTCCGTCGGCTGCTCGATGCCCACGAGAAGACGTCCCACCGTGGACTTGCCGCAGCCGGATTCTCCCACAAGGCCGAGCGTCTCTCCCTCGCGGAGCGCGAAGCTCACACCGTCCACCGCCCGGACAAAACGCTTCGGCTGCGGGCGAAGAGACGGATTCGGCACCGGATAATATTTTTTCAGCTCCTTCACGGAGAGAAGAACGTTTTTCTCACTGCTGCTCATGAATCCCTCCATGCCGAAGCACCTTGGTGCGAGGCGCGCGCCGCAAAAACGCCCTCCGTCGGCTGCGTCTGCCCGGCAGCTCCCGCTCCCGTGTCCGCGGCCGGAATCTGCGCCGCCAAGTGGCAGCGCGCGCTGTGTCCGGGACTGAACTCCCGGTTTTCCTGCGGCTTCACACACTCCGTCGTGACGTACGGGCAGCGGTCCGCGAAGCGGCAGCCGATAATATCGGTATAATTTTCCGGAACCGTGCCCGGTATCGCCGCGAGCTTCCTGTCCGGCGCGTCGTACATGCCGGGCGTCGCCGCGATCAGAAGCCGCGTATAGGGATGAAGCGGATTGCGGAACAGCTCATAGACATCCGCCTCCTCCACGATCTGCCCGGCGTACATGACGATCACACGGTCCGACATCTCGGCGATCAGACCGATATCGTGCGTGATCAGAAGCATGGACATCTGCATTTCCCTGCGAATATCCCGGATCATCCGCATGATCTGCGCCTGTATCGTCACATCGAGAGCCGTCGTCGCCTCATCCGCGATGAGAAGCTCCGGCTTCCCGGCAAGCGCCATCGCGATCATGACTCTCTGCCGCATTCCTCCGGAAAGCTGAAACGGATATTTGCGCATGGCCGCCTCGGGATCGGGCAGCCCCACCCGGCGAAGAAGCTCCTCCGCGCGGGCCGCGGCCTCCCGCCTGTCCATCGTCTGATGCGCGCAAACCGCCTCGACGACCTGGTTTCCAATGGAGAACACCGGATTGAGACTGGCCAGCGCATCCTGAAAAATCATGGAAATATCGCGTCCCCGGACCTCATCCAGCTCGCGACGCGTTAAGCGGAGGAGATCCTTCCCCTCCGGCTTTCTCCGGCTCCGCAGAACGATGCTTCCCGCGTTCACCCTGCCGTTTCTTGCAAGAAGCCCCATGATCGCAAGACTCGTGACGCTTTTCCCGCAGCCGGATTCCCCCACGATGCCCAGCGTCTCGCCGGCGTTCACATGAAAGGAGATGTGGTCCGTCACGGTACGGTCTCCGAAATCACTGCTGAATATCAGCTCGAGATCCTTTACCTCGAGCAGCGGCTCACTCTTCTGTTCCATTCGCGCGGTCAGGGCCCTTTCTTTTGACAACACACCGCGCCGCCGCGCTCCCGCCGGCGGGCAATCCGCCGGCAGGCCGCGTGGCGGCGCCGTCCCATACTATCTTCTGTCCGGAAACGCTTACTTTATCACTGTCCAGCTTTCCACATGATTCAGCGCGCCGTAGAGCGTCGGCTCACAGCCGGAAATACGGCTGCTGACCGCACCGGCATTGCTGATGAAATACATCGAGAACATCGGAACATCCTCGATCATCTTCTCCTGCAGCGTCCGGTAGGCCGCCCGAATCTTTCCATCATCCGTCGCCGTCTGGGTCAGGGCGAGCGCCGCATCCACCTCTTCGCTGAAGTAGCCTCCGGTCCAGCTCAAATCCGGCGTATCGACAAGATACTGCGCGTCAATGTAATAGTCGTTCGGCGTCACCGTATACTGCACGGTAAACAGATCGGCATCGTCCGTTCCGGCCACTGCCATCAGAGAGTCGAGATCCACCGTATGAAGATTGACCTGAATGCCGACGGCGCCGAGATACTGCTGGACGATCTGGCTGCCCTTGACCATCGCGTCGTCCCCGGACCACACATAATATTCCAGCACGGCAGAGGAATCCCAGCCGGCCTCCTCAAGCAGCGCTTTCGCTTTTTCCGGATCGTAGGAGAAGCCCTCGATGCTGTCGTCATAATACGGGCTCGCCGAGCTGACAAAGCCCTCTCCGACCTCGCCGTGACCGCTCAGCAGTCCGCTTACGAGCGTCTCGCGGTCGATGGCATAGACGATCGCCTGCCGCACTCTGGCATCCGGAAGCTTCCGGGTATTGATAAAGGTCATCTGGTTGGTGACGGGCGCGGCATAGCTCACGTTCACATTCTCCAGCGCCTCTGCCGACGCAAGATCACTGTCCGGAATGATGCCGATATTCGGCAGAACCACGTCGATCTCTCCGCTCTTTAAGCCGGCGAGAAGCTCGCTCGCGCCGACGATGCGGATGTTCAGCCGGTCGATCGAGGGCGCGCCGAGGCTGTAATCCTTATTGGCGTGATAGGAAATATAGTGCGCCGCATCATAGTCATCGAGAAAATACGGTCCGTCGACCACGGTCGGCTGATTGAACCAGCTGCTCGTCGAGAGCTCCTCCGCCGGGATCTCCGCCAGCACATGCGACGGAAGAATCGGAATCCATGTGCAGATATTGTTGATGAAAGAAACGAGAGACAGAGGATATGCCGCATGGAACACCACCGTCCTGTCGTCGATCTTCTCGATTCCCTCGATCTCCTCCGCACCGGACGGAGACTGTCCGTTCTCGTCAAAGCCCTTGAAGCTGCTGAAATCAAAGCTCGGATTCGCCACCTCCGGACTGGAAATCCGCAGCATCGTCCAGATCACGTCGTCTGCCGTGACCTGCTCTCCGTCGGACCACTTCACATCGCGGAGCGTCACGGTGAAATCGGTGTTGTTGTCCGTCGTGATGCTCTCCGCCAGCATCTCCTCCCAGTTCGCGTCCGCATCCAGCGCCGCCAGAGGCAGAAACATCAGGCTCTGGGCATACTGCGCCATAAACGTGACATCGATGTTCAGCGGATTGATGGTGCTGAGCGCACTGGTCGCTCCGATATTGACAATCGCTCCGTCCGCAGAGGCCGTCCCGGATTCTGCCGCTTCCGGACTCTCTGCTGCGGCGCTGCCGCCCTCTGTCTCTCCGGCGGTCTGCGTGCTTTCCGCCGTTCCCGCCGCACCGCCGCAGGCCATAAGCCCTGCCGCCATGACAGCCGCCAGTACCACCGATACCAGACTGTGTCCCAATCTCTTTTTCATCTTCTCCTCCATAAAAACAGACATAAAATCGACATCAATCCAACGGGCAGATATTCTTCGGGCAAATATCAGTGAAACGCTCTGTACTTCGGGATCTCCCCCGCTGTCCGGTAGAACAGAGTGGCATCCCGGAAGTCCTCATGATAAAGCGAATAGGGGCCCTTGGTTCTGCGGTCCAGCACGTCGTAGGACAGAATCCGATTGTACTTCTTCGGCCTGTCCGTCACGATTGCGATCCCTTTCTCCGCGAACGGAGCCTCCCGATAATATGCGTCAAATGCGTAAACCTGTCTTCGTTTCCTGTCGACACCTGTCAGTGTGATGAAATGCGCGCAACCGAGCTCCACGCGGACGACGGCCGCTCCGCCCTCCGACAGGCAGCGCACGAGCTCCGAGCCCTCCTGCAGATGAACCGCCCGGCCCGAAAGGTGTCTGACAAGAATCGGATATTTCGTCGCCGCCGCATAATTATTGAACCAGCAGGCGCAGTACTGCATGGCCGCGCAGGAGGTTCCGCAGCGGTACGGCTGACAGTTGGTATTGTAGAGGTCGTTCCCGAGCTGCGCGCAGGTCCGCGTAAACTCCGGCGGAATCTCCGATCTCTGAAACAGCGTCTGAATGGCGTTGATGATCGAGGTCGGCCCGCAGTCATATTCTGTTGACTGATAACGAAGCGGTGTCTTCATTATGAATATCAATCCCTCATCGCGCTGCGCCCGCGGCGGAAAGCCGAAAGACGCGCGCCCCGCGCTCATTCCATCAGATTCCGGATCACGGCTGCCGCTTTCACAAGCTCGTCGACGGTCGTATATTCCTCACAGCTGTGCGCCCGGTGCATCCCGTTTGCCGCCGTGATCCCCGCGATGCCATTTCTCCGGAGCGTATTGGTATCGCTCCCTCCGAAATTCCGGACGGTCCGCGCCGTAATGCCGGCGCGCGCCGCCGTCTCGCGGTACCGGCGCAGCGCAGGATCATCCTCCTCCACGCGGTACGCGGTAAGATGCGGAATCAGCGTGACCTCGCAGGCGGCTCCCGCCGTCGCGGCCTCACTCTCAAACGCCGCCTGCATCTCACGGCAAAGAAGCCGGACCGTCTCATCGGAAAGGCTCCGGATCTCGCCGCCGATGCAGACCTCCTCCGGAACAATATTGAGGCCGGTTCCTCCCTCGATCTGTCCGATGTTGAACGTCGTATAAGGGTCGATCCTCCCCGAGGGAAGACAGGCAATCGCCCGCGATGCCGCCACAATGGCGCTGACCCCTTTTTCCGGCTCAAAGCCGGCATGGGACGCCCGGCCGGTGATCCTTACGCGAAACTCGACCAGCGTCGGCTCCGTCCCGGAAACCGTTCCCGCGGGGCCGCTCACATCAAAGGTGTAGGCCGTGCGGGCGCGGAGATGCGAGACGTCAAAGGCGGAGCTCCCCGCCGTATAGGCCTCCTCCGCGGCAGTAAACAGAAGCTCGATGTTCCGATGGGGAAGACCCTCCTCCACAATGCCGCGGAGCGCCTCCAGAATTTCAGCGATCGCCGCCGCGTCATCGGTTCCGAGCACCGTCGTCCCGTCGCTGGTGATCCGGCCGTCCTCATGAAATACCGCCCGCTTGCCGGTCCCCGGGGAGACCGTGTCCATATGCGCACAGAAAAGAACCGGTGCGGTCTGCGGCGTCATTTCCTCCGCCGGATCAAAATCCTCACGATAAAAATACGCGTAGAGATTGCCGGCATTTCCGCCGATCCGTCCGGCTGCGTCGTCCTCAAAGGCCTCGATTCCCAGCTCGCCGAGCGCTGCCCTGAGATAGTCCGCCATCGCGCGTTCCCTGAACGAGACGCTGTCGATGGAGATCAGCTCCGCAAATTGTTTCTTAAGCCTCTCCCGGTTGATTCCCAATCTGTACTCCTCTGATTCGGACACTGCGGCCGCCGGAATCCTGCGTGAAACAGGGGTTCCGGCGGCATCGGTTCGTAATCGAAACAATAATAACATAAAGAAGCTGAATGTAAAGAAGCGTTTTTTGCTAATTCATACTATTTCTATGTGTTATCCAGAATAATAGGGTATTGACCCCGCAAAGTCAATACCCCGTTTTCTGATATCCGCTTCTGTTTTATTTTCTGTCAATCTATACGACGAGGCTTTCCGAAACGCCCCGCTTAATCCTCCACATGGCCCAGCGAAAGCACGCGGAAGCCCTCTCCATGGATCTCGCTGCAGGGAATCTGCACAGCAAAGCTCGCCGGATCCTCTTTCCGGATCGCCTGCTGAAGCACGGCCACCTGCTTCTGGCTCGTCACGCACAGCACCACCGAGCGCTTGTCCCCGCGAAAGCCCCCGCTCGCCTCAATGATCGTGCTGCCGCGGTCCAGCAGGCCGTCGATCATGCTGCATATTTCTGTGGGATGGTCGGTAACGATCAGATTGACTGTTCCCTCATTGGCGCCCACCAGCAGCCGGTTGATCACCTCCGACATGATGAAGCTCGTGACCAGTCCGTACAGGATCCCGTCGAAATCATCAAAAATCACCGTGTTCAGAGCCAGCACCGCAAAGGCGATCAGAAATTCGATCAAACCCATGGAGAGATGGGGGAAACGGCTCTTGATCGCCACAGAGATGAAATCGGTTCCTCCTGAGGACGAATTTTGACGGTAGATCAGGCCGTAGCCCAGCCCCAGCAGAGCACCGGCGCCCAGCGTCGCCAGCATGCGGTCCCCCTGATAGACCGGCAGCAGCGGCGCCACATAGTCGACCATGACCGAGGAAATGATCATGCAGCGGATGGAGCGCAGGAAGAAGCGCTTGCCCAGCACCCGGACGCACAGCAGCGCCAGCGGAATGTTCAGAAAGAAGTTCATCCAGCCCAGCGGCAGATCAAAAAGACGGTACAGAATCATCGCGATGCCGCTCACGCCGGTCAGCGGCACGTCAAAGCTGACGGCAAAATTATAGGTTCCGATTGCGGCGAGAAAACAGCCCGCAAGCTCTCCCACCATGATCACGCGCTCCCGTTTCCAGTTGACCTTTTTCCACACTTTCTTCATATACAGACAGCAGCTCCTTACGCTTCTTTTTCTACGGTCAATCCTTTTCCCCTGCCGTTTCCGGTTCTCCGAGCAAATCCTTTACGACGGTCAGTTCATCCCCTCGGTATTCAAGACGGATATGGAAAAAGGGCCTCCCCTCCCTGAGATAGCGGAGGAAAATACGGTCGCCCTCCCAGAGCCGCAGCGACTCCACCTCACGGACGGGCACCCAGCGGAGCACTCCCTCCGGGCACCGCTCCTCAAGGCTGCCGTCCGGCATCACCGGTATTTTCCCCTCAAAATCCGAGGAGGTATACAGATACATCCTCTCCTCCTCGCAGAGATTGCTGCAGAAATCGACGATTCCCCGATACTCCGCGCGCCCGAGGACAAGACCCGTCTCCTCGAAAACCTCACGGCGCACGCACTGCTCAGGCGTCTCTCCCGGCTCGCATTTGCCTCCGACACCGATCCATTTGCCCTCGTTGATGTCATTCTTTTTCTTCACGCGGTGGAGCATCAGCCACGCGCCGCCGCGCTCCAGATAGCAAAGCGTCGTATCAATCATCCGTTTCTTCCTTTCTGTCCGTCCTGCGGTCAAGCCGCCGCTGAAGCTGCCGGAGCGTTCTCGGCGTGCAGCCGTACAGTCCGCGGAACAGCGCCATGAAAAGGCGGTAGTTCGTGAAACCGTGCCGTTCCGTCAGCACACAGACCGGCTCGTCGGTCGTGCACAGATCATGGTAGATATGCGTGAGCCGGACGTGGTTCACATGCCGCGTGAACGTGACGCCGACACAGCGGCGGAACATGCGGCTGAAATATTCTCGGCTCAGGCCGAAATGCCCGGCAATCTCGCCGAGCGGGATCGGCCGGTTATAATGCGCCTCGATGTACGCCATGATCTCGCTCATCCTCCTCCGCCCCGCCGGGACGGACGGCGCGTCGGTCCGTGAGAGCTTTACCGAAAAATCCCGCACAAGAATGCGCATCGCCCGCAGAATCAGAGCGTCGCTTTCCAGACGGTTTCCCTCCTCCTGCGAGACATAGAGCGGCGGCAGCGTGCGCAGGAGCGCCGTGAGCTCCGCGTAGGCAGGCTCCGTCGCCTCCGTCAGCTCCGCCCGGCTGCACAGCAGCATGAAGTCCCGTTCCCCGTCCAGATAGGATTCAAAGAGCGTCTCGTCCATCTTGATATCAATGAACATATAGACCCGCGTGCAGCGCAGCTCATGGATCCGGCCGGAATCGACCGCGATGAAGTCTCCGGAATGCAGCGCATGCCTCTCTCCCTCCAGAAGAATCTCCGCCTCGCCGTTCAGAATATAGATGAGCTCGATCTCCGTGTGCGTGTGCGCCGGGACATAGGTCCCGCTGGTGATATATCTCGTCGAAATGCCGGCGTATCCCGCCTCGAAAGCTGCCATGGCAATCACTAATCCTGGAGCGCATCAGCGTGATTTTTCACACTATGCCTCTTTTTTATAAAGCTAATTTTGTTCCTGTAAAACTATATCATGTTCCGGGTTTGTGCACAAAAAAATATCAAAATGTCAATAAAAGCATAAAAGAAATCAAATTCATGCCTTTTCCCGAGACGCGCCTGCCGTTAGAATACAGATATCGGCAGAGAAATCTGCCGAGCCATGGCAGGCCGCCGCACCCCCCTGCGGCCCCCTGTCGTCCTATATACCCCTATACCCCCTTTTAATGATGAAAAAGCTCCGGCATGCCGGAGCTTTTTCATTGCCTGCACTATGATCCGGCGGCCGGGAGCAGCGGTCTCACCCGCCCAGCGTCTCCATCAGATACTGATAAATCTGCTGATTCTTCGTAAGCCAGCCCTGCTGCATATGCTTCGCCATATCCTCCGTCGGGACGTTGAGACGCAGATCCACAAGCGGCGTCTGCTTCTCCTTTACCGCAAGATGCACCTCATAATCACCGGTGATGCGCCGGTAGTAGCGGGCCGTCGTCTCCGCGTCGCTCCGGAGCTGCATACCGTTCGCCCGCAGAAACTCCGTGCACTCCCGGCGGATATCCGGATTGAGATCGCTCACAAAAAAGGTCAGCGCCTCCTCGCCCTCCCGCGTGATCCGTATCATCGTGCGGCTCCCCATCGTATCGGAGGTGACAAGTCCGCTCTGCTCCAGCTCAAACAGCGCCTGCTGAACGGAAATATAGTTGTTTGTCAGATCGTGATCCAGCAGAAAATCCGAGATCGCGGCATTGGAGATCGCCCCCTCGATGCGGTCCAGCATATAGAGCACAATCAGCTTGTAAATGGTAATCGGTGACGTCATCTTTCCATTCCTCTGCGCCGAAGCCTGCGCAGCAGCCGCCTTAAAACGAGTGAATGTCGAGGCGGTTATCCTCTGTGATCCGCGCCTTTACCGCGGCGGATACCGCATCGGCCACACGGGGATCAAAGGGCTCGGGGAGAATGAACTCCTCCGACAGCGCCCCGCCGCTCACAAGCTCCGCGAGCGCCTCTGCCGCCGCGAGCTTCATCTCCTCGGTGATCTGGCGCGCGCGTCCCTCCAGCGCCCCGCGGAAAATCCCCGGGAACACCAGAACATTGTTGACCTGATTGGGGAAGTCGCTTCGCCCGGTGCCGATGATTCGCGCTCCGCCGCGCTTCGCCTCGTCCGGATAAATTTCCGGCACCGGATTCGCCATGGCAAAGAGAATCGCATCCCGGCTCATGGTCTCCACCATCTCCTTTGTCACCACGCCGGGCGCGGAGACTCCGATAAAGATATCGGCCCCGACAAGCGCGTCCGCAAGGCTTCCGGAGCGGTCCTCCCGGTTCGTGACCGCGAGCATCTCCCGCTTGATCCAGTTCAGTTTCGGCGAACGGCTCGAAATGATGCCGCTCGAATCGCAGAGCACAAGATGGCGGAAGCCGTACGACAGGAGCAGCTTTGCGATGGCGATGCCCGCAGCTCCCGAGCCGTTCACCACGACGCGGCACTCCTCTTTCGCTTTGCCGACAAGCTTCAGCGCATTGATGATTCCCGCAAGAACAATGATCGCGGTTCCGTGCTGATCGTCATGAAACACGGGAATGTTCATGGTCTCCCGAAGTCTCCGCTCGATCTCAAAGCAGCGGGGCGCGCTGATGTCCTCCAGATTGATGCCGCCGAACGTGGGCTCGAGGAGCTGCACCGCTTTCACGATCTCATCGGTATCCTGCGTTGCAAGGCAGATCGGGAACGCATTGACCCCACCGAATTCCTTGAAGAGAACCGCCTTGCCCTCCATCACCGGCATCGCCGCCTCCGGCCCGATACTGCCGAGGCCGAGCACCGCGCTGCCGTCGGAGACGACTGCGATCGTGTTCTGCTTGAGGGTGTAGGTATAGGCCGCCGTTCGGTCCTTTGCAATGACCCGGCAGGGCTCCGCAACCCCCGGCGTGTAGGCCAGAGCGAGATCCTCCCGGGAGCGGACGGATGCCTTGGCCTCCGTGGAGAGCTTGCCGCCCCATTTCTTATGAAGCTCCAGAGCCTTTTCTGCGTTTGTCATATCTATCCTCCTTTGCCGAAGCACTTTACGTGCCAGGCGCGCGGCCGGATTCCTGTTTACTTTCGTCTCTTCGTATCCCGCGCCAGCAGAGTCTCCGCCCTGCGGTAGCGCTCCTCCCCTGTCAGGCGGTACATTCGCTCGCGTATATTCCGCTCATAGCCGTTTTCCGACGGGAGGTAGAGCTCCGCATCCCGGACCGCATCGGGAAGATACTGCTGCCCCGCATAGTGCTCCTCATAGAGATGCGCATATTCGTAGCCGAGGCCGCGTCCGAGCTTCTCTGCGCCGCCGTAATGCGAATCCTGAAGATAAGGAGGAATGGGAAGATTCCCTGTCCCCTCCACAAGGCGGTACGCATCGAAAATTGAGTTCACCGCCGCGTTGCTCTTGGGCGCCGCCGCAACATACTCGCAGGCCTGCGCCAGAAGAATCTGCGCCTCCGGCATGCCGATCCGCTCGCAGGCAAGGGAGCAGTTCACCGCCACCACAAGGGCGTTCGGATCCGCATTGCCCACATCCTCCGCCGCGCAGATCATAATGCGCCGCGCGATAAACTCCGGCTCCTCGCCGGCTTTCAGCATCCGCGCGAGGTAATAGACCGCCGCGTCCGGATCCGAACCCCGCATGCTTTTGATGAATGCCGAGATCGTATCGTAATGATTATCGCCATTTTTATCATATCTGGCAACCCGCTTCTGGATACACTCCCGGGCCACCTCCCGCGTGATATGGATTCTGCCGTCCGAAGGATCCGGCTCCGTCGTGAGCACCGCAAGCTCGACCGCATTCAGCGCCCGGCGGGCATCGCCCCCCGCAAGCTCCGCGAGAAGCTGTGCCGCGTCCTCGTCGATCTCCGCGCCGTAGCTCCCCATCCCCTTGTCCGGGTCATATACCGCCCGGCGGATCAGCGCAAGCACGTCCTCCGACGACAGGGGCTTGAGTTCAAACATCGTGGATCTTGACAGCAGCGCGCCATTCACCTCAAAATAGGGATTCTCCGTCGTCGCACCGATCAGCGTGACGGTGCCGTCCTCGACAAAGGGAAGAAGATAGTCCTGCTGGCTCTTGTTGAAGCGGTGAATCTCGTCCACAAAAAGTATCGTCCGTCGGCCGTACATCGCGTGACGCTCTTTCGCGTTCCCTACGACCTCCTCCATATCCTTTTTCCCCGCCACCGTCGCGTTGAGCTGGACAAACTCCGCGCTGGTCGTATGCGCGATCACGCGGGCGAGCGTCGTCTTGCCCGTCCCGGGAGGGCCGTAAAAAATAATCGACCCCAGCTTATCAGCCCGGATCGCACGGTAGAGAAGCTTGCCCGGGCCGATGATATCCCGCTGCCCCACGACCTCCTCCAGCGTCGTGGGCCTGAGCCGCGCCGCAAGCGGCTGCTCCTTTTCCTTTTTCTGCTCCGAAAAATAGTCAAACAGATCCATGTTCCTCCGCCGCCTCCTGCTTCTGCCAGTATACAGGAAAGAGGGATCACGGTCAAAACCGCAATCCCTCCCGCACGGCAGCCGCCTGCGGCCGCTTTATCCCTTGACGGCGCCCGCGACCATGCCGCGGATAATCTGTCTTGAAAACGCAAAATACAGGACGACAATCGGCGCCATTGTGATCAGCATGCCGGTCATGATCTTCGGATAGTCCGAAGCAAACTGCCCCTTGAAGTTCGTCATGGCGAGCGGAACAGTCTGAAGCGCCACATTCTTTGAGGAAAGCACCAGAGCAAAGGAAAATTCGTTCCAGCAGGAAAAGGTCTGGATGATGGCAATCGTGATCAGCATCGGCCGCGTCACCGGCAGAATGATCGAGAACAGTGTCTTTGAGAACGAGCTGCCATCGATGGCCGCCGCCTCCTCCAGCTCCACCGGTATCGACTTCATATAGGATTCCACGAGAAACACGGCAATCGGCAGGCCGAACGCCACATAGGGAATCACCAGCGTAAACCACCGGTTGGCCAGTCCGAAGCCGTTGAACACGATATAGATCGGAACCAGCAGGGAATGCACCGGGATCAGCATCCCCATCAGAAACACCACATACAGCACGCGGTTCATCTTGAACTCGATTCTCGCAAGGATATACCCCACAATAAAGCCGAACAGGATGATAAAAAAGAGCGAGAGCAGCGTCGTCCGGGTCGAGTTCACGAGCGATGCGCCGATATGATAATCCTTATTGGAAAGGACCTTGATATAATTCGCCCAGCTCGGCTCCGCAGGCAGGCCCATGATGTCGGCATTGAACTGCCGCTTGAGCTTGAGCGAGGAATAGAACATCCACACCAGAGGAAAGATGCACGAGAGCGAAAACAGCGCCAGCAGCGCGTTGATCACGACAGAAAGCGCGGCGGTGCCGAGCCTCTGGGTGGGAGTCTGAGCGTTTACTGCCTTTGACGCGGTAAATGTATCCTTTTTTGCCATCACTCCACCCCCTTATCCTTCATGATTACGTTGACCAGCTTCTGCGAACCGCCGATCACCGCCAGCGAAACCACAAAGATGGCAACGGACACACAGGCGCCGTAGCCCAGATTCTGGTTCTTGAAAGATACAATGTAGCCGTAGAGCGCCATGACCATGGTCGAGGTCCCGGGGCCGCCGGAGCCCTTTGTCATCGCATAGATATGATCGAACACCTTCATATTTCCGGAGACGCACAGCGTGATGCAGACCAGCAGGCTGTTGCGGATCAGCGGGAGCACAATGTATACGGCCCTCTGCCACGCATTTGCGCCGTCCAGCTCCGCCACCTCGAAGATCTCATTGTCCACCGCCGCGATCGCCGCAAGCAGAATCACCATATAGTAGCCGATGAACTGCCAGACCAGCGGAACTGAGATGAGCGAGAGCACAATACTCTTATTGTTCATCCAGTTCTGCGTCAGCTCCGGGCGGCCGGCCGCCTCGAGCAGCCAGTTCAGAACACCTCGCTTCTGATCATAAACCATCTTCCAGATCATTCCGATATAAACCGCAGAGATGGTACTGGGAAAGAAGCCGAATGTGCGGTGTACACCCTTCAGCCTGCACAGGCGGGAATTGACCATGAGGACATTGATGAACGCAATGCCGATCTGCCCCACGATGCAGATGATCACGATATATATATTGTGCCCGAACGCCTCCCAGAACGTCCCGTCATGGAGCAGCTGAACATAGTTGCCAATCCCGATAAAGGTCTTCTTCGGTCCTCCCTTCCACTGAAAAAAGCTGTATGCCAGCGCTACAACCAGCGGAACAAAGACGGAGAATACGTACCAGATCAGCGGAACGGCGAGGAACCCCCAGACGACGCTCATTTTAGGCTTAATGGCTTTCAGCATAAAGCACCTGCCTCCTTTTTTGCATTTTCAGTGCGCTGCCGCACTCGCACTGCGTGTCCTTGGCTTATCCGTCAAAAAAGGGGTCGATCCTCACGGACCGGGACCCCTTTCATTATAGTATGTTTCTATGAAATCCGAAACGGCGCGGCGCCTTATTTGCCCAGATAATTCTCCTCATAGGCTTTCTGCACATCCGCCGCAACATCCGCCGCGGACATATCGCCGTTCATGAGGGACTGCAGATCGGTGTTGCAGACGCTCCAGACCGCCGGATCAAGGTAGGAATCATAAATCTCGCAGGTCGTCGTGTCCACATAAGACCAGTTGTAGAAGCTCTGCACGACCGAATCAAAGCTGGACAGATCGACATCCTCGACCTTGGTCAGACCGCCGAGCGCATAATTCTTCGCCACATAATCGGAGAAGTCAGGGCCGGTGAGATACTCGATGAGATCGATGCAGGCCGCCAGCTTGTCCGGATCCTCCGCCACCTTTGTATTGATGGCAAGACCGTAGCCGAGACCGATATTCTGACTCAGGGGATCCTCGGTGGCATCCGCCGGCTGAGGCAGGACCGCAAAGCCGAGGTTGTTGTACTTCTCCTCGTCATCCGCAAGAAGCGTCGCCGCGATATAGGACTCGTCCCAGTTGCCGCCGATGAAAGCCGCCGCATCGCCGGCGATGAAATACTCGCGCGCATCCTCATTGGTGATGGTGTTGAAATCCTCGTTGAACACGCCGCTCGCAAAAATATCCTGCGTGAACTGCAGCGCCTTTACAAAGCTCTCATCCGTGAACTTCGCAGACGTGTCCTTGTCGATCAGCTTCTGGAACCATTCCTTTCCGGTGTAGCGGTTGCCGAGTGTGCTGAGGAAGCAGGAGTTCGCCTGCCACTGGCCTCCGTTGCCGAACGCGATCGCGTCCTCAATGCCGTTCGCCTCGAAATATTCATTCGCTTTCTTGACATCCTCCCAGTTGTCCGGGAAGGAATCAAAGCCTGCGTCCGCCCACATCTGCTTGTCGTACACAACCACCGTGCAGGTGCCGCCGGTCAGCGCCGGAAGCGCGTAGATCTTGTCTCCGTCGAGGAAAGGCGTGAAATAAGAGGTATTGTAATCCGCATAATAGGGGGATTCCTTGATGATATCCGTCAGATCCAGCACCAGCCCCTGTGCCGCCCAGCTCTTGGTATTCATCCCCTGCAGCAGGAAAACGTCCGGGAGATCATCCGCGGCCGCCATGGTCGCGATCTGGGTCTTATACTCATCGTTCGCCAGAACGTTCTGGTTCAGGGTGATGTCCGGGTGCGCCTCCTCCCAGTTTGCGATCATCGTCCGGAAGCCGTCGGAGCCGCCGTTCCCCTCCGATTCCTCCGAGGTGGAATAATGCATCAGATTAATCTCGCCGGCGTAAGCAAGCGCAGCGGCATCCTCCGCCTCCTCGGTCTGCGTCTCTTCCTCGTCCGCAGTCTCGTCGGCAGCATCCTCCTCTGCGGTATCCGCTGCAGGCGCTGCCGTGCTCGCCGTACCGGAGCCGCAGCCGGCCAGAACCGAGGCCGCCATCGCCACACTGAGCACGGATGCTAATAACTTCTTGTTCATAATTCTGTCCTCCTGATTGTGGTGAAATAAACGATCGTGAATTATTTCTCAATCGATTTCGAGACCAATGATAGCGCAGTCCTCCGGCTTTGTCAATATAATCTCCGTGTTTTCTCAGGCGTCCCCGTTGTTTTGTATATGATAACCAATTTTGCTCAATATAATCTGTACATGTTGAACGTCTCCCCGTTTCCCGCCGGCATCTCTTATTTTCAGATAACGTTTAAGTTTAATCCTGCGAGTTCCTCGCGTTTCCATTTCTTTTTCCCTGAAATTCCCTGCTCTCCTCTGGTTTTCGGCGTTTTTCAGGCATTTCACGGCGGTGTCTTCCGGTTTCCTCTGCTTTTTACTTAATCGTTATCTTTTCAGGCTGCCGGCACGGCTTTGCACATCCTCGAAACCACGCCGGCGACGCTGCGCCGCCGAAGCCGTGCCCGGAAGACGCAGAAAAGCCGTCACCGGGCGCAGACGGCCCGCAGGCCGTCTGCTGTCCGATACCGGCTGTGCTTCCGCAGCAGCGGTTTCTGTTTATCTCATCCGAATGACTGTTTATCTGACCACCGGAGCCGGGCTCGTGTCCAGATGCCAGATATCCCGGTTGTACTCCGCAATGGTGCGGTCGCTCGAGAAGAAGCCCGCTTTCGCAATGTTCACCAGCATCATTCTCTCCCACTTCTCCCGGTTCTCAAAGTCCGCGAACATCCGGTCCTTGACACGGATGTACTCCTCCAGATCGATGAGGGCCATGAACCAGTCCTTGTTCAGAATGTCTTCATAGAGGCGAGTGAGGTTCTCCTTATCTCCGACCGCCAGCATCTCCGGACCCACGATAAAGTCCACGGCTTCCCGGATCACCGGGCTCTTCTCATAATAATCGTGCGAGACGTAGTCGGCCTTTCTGTAATGCTCTATCACCGCGTCGGAATCGATGCCGAACATATAGATGTTGTCGTCGCCCACCAGCCCGCGGATCTCCACATTCGCGCCGTCCGCCGTGCCGAGCGTGACCGCCCCGTTCAGCATGAACTTCATATTGGAGGTTCCGGAGGCCTCCTTGGAAGCCAGCGAAATCTGCTCCGACACATCGCAGGCCGGGATCAGCTTCTCGGCATAGGAAACATTGTAGTTCGTGACCATCACCACATGCATGTAAGGGCTCACCTCGGGATCGCTGTTCACGATCTGCTGGAGGCACCTGATGAGATGGATGATATCCTGCGCAATGATGTACGCCGGAGCCGCTTTCGCGCCGAAGATAAAGTTCAGCGGTCTCTGCGGTTTTTTGCCGGACTTGATTTCCAGATATTTATGAATGATGTAGAGCGCGTTCATCTGCTGTCTCTTGTATTCATGCAGGCGCTTTACCTGAATGTCGAAGATGCCATCCTCCGCCAGCGCGACGCCCTCCCGGGCAAGAACATATTCCGTGAGGTCATGCTTGCGGGCTCTTTTGATCTCGTCAAGGCGCGCCAGAACCTCCGCGTCCTCCGCATAGTCAAGGAGCTTCTCCAGCTTCGCCGCGTCTTTCCGGTAGCCGTCGCCGATCTTCGAGGAAAGGAATCTGGCCAGCTCGTGGTTGCAGGAAAGAAGCCAGCGCCGGAACGTGATGCCGTTGGTCTTGTTGTTGAACTTCTGCGGATAGAGCCGGTAAAAATTATTCAGCTCCGTCTCCTTGAGGATCTCCGTATGGATCGCCGCGACACCGTTTACGGAGAAGCCGTAGTGGATGTCGATGTGCGCCATATGGACTCGTTTATCCCCGTCGATGATGTACACGGAGGCGTCGTCGAACTTCTCCCGCACGCGGCGGTCAAGCTCCCTGATATACGGAATGAGCTGCGGCACGACTTTCTCGAGATAGTCCATCGGCCACGTCTCCAGCGCCTCCGCGAGGATGGTATGATTGGTATAGGCGCAGGTTCTGCTGACCACCTCGATCGCCTCGTCCATGCTGAACGCTTTTTCCTCGACAAGAATGCGGATCAGCTCCGGAATGATCATGGTCGGATGGGTGTCGTTGATCTGGATGACCGCATGATCGTACATTTTCCGCAGATCGTACTGACGCGCTTTCATCTCGCGAAGAATGAGCTGCGCCGCATTGCTGACCATGAAATACTGCTGATAAATACGCAGCAGTCTGCCCTTTTCGGTGGAATCGTCCGGATACAGGAAGAGGGTCAGGTTCTTCTCGATCTCGTCCTGATCAAAGTCGATCCCGAGCTCGCCTACGAGGCTTTCGTCAACGGATTCGATATCGAACAGGCGGAGCTTGTTCAGACCGGCGTCGTAGCCGACCACGTCAATGTCATAGAGACGGGACGTGACCTTTCGGCTGCCGAAGCAGACATCAAAGGAAACGTCGGTCTTCGTCTCCCACGACAGATCCTCCATCCACGGATCCTTTACCGCCGTCTGCTTGTTGTCAACAAATTTCTGGCGGAACAGGCCGTAGTGGTAGTTCAGGCCGATGCCCTCGCCCGGGAGCCCCAGCGTCGCGATGGAATCGAGGAAGCAGGCCGCCAGTCTTCCGAGGCCTCCGTTGCCCAGAGACGGCTCCGGCTCGATCTCTTCGATCTTCGCCAGCGTCTTGCCGTTCCGTTCCAGAAGCTCCGCGACGCGGTCATAGATCCCGAGATTGATGAGATTGTTGGAGAGGAGCTTTCCGATCAGGAATTCCGCGGAAATATAATAAATCTTCTTCTCCCCCGTATTGCGCTCCGTCACATCGAGCAGCCGCTTCGAGAGCATCAGCAGCGCGTAGTAGAGCTCCCTGTCCGAGCATCCGGCAATATTTTTTCCGTACTTTTCAGAAATCAGCTCCGTGAGCTGCTCCTCCAGATTGAGCACCAGAACGTCGCGCTTCATGTTTGATGAATTCTGCCCCATCGTTGTGTTTCTCCTTTCCTTATCGGATGACATCCTCATAGGTCATCCGCACAATCTCGTGCGGCATGACAATCTGCCTGCCCTCACCGCCGTTCATCAGGCGGTGCACCTCCGCGACCGCCGCGCAGGCGATGCCGTCAAAATCCTGACGGACTGTGTACATCTGCTTGCCCGCATAGCCCATCAGCGACAGGCCGTCGAAGCCGCAGACCGGGCGGAAAATATCCATTTCCATCAGCCGGCGCATGGCGCCGATCGCCATGATGTCCGACGCGCAGACCACCGCGTCATGATCCGCCGCATACTCTCCGGTGATCTCGCGGGCCCGCTTCTGCGAAAAGCCGCCCTCCTTTTCCGTGAGAACAAGATTCCGCTCCCGCGCGAGCCTCCTCATCCCCGCAAGGCGCTCCTCCGTGATGTAGCCGTCGGCACTCCCCGCGATGTAGAGGATGCGGCGCATCACGCCCTCCCCGCAGAGCCTGTCCGCCACATCATACTGCGCCTGCTCATTGTCCACGCTGACGCAGGAGCTGTGCGCGTTCACAATCGGCGCATCCACAACGGCAGCACGGAACTCCTCGCTCTGAATCAGCCCCCGGAGCGTCGTCTGCTCCCGATTCAGATTGAAAATCACAAGGCCGGCGATGCTCTGCGTACGGAAATACTGAATCATCTCCGGGACGCTCTGCTTCTCTGCCATCGGCGCGAATACCGTGATCACATCCAGACCCAGCTCGCGGGCGCTCCGAAAAGCCCCGGACAGGTACTGCATGTTGATCTCATCCATCACGCCGCCCTCGCCGGGGCTGATGATCAGCGCGACCCGTGCGGCCTGCTTGGAGGAGAGCGCCGACGCCGCCGCATTCGGCACAAAATGAAGTTTCTGAATGGCTGCTTCGACGCGACTTCTCGTCTCCTCGCTCACGTTCGGGTAGCGGTTCACCACCTTTGAGACCGTAGAGATCGCGACGCCCGCCTCGCGCGCCACATCGCGGATGGATGTCATGGCAGCTCCTCAGCTTTGCTTTCTTCTGGAAATCGTTTTCCAGCAATCCGATCATAGAACGGGCAGATGGAAATGTCAAGCCGTTCCGGAAAACGTTTTCAAAAAAGACACAAAAAAAACCCGCTCTGCCGGAAATGGAGGAGCGGGCTTCTCATTGCTTCTTTCGTTATCTGCTTATGCCGCGTGATCTGCCCCGGCCGCGCGGCGATCAGAACTCGCCGAGCTCTTTCATGACAAGATGCCGCGGCGTGCCGTTTACGAAGAAAGGCTGCAGCTCGCCGAGAATCAGCGGGCGCGCATAGCTCACATAGTCCTCGGTCACATCGTCGCCCGTCTCGTTGATCCACTCCTGCGGAACATTCTTGACCACGTTCGCAATCGCATGGATGTCATAGGGGCTGGTCGAGGTCTGATACGGGTCGTCATTCACACGGTTGATCGTGATCATCATGCCGGTCTTGCCCTCGTCAGCCGCCTTGACCGCCGCCGCGCCGGATGCAAACGCCTCATTGATATCCGTGAGAGAGGCAAGATGCGTCGCCGCCCTCTGCAGGGTGGAAAATTCGATGGCGCGGGTCTTAAGGCCGGTCCCGGCCGCAATGATCTGCGCGAGGTTCGCCGCGGAGCCGGAGAGCTGCTTATGCCCGAACGCGTCGACCGCAAGCTCCTTGCCGATCTCGCAGACAAGCGTGCCGTCCTCCGTGTGGATGCCCTCGGAAATCGCGATGACGACAGAGCGCTTCGTCGCGGCAAGGTGCTTTACCTTTGCCATGAACTTCTCCATGTCAAAATCTCTCTCCGGAAGATAAATCGCATCCGGGCCGGTGCAGTCGTCGCCGCGGGAGAGCGCCGCCGCAGCCGTCAGCCAGCCGGCGTCGCGTCCCATGATCTCAACGATCGAAACGGTGGGCTTAGCCGCGCCGAACGATTCGTTGTCACGGATGATCTCTTTCATCGAAGTCGCAATATATTTCGCCGCGGAGCCGTAGCCCGGGCAGTGATCCGTAATCGGGAGATCGTTGTCGATGGTCTTGGGCACGCCCATGAAGCGCTGGCTCTTGCCGTGCGCCGCCGCGTAATCGCTCAGCATCTTGACGGTATCCATGGAGTCGTTTCCGCCCGCATAGAAGAGGCACTCGATATCATGCTTCTCCATGATCTCGAAGACCTTTTCATAGACATCCTCGTGTCCCTCGATCTTCGGCATTTTGAAGCGGCAGGAGCCAAGAAACGCAGAGGGCGTTCTCTTGAGCATCTCGATTCCGGTCGGATCCGAGAGATACTCGTCCAGATCGCACAGCTTATCCTGCAGAAAGCCCTCGATGCCGTGAACCATGCCGTAGACCTTTTTCACGCCCAGCTTCTTCGCCTCTGCATAGACGCCGGCCACGGAGGAGTTGATGACGGCGGTGGGGCCGCCGGACTGCCCGACTACGATGTTTCCTTTCATACATTATCCCTTTCTGCCCGCGCTCTGACGCAGGCCTGCAATACTGTATCCGTATGGACTTTATATCACGACGGGATTATAGCAGAATCGCCGGACAGTTGCAATGAACACATCCTTTTGCGGAGCAGGGTGCGCGCCGCGCCGCCGCGGCCTAAAAGCTTCCGCCTCCGCCGCCGTGCGTTCTCCCGGAAGAGAAGGCATGGGTTCCCTCCGGCGCGCCGCCTCCGCTTCGCTGCGGCTGCGCCTTTGCTTCCCGGCTCTGTTTCCTGTACAGAAAGCTCTCGCTGCTCCTTGTAAGCTTCAGGCTCCCCGCCGCGGCATACTCCGAGGCGGCGCTTTTTGAGCTCACAGACTTAAGCTGCCCTTTTAATCTTCCTCCATAGAAAAGCGAGACGATCAGCCCGGCTGCCGCAGCCGCGGCCGCACTCCTCCCGATCGGGAACGGCCCTCTTCCGCTTCCGTCCGCGCCATGCTCCCGAAACGCACGGTCCGCCTCTTCGGCGTAGGCTCTGACCGCCCCGGCATAATCTCCCGCGCTGAGAAAGCCGCTCATCGCGAGGCCCGCACTCCGGAC
Source organism: Lachnoclostridium sp. Marseille-P6806 (assembly GCF_900625025.1). GTDB lineage: Bacteria > Bacillota > Clostridia > Lachnospirales > Lachnospiraceae > CAG-791. The sequence goes on from NZ_LR130578.1 coordinate 142,730, forward strand.
CTCTTTTTCACCGAAGCCGGTCACCGGCTTCCCCTCCGTAGAGATATGCCATTGTCCCTCGCCCACAGCAAGAAGCAGCAGCATGCCGCTCCGTTCCTCACCCGTTCCGAAGCCGCCGTTCTCATAATACCGGTCGGCCGCCTCGCCGGCCTCCTGTCCCCCCAGCGAATCGACAATGACCGCCGCGACATCCACGCCGTGCCGGGCGCTTACTTCATCCAGAAAAGCCGAAAGGCTCCGTTCCTCCTCCGGTGAAACAACGCCTGCTCTGTCTGCAAAACCCGCCGCGGGGCTCTCTGCTCCGACGCGGACAGCCAGTGCCCACGCCAGAAAAAGAATCCATGCCGGAAAAAGAACCCATGCCCTAAAAAGAGCCCACGCCGAAAAAAGGGTACCTGTCACCGCTGCCGTTGTTTTTCTGATCCCTGTCCTTTTCATCCCGGCCTCCTTTACAGCAGCCAGATCAGCGCGCTGACAGCAAAGGCCAGCACAGCCGCCGCTGCCCCGCTGATCAGGCGATACCGGTTCAGCAGCCCCTTATCCATCGGCAGATCGCCGACCAGCTTTCCGGTCTGCCCGTTCATGCAGAAAACATATTTTCCGCCGTTCCAGCTCGTATTCAGCAGCCACACCGGGTACAGCGCATAGCGGGCCTTTGCGTTGTTCAGCCGGATGCCGCAGTCCTCAGCCTCCACGCGGGAATAGCCGGTCACCGTTTTCCGGAACGCCTCCTCCGTGCTCCTCCGGATCCGCTCGTCCGCCCTTTTCCTGCTCGTCTCCGAGTCCACATCATACTTATCCGCGAGATATCCCGCCAGATACGCCGTCTGGAAAGGCACCGCCTCCCTGCTGTCATAGGGCTCCACGGACTCCATCAGAGCGTCGTCCATCTTGCCGCTCCCGTCCACCGGAACACTTTCAAATGTCAGAGAGCCTCCGCGGAGCACCGTGTAGTAGCTGGTCTCCTTATAGCGGAAGCGATCGTCATCCCATTCTCTTTCCTTTTCCGCCCGGTAGCGTATCGTCGCGAGCGCCTCGGCATCGAAGAGCCAGACCGGAACATAGACGCCTTTCAGCTCATCGATATGATTCTCCTCCAAAAAGATGCGGGGCAGCAGCTTTTTCCCTCCGCAGTGCTTCCGCAGCGCCTGCTTCGCCGCCTCTCTGTCCAACTTGAACGGGATGATGCAGTCCGGCTTCAGCCCGCCGGAGAACTGGCCCATCATGACAATGGGATTGTCGCAGTACGGGCATTTCGAGGATGCCAGCGTCTCGTCCGCGACGATTTCCGCACCGCACGACCGGCAGTGGTATACCCGAAGCCCCTGCTGCTCCCCGGACGCCCATTCCTCCCCGGCCATGTCCCAGTCCGCGTCCCCGCCCGCGGCGCTCTCCGGCTCCCGGAGAGCCTCGTCGTAGACTTTCAGCGTCTCGAGCTCAAACTCCGTGCCGCAGTACGGGCACTTCATCTTCTGTATGCTGCTGTCGAAATGAATACCGCCTCCGCAGCAGGGACATTTGTATTCCTGTAACTGCGCCATGTTTCTCCCCCTCTGCTCTTTTTTGATGTGCGGCCGGAGGCGCTTTTTCTCCCCGCGGGCCTGTACATCTGTGCTTGTTTTTCATTGTAGCATGACGCAGAAACAGTGGCATCCGCCCTTAGTACATAATGCCGTCGCCGCCGGCGCGGCGATCGAGGAGGCGGCGCGCCGTCCGGCAGACCGCCGAGGCGGCCGCGCGGATCTCTCCCTTTGTCGTCTCCTCTCCCAGCGTGAACCGGAGCGCTCCCTTTGCACGGCGCGCGCCGGCGCCGATGGCCGTGAGCACATGGGACGGCTCCGTCGCCCCCGTTGTGCAGGCGCTCCCCCCGGAGGCGCAGATCCCCTCCATATCAAGAAGAATCAGCAGGGTCTCCGCCTCTACGCCCGGAATCGACAGGTTGAGATTGTTTTCCGTGCGCAGATCCCCCTCGAGGGGCGCCCCGTTCAGCACCGCCTCCGGAACCCCTCTGCGGATCTCCTCCCAGAGAAGTTCCCGAAGCGCCCGCTCCCGCGCGGCCGCTTCGCCGGCAGAAGCCATCGTCTCCCTGACGGCCGCGGCAAAGCCGGCCGCCGCCGGCACATTTTCCGTCCCGGCGCGCCGCCCTCTCTCCTGCATTCCTCCGTGCAGAAAGGCCCCCGCTCTCAGCCCGTCCCGGATATAGAGAAAGCCGATTCCTTTCGGCCCGCCCAGCTTATGCGCGCTGACGGAAAGCAGATCGCAGGCGGGGAGCCTGCGCCTGCCGTAGGCCTGCACGGCGTCCACATGAAACAGCACAGGAAGCCGCTCCGGACCGCGCTCCCCCCGTTTTCCTCCCAGTCCCCTTTCCGCCTCATTATAGGCGGCGAGCACGGCGCCGATCTCCTCCGCCGGCTCAATCGTGCCGATCTCATTATTGACCGCCATGACCGAAACCAGACATGTATTCGGCCGCAGCGCCGCCCGCACCGCCTCCGGCGAGACAAGCCCGCTCCTATCCACCGGGAGAACGGTGAGTTCAAAGCCCCTCCGCTCCAGATATTCGCAGCTTCTCAGAACCGCATGGTGCTCGACGGCGGTGGTGACGATATGCGGAGCCACGCCCGGCATCCGCTTCCGGAGAACGCACTCCGCCTCCTCCGCCGCGGAAATCAGGGCCCAGTTGTCCGCTTCGGTTCCTCCGGAGGTGAAATAAATCTCGCCCCTCTTTGCGCCGATCGAGGCCGCGAGCGTCTCCCGCGCCGTCTCAAGGACGCGCTTTGCCTCCAAGCCTGCGGAATAGACCGCGCTCGCATTGCCCCACGCCGTCCTCTCCGCCTCCTCCATCGCCGCCGCAGCCGCCGGACGGAGCGGCCTTGTCGCCGCATAATCAAGATAAATTCTTTTCATTGTTCAAGCCTCTTTCCGACATGCGGCGAAGCCCGCGGGGATAGTGATTCTTAAGGACGCCGCCTGCCGCTTTCGCCCAGCCGAGCGGCCAGCCCGCGGTCCGCACCAGCACCCAGCCCTTTTCTTCGCCTGCCTCATCCATGCTTTCCGGTTCCAGGAACAGCGTGTCACCCCACAGGTAATTCCGGACCCGAACATCCTCCGGGGCAAAATTCACCGAGCGCTTCGGACAAAGGCCGACGCCCCCTCCGCCGAGCGCCAGCGCGTGCGACGGCTCGAAGCGCCCCCGCTTCACCGTTCCGAGATCAAGACCGGGCCGGAGCGTTTTCAGCCCGTTCAGAGAGATCGGGCAAGGAAGCAGATAGAGCTCGTCGCCGAAAGAAATGATGCGCTCCTCCGAAAGCTCCGCTTCCTCCGGCCCCGTCAGATTTTCCATCCGGAAGCTGCGCCAGAGCCGCAGCGCCTCCTCGTCGGCCCTCCGCGGACGCTCCCCCTCGGCCTTGTCGGCTCTCTGCCCGTCCCTTTTCAGGATGCAGACAAAATGCCCCTCCCCCTCCAGCCGGTGCGGCCACAGCCGCAGCGACAGGGAGAGCTCCTCCCGAAGCTCCGCTTCAAGTTCCTCCCGAAGCTCCGCCCGCCGCTCCGGAACAGTTCCCGGCAGACAGCCCGCAAGGTACTCCGGATTTTCGAGAAAATCCGGCTGCCCCGCTGCGATCCCCGCCCGAAAGCAGGACTCCGGAGCCGCCTGTATATGAAAATCCGGGTAGGCGGAAAGAAAGCGCAGAACCGTCCCCTCATTTTCCTCCGGCGCAAAGGTGCAGGTCGAATAGACCAGCACGCCTCCCTCGCAGAGCATACTCTGCGCCGCCTCAAGAATCTCGTCCTGACGCGCCGCGCAGAGCCGGATGTTGTCCTCCGTCCAGCCGATTCGCGCCTGCTCCTCCTTGAGAAACATCCCCTCGCCCGAACAGGGCGCATCGACTACGATGCGGTCAAAGTAAGCGGGGAAGCGCCGGGCCAGCGCCTCCGGCGTCTCGTTTGTCACAATTACGCCGGAAAGCCCCATCCGCTCCACGTTCTGCGACAGCACGCGGACGCGGGCCGGAGAAATTTCGTTGGAGACAAGGAGCCCCTGCCCCCGCATCCTCGCGGCGAGCTGCGTCGTCTTGCCTCCCGGCGCCGCGCACAGATCCAGAACGCGCTCGCCCGGGCACACGCCGGAGAGCGCCGCCACCGCCATCGCCGAGGGCTCCTGCATGTAATACAGTCCGGCATCATGAAACGGGTGGAGACCGGGGCGCACTTCCTCCGCGCTCCGGTAATAAAAGCCCTCCTCCGCCCACGGCACCGGCGAAAGGCCGAAGCTCTCCGGCAGAGCGGCCGCCAGCTCTTCCGGCGAAAGAAGCAGCGTGTTCGTCCGGAGCGCACGCCTCGGCTCCCGATGATACGAGGCCGCAAAGCACAGATACTCCTCCTCGCCGAGAAAGCTCCGCATTCGGCGTGCGAAGCCCGCGGGGAGGACAAACTCCGGCGCTTTTGCCGTTCTCTCCGCGCTCTGCATCCCCTTTTCTTTCCGTTTTTTCTTCCCGCTTCCCATGTCCGTCGTGTCAGCTTCCGGACTGTTCCAGCGCGGTAAAGGGCGCGAGACGCCGCTTCAGCACCGGCCCGAGGAGCGCCGACAGCACGATCTTTATGAGATCGACGAGAAGAAAGGGCAGAACTCCCGCCGCGAGCGCCGCGGCAAAGCTCATATGCACGGAATAAGAAAGCCACGCCGTGCCGAGCAGATACGGGAGCCATGTGGCCGCCTCCATGACGACGACGCTGAGAACGACGTTCCTGCCGTGCCGCTCCAGAAAGCGTCCGATGAGAAACGCCATCGGGAGAAACCCGATGAGATACCCTCCCGTTGGCCCGAAGAGCTTTCCGGGGCCGCCGGTGAAGCCGGAGAACACCGGGAGTCCTACGAGGCCAAGCAAAAGATACAGGAGATACGCGATGCTCCCCCTCTTCGTTCCCAGAATATACATCGTGATATAGATTGCCAGATTCGTCAGCGAGATCGGCACCGGCCCGATGGGTACGGACAGAGGGCCGAGAATACAGATCACGGCGGTCATCAGTGCGGTTGTTGTGATAAAGCGTGTCCTGCGGTTCATAGCTGAAATCCTTTCCTGATATGCTTACGATGCCTGCGGCTTCCTGATTCATCCGCAGGTCATCCAGACCGGCGTCACGTCGCGCCCGAGCTCCCGCAGCATGGCGAGATCCTCGGCGATCGTGGAGCCGGTGGTCGTCAGCATGTTGCCGGTGATGCTCGCGCTCGCGCCGCTCCGGAACAGCTCCCGGCCGTTCTCCCTGATCAGAGCCCGTCCGCCCGCAAGGCGGATATCCGCCTCCGGATTGATGTAGCGGAACATCGCGACCGTCCGGAGTATCTCCTCCTCTCCGGGACGCGGCAGATCACCGAGCGGCGTGCCCGGAATCGGCATCAGCGTGTTGAGCGGAATCGACATGACGCCGAGCTCCGCCAGCGTAAGGGCCATATCGACGCGGTCCGCCCACGTCTCTCCCATGCCGATGATCCCGCCCGAACAGACCCGCATTCCCTCGGCCTGCGCCCGCCGGATATTGGCGAGCTTGTCGTCAAAGCTGTGTGTCGTGCAGATATTCGGAAAATTTCTGCGGGAGGTCTCGATATTGCAGTGGACGCCGGTGACGCCCGCCTCATGAAGACGATGGATCTGCTCCGCGCTGAAAAAGCCCAGAGAACAGCAGAGTGCAATGCGGAGCTCCCGGTGCATTCTTTCATAGATCGCGACAAGCCTTTCAAAATCCTCCGGCGTGGGGCCGTAGCCCGAGTTGACAATGGAGAAGCGGCCCACGCCCTCCTCCTCGTTCGCCCTCGCCTGTTCGATGATCGTGTCCTCGTCCAGAAGTCCGTGCACCTCGCACTGCGTGCGGTGACGGGCAGACTGCGCGCAGAAGCTGCAGTTTTCGCTGCAGCGGCCGCTCCGCCCGCTGATGATCGTGCACAGGTCGGCCCGGTCTCCGCAGAAATACTCCCGCAGCCTGTCCGCGCCGCTTTGCAGCGCCTTAAGGTCACAGTCCGCGAGCCATGAAAGCTCCTCTCCCCGCGAAAGCCTCCGGCCGTCTATGATTTCCTGTGTCGTCCGAACAACATCCATACATAAAATCTCCCCTGACGCTGCCTGCCGCAGCGACAAGGGAGATTATAAACCGCCCGCCCCGGAACGTCAACCATTGTCAATAATCAGGTTGACAATTCCCTGCCAATATGAAAACAGTATATGATGCTGCAAAATAAAATCCGATCAGAAGACGCCGTCGCTGCTTGCCTCCCGGGCCCGGTCAATGTAGCCTTTTCTGTCGATGACGCTCACCAGCTCGTCGATGTAACGCCGGCAGGCATCGCGGTCCGCCGCCTCGACCAGAACGCGGACGACCGGCTCGGTCCCGCTCTTTCTGAGAACGATCCGGCCCTCTCCGCCGAGCTTTCCGGCGACCGCCTCCCGGAACGAGAGAACCTCCTCATCCGCGAGCACCGCGTTCTTGTCATAGACGCGGACATTCTGCTGTATCTGGGGAAGCTCCTCATAGCCCTCGGACAGCTCGGACAGCTTCTTCTTCCATTCCAGAGCCGCCTCCGTGAGCTTGATTGCCGTGAGTATGCCGTCCCCCGTGGTGGCGAACTTGGCAAGAATGATATGGCCCGTCTTCTCGCCGCCCAGAGCATAGCCCTCTTCCAGCATCCTCTCGTAGACGAAGCGATCGCCGACCTCTGTGACGGATACCCCGATGCCGCAGCGCCCGAGCGAGCGCATAAGGCCGAAGTTGGACATCTCCGTGGCAGCCACCGCATTGCCGGGCAGCTCTCCGCGGGCCGCCATGCAGCGCGCAAAAATATAGAGGATCCGGTCGCCGCTGATCACCGCGCCGGTCTCGTCGACGGCGATGCAGCGGTCCGCGTCACCGTCAAAGGCAAAGCCCATGTCAAGCCCGTTTTCCCGGACAAGCTCCTGCAGGGCCTGCACATGCGTCGCGCCGCACCCGCTGTTGATGTTGAAGCCGTTCGGCTCGTTGTTGATCACATAGGTTCTGGCTCCGAGTGCATTGAAAATGTTCTTCGCCATCTCCCACGAGCTCCCGTTGGAGACATCCAGACCGATGCGCAGATCCTTAAAGGAGTGGGTCGAGAGCGAAATGAGATAGCCGATATAGCGGTTCCGTCCCACAACATAGTCCACCGTGCGGCCGATTTTCTCCCCGACGGCAAACGGCAGCGTGTCCTCCGCCTCGTCCAGATATGCCTCAAGGCGGCGGATCAGCTCGCCGCCGAGCTTTTCTCCCGTCCCGCCGATCAGCTTGATCCCGTTGTCATGAAAGGGATTGTGACTCGCCGAGATCATGATGCCGCAGTCAAAATCCTCCGTGCGCACCACATAGGAGATCGAGGGCGTCGTCGTGACATGGAGCAGGTAAACATCCCCTCCCGAGGCGGTGATGCCTGCGGCCAGCGCATACTCGAACATATAGCTCGACCGGCGCGTGTCCTTGCCGATCACAATTTTTCCCGTTCCCTTGCCCGATGTGTAATGATGCCCGAGAAAACGGCCGATCCGGAACGCATGCTGCGCGGTCAGAATTTCGCCGGCCTCCCCGCGGAAGCCGTCCGTACCGAAGTATTTTCCCATTAATCCTCCATGCCGAAGCGTTCCCCAGCGAGGCACGCGCCGCAAAATCCGCGCAGGCGGTTTTGCGGCTGCGATCAGGCGCTATTTGGCTTCGGCACAAATAGCCGTGTAAAAAATCTCTGCGCCGGCGCGCAGAGATGCGAGCCGCTTCGCGTCTCATGCCGTCCCACTACATAACAGCATTTTTCGTTCACGGAGCAGATCAGCGCGTCAGCGTGATTTTTCACACTGTCTCCTCTTACACGGTCAAAGACGGCGCCGTGTAGGCTCTTCCGAGAAGCTCCTGATTGAGCGCATAAAGTCCTTTCGGGTCGGAGCCGAACAGCTCGTACTTCCGGATGAGGTCGTCCGCGTTTTTCTCCTCCTCGCCCTGCTCCTTTACAAACCAGTCATAAAACTGCATCGTGCGGTAGTCGTTCACATCACTGGCCGCCTTGTAAATGGTGTTGATCCGCTCCGTGATATAGTTCTCATGCTCCAGCGCGAGCCGGAGGGGCGCCGCGTCATTCTCATAGCTCTGATCCGGCTTGTCCACCGCCTCAAAGGTGACGCGCACACCGTTGTTCTGGAGGTAGGTCCGCATGAGCATTGCGTGATCCCTCTCCTCCTGCGCCTGTACGTCAAACCAGTTCGCAAACCCGTCGAGCCCTCTATCGTAGTAGTAATTGGCGAAATCCAGATAGAGATACGCCGAATAAAACTCCTTGTTGATCTGTGTATTGATCAGTTCCTTTACCTTTGCATCTAGCATGGTTTTTCTTCCCTTTCCGCAGCCCTTTCCCGGACTGACGAGATCATTATAGCACCGATTGCGGAGAGAAGAAAAATCCGCATAAAAAAGCCTGCACGGCTCCGGGACCGCTGACCGCGGACAATCCCGGGAATTTCCCGTACAGGCTTCCTCTTCTGCTGCCGGAGCTCGCCGGCCTCAGCCGCTCTGATCAGAGCATCTTTTTCATCTCGTCATAGACGAACTGCACCTTCGGTCCGACGACGACCTGAACCGACTCCTTGGAGGGACGGATCACGCCGGGCGCTCCGGATTTTTTGATCTCCTTTTCATCGACCTTGGTATAGTCCCTGATCTCCGTGCGGATGCGGGTGGCGCAGTAGTCGATGTCTTTGATGTTCTCCTTTCCGCCAAGACCCGCGAGGATGATCTCCGCCATTCTCGTGAAATCGTTGTCTGCCAGTTCGATCTTCATCTCCTCCGCCTCGTCATCATCCTCTCTGCCGGGCGTCTTGAAATCAAATTTACGAATGAAGAAGCGGAATACAAAGTAGTATACCACCGCGGCGGCCGCGCCGATCGGCAGGATAAGCCACGGGTTCTCCGCCATAGGAGCCTTGAAGCTGAGGATCCAGTCCACAAATCCCGCACTGAAATTGAAGCCGCAGCGGACAGGAAGCAGCACGCAGATGATGGTGAAAACGCCGGTGAGCAGCGCGTGGATCAGGTAGAGGCCCGGGGCAAGGAACATGAACGAAAATTCCAGAGGCTCGGTGATGCCGGTGAAGAAAGAGGCCAGAGCGCCCGCCATGAAGAGCGCCGCCGCCGCTTTTCTGCGGCTGGTCTTCGCCTCATGGTACATCGCCAGAGCACCGGCCGGAAGACCGAACATCATGACCGGGAAAAAGCCCGTCATGTACATGCCGGTGACGCCCTGCGTGCCGTTCCCCGACCAGAAGTTCCCGAGATCGTTGATGCCCGCCGTATCAAACCAGAACACGGCATTCAGCGCATGATGGAGTCCGAACGGGATCAGCGCGCGGTTCAGCATCGCATAAAGTCCCGCACCGAAAGCTCCCAGTCCGACGATGCCCGTTCCGAACGCAACCAGTCCGCCGTAAATCATCGGCCATACAAAATACAGTATCGCTGCCGCGACAATTGAAACGCCCGCCGTGACAATGGCGACGCAGCGCTTGCCGCTGAAGAACGCCAGCCAGTCCGGAAGCTTCGTATTGCGGAAGCGGTTGTAGCAGCCCGCACCGATGACACCGGTGAGAATACCGATAAATGCGTTCTGAATCTTTCCGAACGCCGCCGGAACCTCAGCCGCATCCACACCGCGGTACATGGCGACCGCCCCGGTCGAGAGAAGCGTTGTGATCATGAGCCACGACACAAGGCCGGCGAGCGCCGAGGTGCCGTCGCGGTCCTTTGACATGCCGACCGAAACGCCGATGGCAAAGAGCAGCGGTATCTGGTCAATGATCGCAGATGCCGCCTTGATGAAAAATGCGGAAATCACGCTGTTCGCTCCCCAGCCCGTCGGATCGATCCAATAACCGATGCCGTACAGTATTCCGGCCACCGGAAGACACGCGACGGGCAGCATCAGCGACTTGCCTATCCTCTGCAGATACTTCATCATAGTCTACCCTCCTGAGCATAACCCCTTATATTATGAAATATTTATGTGCAGTCCGTCCGATGCCGCGGCATGAGCTCTGCGGTCATCCCCACATCCGCTGCCGGCCGGACAAATGCTGCGTCCTCAGTCCCGTTCGCCTGCCGGCACAAGCATAAAGAGCGTATCCCCTGCGGCCAGCTCGCCGGCTTTCCTCTCCCGGACGGCAAACGCATCACCGTTCAGCACCACCACCGGCGTCGCCGTGTCATAGCCCTCCGCCCTGAGCGCCTCGAGATCGACCCGGATCACCGGCTCTCCCCGCTTCACGCTTTTCCCGGATTTTGAGAGTATCGTGAAATGCTTCCCTTTCAGCTCCACCGTATCAAAGCCGATGTGCACAAGGAGCTCGGCTCCCTCTGCCGTCGTCATGGAAAAAGCGTGCCCTGTGTCAAACACCTGCTCGAGTTTCCCGTCCGCAGGAGCGCAGATCGTTCCCTCCGACGGAAGCACCGCCGCGCCGTCGCCGAGCAGCTTTTCGGAAAAGGTCGGATCTTTCACCGACGTGATGTCAACCGCCAGTCCCTTTGCCGGAGAAGCGATTGCAAGCTCATCCTCCCGTCTGCCTCCCAGCAGCTTTTTCAAAAAATTCATAATCTCATTCCCTCCGTTTTTCCCGCAGCCTCCGCTCACTCTCCGCCTCTTTGTTTCACGGCTCTTTCAGCCGGATCTTACGGAGAAAGACAATGATCTGGGATTTTTCATCCTTTGTCATCGTCCGGCAGAAGCGGCTTCTGATGTACTCCGCGATCCGGCTCGTGATCTGCGTCTCGCGCGGAAAATGGAGCTGCAGAAAATCATACAGAAGCCGGTCGTCCCGGTCGTACTGGCTGTCGTTGATCACGCGATAGATAAAATGCTTCAGGATCGGAACCATATCGCCCATGACGTCCCTTGTCCTGCCGTCGCTCATGTCCACCGCCTCGCGCAGCAGCGTCAGGATATCCTGACCCGCCTGTGTGATCTCGTAGGCCACGCTGGTCTTGGAGCTGAGCTCCGCGCTGACGATATGCATGGCGATGGACGCCGCCTCATCCTCCCGCAGGTCGCAGCCGAACGCATCCCGGATCATGCGGACGGCATCCATGCCAATGCGGTATTCGTCCGGATAGAAGCTGCGGATCTCGTCCGTGAGCGCATTTTCAAAACTCATCCCCTGTCCGTAGCGCTCCACCGCAAACTGTATATGGTCCGTGACGGAGACCAGAATGTTCTTGCTCAGTGACAGGCCGTAATCCTGCTGCGCTTTCTGAACAATGCTGTCCGTGATGCGCAGAAGTTCGATAGGCACCCGCACAAGAAGCTCCTGAAAGCGTCCGAACTGCTCCCGGTTTTCCATCCGGTAAATCTTCTCGATCCGCTGCTCCTCCACTTCATCCCCGGCTCGTCTCCCGAAACCGATGCCGCAGCCGCTGACGATGATTTCGGAGTTCTGATCCATGGCACACACGACATTGTTGTTGATGATCCGCTGAATAACCACCGCTGCCCCCACAGACATTCGACTCCCCGCTCCAGAACTGACACCTGCCTGGAAGCCCTGGACATTCCCCCCAACGAAAAAAGACCGGGCTGCTATGGGACACTGTTCCCTTGCAGTCTCGGTCTTGCCTGCCGCCCGGTCATACGGAACCGGGGCAGTTACAATCCTCTTGTGCACTTATCATAATGAATGGCGTGAGATATTGCAATAGATTTTTAAGATTTTTTATATTTTGTTTATGTATTTTCGTTATTTCGCCCTAATATCACGAATACAGCCTGTTTTTTCTTTCCCATCATTCACAAAAAAGGAAATTTTCAGCAGGCCGCTGCCGTGCCATTCCCCTCCTGCCGGAGCGTTCCCGGACTACGGCGTCCTGTATTCGACCTCATAGCCGCCGGCCGGCAGACTGAGCTTGTCTTTCAGCGAATCGAACTGCGCCTCCGTCCCGTAAAAAACAATTTTTATCTTTCCCGTGGGGCTGCTGCTCCCCGAAAACAGATATCTTGACGAGCTGTATGCGCCGGGCGCGCTGTTGTAATGCCATTCGATGGTTTCGAGATTCGCAAGGCCCGAAAAAGCGCCCTCGCCGATTTCCTTAATGCCGGAGGGGATGACGACCGAGGTGAGGCCGCTCCCCTGAAACGCCCTCTGTCCGATCACGCGGAAGCTCGAGGGAAATTTCACCTCCGTAAGCCCCGTCGCCCCCTTGAATACCTCGCTTGTCACCTCGGTGATGGCCTCCTTGATCGCAAGCGCCCCCGCCATCTTCGTCTTGTCCTTTACGCCGATGATGGCCCACGTCGCATCCGGCTGCCCGAGATGATACCCGCCGTCATGCTGCACATTGCCGGTGACGAGGTTCGTGAGCTCCTCCCAGCTCGTGACCGTCCCGTCCGGATTCAGAAGTCCGCCCTCTGCCGTCGTGACGGACGGGGTCGTTCCGCCGCCGGAGCTTCCTCCGGAGCCTCCCGAGCCGCCTCCCGAAGAGCCTCCGCCGCCTGAGGAGCCGGAGCCGCCCGCCCATGTCAGGGACACCGAGCTGTCTTTCACCGTCACCGATACATAGCCTCCTTTCGGCGCAGGAGAGGAGGCAACGGAAAGCGACTCCTCCGGGCGCACGGAAGATTTCCCGTACCCGGCAAAGCCGGCCGCCGGAGACGTCTCGCTGACGGTCCCGTTTACCGCGTCATAATAATAGACCTTTTCTCCCCCGCCCTCATTGCCGGTGAGATACGCCGCCACCGCCGCAGCTTTCGCCGCTCTCTCGTTGGCAAGATCCGTGCGTGCCCGCGCCTTTTCAAGCTGGGCGTGGAAAATCGGAATGCTGACCGCGACGAGAATGCCGATGATCACCACAACAATCAGAAGCTCTGCCAGCGTGAATGCACTTGTATTTTTCAGCCTCTGTCTGATGGCTGCCTCCTCTCCGGTTTCTCCGCCGCCTGCCGCAGCGTCTCCTCTTTGATGACCCCATTGTCCCATTTCCGGAGAATAAAAGCCAGATATATTCCCGTTTTTTTCCAAAAATAAGCAGCTGTTCGCGCTCTTTTTATGAAATATGCGCCGCGCAGCGGACGAGCCTTGCCGAAACCGCCTCCCGGTCGAGATGTTTCCCGATAAAGACGATCTGATTCATCCGGTCGCCGTAGGTATCGTCCCAATCCCCGGACACCTCGGGATAATTGTCAAATACCTCCTGTCGGTCCTCCTCCGGGAGCGTGCAGCAGATGCAGCCGTTCGACAGCCCGATCACGCCGGAATCCATCTGCATCGCCGCCTTTTCCCTAAGAAGCCGCGCGTCCACATTGATGCTGCCCATGTCGTTGACGACGAGCGCAATCTTCCGCTTCTCCTGCCGGAGGAGCTCATTCAGAAAGGTCGTCTTTCCGGAGCCCAGATATCCCGTAATCAAAATTACCGGCTTACTTATGCGTTCCTCCCAGGCGCTTCTCCAGAATTGCAATTTATTCGCACTTTGTGCAATTCCGGATTATACGCATGCCTGGAAAGACAAGTACAATAACCGATGTTCTTCGCCTGCCAGAGCACGGACTCGCTTCTGATTCACGCGCTCCGGATAAATTCCGGAATCGCCTGCGCGTCCCGGTAGCCCTTTTCATACATTTCATTCAGGCGGACCGGATCCCGCGTCAGCGTCTTCATGCCCTCTGTCCCGTCCGGCGCGACGATCAGGGCATCTCCTTTCCTTTCCAGCACACGAAGCTCCTCGAGCTCTGCGTTGTAGGCCTCCGCGCGCCGCGCAAGGCGCTCTGCCGCCGCCGGAAAGCTGCGGCGGATCAGGCCGGCGAGCCGTCTGTCCCTCCGGTTCGTGCGGAGCTGTCCGCGGGGTCTTGTCAGAATCACGATCAGCCGATCGCAGCCGTCACGCAGTGCCTGCCGGACGGGAATCGGGTCGCTGATGCCGCCGTCATAGTAGCGCCGCCCGCTGATCACATAGGGTCTGCATACCACGGGAACACAGCTCGAGGCGCACAAAATGCGGTAATCATTCCGCCGCACATCCCCGCCCGTAAAATACACGGTCTCTCCGCTGTCCGCGTCGGTCGCCACCACGCGCAGCTCCCCGCCGCTTCCTGCAAACGCATCAAAATCCAGAGGGTACTCGCCACCCTCATTCGACAGAACCGCATAAATATAATCCAGATTGATGTACGAGCCTGTCCGGAAAAACAGGCCCGCACCCATATATTCTCTGCGGAACACATATTCCGTGTAGAAACGGTACGTGCGCCCTCTCTGCCCCGCCATATAGGTGATGGCATTGGCGCTGCCGGCGGAAACGCCGATGCAGTACGGCAGACGGATCCCCCGGTCTATCAGATAATCAAATACTCCGGCGCCGTACACCCCGCGCGTGCCGCCGCCAACATCCACAATTCCGATCATTTTTTCTGCTCTCAGCCTACGGACTTTTTCTTTCAACAGATATACTAATACTCCGCGACGGTCCCGCCAAGAGGAGATTTGCCGCGCCGCCCTGCGCAGCCGCCTCGGCGGCCCCGGATGCGGCGGATGATCAGAGCGGCCGTCCGGGGGAGAGCGCGTCATACAGCAGCCAGTCTTTCAGAACAGCCGCGTGATTCTTCTCCTTGTTTTTGGCGGCATAAAGCAGAAGCACGTCCTGCTCTGCAAGCAGACCGCGGATGGTCTCCGCGATTTCCTCCGCGCGGGGATTTTCCGCAAGCTCTGCCCTGTACCTTTCGGAAAACTCCGGAAAGCGTTCCGGAATATGCCCGAACCATTTCCGAAGCTCATTCGACGGCGCCAGCTCTTTTGCCCAGAAAAACGGCATAAGGGCCTCCTTTCGGAGCCCCCTCGGCCAGAGCCTGTCTATTAAGATGCGGTATCCTGCCGTTTCCGGAGCCAGTTCATACACCCGCACTGTTTTCAGCTCGTGTTTCATAATTTATGCGCTCTCCCCAAAGAAAAGCTTCAGATCCTCGTCTGCGGTTCCGATGCCCGCGATGCCAAACGTATCCACAAGGATTTTCGCCACATTCGGGGAAAGGAACGCCGGAAGCGTCGGCCCGAGGTGGATGTTCTTCACGCCAAGATACAGAAGCGCAAGGAGGACAATGACGGCTTTCTGCTCATACCATGCGATATTGTAAACAATCGGGAGCTCATTCACGTCATTTAGGCCAAAGACCTCTTTCAGCTTCAGCGCAATGAGCGCCAGAGAGTAGGAATCATTGCACTGTCCGGCATCGAGGAGACGCGGGATGCCGCCGATGTCACCCAGCTCCAGCTTGTTGTAGCGGTACTTTGCGCAGCCCGCGGTCAGAATAACCACATCCTCAGGGAGCCGCCTCGCAAACTCCGTGTAGTACTCTCTGGACTTCATTCTGCCGTCGCACCCCGCCATGACCACAAACTTGCGGATGGCGCCGGATTTCACGGCCGCCGTGACCTTGTCCGCCAGTGCAAACACCTGCTCATGGGCAAAGCCGCCGACAATGCTGCCGGTCTCTATCTCCTCAGGCGCTGCACAGCTCTTTGCCTGCTCGATCACGGCAGAGAAATCCTTGACCTCTCCATAGCCGCCCTCAATATGATGGCAGCCGGGACAGCCCGCCGCGCCGGTGGTCCAGAGCCTGTCCTTATAGCTCTCGGCCGGAGGAACGATGCAGTTGGTGGTCATCAGGATCGGGCCGTTAAAGGACGCAAATTCTTCTCTCTGCTTCCACCATGCGTTTCCATAGTTTCCCGCAAAGTGGGGATACTTTTTGAACGCCGGATAGTAATGCGCCGGGAGCATCTCCGAATGCGTGTAGACATCCACGCCGGTTCCCGCCGTCTGTTCGAGCAGCTGCTCCAGATCTTTCAGGTCATGCCCGGATATCAGAATCCCGGAATTGCTTCTGACGCCGATATCGACCGACGTGATCTCGGGATTGCCGTAGGCTCCGGTATTGGCCGCATCCAGCAGCGCCATGCCCTCCACGCCGTATCTGCCGGTCTCCAGAGTCAGCGCAACCAGCTCATCCGCGCTAAGGCTGTCATCCAGCGTTGCCGCCAGCGCTTTCTGGAGGAACGCATCGACCTCTTCGTTATCCCGAAGCAGGGCGTTGGCGTGCTTGGAATAGGCGGCAAGACCTTTCAGTCCGTAGGTGATCAGCTCGCGGAGAGAACGGATATCCTCATTTTGGGCGGAAAGGACGCCGACCTCGCAAGACGCCGCCTTTGCCTCATACTCCGCCTCCGCGCCGTTCCAGAGCGCCGCCTCCGGAAGCTCCTCCTTATCTGAAAGCTCCGCAAGCAGGGTCTCCTTGGCGGCAAGCGTCTCTCTGATCCTTGCGACGACGGCAGCCCTGTCGAAGTTGGCATTGGTGATGGTTGTAAAAAGGTTGACGGACACGAGATGATTCACCTCTGCACGAACCGTTTTTCCCTCCCCGCGGTACGCTGTTGTGACCGCTGCAAGCCCCTTGGTCACATAGACCAGCAGGTCCTGCATGGCGGCAAGCTCCGCGCTCTTTCCGCACACCCCCGCCATGGTGCAGCCGGTTCCCTTTGCCGTCTCCTGACACTGATAGCAAAACATTCTGTTCTCCATGTATCTCCTCCTGTTTGATCTGTTTCCGCGTTTTAACCTGCTCCTGTGTCTTGATCGGCTCCCGCGTTTTGATCTGTCCCTGCGTCCTGTCCTTGCGTCCTGATCAGTAAAGCGTCTGCGGGTCCGCCGGTTTATCCTTCTGCCCCGCTTGTTCCGTTTTCACAAAATGCTCCCTGATCTCCTCCATATCCTGCACCAGTTCGGCCGTTCCAAGGTAGTTTCCCTCTTTATCCCTTACCGCCATATAGGTCACCAGCATCGTCCTGCCGTTCTTCTCCATCCAGACGGGAACGCTGTCCCGCGTCCCGTTCCGGAAGCTGTCCAGTATGCTCCGCACCATGGGCTCGATCTTCGGCGGGTGGCAGGAGAAGACCTCGCGGTCAATCGCCATGCCCGGACGCTTGAACACCTTGGGCCCCTCGTTGAAGAAGCGGTTGATGTTGTCCGCGTCGACAAAACTGATCTCCAGCGGAATTGTATTGAGAAGCGCGGTGAGCTGCGGCACGGTCATATGGCCGCCCGGCATCACGACCTCCTCGCCTGCAAGGGCTTCCTCCGCACCGCCGTCTGATCCGCTCTGCGCCTGTCCGGCCGCCTCTCTTACCCGCTCGGCCTCATCCCAGCTTCCGAAAGGCACGCCGAATACTTCAGCATAGTCTTTTGAATCCTGATAGAGGGAATACCATTCCTCCTGCGTGAAGTTCACGGCACAGACAGAAAAGAGAATATTCTTCTCCTTGTAGATCATCTCCTCCGCGCGGGTCAGGACTTTCTCAAGGCGCTCATACCACCCGTCGTCCCGCCGCTCTGCCTTTGCCAGACTTCCCAGCTCGTCCCGGATCTCGTCATCGACCGTCCACATGACGTCCGACGGCCCGGAAATGCCGTACTTCACTTTCAGATGCGGGTAGAGAAGATCCCCCTTCTTCGCATAGTGAACGGCGAGGTCGCGGAGCTGCGTGATCTGCTGCTCCGTGATTTTCCGGTCTGCGGCGGCCCCGCGCAGGGCCGCAAGAAGACGCTCCAGCGCCTCGTTCTCTTTCGTGAACTGGTTCAGGGGGTGCCCCGCGATGGCTGTCAGCGCGGACGCGGCCGCTTTCTTCTCCGCATAAGCATTCTTTCCCGCCTCTGTGCTCTCCCCTGCCTCTGTATTCTGCCCCGCGCCGCTCCGGCGCTTTATCGAGGCCTCCACCTCCTTTTCCGCATTCGCAAGCCTTTCTTCCCGCGTGGAGCCATGGAACAGCGCGGAATGCACGTCGCAGAGCTTCTGTACCTCCGTGAGCGGCGTTCCCGCTCTCAGAAGCTCCTGCTCCGCCCTCATGATCTCGGACGCCTCCACATCGCGGAAGCTCTCTATGAAATCAGCCCGCACCGTTGCCAGAGCCTCGCCGTTGCCAAGCCTCTTCAGATAGCTCTTTAACTGCTCCGCCCGGTCTGCGCCTGCCTCCCGCGGATCACCCTTTTCCGGGATCCGCTCATATACGGATTTTGTAAAATCGATTTTGTCTGACATTGTTCCCTCTTTCCCGCGAGGCGAATTTCAAATTCGCCGATGCGATCTGCAACTCGGTGCTCCGCACCGATGTCGGAGTTTGAAAGGACTGCATCAGCAGGACTTTCAAACTTTCACCCTTTGTTCCTGTGATCAACGGGTTTACAGCCCGTTATTGACTGTTCAACGGAAGAATATTATAATTTCCGCAACATTTATGTTGTTACAACAACGAAAGAGGCTTTGATGAGTTATTTTTTTCTGTCCCATACGCCGCTTTTTCATGCCGTAAATGAAAAGGAAATCGAACAGATGCTGGCCTGTCTCGGCGCCAGCGAGAAGAAATATCAGAAAGGCGAAACGATCTTCCGCGCAGGGAGCAGCGTCCACGAGATCGGAATGGTTCTGGAGGGCAGCGTCAATATCGTAGTGAATTTCTACTGGGGAAGCAGCCAGATCTTCGGCCACATGGAAAAGGGCCAGATCTTCGCGGAAAACTACGCCGCGCTTCCCGGCAAAGAGCTGATCTGCGATGTAATAGCCGCAGAAGACAGCGATATCCTCTTCCTTGACATGAGCAGGCTCCTTACCACCTGTCAGAGCAGCTGCTCTTTCCACCATCGCCTGATCCGGAACCTGCTTAGCATCTCGGCGCAGAAGAACCTGAATCTCTCGAGCCGGATGCTGCACACGGCGCCCAGAGCTCTGCGGGAAAAGCTGCTGTCGTACCTGTCGGAGCAGGCCATGATAAACGGAAGCACACATTTTACCATCCCCTTTGACCGGCAGCAGCTCGCCGATTATCTGGGCGTCGACCGCAGCGCCATGTCGAATGAGCTCAGCAAAATGCAAAAGGACGGACTCATCTCCTATAAGAAGAATGAGTTCGTCCTGCGGGATAGAGCATGAATATGCGGGATAACGACAAATACGTCCGGCATTGCAGAAATCAGCATATCCGATCAAATATAATAAACAGGCAATGCCATCAGATTTTCTCTCAGGTATGTCTTTTTATCGATCAGGCAGAGGATAATTCCCATTCCTCTTTTCTTATTCGGAATTTTATCGAGCACTTGGTTGGACGCTCCCATACCGACTTTTGGATTTCCTGACATCTTAATCTCCACAGGATAAAGAATGCCATCCTCTTCAATAATTAAATCTATTTCATTTTCACCGGAAACGCGTCTGTCCTTTCCCCGATAATAAAATATATTAAAGCGGTAATCTTTTCCCTCATTGGAATATGATTTCAAAATCTCGGAAACTATAAATGTCTCAAACATACTGCCTGCAACTGCCGAATTTTTCAGTGCGTCGGCTGTCAGCCACCTGGTCAAAAAGCAGGCAAGCCCCGTATCTCTAAAATATATCTTAGGCGTTTTTATTGCGCGGTTTAATACACTTGCGCTGTAAGGCTGCAATAAGTAAACAATTCCTGTTCTTTCCAAAATGGAAATCCAGTTCTTTATCGTCGGCTCACTCACGCCGATTTCACCGGCAATATTCGCATAGTTCAGCATTTCTCCCGTTCTGGCCGCAGCTGCCGTCAAAAACTTAGTAAATGTAATACTGTCCGTTGAAATCAGCTCATTGATGTCTCTTTCCAAATATGTAGATACATAGGATGAATAGAACTCCTGCCAATCTCTTTCTATGTCATATAATTCCGGATAGGAGCCTTTATGAATGATATCCCAGATATTTTCATATGTTATGACTTCACGCTCCCGTTCCCGTATATACTCGTCAGTTGGAACAAAATGCTTATTAAATCCAATATGATAAATCTCCCGCAACGACAGTCCGCTTAACTCATATACAGACACTCTTCCTGCCAATGATTCACTTACGCCTTTCATCAGCTCCAGTTTATGCGAACCTGACAGGATGAATTGTCCTCTTTCATCCGATTCATCCACTTTCTGTTTAATCTCTTCCAGTATCGATTCCTCTTTTTGAACTTCATCAATAAATAAAGGACAGGGATTATTTAAGAAAAATAACTTCGGCTCTTCCTTTGCCTGCAGTCTGGTCAGTCTGTCATCAAAATTGGTTCGATTGTATTCTGGGAATTCATGCTTTACTAATGTTGATTTCCCAACCTGTCTTGCACCCTCTATCAAAGTACATTTGCTTGTTTTTACCCTGTTTTTCAGCGTCTTTGAAATAGCTCTTTGAATATATGCCATTTTACGCCTCCGACTAATCTAAAACCACGTTTTATTATAGTCGCTAATATATTAAAAAACAAGCGGCTATTCGAAAATTATGTTTTAGAATAGTCGCTGATGTATCTATATATTCCTTGAGGGGAGCAGTTCTCTGTTCCATATGCCCGGCAAACCGGTGAGCCGGACTATTGCCGGAACGTTTGAATACATTTATCCGTTGGAGCGTGACAGCAGCACCACCGTCTCCACCCCCGGCGTGGCCGGGAACATATCGACCGGCTGCGCCTTTTTCATCCGGTAGCCGTGCGCGGTGAAAAACGCGAGATCCCGGCCCAGTGTCTCCGGATTGCAGGAAATATAGACTATCTTCTTCGGAGACAGGCGGCAGGCCGCCTCCATGAACCGCTCTGTGGAGCCGGCACGCGGAGGATCCATGAACAGCACGTCCACCTGCCGGCCCTCCCCGGCAAATTCCTCGGCAAGCTCCGCCGCATCGCCCTGACAAATGACAACCTTGGACCGCCCGTCCGCATTCTGCGCGGAATTCACCGCGGCATCTCGCACCGCTTCGCGGTTCAGCTCGATGCCGATGACCTCCTTTGCACTGTCCGAAGCGCAGATACCGATCGTACCGATGCCGCAGTAGGCGTCCAGCACCGTCTCCTTTCCCGAGAGCCCCGCATAGTCGATTGCAATATGGTAGAGCTTTTCGGTCTGCAAAGCATTCACCTGATAGAACGAGCGCGAGGAAATGCGAAACGTTTTGCCGCACAGCCGGTCCTCGATGTAGCCCTTTCCGAAGAGCACCCTTTCTCTCTCGCCCAGAACCATGCTGTCCGTCCGGTCATTGATGTTCTGGACAATCGTTGTGATTTCAGGATGGAGCTTCCGGAGCGCCGCGACGAAATTATTTCTGGAGGGAAACACGGGATCGGCCGTCACCAGCGTCACCATGAGCTGACGGGTCGCGCGGGCCGTCCGCACCTGCACGTAGCGGAGAAGCCCCGTTCCGGTGTCCTCGTTGTAGGGCGCGATCCGGAACGACGGCATAAGAGAGAGGACGGACTGTATGACCGCGTCGGCGCGCACATCCTCCAGCAGACATTTCTCCACCGGAACAACCCTGTGAGAGTCTTTCTCATACATGCCGCAGATGATGCCGCGGCCCCTCTTTGCCTGCCTGCCGCCCCGGGAGGAGCCTCCCTGCTCCGCCCGGCCCGCCGCATTCTGTCCCCTGCGCTTTGCCGGGAACGGCCCTGTACCCTCCGCAAAGACCGATGTGACCTTATTACGGTAATGATCCGGATTTTTCATCCGGAGAATCGTCTCCACCGACCCGAAGCTCCCGATGCACTCCTCCACAAACACCTGCTTGCGCTGAAGCTGCTCCTCATAGGGAATATTGATCATGGAGCAGCCGCCGCAGCGGCGGTAATGCGGACAGCGAACCGCGCGCGGCGCATGCTCATGCTCCGCTGCCGCAGGCTCCGCCTGAAAAGCTCTTTTTTTATCGCTGCGTCCGCGCCCTCCGGCGCTTCCGTCTCTGTTCATATTAACAATCTCCATATCAAAACGTTCCCTGCAAGGCCGCGCCGCAAGCACCCTGCGCAGGCGATTTTACGGCTGCGGTCAAAGCTTATTCAGACTTCGCCGTCACCGGAAATAATCCGCATCCGGCTCGTCGTCCGCAGATGCTTCACTCTCCGCAAGCGGCCCATCTTCCGCATCCGGCTCGCCGCCGTTCTCCTCCCGGATCAAGAAGCTTCCCTCCTTGCGCAGGCGCAGCTCCTCTTTCGGGGACCAGTCATGCGCCGGCTCCCCGCTGAGAATCTTCACGGAATCGAGATGCTCCACCAGCCCCAGCGCCTTGGCGTAGTCCCGCGTATTGATCCGCAGGATGACCGTCTCCTCGCCGTCCCGTCGGAACAGGCGATCGAGAAAGGGCCGCTCCTCCCACTTCACAAAATACGAGATCCCGTTTTTCAGAAAAAGGTTCTCCACTCTCTGCTTTGCCTCGCCGTTTCTGACGCGGCAGAAATCCATCTCATTGTCGAAAAACTGATTCTCTCTGATAATACTCGACATAACTGCCCCCGCGGCGGCGCTCTGTCCGCCCGCTACATTATATATTCCGTCCCTCCCGCACGCAAGAACGCGGGGCGCCGCCTGCCGGAGAAGCGATCGGAGCAGTGCGCTCTCTGCTCTCCAGAGCTTTCCGCTGTCTCTTTCCGGAATGGGAATTTTCCGCGGCTTCTTACGGCTGCTGCAGACGCTCGCCCTCGCGCAGCGCCTCGATCCAGACGCCGCCGGTCTCTTTCAGCGCGCGCCGTCTCTCCCGGTAATCCGGCATCACGCGTTCCACCTCCTGCCAGAATGCGCGGGAATGATTCATATGGCGCCGGTGCGCCAGCTCATGGACGATCACATAATCCGTGACTTCCTCCGGCAGCTTCATCAGCAGACAGTTGAAGCTGAGATTTCCCTTGGCCGAGCAGCTCCCCCACAGCGTCTTCTGACTGCGGATGGTGATGCGTCCATAGCTTACGCCCATACGGGCGGCCATCCGCTCCACCCGCGGCGGGAGCTCGCGGGCCGCCTGCTTCAAAAGGCACTGCCGCTCTCTGCATCCGATGGGCTCCTCCGCCCGGGCCCGCTGCTTTTTCTGCCGTTCCTCCCAGCGCACAAAATGCTGCGCCACCCAATCCTCATGTTTCTCGATGAATGCCTCAATCTCGCGAAGCGGCAGACGGCGGGGAGCCCGGACCACAAGCTCTCCCTCTCTGGTGATCTCCATCGCAAGCGTCCGCCGGGCGCTGCGCACCAGCCGGTATTTCTTTTCCATTCCGCCCCCTTGTACAGCCATGGCTGCCGTCTTACACAGATCAGAAAAGCCGACATGCTTTCTGTCGGCTTTTCTGATCTCACTTTCTTTTACTTTATAATACGTTTGTCGTCTGCACTCCGCAAGCTCCCGGCCTCACTTTTTCTTCTTTCTTCTCGCGAGGAGCCATCCCAGAAGAAGCAGTCCGCCGCCTGCCATCATGGAAAGCGGAAGCAGAGGATTGGACCTGTCTCCTGTCTCGATCATTCCCCGTCTCGCGCCCGCTACCGTTCTGCGGTTTCCTTTCGTACCGGAGTTGTTCTTTTTCTTCGCCGAGCCGATCTCCGTGTCCGGCGGCGTAGGCGGAGTCGGCGGCGCAGGAGGCGTCGGTGGCGTTGGAGGAGTAGACGGCGGTGTTGACGGCGTCGGAGGGGTAGACGGAGGCGTCGAGGGCGTAGGCGGGGTATCAGGCGGGGTAGGAGGCGTAGGCGGGGTCGGCGACGGGGTGGGCTGCGCCTTGTCCCGCATGGTCACCAGAGTCTCCGCTCCGTTTACCTCGACCTTGATATCATCCGCCACTTTATAGCCGTCCGGCGCTTTTACCTCATGCAGCGTGTAGGTGCCGCTTGGCACCCCCGTGAGAACGGTGGATGCCGCCGTACTGATCCACTCGGCGTAAACCGTCCCGTCCTCCCGGAGAAGCTGGAGCTTTGCACCGGCAAGTCCCAAGCCGTCCTCATCCTTTACCTTGGTAATATCAACGTGATTCTCTTCATAGTCGTTCGTCATCACCGCGGTTTCGGCATCGCCCTTTACCGCGATCACAACGGTCTTGTCCGCCGAGACGCCGGCCAGCGTATAGCCTGCAATCACCCGGCCCGCGCTGTCCAGCTCTGTGACCTGATAGCTGCGGCCCGCAGGCAGCCCCGTAAGCGTCAGCGAACGGTCACCTCCGGCCCCGTCCATCGAGGCCCGATAACTGATTTCCGTCCGCGTCTCCGTAAGAGCCGCCGTCGCCTTGCCGTCCGTCACCGCGCCGAAGCTCACATACAGCGGCTTCACGGGATTTCCGGTCGTGATCATGAAATGCGGATCGTAATCCGCCGGAACCGCGCCTCCCAGACCGGTCACAGCCTTTTTGAGCGTGAGGGAACCGGTATCGCGGGTATAGGTATTCGTGATACCCGGCGACGCCGTGAGATCCTTGCGGACCTGTATCGTTACCGGCGTATCGAACGGAGCGCTGTCCACCGTATAGCCCGCGATCGCCGCGCCGTCAGGTTCTGTCTCCAGAATCTCATATTCCCCGACCGGGAGGCCGCTCAGTGTGACGGCATTTCCTCCGCCCGGCTTCACGAAAATCTCCGTTTTCGCCGTGCCCTTGTCCACGGCCGTATCATCCCCCGGATTCGCGGGCTCCTGATAGGCATAGTAATGTCCCGTGATCTTATTCCGGACGGTAAACCGGTAGGTCTTGCCTGAGGCCGCGGCGGGACTTCCCGCCCCGAGGAGCTTCACAAGCCGCAGCGCCCCCTTGTCCTTGGTGTAGGTATTGATCACCGTGACCGGCGTCGTCATGTCTTTTGAGACCGACGCAATCCCGCGGCCGCCGACCGACAGCGTATAGTCCGCGACCGCCGCCTTGTCCACCGTCTCCTGTATATCGTAGTCTCCGACCGGAAGTCCGGTCAGAACAATTTCCGCCCCGTTCGGAACCAGCGCGATTTCTGTTTCCGTCGTTCCCTCATCCTTGGCAGACGGATTGCCGAGCGCCGCCTGCGCGGCATCGTAGCTGTAAAAGTGCCCGGTGGCGGTATTCTTCACCGTAAGATAATACTTTGCCGGCAGCTTATCTTCATCTCCCGTCGGAATGACGGCTTTCTTTCCGAGCTTCAGCGAGCCGACATCCTGCGTGTAGATATTCTGAATCGTAACGAGCGCCACGGAATCCTTGATCACGGTCGCTTCGCCCTCGCCGACGGTCCTTAAGCTGTAACCGGCGATATGCGTCCCCGCCGTCACCTCTCGGACCTCGTAATCGCCCACCGGAAGCCCGGTGATCACCACAGGGATCTTTTCATTGGTTTTCACCTCGATCTCCGCCGCGGTGTCGGACTCTGCTCCGTCCTTGTCATAATATTTTCCGGTCGCCTTGCTCTGTACGGTAAAGCGGAAGCTGTCGGGCAGCGTCCCGCCGGCGGTGATGCTCGCTTTCTTGCGAAGCGCAATCTCTCCCCGGTCCCTCGTGTAGCGGTTCGTGATCGCCGCCGATGCGGTTCCGGTGTCCGAAACCGTGACGGTCTCGCCGCTCCCGGTCGTTTCTCTGCTGTAATACGGAATCTCCGCTCCGGACTCAACCTCCCGCACGGTGTAGCTGCCGACGGGGATCCCGCCAAGGACGACCGGTATTCCCGGCTTCACCGGAATGGTCACCGGACTGCTTCCATCATAGGCATGCCCCGCCGCATCATAATACTGATGCGTCGCGTTGTTCTGCACGGTAAAGAGATAGGTCTTCGTCTCCGCATCCACAGGGCTGCCCGGCGCGATCAGCTTTTCCAGCCGAAGTTTTCCGGTTTTCTGCGTATAGTGATTTTTGATATGCGCCGCGGGCGAGCCGCCCTCGGTCACCTGCACGGTTCCCTCCCCGGTGACGACAAGGCTGTACGCACCTATCTGCACATCCGCCGTCTTCTCCCGGATCTCATAGCTTCCGACCGGCAGATTCGGGATCGTGACGCCGTCGGCCTGATCCGCCCGCACCCGCACGACCGTGTCCGCGGAATTGCTGGAATTTCCCGCCTCATCGTAATAGAGAGCGTTCACAGTGCTTCGCACGGTGAAAAGGAACTCCTTTGCCAGAAGTACAGGATCCGTGACCAGCGTGCCGTCAGCCTCCCGCTTCTCCACACTCTTTCGGAGCACCAGCTTTCCTGTCTTCTGCGTATAAATATTGCGGATGGAAGCGGATGCCGTGGCGTTTTCGTTCACCGTGACGCCGCCCTCGCCCTCGACGCGGTGGCCGTAGCCATCGATCTCCGCGTCGGCGGAAAGCTCTTTCACCTCATAGCTGCCGATCGGAAGATGATCAATCGTCAGCGTCTCGCCGTTTTTCACATCGATGACCGCATAGACCTGCCCCTTTCCGTCCTTATCATAATACAGACCCGTCGTCGGGCAAAACACCGTAATACGGTAGCTCCGGGCGCCCGCAGCCGCCAGCGCCTCGGGGCTCTCCGGCGTGATCGAAACCGCCTTGGACAGCCTGAGCCTGCCGACTTTCTGCGTATAGGTATTCGTGATCACTGCCGCGGAGATTGTGTTCTCCGCCACGGCAACACTCCCCGCATCGCCCTCCACCAACAGTGTATATCCTGAAATTGCGGCCTCTCCGCTCAGCTCCCTTACCGTGTAGCTGCCGATCGGAAGTCCTGTGAGAAGCACATCCTGCCCCGGCTTTATCTCAACGGGCAGCGTGCTGTCCGAGACGGCGCCGTCTTTCCCGTGATACTTCCCTGTCGTATTGCTTTGCACCGTAAAGCGGTAGGTCCGCGTTTCCGCGGAGACAGGGCTCCCCGCGCTGAGCTTCTTTACAAGGCGCAGACTTCCCACTTTCTGCGTGTAGGTATTCGTGATGGTATGAGAGGCCTCCGTGTCCTTGACGATCTCAAGCTCTTCTCCGCTTCCGTTCACCTCGAGCGTGTAGCCTGCCGCCGACGCCGCATCCGTTTTCTCCTCGATGCGGTAGGTTCCGATGGGCAGATTCGGGATCGTGACCGAGCTTCCCGCCTTGACGGTAATGAGGCTCTCTCCGGCGTTGTTTGGGATTCCCGCCGCGTCATACCATGTATTGGTTGTAATATTCCGGACCGTGAACTGATAGTCTTTTGCGGACACCTCGGCAAGAATCGCCGGGCTGGTCCCCGCGCCGATCTTCTTGGAGAGCTTGAGGCTCCCAGTATCCTGCGTATAGCGGTTCGTAATGGTTTTCTCCGCCGGTGTGCCGACGCCGTCCTCCGTGACCGTAACGCCGCCCTCGCCCTCGACGGTCAGCGTATAATTGCCGATCACCGCGGAACTGCGCTCCTCGGCGACAGTATACTCACCGACCGGGATGCTTGTCACACTGACCTGCCCATTCGCCGGAACCTCGATCGTCACGGGCGTGCTGCTCGCCGCGCCGTCCTTGTCATAATAGGTTCCAGTCCCCTGATGCTGCAGCGTAAAGCGGTAGCTCCGTCCCGCCGTGAGTCCCGGATTCGCGGTGCCGTCCGCATTGGTCGCCGTCGTCGCCTTTTTGAGCACGACGGAACCCTTTTTCTGCGTGTAGCTGTTCGTGATCACCGCCTCTGCCGGAGCCGCCTCCGTCGTGGTTTTCGCAACATTGACGTCCGCCCCGGCCGCCGCTGTTCCATTGATTTCGACCTCGAGAGAATACGAATCGATCGCCGCGCTGTCCGTGAGCTCCGTCACGGTATACTCTCCCGCTGGAATCTTCTCCAGCTCGACCGGCATCCCGGCGCGCAACGCAATTTTCTGTATGCTGTCGCTCGGCGTGCCGTCCGCGCCGTAATATTTTCCGAGTGCTTTGTTGTACACGGTCACGTAATAGTCCTTTGCCTGTGCCGACACAGGACTTCCCGTTCCGAGTCGTTTCGTAAGCCGCAGATACCCCAGCTCCGGCTCGTAGCGGTTTGTGATAAGAAGCTCCGTTGTTCCCTCCGCCGCGACAGGTTCCGTCTGAACGCTCTGATCTCCGCCGATCGATGCGGCTCCGTCATAGCAGCTTGCCTCCAGCGTATACCCGACAAGCGGCTGCCCGGTGTTTTTGTCATACGCCGCATCATACTCGAATACCTGATAGCGCGCGCCCGCCGGGAGTCCCTTGATCTCATAGACTCCAGATGTAAAATCCGCAAAGGAAATTTTGGACGAGGCTGCATTTCCCTTGATAAAGCCGCCCGCGCCGTCGCTCCGGTAAAAGCGATCCTCCGCCGTGCTTCCGTCACTTACAAGGAAGTAGAGCTTTGCCGTATCAAGCGTCTCGGGCATGCCTATAAAGGCCTTGCGGAGCCGCAGGACACCGGTCCTCCGGGTATAGCTGTTTGTGATGACGGCCGTCGTCTTGGTCCCCGATTCCACGGAGTATTCCTGATTGGTGCTGTCGTAATCCACCTGCAGCGTATAGTTCGCAATCTGCGCACCGTCCAGCCTCTCTTCGATCTTATAGCGACCCTTCGGCAGATTCGGAATCGTCACCGACTGCCCGGCCCTAACCTGAATCACCGCCGCTGCGGGGTCGTAGCCGACGGGCGTTCCCGTCTGATCATGGTATTTGCCGTTCCATGTATTCTGCACAGTAAATTCATAAGTCCGGGTCTGCGCACCGCTTTCTTCGGGCGTCCCGGCTCCGATTTTCTTTTCCAGCACAAGGCTTCCCGGGCGGATTTTCCTGTCTCCGTAATACTGAATTTCTCCTCCCGAATACACGGTTCCGGCAAAGTCCGCGGGCTTTGACTCCGGATACTTGATCTTATCGTCATTCCGGATCAGGAACACTATCTCGTTTTTCGAAATCTCATAGCCTGCCGGCGGAGTCACCTCCACAAGACGATACGCCGTATTATAGGCGAGATTCGTGAGGCTGAGATCTCCGGCGTTCCCGTTCTTCCCCGAGACGTACTGCCCCATATTCCGGTACTCGCCGTTCACGTAGCGGTAAAGGGCGAAAACCGCGCCGTTCAGCATCCGGCCGACGTTCTCCTCATCCACCTTGTAGACACTGATCCCGTCGACACTCGCGCCGGCCGCATTGTTCGATATCTTAAAGCTCGTGCTTGTGCTTCCGCCGGGCGAGGGATCCGTCTCCCCCTCCATATGGATCGTATTATCGACCTTGGTCCAGGTGTCGACCTTGCCGGAGATCCGGTAGCTGTACTCAAGGCGCAGCGTCTTCTCGTCCGGGAGCGTGAGCGTAAGACGCTCGGTGCAGTTCGCCGAGCCGCCCGACGCCGCGTTCGATTCCTCCGTCAGCACATAGCGGAAGTCCTTTCCCGGCTCCAGCGGAGTCTTCTGCCCGTCCGCCGCGATCTCATAGACCGTCACGGAGCCGGGAACAAGGCTCACATGCACATTGCTGTAGGTATTATTCTCGAACGAAAGCGCATCCTCGACCGTGATCGTGGGGCTTGCGGGATCCACATCCTCCGCGTTCGGATTGATGTCCGCCGCGTAATCGATCACGTTGCCCTCGTAATAGCTCCAGTCCTTCAACTGGCTGGTGATGGACTTGGAAAGGAGCGGCCTTCCGGTCGTTCCCTCCTTTTTCTTGGTGACGGTCTGCTTCTGCTGCGCCTCTTTCTTGTAGGTATCACCGCCTTTTTCGCTGCTTGTCGAGACCGTATTGACAAAGGCCCTTGCCGTGTCCACGCTCCATGAATCATCCTTGTCGAGCGTCACGCTGTACGTAATGCGCACGACCTGACCGGAGGGGATCTTTTTCACAAAGCCCTCCGAGAGAATCATTTTGACCGTCTGACCGCTTATTTCGGCATTTGCTTTCTCGCTCGTCCCGCTCTCGTTAAACCACGCCCACTGCTCGAGGTTCTCATTCGTGCCGTCCTTGAATGTGCGGTAATACGGCTCCGCCAGTTCAAGCTTCGACAGCGTCACCCCGGCCGGAAGCGTGTCGGTAATCGTAAAGGAACCGATATTCCCTTTGGCCTCATCGGGAATCGTCACCTCCGCCGTCCATTTGAGCGTCGTCACACCGTCGCGGTAAATGTCCGGGTCCGTGGAATTATGCGTCGTGTCTGCGGAAGTCCCCGCCACCGCGTCCAGCTTCTTCACAAGAGGACGCACAGGTCTGTACGAATTACTGGCCCAGCCATGGATATTAGTCCCGTCGATCTGCGCCCAGTTGGTAAATTTTTTGTCCGCGTCGGGATTGGTCAGTACCGCCGTGGATTCATAATGGTACGCAAAGACTGCCGTCTGGTCCTTTTTCACCGTGACGGCATAGGAATTCGGTTTATCGGCAGGGGAAAACACAATGGTGTAGTTCCCGGCCCCCACCGCCGCCTTCCACGCGTCCTCAACCATCGTTTTCTGCTCTGCGCTGAAGTACTGACCGTCATTCAGCGTATCGCGGAACGTCCAGTCCGCGCGCAGTACGGCGCCCTGCGGATCCACTTTGATGTTCCAGGAAAGAATCACGGTTTTGCCGTCTGACTTCAGCGCAACACCCTCCGCCTTTTTCGTCATGACGCCCGGCGCCGTTCCGATGCTCACCGTGCTCTCGCTGGTCTTTGGCAGCTCACCGGACTTTTCCGCCGTCACCTTGTTCGTGACGGAGCTGACACCGGCCTGCTGCTCCCTGGTCTTATAGGTGATCGTGTAGGTTCTGCGGTCCTCTGTATTGGCAAAGGTATAGGGAAGCGTAATCGTGCTGTTTCCCCCGATCGACGGAGAAATATGCACCGTCCCGGTGTATGCCTTGCCGTTCAGCGTATCCGAGAGCTTCCAGCCCGCAAGATTCGCGCCGCCGGAGTTGACCTTGATCGTCCACTCGATCGAACCGTCAGTCTGCAGCGCGCCCGACTTGCTCACCATGTTTTGACGGAATTCCGTCTTTATGGACTCGCTGTCCTCTATCTTGTGTCCTCCTGGGTCCTCGGACACGACATGAACCTTGTTGGTCGCCGTTGCGTCGATATTGCCGCCCTCTGTGAGCTTCGCCGTATATGTGATACGGTATTCATCGCCCGCCTGCATCGGCCCGAGGGTATAGGAAAACGCCGTGCCCGACTCCGTGCTCTTCTTCGGCACATAGGTCTGCCCGTTCTTCGTGATCGTTCTGGCCTCCAGCGTCAGAGGACAGGAGCATGACAGATCGTCCTCGATGAGAATGTCCTTGCTCGTTCCGTTCTTGCTCGTGACCCGTATGGTGTAGCTTACCGTGCCGGCCGCGTTGTCTACGGCTCCCTGCGATTTTTCGACCTGCAGATCCTCCGACTGATAACTCTTTTTCCTCACCAGGATCTCACGGACAATATCCTCCGTAAAGCGAATCGGCGTCTTGCCGCCCTCACCCCCGCTCGCCTCCTCGCCAGTGGCCGTGAAGCGGATATAACCGTTGATCGGGAGCCCTGATATATTTTTCTGCGCATAGCTGTCGTCAAAGGTGATGCTGATCTTCGCCCGTCCGTCGGCGCCATTGGTAATGGTATAACTGCCGATCCGGCGGCCGTCGCTGGCAAACACCACGCCCGAAATATCATTCTTCAGCCGGAAGTTCTCCGGGAGCTTGTATTCAATAGTATGGTTATCCGCCGTGAGACTGTTCCCCGGCACCTGATAATCCAGCTCAAAGGTCAGACGGTCATACAGGCCGATCTCACGCCCGTCGTAATCCGCGCCGTTGAGCTGAATCTTCGCATCATTGATAAAGCCCGAAAAGTCGATGGCCGTACCGGACAGACTGTCGAGAGAAAACTCGACGACATCGCCGCTCGCACTGGCCTCGACGGTCTCCGTCACCACATCCCCCGCGTCAAAGCTCGCCTGCATCGTCGTGGGGTACTGCTCCTTCACCGGCTCCGGCAGCATCAGATGGCGGACATGCATCATCGACGCGTCCGCGGCCCGCTCGGAGAGCTGTCCCTCCGTAAAGCGGATCCGGATCGACACACTCCCCTCTGTCGGCTCAAACTCGACCTCTTCCCCGGTCTCCGCATCTTTCACGAGGAACGCGATATCCTGCAGCACTGTATTTCCTGCGTGATGCGCAAAGCCCGTGCTCTCATCCAGCGCGCGGATATAGGCGTCGTAGGCCTCGCCTCCCGTGATCGGCGTCACGCGGAACTCCGCGTTGTCAGGCACGGCTCCGGGACTGCTGAGCGTCGCGGTGACAATCATCCCGTTCCCGGAATAGCTGTACTTCGCCCGTGTCCAGTCCGGGCTGTCATAATGCAGGAAGATCGTCGTGTCCTCTTCGAGAGCGGTATAGCTTTCTCCATCCTCTGTATAGGAGACGATAGGGCCTTCCTTCTCTCCGGCCGCCGGCGTCACACGAAGCGCGCGGATGACTCTGCCGTCCTTTGTCCCGAGCGCCGCTCTGACATAGCGGCAGCGATCCGATTCATAGCTGTACGCGTCGCTGAGGCGGATAATCCGGCGGACATCCGCAACCGGCGGGTTCCCCGCATCGGCAAGAGGAATCTCCGTCCTGTCCGGGAGCTCTATGCCGCTGTATTTTTCGGGATTCAGCTCCTCCCCCGATTCATCCACCAGCGTAAAGGTCACATGCCCCGCCGAAACGCGATGGTACACATAGGAAATCAGCACCTCTCCCGAAAGAGGCCGCTCCTCCCCGTCCTGCACGGCAGCCCAGTAAAATCCCTGCGCCGGATTCTCGTTCTCTTCCTCTTCCGTCTGCGCCTCGGCTGTTTTCCGGACAATTGCCTCGGCCGGCTCGTCCCCGACCGTAATCTTCGTCAGAGCATAGCCCGCAAACGAGGCCGCCTCCGCTTCATCAAGAAGCAGCGTATCCTCGATCTGAACCGGCTCGTCCTCAGAGAGCGCGTTTCCCTCCTCGTCGACATGACGGAGCGTGAACGTGGTTTCCTCCCCGGGATTTTCCTCTGCCTCGGCGTCTCCGCCGCTTTCCTCCTGCTCCGCCGCATAGACGAAGACAAGCACCGCATCCTTTTCGATGCGGACATAATTCTCCGCCGCATCCTCCGCCGAGACGGGAAGATAGCGGTACAGCCTTACGCCCTCCTCCGACGTCCTCTCAAGACGGACAATCTCACAGACCGCGCCGTCCTCCGACAGCTCCGCCCGGACATAATGATAGGATAGGCCGCTCTCCTCTGCGGACAGCTCCGGCGCCGCATCGGCAAGCACAACGGTCTCTTCTCCGTCTCCGTCTGCGTCCTCAAACAGATGAAGCTCGCCCTCCGGCGAAAGCTCCTGCCCGTCCTCCGTCCGAAGCACCACGGAGAGCATGATCTCCTCCGTCGGAGTTTCTTTCGGTGTCTCTTCTTCCGGAATTTCCTCTTCGGGCATTTCCTCGCCCGACATTTCTCCGCCGGAAAGCCCCTGCCCCGAAGCCTCCTCTTCCGATGTTTCCTCCTCTGCGGTTTCCGCCTGTTCCGTCCCGACTGTCTCCTCCGGCGCCGCCTTGTCTGTCAGATTTTCGCTCTCCGCCGCGGGCGGCGCTTCCTCTGCCGCCGTCTCCGCCGAAGCGTTCTCCGCTCCATTTTCCATTCCGGCCGTCACAGCCGGCAGCTCCGCCGCACTGACCGCCGCCGCGTCAAAAAAGTTCCCCGTCAGAAGAGCAACCATTCCCGCCACTGCGATCGTCCGCTTCCAGAATCTTCCTCCCGCCATCATCTTCGTCAACAACTCCTGTTCAAGTGGGCCGGGAGGAGTTGCGGACGCTGAATCAGCAAAATGTCGCCCCCCTCGAAAACGTTTAAGTTATATAAAGCATAAGAAATCAGAACCCGCTCTCCTAAAAAACACCGAGTCCTGATTTCTAAGTTGAGAGACTGTCTCATAATTAATTTTAGTCAAATCCAGATCGTTTTTCAAGAAAAAAAATTTTCACCGCGCCGCAGAAAAGCATTCCGGCATTTGACGAGGCAGCAGGTATGAGGCAAAAAGCCATCTGAGCACAGCGCGCAGGGCGATTGCCAAATACCTGCGAGCGCAGCGGGAGCTGCCACGGGCAACGGAGCCGGGCGGGAACTTATATTTTAGCGATGCCGCAAAATGCAGCACGGGCATACCATACGATTTATTCGCTCAGCACCAGTGAATCCCACGAATCGTCCGGCACCAGCGTGATGTAGGTCTTCCCCTGATTGACCTTGATCTCATTGCCGTCAGAATCATAGTAGCGGGTGATATCGGTATCGCTGGTCTTGGTCCATGTGATATCCTTGGCCTCGCCGTTCGTGATGTAATAGCCGCGGTAGCCGACGTTGATGCAGTTATAGATCAGATAGCCGTTGTCGTCGTACTGCGTGAACGGACATTCCTGAATAATCACGTTCTTGAACGTCAGGACCTCATCGTCCTCCGCATCCTTGTGAATCTCGCCGTAGTCATAGAAATCATAGGTCTTCGTGTCCTCGTTGTATACCAGCTTGGAGGACGTATGCTTGAACGGCAGCTCGATGGTCTTCACCGGCAGAACGGAATCGTAGACGTCGCTGAGCTTAAGCTCCGTTCCGTAATCGGTGAACTGGAAATGCGTATCCTGCTCCGGCCTGAACTGATCATAATCCTTGGAATATTTTGAACCGGCAAAATTGTCGGCCACATCGCCTTTCAGAATATATTCAGTAAACTCCGTGCTCTTGCCGTTCTTGACGCGGGAAAAGGTTCCCGAAAAATGCTGGGCGTAATCATTGGCAAGATAGGCGTCAATATAGAACGGGCCGCCGTCGTGGCAGAGCATCGCATTGTACTCCGCCGCCAGCAGAATGTTCGTCGGGCGGGTGGAGCGGATGGAGCCGATCTGCTCGATATCCTCATAGTCCTTGTAGATCGCCATAAAGCGGGTGATCCGGTCATTGGCCGTGCTGTTCATGATCTCATAGACGATATCCGCCTCAGCCGTGCCGTAGTGGCGGAGCGCCTGCTTCTCATTGTCGATCATGACCGCGATCGGCTTCTGATCCCGGAGCTCCTCGCTGATCGCCTCGCCCGTCAGCTCGCTGCGGTACATGCCGTCCGGAAGCTCCGTCGCCGCAGGCCCCTCTTCCTCGGGCTCCTCCTCGGGGATATCCTCCTCGACGGGCTTCTCCGGAATCGGCTCATCGATGCTTGCAAAGGACGTGCCCTCGGAAGCGCTGTCCGAGCCGCCGCAACCGGCAAGAAGAAAGGCCGCTGCCGCGGCGGCCATAAGAGCGCTGATTGCTTTTCTGTTCATCTTCATGATCTGATCCTCTCGTATCAAAACTACTCTTCAAAATCACTCTCCCGCAGCGCTGTGACCGGCTGCCGGGCAGTCAGGACGAAAAAACAAAACATATTATAGCAGAAAGCGGCCCGCGGCGATAGTCTCCGACCCACAAAAATGCGGCGCCTGAAAACGCAGCGGCCGGAAGCACGGCCGAAAGCATCTCCCGCTGCCGGTCCCGGCGAGGCGGGAACAGCGTCCGCTATTCCTCAAAGCCATCCATCAGCTTGATGATTGCGCCGATCTGACGGATGTGCTCGCCCTCCGCAAGCGGAATGTCCTCCGCCCCGGAGACGAGGGGCAGATCCTCCTCGTCCTCGAACCGGGCCAGCACCCACGCCCGCTCGGACTCAATCGCATCGTCGATCGCCTCGTCGACAGTCGAGCCGTCTCCGTAGCATCCGGCAAGATCCGGAAAATCACAGTGCCAGCTCCCGTCCTCTTTCTGACGGAATACCGCAGGATAGGTAATCATCATGGTCTTTCTGAATTCCTCTCTGTATTTATTGCAATCACGGTTTTTATTGCCGCCGCGCGCCGGAAATCCGGGTTCCTTTTCACATGAGCCAGATACCTGCGGCAGGCGGCGGGATATTTGATTTCCGCAGCATTCAGCGAACGAACGTGCAGCATGTTTATCCTGCCCATGACCCGCGGAAATAAATCACACGCGGAGGATATTATAGCATATAATAAAGCAGTCGGGTGAGACTTTCCCCCGCAGACTCTGACGCACGAGGTTCGCTATGAACAATATAAATCCGTCCTCTCCCCATGCCGATCCGGGATATTCCCGTCAGGAGCTCCGCTCGCTCCTCCATCAGCTTCTGAATATGGGAGAAACCCTGCTCCTGTCCGGCGCGGAGATCAACCGCGTCGAGGACACGCTCTCCCGCATGGGCAAGGCGTACGGCGCGGCAAAAATGAATGTTTTCGTCATCACGTCCATCCTGATGGTCACGATGGGCTTCCCCGGAGATCAGGAGGTGACGCAGACGCGCCGCATCAGCCGCTCCGCGGCCGCCGAGACCAACTTCAACCGGCTTGAGCGCCTGAACGCGCTCAGTCGGGAATGCGCCGCCTGCCCTCTCCCCATCCACGAGCTGCGCCGCCGGATCAATGATATCCGCTACGGCGATCCGGAGGTTCCCCGCTTCGTCGCAGGGAGCGTCATCGCGGCCGCCGGCTTCTGCGTCTTTTTCGGAGGGACTCCGGCAGATGCCGCAGCCGCCGGTATTTTCGCGCTCCTTATCTGTTTTCTGCAGAGGCGCTTCTACCGCTTCTGTCCGAATATTTTCATTTTTGATCTGCTCTGCTCCATCCTCGTCGGCAGCCTCATCGGCGCCCTTGCCATCCCGCTCGACTGGCTGCATGCCGACAAGGTCATGATCGGGGACATCATGCTGCTGATCCCGGGCATCGCGCTCACCAACGCGGTACGGGACATGCTGGTGGGCGATACGCTCTCGGGCATCATGCGCCTCATCGAGAGCCTCTTCTGGTCCGGCGCTATTGCGATCGGCTTTATGGTCGCCATGCTGATCACGAGAGTTCCCGTTCCGCTTGAGATCGCCGCCGCTCCCCGGGTTCAGCTCGTCATGGCCCTCGCGGGGGCGCTTGGCTTTTCGCTGATGTTCCGCCTGCGCAGAAAGCTCATTCCCGGCGCCGTGCTGGGCGGGTTTCTGACATGGGGCGTTTTTCTGCTCGCGCGTCCCCACTTCACATACATGGGAATCTTCATCCCGGGGCTCATCGCCACCGCGGTCGGCTCTCTCTACGCCGAGCTTCTCGCCCGCTTTCAGAAAGCGCCGGCCATTCTCTTTCTCATCCCGACGCTGATCCCCATGATGCCGGGCGGCCCGCTGTACTACATGATGAGCTTTGCCGTCGCCGGTATGCGGAGCATGGTCAACGCCTACACGAATCTCACGGTTGAATACGCTCTGGCCATTGCGACCGGGATGAGTCTCATCTGGTCCGTATTCTTCATGATCGAGCAGATCCGCCTGTATTCGCGCCAGTCCATCGGTTGACGCGGCGCGTGCCCGCCCTGCGCTGTCCGGAACCCTCGCAGTCCGGATTCTCTGAAGTCTGGGTTCTCTGAAGTCCGGCGTCTTCGTAAATTTCAGAGCTTCTTTCTCTGCTGCCCCGCGGTGAGGCGCACGAGAAGGCCGCGCGGCACAAATCTTGCTCCCGCGACCGCGAGCTTCATGCGGAGCGAGGGAACGATAACCGCCTGCCCCCGCGCAAGCCCCCGCAGCGCGCAGTCCGCACAGTACGCCGCCGTGATGCCCGGCAGGGCAAAGCGCACGTTTGCAACAGCATTAAATTCCGTATCGACAGGCCCGGGACAGAGACAGGATACTCTGACCGGGCTTTTCTCCTCCCTCAGCTCCTCGTGAATCGCCTGCGTGAGGCTCGCCGCATACGCCTTGCTCGCGTAATAGGCCGACAGAAACGGCCCCGCCGGCAGGAGCCCCGCGGAGGACGCCACGTTGAGAAGACAGCCGTGCCCCTGCGCTTTCATCCGCCGCAGCACATGCTTTGTCAGAACCAGCACGGCCCGCACGTTCACATCCAGCATTTCCAGCTCTCGCGAGAGCTCCGTCTCCGCAAAGCTCCCCGCGAGTCCGAAGCCCGCACAGTTCACGAACACCCCAAGCTCCCGCTCCTCCAGCGCCCGGAGCAGCGTCTCCGTTCCCTCCTCTGTTCCAAGGTCGGCCGCGACCATCCCGCAGTGCACCCCGCAGCTTTTTTCCAGTTCCACCGCCAGCGCGCGGAGCGCTTCCTCCCGCCGCGCACAGAGCACCAGCGGCCATCCCTCCGCTGCAAGCCGCCTCGCAAGCTCGCGGCCGATTCCCGAGCTCGCCCCGGTGATCACCGCACACCCTTTCACCTCCATCACAGTTCGCTCTTTCCTCATCATTATCCGCTTCTTGCTCATCATTATCCGTCCCTTTCCGATCCGATGCCGGATCCTGTCTCTGATTTCATACACTTTCCCGGCCCCGAAGCCGTTGACGCCGCCCCTCTCCCTTGTTAAGATGCAGTCTGACAGATTCAACCGGGAGGCAGCTCAGCAATCGTGCCAGGCCCCGACCGGGAGAAAGGAGAATATCATAACAATGAAAAAGAAAGTTTTATCCATCCTGCTTGCGGCGGCCCTGTCCGCCGCGGCGCTGGCCGGCTGCGGCACGGCGGGGAAAGCGCAGAGCGCCCCCGGGACCGCCGTCACAGAGGAGGCCGCTCCCGCCGGGGAGGCAGAGAACGCCGCAGCCGCTTCTTCCGGGACGCCTGCCGCGGAAACAAAGACCCCCGCGGAGGATCCCGTCGACATCAATGTCGCCGCGCTGAAAGGTCCCACCGCCATGGGCATGGTTTCCTTTATGGACGCCGCGGATCAGGGTTCCCTTACCGACAACCGCTATCATTTTACCATCAGCGACGCGCCGGATGAGATTCCTCCGATGATCGTGCAGGGCAAAACCGACATCGCTGCCGTTCCCGTCAATCTCGCCTCTGTCCTCTATCATAAGACAGAGGGCGGCGTAACGGTACTCGCCATCAATACGCTCGGCGTACTTTATATCGCGGACAACGGCTCTCCCGTCTCCTCTGTACAGGAGATGAAAGGCCGAACCATCTATGCGAGCGGCAAGGGCTCCGTCCCGGAATATGTTCTGCATTATATTCTGGAGAGGAACGGGCTCGATCCCGCCGCCGATGTGACCATTGAGTGGAAGAGCGAGCATGCGGAGGCGCTGGCCTCTCTGCTGGCCGACCCTGACGCTCTGGCGCTCCTCCCCCAGCCCTTTGCCACGGTGGCGCAGACCAAGGCGGAGTCCGTGCAGCTCGATCTGGATCTCACGAAAGAATGGGACACACTTCAAAATGAGAGCGAACAGCCCTCCGCGCTGGTCATGGGCGTCGCGATCGTCCGCAACGAATTTCTCAAGGAACACCCGGACGCCGTCATGGAGTTCATGGAGCACTACCGGGAATCCGTCGAGGCCGTAAACAGCGATACCGAAGCCGCGGCGGTGCTTGTCGGTCAGTATGACATCGTCCCCGCGCCGGTGGCGCAGAAAGCCCTGCCCTACTGCAATATCACTTTCATCTCCGGAAATGAGATGAAAGAGAAGCTCTCCGGCTTCCTCACCGTCCTGCATGAGCAGGCTCCGGAGTCCGTCGGCGGATCGCTCCCCGGCGATGATTTCTACTACGGAGAGTGACGCGCGGCGCTGCACCGTTTCCTCTGCACAAAAGATAAAACAAGCCGCCGCGGCGAAAGCGCCTGTCACAGTCAACGCTGTGCGGGGCCTCACCGCGGCGTTTCCTTATGTTCCTGTTTACCATGTTCCCATTCACCCGCATGAAAAAGCGCAGGAGCCCGTTCTCCGGAAGCGGGAGGCGGCAAAGCGCCCTAAAGCGTTCCGCTCAGAGCTGCGCATACTGCGCCTCGTACAGCCTCCGGTAGGCTCCGCCCGGAAGCCTCATCAGCTCCTCATGAGAGCCTCTCTCGATAATTCTGCCGTGATCGATATACAGAATGCAGTCCGCGCTGCGGATGGTGGAGAGCCGGTGCGCGATGATAAAGGAGGTCCGATTTTTCAGAAGATTCGCAAGGCCGCGCTGCAGCAGAATCTCCGTCTCCGTGTCGATGCTGGACGTCGCCTCATCGAGGATCAGGATTTTCGGATCGGCGAGCACCGCCCGCGCAAACGAAATGAGCTGCCTCTGCCCGGCGGACAGCCGCGAGCCCCTCTCGTTCACCTCCGTCTGATATCCGTTCTCCAGCCCGATAATGAACTCATGGGCGCAGACCGTCTTGGCAGCCCGTATCACCTCCTCATCCGAGGCTTCGCGGTTCCCGTAGCGGATGTTGTCCATGACTGTGCCCGCAAAGAGAAAGCTGTCCTGCATCATCACGCCCATCTGCGTGCGGAGCGAGCGGATGGTGACGTCCTCGATATTTTTCCCGTCGATCAGAATTTCTCCGGACTCCGCGTTGTAAAAGCGGCTGAGCAGGTTGACGATCGTCGTCTTGCCCGCGCCGGTCGGCCCGACAATCGCGCAGGACTGCCCCGCCCTCACCGCAAGGCTCACATCATTCAGCACCCGCACGCCGTCCTCGTAGGAAAAGCACACATTCCGGAAGCTCACGTCGCCCCGGATCGGCGGCATCTCCTCCACTCCCTCCCGGTCCGTTACCGTGACTGGCTCGTCGATGCTCTCAAAGATTCTCTCGAGATAGGAAATCGCCGTGAGCAGCGAATTGTAGAAGCCGCAGAGCGTCGTGATCGGCTGCCAGAAGCGCCACGCATAGTCGGTAAAGGCGACAAGAAGCCCCACCGTGATCGCCGTCTGTCCCTGCGCGATCCATGCGGCGCCCAGCATATAGATCAGCGCCGTCGTCAGCGAGGCAATGTTGTCGACGACCGGCCAGAGAAGAAAGTTATACTTTACCGCATGCATCCACGAGGCCCTCTGCTGCTCGGACAGGCGGTCGAACAGCAGCATGTTCTCTTTTTCCCGCACAAAGGACTGCGTCACGCGGATCCCATTAATGCTCTCCGCAATGTAGGCGTTGAGGTTCGACTGCTTATTGCTCTGTATCTGCCACGCCACATGCTGGCGGTGCTTCACAAACATGATCAGTCCCGTGAGCACCGGAAGACCGCACAGGCAGATCAGCGTAAAGCGCACATTCAGGTACAGCATGAAAAAAAAGATGAACACGAGCGAAAACAGGTCCGTGATCGTATTGACGATGCCGTTCGAGAGCAGATCGCTCAGGTTGTTCACGTAATTGACGACACGCACCTGTATTTTGCCGTGCGGTCTCTCGTCATAATAGGAAAACGGCAGCTCCTGCAGATGGACAAA
This sequence comes from Lachnoclostridium sp. Marseille-P6806, assembly GCF_900625025.1. Lineage (GTDB taxonomy): Bacteria > Bacillota > Clostridia > Lachnospirales > Lachnospiraceae > CAG-791. Next base: position 183,676 of record NZ_LR130578.1, read on the forward strand.
GAGCGTCCGCCGCAGAGAATAGATCACGCCCTGCCCGACACGCGACGTCAGCCGGATCTTCCAGCGCATGATGCAGGCGCAAACAAACGCCACGGCAAGCGTCGCCGCGCTGTTTCGCAGCACGCTCCGTACCACGGCCCCGCGCGCTGCCGCGCCGCCTCCCGCGGCAAACTGGACAGAGTCCATCACGTTCTTCATAAAAATCGGCACCAGCATCGAAAGCCCGCTGGAAATGATCATGATGACGACCGCCGCCATGAGATCCCTGCGGTATGGCCCGACATAGGACAGGAGGCGTCTTACCTGCTTCAGGTCAAAGCTCTCCTCCAGAATTTCATCGTCCTCTACCTTATTTCTTGCCATAGCTTCCCCCGTAATCCGCGTACTGATGCTCAAACACCCGACGGTAATAGCCGTTCTTCCCCAGCAGCTCCTCGTGGGTGCCCCGCTCGGTAATCTCCCCGTTTTCCACGACAAGAATCTGATCGCAGTCCTTCAGCGAGGAGATCCTCTGCGCGATGATAAAGACCGTCTCGCCGCGGATCCCGCGCAGAGAGTTCTGAATCTGCGTCTCGGTCTCCATATCGACCGCGGATGTCGTATCGTCCAGCACAAGGATCACCGGCTTTTTCAGCAGCGCCCGGGCAAGGGCGATCCTCTGTCTCTGCCCGCCGGACAGACCCACGCCGCGCTCTCCGATCACGGTATCGTAGCCCTGCGGCATGTTCTGAATGAAGCCGTCGGCATCCGCCGTCCGAGCCGCCCACTGCACCGCCTCAAAGGAGCAGTCCGACCTCCCGTAGGCGATGTTTCCCTCCACGGTGTCCGAGAACAGGAACACATCCTGCATGGAGAGGCCTATGCCGTCGCGCAGCGTTCCGAGATCCATATCCCGCACATCGACGCCGTCCACAAGCACCGCGCCGTCCGTGACGTCATAAAAGCGGCAGAGCAGGTTCACGATCGTCGATTTCCCGGAGCCCGTGCTGCCGATGATCCCGATTTTTTCTCCCCGCTCCGCGCGGAAGCTCACATGCCGCAGGATCGTCTCGCCCTCCGCGCAGTAGCTCACATCGCGGAACTCGACCTCTCCGCGCAGCTTTTTCCCGCTCCTTGGCGAAACCGGCGTCACGATGTCCGGCTCCGCCTCGATGGTCTGATAAATCTTCTCCACTGAGGAAGCAAAATTCTGGCAGTCGTTGATGAGCCAGCCGAACATGCGCAGAGGAATATTGAGCATCCACAGAAAGCCGTTGATCATAACCATGCTGCCGAGGGACATGATCCCCGCGATGCACATGAATCCGCCCGCCAGCATGAGCACTACCGTGAGCGCCGCCGCCATAAATTCAAAGAGCGGAACATATTTCGTCCACACCCCTGCCGCATCAAGCTGCGCCTCACGGTATGCTTCGTTTTCGCGGTCAAAGCGGCCGATCTCGTACTCTTCCTTTGCAAACGCGCGCACCACGCGGTTTCCGCTGATGTTCTCCTGCACAAAGGCGTTAAGCGAGGAGAAGCGATCCCGGATCGCGCGGAACTTCGGCCTCACCTCCTGTCTCTGCTTCTTTACGAGAACCGCCGTCAGCGGCAGCGTGCAGAGCATGGCAAGCCCGATCCGCCAGTCCACAGAAAAAATCATGACCAGCGCCGCGACGAGCAGCAGCGTATTTTCATAGAGACTGTAAATCACGTAGGCGATAAAATGACGGATCGCCATCATGTCGCCGGTCTGCCGGCTCATCAGATCGCCCGTGCGGGCCCGGTTGTAGAACGCAAAATCCTTGAGCAGCAGATTCCGGTACACGCCGTCCCGCAGATCATAGAGGAGTCCCTGTGAGGACGTCTCGAAAAGATACAGAAACAGCAGGCGCAGAACGCTCCGGAGCGCCGTGACGAGAATCATCGCAAGCAGGCACCGGGGCAGGAGATCCATCCGCATATGCGTCCCGTCCCCGATGACCTCATCGACGATATAGCCCGTGATTTCGGGATTGACCACCGCCAGAAACGAGGTCGCCGTCACCAGCGCAAGCCCCGCCGCCATTCTGATCCGGTATGGGCGCATATACGACCAGAACCAGCGCTGCGCGCTGTGATTATGTTTTTTCAGCATATTCCGCCCCCATCCGCCGTGTGAAGCCGCTGCCTCACAGGCGTGTAAATGACCCGGACTCCGCCTGTGCCGGAGTCCGGGCCGAAACGACTTACATATGGGTACATATTAGCAGGTCATGGTATTTATTCTATAACAGAAACAGTCAGAAATTGTCGGTTTCTGTACTCGGATATTGCTGCCGGAAGCACACGTTCACCCCGCAGGTTTCACGACCGACTTCCTCTCGATCAGGCGGCAGCGGAGGCGGATACCGAGGCCGTCCCCGATCTCCGTATCGCCGAGCGCGCGCTGCTCCTCTCCGAGCGCAAAGGGTTTGTCCGGCTCCATGAGGGAAATGAGCTGGCGGACCGCTGTCGTGCCAAAGCGGAACAGCGGAATTTCCATCGTCGTAAGCTCCGGATACTGATACTCCGAGATCAGCTCATTGTCAAAGCCGGCGACGGAAATATCCCGTCCGACCATAATGCCGTGCTCATGGCAATACTGATAGACGCCGCCCGCCATACGGTCATTCATGCAGAAAATTGCGGTTACGCCCCGAGAAAGGAGGGCTGCGCACTCCGCATAGCCTCCGGTTTTCTCCCAGTCCGAGCACACGATCAGCGTCGGATCGTACAGGGCTCCAGCCTCAAAGAGAGCCTCCTGATGCCCCTGCAGACGGAGCTGCGTGTGAAGGTTATCCATGGCCCCCGCAATGACGCCGATCCTGCGGTGCCCCCGTTCGATGAGATAGCGCGTGATATCAAAGGCCCCCTGCCGGTCGTCGATGACCGTATACGGCGTCTCCCCGCCGTCCGGGTACGCGTAGGTCAGAACAATGGGCATCCCCTCGACCTGCGGAACCTCGAAGCGGCGGCCGTGGCCCGCGATATAGATGATGCCGTCTACCATGATGGTCTCAAGCTCCCGGATCGCCGGGCCCAGAACCGAGCTCACCATCCGCGCGTTGTAGAACCATGAGCCTTTCCATCGGGAATACAGGCGCAGATTCTGCACCGTCGTCCGGTAGCCGAAATGCTCGCACTCCGCCATCGCCCCGTCGATGATCGCCGGGACGCTGAACTGGGTGAAGTCCTCGGCGATGATGCCGATCGTCCGCGTCTTCTGGTTCCGCAGGCCCTGCGCAATGATATTCGGCCGATAGCCCCGGGCTTTGACGACCTCCATGACCCGTCTACGCGTCTCCTCCCCCACATTCTTTTTCCCGTTCAGAATATTGGAGACGGTCGCCGGGGAAACGCCGCATTCACGCGCTATCTCCTTGATCGTAACCATAATACCCCTCCGCCTTACCGCATCAGCTTCTCCGTCGTTTCCGCATCAAATACCACGCGCTCCACATGCTCATACTCTATACGGAACAGCGCGTTCGCTGCCATATGCTCCGCCGCCTGCTCGAGATCACGCACACCGGGCTGCGAGGCAAAGCGCTTTATCACGATCTCCGCCGCTTCATCCGTCACCGCGATCTCCTCCTCGCCGAGTCCGATGCGCCGCAGCACTTTCGGAAGAGCGTAGCGCAGAAAGATCGTCTTTTTCTCCTCCGGCGTATAGTCCGGAATGTCAATCACGGCAAAGCGCGTCATCAGCGGCTCGCTGATCCGGCTCTTGTCATTGGCCGTCGCGATCGGATAGACCCCTGCCGTCGGAATCGTACATTCCATATAGTTGTCCGTAAAGCCGAGATTGTCGAGGAGCGTAAGCAGAGCGTCCGCAGGGCTCCCCTGCGCGGTTCCCGAATCCGCCTTATCCAGCTCGTTGATAATGAATACCAGATTGGATTCCCCGGCGAGAGAAAAAGCTTCCATGATGCTTCCGGGCCTCGCGTTCGCATACACGCGGGAGCTCCCGGTGAGCTGTGCGGAATCATGGATCGAGCTCATGTCCAGCGAGGTCCACGGGAGCTGCAGAATACGGGCCACCGCATAGGCGATCTGCGACTTTCCCGTCCCGGCCGGGCCCGCCAGCAGCAGCCCGTAGGCCGGGAGCTTGTGCGTCCGGTTGATCTGAATGATCGTCTCGATGATGCGCTGCTTGACGTTCTCCATGCCGTAGAGCGCCTCGTCAAGTATCGCCCGCGCGCGGACCGGGTCGATTGCCGCGAAATAGGAATCTTTCCACCGCACATTCAGCATGACCGACAGCGCGTGCTGCGCATGGCGCTTCTCCTCGGGGCTGGCCTCCGCCGAGCGGGCCACCGCAAGATTCCGCCGCGCCCACTTGCGGATATTGGCCGGGATGGTGTTCTTTGCGCAGTCCAGATAGTCGCTGAGGCTCTGCACGCTGGTGAGCCTCATGTCGTCGCTGTCCTCCTCGCTTTCCTCCCCGGCGGCCTCCTCCTGCGCGCTGCTCTCAAAGAGCCTTGCCATGACATACTGGAGAAAACCGTCCTCCGCCGAGAGCTTTGTCTCCGTGCCGGACGCCAGCTCGCGGATACGGCAGACCGCATAGCCCTCCGCCGTGCCCGTCCCGGAAAGGCGCACGCGGATCCGATTTTTCCCGAGCCACTCGACAAGGCCACGAAAACGGCTGTCAAGGCGGAGAATGTCCGCCGTCCTCATATTCTGCCCCTCTCCGGACGCAAACGCCGCGCGAACCGATGGCTCCAGAAAGACGCCGGACGCAGAATCCGCAAAGCGCCGCTCCGGATCCGCGAGCATCATGATCGGCTGCTCCGGCGTCGCCTCCGGCGCGTCCGATATAAAGAAACGGCAGGAGGATGCCTCCGCCTTTTCCTCCGGGGCGGGCAAAGCATCCTCCGCCGCCTGCCCGAAATCAAACACTCTGTCCGCCATATCCTCTCCGTTCCGCGCGCCGCGCAGGGCGAGCCGCTGTCATATATAAAAAGAGAGCCGGAAAACATTGATCGCTCAATCTCTTCCGGCTCTGTACTCGCATCGGAGTGGCGTGGCTCGAACACGTGACCCCCACGTCCCTAACGTGGTGCGCTACCAACTGCGCTACACCCCGAAGCCCGTCGGGATATGACCGCTCCCGACGCGCAGTTGTTATTATATAGGCTGACAAAAGGATTTGCAATACTCTTTTTCCTATCCTGTCCGTCCAGCTCCGATCAGGCTGCACTGCCGAAGATTTTTCCCTTGAGCGTATCGTACAGCTCCGCGTTGGTGCAGTGCTGGTACGGGTTGGTGTAGAAAATGTCGAGCAGGCCGCAGGTCAGCAGGCTCAGAAGATGCCAGCCGATGAACGAGAGATCGAGAACAAACGCATTCATCTTCTCCCCGTCCATCATCGCCTTGGAGATGCGGAACGCCTCCTGCCGCTCAATCTCGGGATTCTCCGCGAGAATGTACGGAATCATCCGGTACTCATAGCCCTTGATGATTCCGGGAATCACGAAGAGAAGCGACCAGAGAAAGGTATAGAGCCAGCGGAAAAACTGCACGCACACCACGTTCATATAGCCGTGGCCGAACGGAAAGCCGATCTCTCGCAGCTCCGTGTCCTGCACCCGGTTGACGATAAAGAATCTCTGCGCACCGACCTCCAGAGGATTGAGCAGGAAAAACGACACCGCAATGCCGACGGCCGCCGAGATCAGAACAACCAGAAGTCCGACAGAAAGCAGCAGGGCGAGCAGACCGCTGTCAGCAATGCTCCCGTACTCCCCGAGGGTGGTGTAATCCGAAGACGAATTCACGCCGGAGCCGCCGAGGCGCCCCATCACGCTGCCGGCGCTCCCGCCGGCTCCGCCCGCCAGCATAAGAAGAAGACTGGCAAGAACCGCTTTCCAGTAGGAGCGGTGCATCGCCATCTTTCCCCTCATTTTCAGTTCTTCTCTTGTCCAAGGCATCGTTTGTCCTCCATAAAAAGTATTGCTCTGCATTTTCATCACGGCGCTGCGCGCCGCTTTCCCAGATATTTTATCACAGCTCCCGCCCGCAATGCAAAATATCATCCCCTGACGGCGCCTTGCCGAGACAAAATTTGTTTACATAGTCCACAAAATTTCCCCCGGACACTTCCTTGAAGACATAGCTGAAGGGGGCAGGAAGCAACAGGCGACAGGAGAGGCCGCATTTACGGCCTCTCCTGACACAGCTCTCCCTCGATCAGATACTCTCCCTTTGTGAAAACCCGGCCGTGCAGCTCTTCCTCCGTCACCGCCGCGCCATCAAGGATAAAACGCCTGCATATGCGGTCCGGCACAAACCCGGCTTTCCCGCCGAACGGCACCGAGAAGCGATAGCTTATGCGGCTCCCATCCTCCGAAAACCTCCAGCCTGAGGTATAGCGCCCTGCAGCAAAGCGCACCGAGGCCTCCGCGCTCCCGAGTCTTTCATCCGTATGCGGGGCAATGATGAGGCTCTGACCGCCGATGCTGTCCTGTGTCCCCGGATTCGCCCCCTCCCGGTCAATGCACAGGCCGCAGACGCTTTCGTAGAGCCACCCGGCTATGCAGCCGTAGGCATAGTGATTCAGGGAGTTCATTCCCGTTCCCGAAATACTGCCGTCCGGAAGAAGGGAATTCCAGCGCTCCCAGATCGTTGTGGCACCGAGATTCACCTCATAGAGCCAGCTCGGGTAATCCTCATTGAGAAGCAGCGTGAAAGCCTCTCTTCCATGCCCGGTCTGCGTCAGGGCACTGCAGATATAGGCCGTGCCGACAAAGCCCGTGGACAGGTGATCTTTCCATTCATGAACCAGCTGCATAAGCTGTTCCCCGGCGATCCTCATCTCCTCCCCGCTCTCGAACAGCCGGAAATGGACGGCCAGCGCATAGGCTGTCTGCGTACGGATGGAGAGCGTTCCGGGGCCGGTCACATACCGGGCCGTCACAGCCCTCCGGATCTCTCCGGCAAGCCTGCCGTAAAAGGCGGCATCCTCTGTCTTTTCAAGCACCTCAGCCGCGGCGGCCGTGAGCTCCGCGGAATACATGTAGTAGACCGAGGCGACGAAATATTTGTCCGTGCCGCCCTCGCGGTTGTTCATGCCGGCCGCATCCCCCTCCACGTCGAGGCTCAGCCAGTCCCCGAAATGAAAGCCGCAGGTCCAGAGCCGGCTACCCCCGCAGTGCTCCTCATCCATGCGGAGGATAAAGTCCGTCCACTGCTTCATATTGTCATATTCCGCATCCAGCCACCTCCGGTTGCCGAAATGCAGATACATAGTCCACGGAATGATCGTCGCCGCATCTCCCCATACCGCCGATCCGGCCTCTCCCCATCCGTCCTCCTCTATTGCAAAGGGCGGCTCCGCCAGCTTTTCCCGCCCGATCGTCAGAACATCCGGAACGACATACGGGACCGCACCGCCCTTTTCCCTCTGCTCCCATGCCATATCCCGGAGATACTTGCGGAAGAAAGCCGGCGTCTCCATGTGATAAGAGGCTGCGCCGCAGAAAATCTGTGCGTCTCCCGTCCAGCCGCAGCGCTCATCCCGCTGCGGACAGTCCGTCGGGATATCAACGAAATTGTCTTTCTCGCTCCACTTGGTGTTTTCGATCAGGCGGTTGACCTTTTTGTTCCCCGTCGTGATAAAGCCGGTCTCCTCGAGATCGGAATAGAGCGACACCGCCGTGAAATCCGCCGTCCGGACCTGCTCGCTGCTCATCCCGGTCACGCGGACATAGCGGAAGCCGAAGAAGGTGAAGTGCGCTGCCGCCCTCTCCTTTCTGCCTGACGAGATAAATTCGTAGCGCGCGGCGGCCGTGCGGAGATTATCCCGGTAAAAGCAGCCGTTCTGAAGCACCTCTCCGTATTCAAGCACGATGCTGTGATCCGCCGGTACATCCGCGGTAAATTCCGCCCAGCCCGATATCTCCTGTCCGAAATCAAGGACCGTCTCTCCGGCCGGCGTCATGAGAATTTTCTCCGGTGCCCGCTTCTCTCTCTGCACGACCGGAACGCCGAGCATCGGACACAGCAAGGCTTTCGGAGCCTCCGCCTCCCTCACGGGGCAGAGCTTTTCTGCCGGGGGAGCCGCGAGAATATCAGTAAGCCGCGCATCATAGGCTTCGCCGTCATAAATTCCCGACAGCACGACCGGCGATCGAAGACAGTGCCAGTCCGTATCCGTGCCGATGACACGGCTCCCGTTCTCCCCGTTCAGATACAGGTCCGCGAGAAGACAGAACGTGTCGCCGTAGTATTCCCGCAGCTGCCCGTTTGCGAGATAACCGAAGCGCCCTTTGTACCAGCCGTTTCCGAGCCAGATATCGAGCGTGTTTTCCCCCTCCCGGAGGAGCCCCGCGATATCATAGGTCTGATACTGCAGCCAGTACCGGTAATCCGTGAAATACGGCGTGAGGAACTGCTCTCCGACTCTCACGCCGTTGAGACGGCATTCATAAAGTCCGAGCCCTGTGACATAGAGCCGCGCGGAGCAGAGCTCTGCTTTCTCCTTTGCGGAAATCGAAAAGCTCCTGCGCATGACCGGATGAATTTCTCTCGAAAAGGCAGGACGGATCCACTTTCCCGTCCATCCGCCCTCCGGATGTCCGCCCTCAAAGAAAGCGGTCCCGCTCTCCGCCGCGTCCCCCGCGTCGTCCGTGACCGCCACTTTCCAGTAATAGCGCACGGCCGGCTGCACGGTGATATCCGGCGTATAGCACCATGAAGGCAGCTTTCCCTTTCTGTCCGCCTCGTCCCTGTCACTGTCGAAAAGGAGATCCCGGAATGAGGGATCTGCGGAGAGCATAAATCTCGTATGCTCCGCAAATGCCCCCGCCGCCTCCTCGATCTGCCATGTGAAGCTCAGATCGGACAGCTCGATCCCTATGGGGTCTTTCTGATAATCCGTTTTCAGTCCTGTGATCCTCATACCGCCTGCCTCCTGTCTGCCTCTGTCCCTGCCTGCTCCGCGCCCAAACCGCTCGTACGCAATGGAAAGCGCGGGCTCTTCCGTCCTGTGCGGCTCAGCTCCACAGGACCGGGAACCAGATGCGCATCTCATCCTCTGTCCCGTCGTCCGCCGCCTCCCGTGCAGCGCTCCGGTTGTCCCACGCATAGTACGGGATCATCGTGACCGGAACCTCGGTGAACTGCGCGGGCTCCAGTCTCCTGTAGAGAGCGCTTCCGGCCGTCCTCTCCTCCGCGCTCCGGCGTCTCATTCGCCCCCGGAGCGCCGGGATCCGCCTCCCCGCGATCTCCAGCTCCTCCGGCAGGAAGCTCTCCCGGTCCCCGAAAGCAAGCCAAAGCCCCGACATTCCGCGTCCGGCCTCATCCTCCGGCAGATCCGCCGTTTCCATACAGTACACGAGAGGCCCCCGCTCCACTGCGGCCCTGCCTCGATCCTCCTCGACCATATCGTCCGCCGCCGTAAGTCGGATCTCCATCGGCAGCATGAGCTCTATTTTCTCCCCCTCCGAGAGGGCGAGCGGCACCTCGTAGTAGCTTCCCTCGTCCTCCCCGGAGAGCAGCACACGCTTACCCCCCGCCGCGACCGAGGCTCCGCGCGCCCAGACCGGAATGCGGAGCGCGAGCTTTGCCGCACCGCGCGCTTTCACTTCCGACACCTCAAAGACGATCCGGCCGTCAGACGGGTATTCCGTTCTCTGTGTGAGTGTAAACGCCGCGCCTCCCGCCAGCACGAGCTGCGCCCTGCAGGAGCCGTAAAGGCCGGTATAGACGATATCTCCGCTCTGCGCATAGCAGTATTCGGAGGCCTCCGCAAGGTTTCTCGCCAGATTCGGCGGACAACAGTAGCTCAGGATATAATCCGTGCGATGCCGTTTCCAGACAAGCTCATAGTCCAGCCGCGCCGTTCTTTCCAGCATGTTTTCGTAAAAGAAACGAAGCCCGTCCAGGCTTACCGCCGCGAGGTTCGTATTCAGCATGACCCGCTCGATGATATCGAAATACTGTGCCTTGGGCTCCGCAAGGAACATGCGGTATGCCCACATGACGAGACCGACGTTCGCGCAGGTTTCGTTGTAGGCCGTGATATTCGGCAGCTGGTAGGCATAGCCGTAAGCCTGATGCACAAGCTGATGGTCAAAGAAATTGCCGTAGGGAGAAGCGCCGTTGTAGAGGGCGCCGCAGCCGCCGGTTATGTAGATTTTCGAGCGCAGCAGATCCTCCCACACACTGTCCAGCACTTCCCGGTACTGCGGATCCCCCGTCTCCATGTAGAGATCCGCCACCCCCGCATAGAGATAATTCGCGCGAACCGCATGTCCGATGATCCTGCGGTGACGCCGAAGCGGCAGGCGGTCCTGATTGTCGTCAAGACCGTGCCGCACCGAATCCCGCAGCGTAACCGCCTCTTTCGCAAGGCGCAGATACCTGTCCTTCCCGGTCACCCGGTACAGTTCGATGAGCCCCATGTAATGCGAGGGACAGACCGCCGTCTGTATCTCTCCCTTTCTCCGGGCCTCCTCATAGAGCCCTTCCAGATAATCCGCAGTTCTCTCCGCGACGGAAAGAAAATTAACCTTTCCGGTCAAACGATAATGCAGTGCCGCGGCCGTGAACAGGTGGCCGAAATTGTAAACCTCAAAATCGTTGATGTCCCCCATACGGGATGCGCCGGTCCCGCTCTTCTCCCCGATGATCTGTTTCGTCGAGAGATAGCCGTCGGGCTGCTGTGCCCTGCCGATCAGCGCAATATATTCGTCGAGCTCTGCAAGGAGCCGGGAATCTCCGGTCCGAACCGCGCTGTACATGGCCGCTTCCATCCACTTGTAAAAGTCTCCGTCTCCGAAAACCGTACCGTCGAACACTCCCTCCCGCTCTCCTGCCGCAATGCGGAAATTCTCAACCACATGGCTGATATCCGCGCAATCGAACATCCTCCGCAGCTGCGGCACCGTGGCGGAAAAAACAGTTTGCTCCACATCCCTCCAGAACCCGTCCGTCCAGACCACGGCGCGGCTGTCCGGAGGCGAAGCCTTTGCATAGGGTGATTTCCTCGTATCTGTAAGCATAGCATCCTTTCTCCCGAAGGCCTGTCCCGCTCAGCGCGCGGAAAGCGTCTCCACCACTCTGCAGAGACTGTCCTCCTCTCCGACATTTCCCGGAAAGATCACATAGGGGATGCCCGGAAAACGACTCTCCCCGCCGCAGCGCCAGACCGGGATCCCCGGCTGCACCTGTCCCAGCACCCACGCCCGCTTCACGCGGAGCGCTTTCGTTCCCACATCGCTCGAGGTGATCCCGCCCTTTGCGATCACATAGGCCGGCGTCTCCTCCATCTCCCCGATCACGGAAACCAGCGCCTCCGAGATCGAGACCGACCGCCGCAGCGCCCTCTCTGCCGTGTCGCCCGGCAGCTCGAGGCGCTTTCGCTTCGTATAAACGACCGGCGTGATCCCCCGTTTCACATCACTCTCCGCGAGGATGCGCACCCGGGCCGCCTCCTCCGCGAGGCCGCCGCTCACGACCAGATCCGAATCGAACTCTATGAAGTCCAGCCCCGGCAGACCGCGCAGCCTCTCCAGCTGCCGCGTCGTCTTCTCCGTATGGGAGCCGGCCACGATGACGCCGCCGTGTCCCGACGGGCTCTCCGCACACATCTCCTTTGCCGTGAGGAGCGGTATATCCGGAACCGCGCCGACAGCCCTGACAAAATCCGCTGCCGTGCGGCAGAGGAAATGCCGCCCTTTCGCGATGCACCGGTACAGCGCGGCAGCAAAGACCCTGAGGTCCGAGAGCTCGAGGGCGTTGACCACGATCACCCGGCCGTCCCGCGCATGGAGGAGCCGTTCCTCCGCTCCGTCCGCATCCCCTCTCCGGAGGAGCTCCAGCGGAATGCTGAGGACCTCCTGCGCCGGGACCTTTCCCCCCGTCTTCTCCTCGACATAGTCGGGAAGAAAGGAATGGGAATAGCCAAAGCTCACATCACGGGCAAACTCTGTCTGCGCCGCGGGGATGAGCTCATCGCCCCGCAGCACATAGTGGACATTTCCTATTGTTATCCGGCCGCCCGCAAGAAAAAACGGTGCGAGAATAATTCCGTCCTGCGAGGTGCCGAGACGCTCTTCAAGTCCGGCCCCGATCAGCTCCGTCTCCAGCGGGAAATGACCGCGGAGCGTGGAATCGCTGCGGCTGATGATCTGAAACGCCGTCCCCGTCTCCTCCGCCGCCGTGCAGAGATTCTCCACAAGCTCGCGGTGCAGCGCCGTCGTCTCCGTCTCCGTAAGTCCGCGGGAATTGGTGAGGACATAAAACATCGGGAGCCGCTCCGAGAAAGCCCTGCGCAGGGTATCCGCGCTCCATTCCGTATAGACCGGCAGATCGTGGATCGTCTGCACTCCCGTGGGATCATCGTCGAGAACCACCCAGCAGAAGCCGGCGGCCGCTGCCCTCTCCCGGAGCTCCCTCTCCGCCGCCGCGATCCGCTCCCTGTTTTCCGCTTTTGCGGCAATCGCCCCGTAATATTCCCGCTGCTCCCGGCAGCTCAGGACAGTCTGTTCCCTCTCTCTCGATACGAACATGCTCCGTTCCTCCCTCCCCCGGGATCACCGGCCCGCTTCGTTGATGCGAAAAAGCCGGCGCGCCTCGTCCGACGTCATCGGCTCACAGCCCGCCTCCCGGACAAGCTGCGCCGCCCTCCGGATGAGCGGCGCATTCACCGCAGCCCGCCTCCCCGGTTCCAGATAATCTGAATCCTCAAAGCCTACGCGCAGGGAATCTGCTCCCTGCTCCAGCGCGTACCGCATCATATCCCAGTCCCGGCGCCCCGCCTGCGTATAACCCCACAGAAGCTCCCGGCCCTCCGCCGGTCTTTCGATGTGATCCCCAAGATACGCGAGCGCCGGAGCCCTGTCGCAGACATGACTGCCAAAGCTCTCATCCAGAAATTGCAGCATATGATGCAGCGCCGCAGGGGTGGCCGGCAACTCCCCGCCGTGCCCGAAGACAAGCGCGACAAGAAGCGGATCCCGGAACGGAAGCTGCTCCGTGAGCCTCCGCAGCGTGTGGATCATCCCCAGCTCAAAAACCTCCGTCTCGGGGAGCTTCCGGTTCTCAAGTATCCTTGCCGCGCAGTACTCCACCTCGTCGGCAGGGTTCCGGTAGACCGCTTTTCCCAGATTCACGGAACCGACATTCAGGCTGTTCGCCTCCACATAATCGGGAAAGCACGGCGCACAGCGCTCCCGGATCGTCAGATCGGACACGCCGCCGGTGGATACCTCAATGATGATGTCACATTTTTCCCGGATCCTCCGCACGGTTTCCGCAAGGAACGTGAGATCGGAGGTGAGCGCCGCATTCTCATCCCGCACATGAAGATGCACCATGGCGGCTCCCTCCCGGCAGCACTGCCGCACATCCTCCGCCAGAGCGGCAGGATCGATGCGGTGCGGAGACGCCGGGACCGGCGCCGCTGACAGCATGACCTTATGCATGGTTTTCCCGCCTCCTGTCCGGCATCAGCGTTCCTTTGTCCTGCAGTGCGCGGCGGAGAGCCGCCGCTCCGAAGCGGGGGCTCGAGAGCACAGGCCTGCGGCAGCGCTCCGCAAGATAGGACTCGCAGTACGCCATGCTGCCCTGCGCAAGGACGATGACGTCCGCACTGTCCGCGATCCTGTCCGCGCACTCCCCCATCCGCTCCCGGAAAGCCTCCTGATTTAAGCCGAATGCCCCGTCCACAAGACATTCCGTGATCTCCACCGCCATTCCGCATTCTCTCGCCGCACGGCGTATCGTACTGCAGGTAGGAGCGAGCGTCGTGGGAAGCGTCGCCATTACGCCGATGCGTCGTCCCCTCCGCACCGCTTCACGGCACATCTCCTCATCGATACGGACGATGGGAACGCCGAGATACTTTGCCGCATCCTGCATAGAGTCCGCCGCCTCTCCCACCGAGGAACAGACATTCAGCACCGCATCGCAGTTTTCCTGTACCGCATTCATGAACATCGTGAAAAGACGCGCTGCCGGGGCGGCCGTCACATAGCCGTTCTCCCGCACCTCGGCAAGGATCGACGGATCCTCCTGCGCATAGATCTCAATCTCTTCCCCAAGAGCCCTGCGCAGCTCGCGGTTCACATCCTCTTTCAGCTCCGGCGTCGTACTCGTATACACGATACCTACTTTCATATCCTCAGGCCCTTTCTTTTCTCTCCCCTGCCGGTTCACAGCAGGATGAATGCTCCGTCTTCATTATAAAGCAGCCCCGGCCCGCCTCGAAGTCCGATAAATTGTGATTGCGGTGGAAAATTTTAAGCCGCAGCGGCAGACGTATCGCCATCATATTTTCCGCTCTGCCGGCGCATCCCGGCCAAGAACCAGCACATCGCCCGGCGCCACCGCCGTGCGCCCGCGCAGAGTCTCCCCCGTGAGGAGATTTCGGAAATCTTCCCCGCCGAGCTCCACATAGCCCTCCGCCTCATCAAAGCTGATGACGAACCATGTGCTCACGCCTTCCCTGTCCCGCCTTGTGATTTCGAGCTGCCCCGAGGAGGCAAGGACCGGGCGCACGCCTGCGGAGGCAAGGAGCCTTCCCGCAAAAAAGGAGAGAAACTCCGCCGACGGCCTCGTCGCCACATAATACGCTTTTCCGTCTCCCCATGCGTGCTCGGTGACCGCAGGCATGCCCGCATAGAAATCCTTTTCATACACGGCGATCGCCCGTGCTCCGTCAAGGTGAACGAGGTCGCACAGAAGATCGCAGGGATAAGATGCCGGAGAGTCCCCGTCCGTCCAGCGCAGCGCATTGCACTCATCCGGATACAGAGCATCCGTCTCCTCCACCCATACGCCGGTCACCCTGCGGAGAGGCCCCGGACAGGCGCCGAACACGCAGCGGTCGTTCTCATCCGCGTACCCGCTCATATAGGTCGTGACAAGGGTTCCTCCGTCCCGCACAAAACGCTCCAGACGCTCCGCAGCATCTCCCTTCATCATGTAGAGGAGCGGCGCCACAATGATCCGGTAGCGGTCAAACGAGGCGCTTGATTTAAGGATATCGACCGGGACGTTCCGGATATAGAAAGGCTCATAAAAACGTCTCACGTCCTCCAGATAATCCAGATCCTTTGTAGGCCCGCTGCAGAGCTCCGCCGCTCTCCACGAATCCCAGTCAAAGAGAAGTCCGACCTCCGCCGCCGTCCTGCCCCCGACAAAGCGGGCGCCCAGCTTTTCCAGCTCGCTTCCAAGCTGCGCGGCCTCGCGAAAGGTCCGCGTCGTATCGCTTCCCACCCTCGAAATGATGGCGCCGTGGAGCTTTTCCTGTCCGGCGACCGACTGCCGCATCTGGAAGTACAGGCTGCTGTCCGATCCGTGCGCCAGCCCCTGATACGCGAGCCTGCGCAGCTCGCCGGGACGCTTCAGCTTGTTGTAGGGCTGCCAGTTCTGCTGCGCCGGGGACTGCTCCGCCACATAATAGGACTCCCCGTCCTTTGCCGCCCGCATGATGTCATGCTTCAGCGCCGGAAGACTCCGCGGGTCCCGGGGCCCCGGATAATTGTCCCAGCCCGCCACATCCATATGCGGGACCATCGCAAACTGGTCGAGCTTCTTGAGGTAACCGGAGATATTCGTAAAGACAGGCAGCTTTGGCGAAGCCGCTTTCACGATCCTATACTCGTTCTCAAAGCATTCGATCGTGGAATCCGTCTTGAAGCGCTGGTAATCCAGCTCTACCGCGGGATAGAAGCGATAGTCGTCGTTGAGCTCGGTCGGGAGCATGATCTCCTCAAAGGAGGTGAGCGTGCGCCCCCAGAAGGACGTATGCCAGCGCGTGTTGACCTCCTCTATCGTTCCGTAGCGCTCTCTGACCCATTCCCGGAACCTCCTCTGACAGGTATCGCAGTAGCAGGAGGTCCCGTATTCGTTGGCAATATGCCAGCCCGAGAGCCCTTTGCGGCCGCCGTAGCGCTCCGCCATACGGGCGGCGACAGCCGCCGCCCTCTCCCGGTATTTCTCGCTGTTCACGCAGAAAAACACACGCATCCCGTGTGTCCGTTTCCTCCCCGCGATATCCACGGGCAGCACCTCCGGATACTTCCTGCTCATCCACGCGGGCTGCGCGCTGGTCGGCGTGGCGAGGATGTAGTGCAGTCTGTTCTCCTCCAGAACGTCGAGAATATGATCCAGCCGGCCGAATTCATACTGTCCCTCCGACGGCTCAAGGCTGGCCCACGAAAATACGGGGAGGATCACGGTATTGATGTGTGCCTCCCGGAAATACTTCATGTCCTGTGCGATCGTCCGTTCATCCCACTGATCCGGATTGTAATCTCCCCCGAACAAAATGTACGGTCTTTTCTCATAGCTCATTTCTTCCCCCCTGTCCCGCTGCGCTGCCGTCCGCCCATGTCCCGGACGCTTTTTCTTTCTATCAGCCTTGTCTTTATCGCGGTCTTCTGCACGCCGTCGACCTGGCCGTCCATCAGGTTCACAAGCTGGTTTACCGCACAGTTCCCAAGCTCCTGCTTGGAGGTGCTGACGCTGGTGAGCGGCGGTTCTACAAGTCCTGCGATCGGAATGTCGTCAAAGCCCACCACCGAAACGTCCTCCGGGATCCGAAACCCCAGCTCACGCAGCACCTTGATGGCATATACCGCTATAATATCGTTATCCGCAAAAAAGGCCGTCGGCATCTGATGCCTGCCCTCCATTTTCTTTTTCAGCTCCCAGAAAACAGCCTCTCCGCCGTACAGCGTGGAGAAGCGTATGATGTCCTCCTCGCGGATCGGAAGGCTGTGAAGCTCCATGGCGCGGCGAAACCCGAAATACCGCTCCCGGAAGTTGACGGCGTCTCCCTCCACATGGATATATCCGATCCTCTCATGCCCTCTGCTGACCAGATGGGAAATCGCCAGCTCCACTCCCTGCTCATTATTGAGCATAACGCAGTTGAGATCCGCCCTCTCGCAGTAATTGTCCAGCACGACCATGGGAAGACGGAGCCGGTCAAGCAGCAGGATCTTCTCCTCCTCCATTTCCGTGGCAAGGACAAGAAGCCCCGCCGTGCCCCTGCGGTCGATGCTGCCGGTCACCTCCTCGAAATTCTCTGCGTCGGCCGTGAGAATGCTGAGCTCACATTCCTTACACCTCGCCTGTCTTTCCACGCCCTCGATCACGCTGGAAAAGGTCTGTGAAAAGTAGGACTGATTGCTGCCCTGTCCGTTTTTGCGATATTCAAGAAACAGGATCTTCCTCCGCTTTTCATTCTCCGGTTCGGAAAGAAGCCCCGCATTCCGCGCCTCCTCCAGAACACGGGCGCGCGTCCCCGCGCTCACTCCCGGACGATTGTTAAGCGCCAGAGAAACACTGGCCGCCGATATCCCCAGCCTCTGTGCAATATCCCTTGATGTCACGAACAGCTTTCTCTTACTCATTTGACCGAGCCCAGAATCCCTTCCACAAAATTTTTCTGCAATACGAAGAAAATGAAAATTGTCGGAAGCGTAGAAATCACGATCCCCACCATAATCATACCGTAATCCGGCGCGAAGCCCCCCGCAAGATTGGAAACCATGAGAGGCAGCGTATATTTTTCCTCGCTCTGCAGCGCCACAAGCGGCCACATATAATTATTCCATGCCGCCATAAAGGAAAAGACCGCTGCCGCCGCGTAGGTCGACCGCATCATCGGCATATAGATCCGCAGAAAAATTCCCGCTTCACTGCAGCCGTCGACGCGGGCCGCCTGCATCGTCTCTCTCGGAAAGCTCTCGGAATTCTGACGGAAAAAGAACACCAGAAACGGGGCCCCTATCGCCGGAAGAATAATGGCCCAGTAATTATTAAGAAGATGCATATTCGCGAAAATCCTGTACAGGGGGATCAGCTTTGCCGCAAACGGGACCATCATGGAGGCGATCAGGATGAGGAAGACGATTTCCGTCGCCCGGGAGCGGTAGATCGCAAAGGCGTAGCCCGCCGCCGAACAGACAAGAATCGAAAGGACCGTGACCATGACGGAAACATAAACGGAATTGAGAAACGCTCTGCCGATATCCGCCGCTTCAAAGGCGTTCCGCAGGTTCTCCACAAGCCGCGTCCCCGGCAGCAGTTTGCCCATGGATATCTCCGCCGAGCTGTTCGTCGCGCTCACGAGCATCCAGAGGAAAGGAAAGACGGACAGAAAGGATATCAACAGCATAAAGATATGCCTCACTCCGTAGCGCAGGCTTCTCCTTTTATTTTTCATCTGTTTTGATCTCATATTCTGCCTCCTTTTCAGTCCCGATCCCTCAGAACGGCTTTCTGAATGAGCGTTATGGCTACGACCAGAATAAACACCGCAAAGGAGACGGTCGCCGCATACCCGTAGCTCGGCACATACCGGAAAGAAAGATCATAAATATATTCCGAAATGGTGCGCGTCGCATTGCCGGGTCCGCCGTCCGTCAGATTCACCACCTCATCGAAAAGCTGAAGAATGGAATTGAGAGCCATGATCCCCGTGAGAAAGACGATGGGCTTAAGAAGCGGCAGCGTGATGCGGCAGAACGTCTGCCCCGTTCCTGCGCCGTCGAGCTTTGCCGCTTCATAAACGCAAGGGTCTATATTCTGCAGCGCCGCAAGAAAGAAGATCATGTAGTATCCCGTATAGCGCCAGAGCAGAGCGACGATCACGACAAATTTTGCCCAGAGAGGATCCTGTATGAAGGCTACCGGCCGTTTCACCAGATGAAGCGCCATGAGCAGATGGTTCACGATCCCGTCCAGCGAAAAAAGATACTTGAACAGGATAGAATACGAAACCATGGAGGTGACACAGGGAAGAAAGATACAGGTCCTGTATACGCCCCTGTATTTCATGACGGGATCGTTCAGAATGACCGCAATGATCATGGCCGCCAGAATCATGATCGGAATGACAAAAGCGGCATACAGCAGCGTATTGCCTGCCGTGACCCAGAATGTCGCATCGCCCAGCAGTCTTCTGTAATTTGCGGCCCCGTTGAATTTCAGGTTGATTCCTTTGCCGGTCTGAAAAGACAGAAGAAAAGCCTGTATGGTGGGCCAATAGCCGAAAACTCCGATAAATACACCTGCCGCCGCCACCATTGCCCAGCCTGTGCGAGTCTGTTTTCCTTTTCCTCTTCCCATAGGAGCTCCTGTTCAAAAAGGGACCGTGCGCATTAAGGACAGGGACGGCAGGGCACAGTGCTTTCCGGCAGATATTCCTCTGTGCCCCTACGCCTTTTCCTTAATACGGCAGTCCCTCACCCGTTTCCGATCACCGCAGTTCTGTTCTTATTCCTGCACTGCGGCATTAAACTGTGCTTCCGCCGCCTCCAGCTCCGCATCCAGATCCGATCCGGCAAGAATATTCGGCGTCACAGCAAGAAGCGCCGCCTGCGCCTCGGCGGAGTAGGCGCCGGGATTAATGGACGGGATCTCCGCGATCCATCCGGCCAGCGTCGCATTGATCTGCTGCCCTCCGAAGAACTCATCCGCGGCGCTGTAGGCCTCTACATCGGATGCCGGAAGATAAGTTCCCATGATATTGGCTTTTTCTGCAAGTACATTATACAGCTCCGTGCTGCCGCCGAAGGTTTTTGCAAGGAACCTTGCCGCTTCCTCCGGATGTGCTCCGTTCGCAAGGACATAAATGGAGGAGCCGCCCTGGTTGGAACGGTTAACCGCTCCCTCTACCCCATCGAGCGTCGGGATGGGCGCCAGCTTCCAGAGCCCGCTCTGATCCGTTCCTCCCTTGATGGTGGAGGTGATCCATGAGCCGCGAATGACACAGGCGACATCACCGCCATTGATCGCTCCCGCAAACTCGTTCCAGTCACTGACCTTTTTGACAAAGTCCCCGTCATTAAATTCCCGGAACAGACGATATGCCTCTTTCAGCGCCGCATTGTTCACAAAATCTGCCTTTCCGGCGTCGTCCGTAAACCACGCCCCCGCAGACTGGAGCAGGATCTGCATATTGGCCACATCATTCGGATTGAAGGTCTGGAGGTAGTGTCCTTTCTCTCTCAGCTTCTTTCCCAGCTCCTCATACTCATCCCAGCTGAGCTCCTGCATATCCTCATCCGTATAGCCTGCCTCTTCGATATAATCGGAGCGGTAAAACAGCCCTGCCACTCCCGTATCGAACGGAACCCCGTATCCGGCTCCGTCATAGGAGACATACGCTTTTTTATAGGGAGCAAAATCATCATAATTCAGATAATCATCCATCGGCAGAAATGCGCCCGGATATGCCATCAGGTATCCCTGCGCATTCAGGTCGCTGATCGTGACAATATCCGGAAGTCCCTCTGTCACGCCCGAGGAAAGCACCGTATGGAGCTTTTCAAGGCAATCCGCCTTGCCCATTTCGACAAAATTGACCTTGACGGAATCATCCAGCTTGTCCGCTTCCTCAAAGGCCGCTCCGTTGAAGGAGGCATCCCAGCTCCACACCGTAAGCTCTGCCGGCTCCTCCTCTGTGCTCTGCGCAGAATCTGCTGCGGCAGCCGCCCCCTGCGAAGTGCTTCCGCAGCCCGCAAGCAGCGCCGCCGCCACTGCGGCCGTCAATACCATCGATACCGCTTTCTTTTTCATAATTATACTGCTCCTCTCTCGGAATCTAAACTTTTCTAAACATAAGTAAACACATTTCATACACTGCCCGTTCCGTTCAGATATACTGATTTTATCTCTGAAACCGCTATCGTTCCATTCGCATTTTGCCGTTTTATATCGGATGTCTTTCTGCTATTATCAACAAAATATGATGCCGTCTCCGCCATATGTTTAGAAATATTTAGTTCGCATCACAAGCAGCCCTGACGGGACAGAGCTCCATACCGCTCCGTCAGAAGCCAAGACGCTTTCGACATGCCTTATCGAAACAGAAAAACAGGCATAAGCCCGGCAAAGCATCTGCCGGTTTACGCCTGTTCCTCCATCTCTGCCGCCATATTCAGCACCAGAATATTCCAGTTGAGAAAGCCGCCGTTCATGACGGGCCGCCCGTCCGCCGGGTCATAGTATTCATGCAGGCAGCCGTGCTCCTCAAGATCCTTTGAAAGAAGACGCACCGTTCCCTCATATATCTCTTTCGCCTCCGCTCGGAAGCCGTAATTCAGCATTCCGCGGAACACACAGTAATTCGCCACCAGCCATATCGGGCCCAGCCAGTCGGACGGATTATTCGTAGCTTCGATCCGGTACATTTTCTCTCTCTTATCGAGCGTCGTGATGCCGTAGGCCGTCCCGAAAGCCTCGCTCCTCCTGTACCACTGCCGGAGGCTTTCCGCCTCCTCCTTTGTCGCAAATCCCGCGAGCATGGGAAGAAAGCCGCTCCATACCGCGATGCGTATCGGGATCGTCTTCCAGAAAACGCCGAGCCCTTGATGAAACCAGTCGTAAGCCCGGGTCCGGATATCCACATCCTGCGAATAGAAAAAGCCGTCCCTCCGGTCATACATTTCCCTGTGAATCGCCTTTTCGAGCGCCGCCCTGTGCGCCTCCGCCTCTGCGGCACGCCGTTCCTCCCGCTCTCTCACCGCACGATCGCCTTCCGGCGGTCCGCCGCTTCTTCCCCCGTCTGCGGCATCCGCGGCCCGGCGGAACAGCTTTTCCGCCGCGGCGAGCTCCATCACCATAAAGCTGTTGAGAAAAATATTGGCCGTCGAGGACTCGGGTCTGCCGAAAGAGGCAGGGTCATTGTCCATTCCGATCATGATGTCGTCGCGCCATACATACAGGCCGCAGGCCGCATTCCAGTAATTCTGCCGGTAGCAGTCAAAATAGCGGGCGATCTGCTCCGTGCTCTGTGTGATCCACGACCAGTCTCCGGTATATTCGCTGATGCATGCGATCTGCTGACACAGGAAAGGCTTGTGCATGTTCATGAGGCGCCCCTGCTTATGCTGAATATTGAGATAGGGCTCCGGCCACTCTCCCGCCTCGATCATCATCGGGATATAGCCGTCCGGGAGCTGCCAGTCCAGAAAATTCCGGACATTGCCCTTGGCATGACGGAGGACGCGCTCCTTAAGAGTGCCGCCCTTCATCCGGTCCAGCTGAGGGAGCAGCCCGTACACACACCAGAATGTATCCCAGTCCCACACATTGCCGTCATAAACCGATCCGGGATCAATAAAAGGGAAGCGGATAAAGCTGCGCGGTTCTTTCAGCGTCTTTTCTGTATTCTCTTCGATATAACGGTAAAGCTCTTCTATATTTTCCATCATAGAAAATCCGTATTAATCCCCATGCCGAAGCGCCCCTTGCGAGGCGCACGGCGCAAAATTCGCGCAGGCGATTTTGCGGCTGTGATCAGAGGCAATTTGTGCAGACGAGGTCATCCCTTGACCGCACCGGCCGTCATGCCCTCGATGATTGTCTTATTGAGGATCGTGTACAGAACCAGCATAGGGACAATGCTCATGGATACCGATGCAAAAATCGCGCCCCAGTTTCTGGAGCCGAATTCATCCGAAAAGTACATCAGACCGGTCTGGATCGTCTTGAGCTCCGTGCTCGACACAAAGGTCATCGAAAAGAGCAGGTCGTTCCATTTGAAGAAAAACTGCAGCACCAGCACGGTGACGATGGCATTCTTCATCAGCGGCACGATCACGCGGAACATCAGAGAATAGATGCCGCAGCCGTCTATGACCGCTGCCTCCATGATCTCATCCGGGAAAGAACGCAGATATCCCGTAACCAGATAGACCGAGAGGGAAAGCCCGAACGCGATATAGGACAGAATCAGTGCGCTGCTCGTATTATACAGTCCGGCGCTGTTATAGATCTGAAACAGAGGAATCAGCGCCGTCGCGACCGGAACCATGATGCCGAGCTGAAAATACCGGTTGACAGCATTCCTGAATTTCCAGTCCATCTTGGTCACCGCAAAACCCACCGCCGAAGAGAAAATGACGATGAAGACCAGAGAAATCAGTGTGTCCACCAGTGAATTTCTAAAAAACGTAGACATGTGCCCCCTGTTCCACGCGTCGATATAGTTGCGAAAGTAGAAGCCGTCCGGCAGCGCATAGGCCGGCTTGGCCGACCATTCGCTGGATTTCTTGAATGATGCCGTAAGCATCCAGAAGATCGGATAAATATCGATCAGACAGATCACAAAAATTATAACCTTCACCGCTGTCCCGGAGACTGTAAGCCGCTTCCTGTTCCTCTTGCTGTTCATAATAATAACCCCTATTATCCCGCGCGTTTCTTCCGCCTTGTCACTCCTCTTTCCTGTCAAACAGATTAATGAGCCCCGAGCCGAAAATGCACAGCAGGAAGATAAAGATCGCGATGACGGATCCGTAGCCCGCCTTGTTATAGGTGAAAGACACAGAATACATATACATGGACAGAGAACGCGTCGCCGTGCCCGGGCCTCCGTTTGTGAGAGCCAGCGCCGATTCGAACATCTTGACCGTTCCGGAAAAGGAGAACACCGCAGAGCTGATGAGCATCGGCCTGAGAAGCGGCGCAAGAATGCTCCGGAAGAGCTGCCAGCTGCTGCAGCCGTCGATCCGGCCCGCCTCTATGATGTCTCCGGGAATATCGAGCAGCGCACCATAGAGAATGATGGAGTGAAAGCCTATGCCGGTCCAGATATCCATGATAATCAGGGCCGGAAGAGCCGTCGAGGCCTGTCCGATCCACGGCTGTACGAGCTGCTGCAGGCCGATCCTCGAGAGCAGCGAATTCAAAAGGCCGTAATTGGGCTGAATCTCATAGATCTTGGCGAAGAGCTGGCCTACCGCTACCGTGGGCAAAACCGTCGGAAAGAAAATGATGGTCCGGATGATATTCTTATATTTTTTAAGCCAGAAGCGGAACAGCAGCGCCATCAGAAGACCGCCTCCGACCTGCCCCAGCATGGTAAAACCGATATATTTCAGATTTACGGCGAGCGCTTCCAGAAAGTTCCTGTCCCGAAAGAGCTTCAGATAGTTTCCGAGGCCGCTGAATTTCCATTTCAGTCCCGGCGTCCCGGAATAAAGCGAATAATAGAAAGACCAAAGAACCGGAAGCACCACAATAATCGAGTACAGGATCAGAGGAGGAAGAACAAACAGCGCTATCGCTTTTTTATTTCCAAGTACCTTCTTCATAGGAACCTCATACCGCCTGAAGCCGGGATTTTCGCATCACAGGCGGAGCCGGCCGGCCCCGCCTGCATATTCTCTGCCTGTTACATTCCGGCCATATCCGCCGCGTCCTGAATGGACTGCATATACTCCTCCGGCGTCATTTCCCCGGACAGAAGAGTCTGTACGTTCTGCTGCGCCGCATCAGAGACTTCGGAAACCATGGTGGATTCATACCATGTGAAAGCGCTGGTCGCCTTGCCCATCTCATCGAGAACGAGCTGCGTGTAGCCGCTCATATCCTCAGGCTGGGCCGAATAAGTATAGCCTTTGATGGATCCCTGCAGCTCCATCGCCACATCGCCGATATGCTCTACAAAGTATTTCACGAACCATTTGGTCGCTTCATCCGTCTTTGCACTGGAGAGGCAGAGAATATTGCCGCAGTTCATCGAATAGGCGCCGGCGTCGCTGACCGCTTCGTCCACGACCGGGACATTAAAGAAGCCGATCCCGTCCTCTCCCGCTTCATTGGCGCTCGCATCATTGAGATTGGAGGTGAACCATGATCCGTTATAAAAGACAGCGGCTTTCCCGGTCATCAGCATGGAACCCGCCGTGCCCATATCCACCGTATTGACGCCCTCCCCGAAATAGCCCTTGTCGGCCCATTCCTGAATTTTGGCTGCTGCATCCACATAGCCCTGCTCCGTGTAGGAAGCCTCCCCGGCCGCCGCTTTCCGCATGGCGTCCGCTCCGAGACTGCGCACCGTATAGGCGTTGATGAGGCGGGTTGCTCCCCACTTGTCTGCCGCACCGCAGGCGAGCGGCTGAATTCCGGCATCCTTGAGCTTCTGCAGAACCGTTTCGAATTCATCCCATGTTGCCGGTGCTTCCGTAATGCCCGCTTTCTCGAACAGCGCCTTGTTGTACCAGAAGCCCTCCACATTGAGGCCGAGCGGAAGGTCATAGATTGTGTCGGTACCGGAAAGCGTCTGCAGCAGAGAGGTGGCGGACGGCGTCACATAATCCGCAGAGCCGACCTCTTCAAGAAGCGCACCGATATCTGTGATCCGACCCGCCTCGATCAGGTCCACGATCGGCTTACCGGACTCATAGGCAAACATGTCCGGAAGGTCGTTGGAGGATGCCAGCGTCGAAACCTTCTGCCGCAGGTCATCCGAAGCGACCAGCTCATACTCATAGGTAAAATTCGGATTGATTTTCTTATAGTCCTCACAGATTCTGGTAATAAGGACGCCGTTGTCATTATCCTCCGCCCAGATCGAAAGAATGTGGAAGTCCTTTGCAAGCTGAGGATCCTCTCCGGTAAAATCGCCGGACGCTGCGGCACTCTCCTCCGTCTCTGCCGCCGCTCCCGCCGCCGGCACATCAGCCGCCGAAGAGCCGCAGCCGGAAAGAAGAGCCGCCGTCATCGCGGCGCTCAGCATTGCCGCCAAAACCTTTTTCTTCATTTGTACCCTCCCTTTTTTGTTTTGATGTGGATTTTACACATCGAAATTGATTGGTTTTCCTTATATTTGAACAATATCACGGCACAATGCCGTGAAAAAAGGTCAAAAAATATATATTACGTCCGCTTTTTTTAGGATTTTCAGAGATTCTTTGGATGTGTTGAAGATTTGACGGCACAGGCCGCAGAAAATGTCCTCTCCCTTTTCCGTCCCCTGCTTCTGCGGCAGGAATCGGCTTCCCGCCGCCGCAGCGCTGCACGACGCGAAGCGATGGCCGTTCTTTACCCCCGCTCCTTGTACTCACTGGGCGTCATTCCCGTATTTTTCTTGAATATTTCATAAAAATAGTGCGGGTCATTATATCCCACCGCAGTTCCGACCTCCGAGGCTTTCCTGCCCTCCGCGAGCATTTGTTTGGCTTTTTCGATCCGTATCCCCGTCAGATATTTGATGAACGAAATCCCGACATTTTCCTTAAAGAGGACGCTGAGGTAGGCCGGGTTCATTCCCACGAGTTCCGACAGCTCAAGCAGACCGATGTCCCTGTCATAATTCTGCTGAATATAAGACAGCACCCGGACGATCGCCGCATGGCCTCCGGCTTCTGCCCGCTCTGCCGCGGCATGCACATCGAAAGAGCTCTCCCCCGGCCATTCTGAAGTCTCGCCGCATTCCGAAGCTCTGCCGTCTTTTTCCCGGAGGGAAGCCCCCGCATCTCCTCTCTTTCTCTCCTCGTATCTCCCGAGAGCGGCCGCCAGCTTATCCTGCGTGATCGGCTTGTCGATATAATCCAGCGCACCCAGACGAAGCGCCGTCCTCACATATTCAAATTCCTGATAGCCGCTGATCACAATATATTCCGTCTCCGGCAGAAGCTCCCTGCAGGACTCGATGAGAGACAGACCGTCCATATAGGGAATGCGTATGTCTGTGATGACCACATCCGGTCTTGTCTCCCGTATGAGCGTGAGTGCCGTCCGCCCGTCCTGCGCCGTCCCCGCCACCTTCGCCGGGGTTCCGAGCCTTCTAAGGAGAGCGCGGATCCCCTCGACTACAATGTATTCATCATCCACAACCACCAGTCTGTACATGCCCCGACTCCTTAATTGCCTGCTCAACCTGCTTCCCGGAAAGAGAGGGAATACGGATCTCCGCCACAGTTCCTCCGCTCTCCCGGTTCCGGAAGCAGATTCCGTACTCCTCCCCGTAAAACAGTCTGATGCGTTCCCTGATATTGCGGATCCCGTATCCGTGATCCAGCGCATCAGCATCAGCGATCCCCACCCCGTCGTCCAGAACGGAAAATTCCAGCACGCCTCCGTTTCGCTTCCCGCGCACTGTGACCGTACCCGGTCCGGGCTTCGGCTCGAGTCCGTGATAAACCGCATTCTCCACGAGCGGCTGGAGGATGAACGTAAGGATATATTCCTCCCTCATCTTCTCCTCCACATCGATGTGCAGCGTGTACCGGCCGTGAAAACGGTAGTTCTGGAGCTTCATGTATGCCGCGATCCGCTGCATTTCACTGCTGACCGGTATCAGCTTGTCCCCCTGATTGAGGCTCAGCTTGAAATTTTCGGAGAGGGACTGCACGAAATCGGCGATTTCATCCTCGTTTTTGAGAATGGCCATGAAATACAGCGTATCCAGCGTATTATACAGAAAATGCGGATTAATCTGCGATTGGAGGAGCAGAAGCTCCGACTCCCGCTCCCGGATCGTTGACTGAAGCAGTCGATCCTTGAGCTCCAGATTATTGTTGACAAGATCCTTGAAGCGGTTTCCGATCCTCCCCGCCTCGCTGTCGTCAAAGCTCGCCTCGACGCGCAGATTTCCCTCGCCGACACTCCGTATCGTCCCCTCCAGCACCGACAGCGGCGCAGTAATCGTCCGCGAAACACGGGCCGAAACCGGAATTGCCAGCCCGATCAGCAGAAATGCCAGCAGAAGCGCCGTCATCGCGACGAGGCGGCTGCGGGAGAAAAGCTCCGCCTCTGAAATAGCGCTGACCACAGTCCAGCCGCTGATCCGGTTGTTCTCCTGCGCAAAAACATAACTTCCTCGGCCCTGTCCCCCAAAGGCCGCGAGAATCCCGGCAAGCTCCTCATCGTCTGCGGGAAGGGAGGTATACACCGGCCTCACCTTCCCAGCCGCGCTGTGTTCCCCGCTCCCGGGCGCATCTGCCGCAAGGATCAGATATTCCGAATTGTCATATCCCTCCTTCGGGGTCCCGAAAGCCGACGCGAGCGACGATTTCCGCACATTAAAAACGAGATACCCCATCGGCTCCCCCGAGGCGGACAGCAGGAGCTTGGCCACCGAGAAAGCATCATCTCTGCCGCTGTCAAAGAGAATGTTGCCGACATAAAAGACCTCGCGCCCCTTTGCTGCATCGCAGTCCGCCACCCATGCTCTCTGCAGAATATTTTCCTCTGTCTGGTACGGAACGATATAGCTGCGGTTTGAATCATTCTGCGAGGCAAAAACGATATTGCCCGCCATGTTGACTGCGAGAATATCCCGCACGGCATTTCCCGAAAAAAGCGGCTTCTGAAGCTGGTCGAGCAGGATGCGGCTGCCGCTCGCCGTGAACGTCCGGCTCCCCGGATTCTCCTCCGCAAATGCACTCCGAAAGACAGTATTCGCAAGAAACGACCGTTCTTCATCAACGACGGACTTCAGCGTGATTTCCAGAACATGATTCGCAACCTGTATGCCGTCCGCATGGGCGGACTGATATTCCTCGCGTATCGTCCGGCTGGAGAAATAATAAAGAGCAGCGCCAAGAACCGTCGTGGTGAGCACCGCGACGGTTACAAGGGCAATGAATATCTGTTTGCGTATTGTCATTTATGCAGCGCCATGCCCACGGCAGCCCTCCAGCCCGCGTAGAGCTCATCCGCCTCCTGCCCGCTCATCGAAGGCTGATAGCTCCGCCGCTCCACACTGTCAAAAAGCTCATGTCTGTCATAAAGACCGACCGCGAGCCCCGCCGCATAAGCAGCACCCATTCCGGAGAGCTCCTCGGTCGGCGGAACCGCGACCGGGATCCCGGTGATGTCGCTCTGAAACTGCATAAGGTAACGGTTGCCGGTAGGCCCGCCGTCCACACGGAGCTCCCGGAGCGGCAGTCCCGTATCAGCCTGCATCGCGCGCAGAACATCCGTGATCTGATAGGCAATACACTGCAGGGCATCACGCACGATTTCCGCACGCCCTGTCGTCCTTGACATGCCGCAGAGCAGCCCCCTCGCATGCGGAGCCCAATAAGGGGCCCCAAGGCCCGTGAAAGCAGGCACAAGATAGGAGCGGTCATCCGGATTCGCCACTTCTGCGAGCGTCTGCGTCTGTCCCGCGGAATCGATAAGCCCCAGATCATCCTTGAGCCATGTGACGACCGCGCCGGTATAATTGATATTTCCCTCGAGGACATACTCCGCACGTCCCCCCATTCTCCACGCAAGAGAGGTCACCAAGCCGTTTCCGGAAAGCACCGGCCTGTCCCCTATATGCATCATGATCGACGAGCCGGTGCCGTAGGTCGCCTTTATCATGCCCTTTTCGAGACAGCCCTGACCGAACAGTGCGCCGTGCGAATCCCCCAGCACACCCCGGATGGGGATCGGGTACGGAAGGTAGCCCTCAAGGTCCGTCTCCCCGAAGTCGCCGTCTGAATCCGTGATCTCCGCGAGCACCTCCTCCGGCACGCCGAACAGAGCACATATCTCCTTGTCCCACGAGAGCGAGGCCAGATTGAACAGCTGCGTTCTCGAAGCATTGGAGCAGTCCGTGCGGTATACCCTGCCGTGCGTAAGCCGGTACACAAGATAGCTGTCCATCGTCCCCATACGCAGACGCCCCTCTCTCAGAACGCGTCCCGCCTCCGGCACATTTTCCAGTATCCATGCGAGCTTTGCCCCAGGGAAGTACGGAGAGAGGCGGATCCCCGTCGCCGCATACACCCTCCCCGAAATATCTTCTCCGCTTTTTGCTATCCGCTCACAGAGCTCCGCCGCCCGCGCGCACTGCCAGACAACGGCATCGCAGACCGGCTTCCCCGCATCATCAAAAGCCACCGTGGTCTCCCGCTGGTTGCTGATGCCGAGCGCTGCGATCTCCTTTCTGTCAATCCCGGATCTGTCCACCACATTCCTGACGGCCTGCAGCGTGTTCGCATAGATCTCCTCCGGGTCATGGCTGACCCAGCCCCGTTCGCTCACAATCTGCCTGTGTGCGAGATCCGCCCGCTGCATGAGCCTGCCCCCGGCGTCGAAGAGCAGAGCCTTGGTCCCCTGCGTGCTCTGGTCGATGCTCAGAATATACTTTCCCATCGTCTCATCCTTATGTCTGGCCTGTCCCGGCAGACGTCTCTCCCGTATCCGCGCAGCGCAGGCATCAGGCAAGCGCTTCCTTTGCCTTTTGGGCAATGCCCTCTGCATTCATACCGTAATAGTCAAAAACCTCCGCAGAAGTCCCCGTGATGACGGGCTCGTCCGGAAGTGCGATTTCCAGCACCTTTTTCGGATCGTTCTCCGAGACGATCTGCGCGGTTATGGCGCCCAGTCCCCCGAACGGCGCGTGCTCCTCCACCGTGACGATGGCGCGTGTTGTCCGTGCCGCGCGGAGCACCGCCTCCCTGTCGACCGGCTTCAGACAATACATGTCAAGGACCTGTGCGCTGATGCCCTCCGCCGCGAGCAGCTCCGCTGCATCCGCCGCAGGGCGCACCATTTCTCCGCAGGCGAGGATCGCCACATCGCTCCCCTCCCGGACAAGCGTCGCCCTGTCCATTTCAAAGGGACAGTTTTCTTCCGTGTAGACGTCCTCCACCGGATTTCTTCCTGTCCGAATATAGGCCGGCTTCTCATCTGCCAGAAGGGCCTCGAACAGCTTTCTCGTCTGGAAGCGGTCCGAAGGAAGATATACGCGCATGCCCGGAATGGCTGTCATCGCTGCGATGTCCTGCGCGCTGTGATGGCTCATGCCCAGAGCACCATAGCTGATGCCTCCGGAAATCCCGATGAGCTTGACGTTCTGGCCGGAGTAGGCGCAGTCCACCTTGACCTGCTCATAGCTCCTCGTAGAGAGAAAGCTCGCCGGAGAGGCTGCGTAAGGTTTCTTTCCGCTCTTGGCAAGTCCCGCCGCGATACCGACGAGATCCTGTTCGGCGATACCGACCTCGACCGACTGCCCCGGGTATCGCTCGAAGAACGGGGTGAGCGACGCAGAGCCGCGGGAATCGCTGCACAGCACGACAATATCTTTGTCGACCACGGCATGCTCCATCAGAACATCGCAGATCACTTTGCGGTTCGGAATACGGTTAGACATTGAGAAGCGCCTCCTTTCCTGCATCCAGATCGCGGACGATGTGTTCATATTCCTCCACCGTCGGCACATGATGATGCCACTCCGCCTTGTTTTCCATTACGGGGCTTCCCTTGCCCTTGACGGTATTCGCTATGAGGCAGGTGGGACATCCCTTTGTCTCACGGGCCTCTGCAAAGGCGGCATGCAGCGCATCAAGATCATTGCCGTCCTCCACATTCACGACGTGCCAGCCAAAGGAGCGCACTCTGTCCGCCAGCTTCTCCTGCGCCATGACGTCCTCCGTACTGCCGGAAATCTGCAGCCGGTTCCTGTCGATTACGGCACAGAGCGTATCCAGTCCGTACATATGTCCGGACATGAAGCCCTCCCACACCGAGCCCTCCGCGAGCTCACCATCACCCATGACCACATAGGTGCGGCTGTCCCTCCCGCTCATCCGGTTGCCGAGCGCCAGTCCCACCGCCACGGGAAGACCGTGGCCAAGAGAGCCCGAATTCATCTCCATGCCCGGCAGCTTGTTGTTCGGATGCCCGATATAAGGCGACCCGAAGCGGGAGAAACGCGCCCTGACATCCTCCAGATCAAGAAAGCCCCTCGCGCACAGGACCGCATAATACGCCTCCACGGCGTGTCCCTTGCTGAGAATAAAATAATCCCGATCCGGATCCTCCCGGTTCTCCGGGGAAATATTCATCTGGTTGAAATACAGCTCGATCAGTGTATCCATGACACTCATATCGCCGCCGATGTGGCCTCCGCCGCCCGCCATGATGATATCGAGCGTATCCCTGCGAAGGTCATATGCCCTGCGCTTCAGATTTTCCATGCTCTCCATTCCGATCCTCCTTTCCCCTGCCGGAGCTCTTCCGGCACCCCGCGCTCTCTCTGTGGGCGCAGAGCACACAATACCATCTCAAGCACCATCCGGAGCTCATGCACGGCCTCAGGGCTCAGATTTCATCAAATACAACGTCCTCACCGCGCAGACAGGCCCGGACCTTATCCTCGATCGGATCATAAAGATCCGGCGTGATGCCCAGATATTTGCACGCCTCATACAGAACCGGCACGACATCAGAATGAATGGCAACACAGTGATGAATATAGGGGCCCTCGACGATTTTGGCCTCGAGACGCTTCCAGTTGCTCACCTCTATCCAGAGATAGGTTCCTCTCGTGTAGGGGCCGTCGATCCCTTTCGCATGGCCCAGCAGCAGAAAATAATCCCCTCCGTCTCCGTCAAAACGCGCAATCGAAATTTTTCCGTGCCTTGCCTCTGCGGAAACCGCGCCGTTCTGCGGAAACGCAACCGGCACACAGATCGTGGGCTTCTCTTTCGCCACACTGATCGGCCACGGACCGCAGTGCTGCAGAAGCTCACCGTTATCGTTGTCAGGATGGCGCACCGTCCAGTCCGCAAACATCGCGCGGTGCTCGCCCATATCAGCCGCTTCCACCATGATCTGCGTGATCGCACCGTGAATATCGGTCTCACAGACGACCGGCAGTCCTTCCTCGATAAGGAGGGAATTTGCCGCGCAGGGCATGATCCCTATCTCGTCCTGCAGCGCATTCCAGCACTGGATCGCCGCCGCGCCCGCTCCGTACCTGTCCGCAAGATTCCGCATCGCACATTTGAGAGAGGCGACCGAGGTCAGGTATCTTTCCTCAATGTCGCAGTTCATATTGGCGCGGCAGTATTCAACCACTCCGCGGATCTTCTCCGGCTCTTCCGCCTCCAGACGGTGCATCTCCTTATAGAGCTCCGGCAGCGGCACCGGCGCGAGCTGTATGTTGAATTTCTCAAGCAGCTCCCCCTCATTGCACATCGTCGACCAGAAATCGAAAGGCCGCGGCCCTATCTGCAGAACACGCAGTCCGCGGAATTTCTTGACCACATTGCAGACACGCAGGAAATCCCGCATTCCGCGTTCAAACTCCGGATCCTCCAGACCGCAGTTGGTCATATAGGTAAACGGAACGCCGAAACGGCGCAGCACCTTGCCGGTCGCAAAGAGACCACACTGCGAATCCCGCTCACGTGAGCCTTTCGCATCAGGTCTTTCGTCTCTCGGCCCCCAGAGCAGCACCGGTACATCCAGCTCTTTCGCAAGACGCGCACACTCATATTCCGTACCGAAATTCTCATGTGCAAGAAAGAGTCCATCGATCTTCTCCTCTCTGAATTTCTGTGCAATCTTCCTGCGATCCTCATCGTCGTAAAGAAGACCCTCCTCATTGAATTCCCTGATATCTACGTAATCGATGCCGAGCTCATCCATTTTTTTTCTCGTGTAGTCGGCGTATCGCACCGCGGCCGGTGCACTGAAAATCGCACGCCGTGTGGGCGCAAAACCGATTCTGATCTGTGCCGTCATTCCCTTTCCATCCTTTCCGGGAGCATTCCCTGCCTGAAAAACCGCCCCCCGCTTCCGCAGTCACCCGTTCCCACATCCGGAAAATCCAAAATTCTTTCTCTGGGACTCCGTAATTACCCTGATGATAGCAAGGTTTTTTCTAAATTTAAATCTATAATTTAGTTTATATTTTCTAAATTCTTCCAAGTTTATTCCCGCGAGCAATGAGCCAAATGGACATGCTTGCATGTCCATTTGGCGAATGCCGCGAGGGTCAAATCTCCCCCGCCCCTTGGGGTGCACAAATCGGAAACAAACTAAATCATGCCCCGTAGCTTGCTGCGGGGCATTTGACTTGCAGATATTTATTATTCTGATACACTGTCCTACAGAATCATAAAGTCCTGCATGAGGATGGAGCGGTGCGAAGCGCCGCGGGAATCCGAATGCAGGGAGGATTGCGGGAGCCGCACCGCCCCGGAACAGGATGCCCATGACCTCCAAAGAACTGGCAAAACTCCTTGGATTATCCGAGACCTCCGTCTCCTTTGCACTGAACGGCAAGGCGGGAGTCTCCACACAGACCCGCAACCGTGTACTCGAAGCGGCGGAAAAATACGGAATGCCGCCGCGCAGACCAGCGGCGCCATCTGCCGGCACCATCTGTCTGCTTTATTACCGCAAGCACGGGGCCGTTCTCAATGACAGCTCCTTTTTCACCGAACTCACCGAAGGGGTAGAGCAGAAATGCGCGGAGGAGGGCTGGCGCGTCAGCCTCGTCAATGTATATTCTCCCGAGGATCTGGAAATACAGATCCGCGAGCTTTCCAATATGAAGACCGCCGGTCTCATGATCCTCGGGACAGAAATGAAGCAGGATGATTTCAATATCCTTCCGTTTGCCGAAATCCCCTGCCTCCTGCTCGATAATCATTTTATTTCCGCCCGCATCGACTCTGTTCAGATCAACAATACCGACGGCGCCTTTACCGCCGCCAATTATCTTATCAAAAAGCTCAAGGTGCAGCCGGGGTATCTTCATTCCTCTTACCCCATCAACAATTTTGATCAGCGCACCGAGGGCTTCCACAAGGCCCTTCGCCACAACGGAATGTCTGTTTCCAATATCGTCGTCCATGAATTGACCCCCTCCATAGACGGCGCCTTTGCCGATATGACAGCTATATTGGAAAGCGGGGAAAAGCCCGTCCGGTCCTACTTTGCCGATAATGACCAGATCGCGATCGGCGCCATGCGGGCACTCCGCGAAAAGGGCTTTCGCATCCCGGAGGATGTCGCTCTCATAGGCTTTGACGACATCCCCATGTGCAGCTATACCGAACCGCCGCTTTCCACCGTCCATGTTCCAAAGCACCATATGGGCATCGTGGCCGCGGAGCGGCTTCTCTCCGCAATCCGAACGGGAGATCGCTATTCGGTCAATATTGAAATTTCCACCAATCTGGTACTGCGCCGGACAATCTGAAGCTCAGCCCCAAACAGTCCCCCAAAATTCGGCCTTCTGCACGGACACTCTTGACATGCCACCCGAATTCATGGCAAAAACGAACAAGGCCTGACCGGCAGGAATGCCGTTCAGGCCTTGCAGACAGTTTTTGAATGATCAATTTTTTTCCGGCGCAGAAACCTTCTCCTCCGCCAGCTTCGCAAGCGCTGCGAATCCCGCCGCGTCGTTCACTGCCATCTCCGCAAGCATCTTGCGGTTGATGTCGACGCCGGCCAACTTCAGCCCGTGCATCAGTCTGCTGTAAGAAATGCCGCTCATGCGGGCCGCCGCGTTGATACGGGTGATCCACAGCGATCTCATATCTCTCTTTCTCTGCTTGCGTCCCGCAAAGGAAGAGGCGAGCGCTCTCATAACCGACTGCTTGGCCACTCTGTACTGCTTGGAACGGGCTCCGCGGTATCCCTTTGCCAGCTTCAGAACTCTGTTATGCTTCTTCTTGGCGTTTAAGCCACCTTTAATACGTGCCATGCTGAATTATCCTCCAATCTGATTGTCCCCGCAAAAGCTCCCGGCGCGCACCGTCGTCCGGAGTTCTCAGGGTTTCTGCCGCCGTTCCGCTTATGCGTAGGGCATGATCTTGCGCATGCTCTTTACGTTCGTCGCGTCAACCGGCGCAGTCTGTCTGAGATTTCTCTTCCGCTTCGTGCTCTTCTTGGTCAGGATGTGGCGCTTGTTCGCCTTGAATCTCATAAGCTTTCCGCTTCCGCTGATTTTGAAACGCTTTGCGGCGGATCTGTTTGTCTTCATGCTGGGCATTGCTGTTTCCTCCTGTTTTTTACATCTGGATTCTTAATAACTGATCGATGAACCTCTCAGTTCTTCTTTTCAGCTAAGAACATGGTCATGGTGCGGCCCTCGACCTTCGGCATGCGGTCGACCACCGCACAGTCGGCGAGAGAATTTGCAAAATCCGTGAGAATGTGGACGCTTGCACCCATATGCGCCATCTCGCGCCCGCGGAAACGGAGCGTGATCTTGACGCGGTCACCCCGGGTCAGGAACTTGCGGGCTGCCGTGACCTTGGTCTGCAGATCGTTGTCGTCGATGTTCGGTGACAGGCGGATCTCCTTGATCTCGACGGTCTTCTGCTTTTTCCTCGCTTCCTTGTCCCTGCGGGACTGCTCGTAGCGGAACTTACCATAATCAATAATCTTGCAGACAGGCGGCTGAGCGTTGGGCGAAACCATGACGAGATCAAGCTCCGCTTCCTCCGCGGCTCTGCGCGCGTCGCCGATCGACAGAATCCCCAGCATCTCGCCGTGCGCGCCGATCACACGGACCTCTCTGCTGCGGATGTGCTCATTCACGGCAAAATCATTGCCTCTGCTGTTTCTGCTGTTGTTATTAATGTTGATACCCTCCCCCGGGCAGAGACCGGAACCGCCGTGCGGCCCTGCCGTCCCCCGCATATAAAAGAAACCAGTGGACACACAGAGCATCCACTGGTCAGAATCCATAGACACCGCGTCGGCCGTCCTGCCGAAAGAAGCGGACGCGGGCGGTATGACCGCCATATCAACACCGGAAGCTGCGCCGCCGGGTGAGAGTGGAAAACTCTGCTTTCTATGTTTGACTGCTTTACAGCCGTTGATACCTTAGCATACTGCGGGGCGCCTGTCAAATAATTTCTTTCCGTCCGCCGAGCTCATTCGCCGGAAGTCCGCCGGACTGACGCTGCCACGACACCCTGTCCGCCATCAGACAAAGCCTCAGCGCAGCGCCGTCTCATAGACGCTGCGCACCCGGTACGGCCCGGGCGGGATCGCAGCGGGCCGGGCCTCCTCCCCGTTTCCAGCGAGGATATGCCTGCTGCATGCAACCAACTCGTCCTGCGCAAAGCTCCGGCTCACATAGGCGGCCGCAAGCCCCGTCACGCCGGAACGGGAGCCCTCCTCCGCCGGCTCCCCGTCCTCATCCACAATACGGAGCACGACGGTTCCGGCCTCCATATCAAAGAAGTTGTCGTCCAGACGCAGATTCCCGTCCGCCGATTCGACGGCGACCGCCTTGGCATACGCCCCGGCAGTGATTTCCACCCGGTTTCCGTCGCAGCGAAGCCGGAGCTCCGGGTCCGCAAAGTGGTAGTGCTTCGGCGCACAGAAAAGGGTGTTGCCGCCGGAGATCCTCTCTCCCGCCGCATCCAGAAGCGCATAGCTGAGGTGGACGTCCAGCGGGCTGAACGGTCCTGCTGCAGAGGAGCTCCGCACCGCAGCGGAAGAAACGCTCCGGCCCTCCGGGCTCTCCGCCGCGGCCTCCTCGGAGATCAGCGCATTCAGGTCGAGCGACGGCAGCCATGTGCCTCCGAACGGCTCGGCATAGACCGCAAAGCTCCCCTCCGCAACCACCGTGCTGTCGGGCAGACGGAGAGCCCATTGCACCGTTCCCTCAAAGGGCTCCGCCGTCTCATTGGCGACATGGAGCAGCGCCGAGAAATCGACGGGCTTCCTCTGCGCGTTCGGAAACGGTTGCTGATCGATTTCCCCGTGCTCCTCGCAGGAGAGCAGCACCGGCGCGAACATCCGCTTCTCCGCATACTGCAGCGCTTTCCACCGGCCGAAATAATCCATGCCCGCCCAGCTTGCCACCGGCCAGATATCATTGAGCTGCCACACGACCGTTCCCATGCAGCTTCCGCGGAAGCGGCGGAAGTGCTCCACCCCGTAGCGGATCGCATCCGCCTGCAGAAGCTGCGAGCAGTACAGCAGGTCGTCAAAGCTCTTCGGGTAGAGATAGGTCTGCGACAGATAATTCATAATTTTGCCGTTCGCGGCCGAATTTCTCTGGTGCATTTCCATGACGCGGGAGTACACGTTGCGGTCCTCCGGGCACGTGAAGCTCTTGACCGTCGCAAGACAGGGAAAGGACTGAAAGCCGAATTCCGACAGAAAGCGGTAATGGTGACCGCGGTATGCCGTAAACGGCTCCCCGCCGTGCCAGACGCCCCAGTAATGGGCGTCCCCGACATTTTCGGCCCACGGATTCCGCTGATCCCCGCCCGAGGACGGAGAGCTCGGCCAGTAAAGACGCTCCGGATCCTCCTCCTTCACCAGCTTCGGGAGGATGTATTCAAACATCTTGATGTAATCGAGGCGCTGCTTCGGCGACGGCCCCCATGCGCCCTCGAGGGTCTGCGTCTCCATCTCGTTGTTGCCGCACCAGAACGCGATGCAGGCATGATGACGGAGCCTGCGGATGTTGTCGCGGATCTCCTGCGAAAAATTCTCCTCGAACGCATCCTCCAGCTCGTAGGCGGCGCAGCTGAACAGAAAATCCTGCCAGACAAGCAGCCCGTACTCATCGCACAGCTCGTAGAAATCGTTGTCGGGGAAATAGCCGCCTCCCCAGACGCGGATCGTATTCATATGGCACTGCGCCGCGGATTTCAGGAGGCTCGCCGTCCGCTCCCGCGACTGCCGAGCGAGCAGAGAATCCTCCGGGATATAATCCGCACCCATGGAAAAAATCTGCAGCCCGTTGACCTCAAGCGCAAAATTTTCCCCCGGCTCCGTATCCTCCGCCTGCCCCTGCATGTGCGAATCCCGGGTCTCCGCCGGGAGCGGATCGCGGTTCACCGTGCAGGTGCGAAGACCGATGCGGAGCGTCTTCACATCCAGAAGTTCCCCGCCCAGCAGAAGCGAAACCTCTGCCGTGTAGAGAGGCTGCGGACCGTAGCCGTTCGGCCACCAGAGCTCCGGGTGATCGATCTCAAGCTCTCCGTCGTCGCTCCCCCAGCTCCGGCTCCCGTCCGGCGAAACGATGCGGAGGCTCGTGCAGAGCTTTTCTTCCTCCTCCGCAGACGGGGCACCCGCCCACGTGACCTCCGTATCCAGACTGATGAGAACGCTGTCCGTGAGATTCCCGCGCACGCTCCGGCCGGAGATGAGATGCCGCTGCGAGAGGCGCACATCGGTGAGGCGGGCCCGCTTCACCGAGAGCAGACGAACCGGGCGGAAAAGCCCCGCATCGGGCAGACGCGGCCCCCAGTCCCAGCCGAACATGCAGGCCGTCTTGCGGATATGGGGAAAGCCGATCATGGCGTCCGGCGTTCCGCCGGCGTGCACCCGCTCGTCCTCCCGCGCAATATATTCCGTGGGAGAATGGAGAACGACCCTGAGCTCCGCCGGCATCGGGAGCGTCCGCAGGAGCTCCGTAACGTCAAATTCCCATGTGCGGTGCATATTGTCCGTACTGCCGAGATGCCGGCCCCCGAGGTACACATCCGCCAGCGTATCGATCCCGTCGAAGCAAAGGATCCACTGATCCGCGTCCCGCTCCTCCGCCTCGGGCGAGAGCTCCGTCACGAATGTGTAATCCCTGTCCATACACCCTGTGAGCGCAAGCTCGTTATCCCGCCAGAACGGATCGCCGATGAGGCCGTTTGCAAGGAGCGTGCCGTACACCGTCCCCGGCACAGAGGCCGGCATCCCGCCGCGCGCCTGCACAATGCCGTACACTTCGCCGCACTCCTCCGCGAAGCCGGTCCTACCAGCCCCGAAGTCCTCCCGGGAAGCCGCATCGCAGAGCACTGCCGCTTCTATATCTTTAGCCGGAAGCATCCTCCAGCCCTGTCCGATCACCCGTGAAATCATACTCCCCCTCCTTACCGGAGCCGGCCGCCCTTGGCAGGTCTCCCGGTCACTTCCGGTTCTCCGGCCCGTCCTCCGCGGCCGTTTTTCCCTGCAGCTCCTCTTCCATCCTCTTTCTCGATTCCGGATCGGAATTCAAAAGATCGAGACTCGCGATCGTCCGCCGGCCCGCAAAGATGCCGTACAGCCAGATCACAAGCCAGCACACGGCCGGCAGGAACACCGTGAGGGCAAGGCTTGCCCGGAACAGCGCCGCCGCGCCGGGTCTTGCCGTCAACGCCGCAAGGAGCGTTATGACGTACATCGCCCCGAGGCCTGCAATGCAGAGCCACGCGGCCGTCCGCTTCAACGTCCACGGATATTTTTTTCTGCTCATACTGCTCTGTCCTCCTGTCTGACGCCGCGCGGCAGACGCAGCTCAGCGCCCCAGCAGCGCGTCCAGCTCGCTCTCCGCCTGCTCCTGACTCCGGTAGTGTATCGTGCGGATGCCGAAGCGCTCCGCTCCGGTAAGGTTCTTCTGCGTATCGTCGATGAACACCGCCCGCGCCGGATCGATCGCATAGCGCCCGAGCAGCAGCTCGTAGATCAGCGGCTCCGGCTTGATCACATGCTCGCGAAACGACAGGATGCCGCCGTCCGTCTCGTCCAGAAACTGCATGGCGTCCTCCCGGCAGTCCTCATAGGCGGTGTGCGAAAAATTGGACAGCACCAGCGCGCGGCAGCCGCGCGCCTTTACCGAGCGGATCCACGGAATCGCCGTCTCTCTCTTCGTGACAATGCCCGCCATATGCGTCAGCGAGGCGTCGATCTCCTCCGCCAGCTCCGGCGCATTTTTCTTAAAACAGCCGCGGATCTCCTCGTCGGAGAGGAGCCCCCGGTCATACTCGTCCCACCAGCTTGAACGCATCGTCACCGCGGCAAGACGCGCCGCCGTCTCCGGAGCATAGCCCCTTCTCCGGTAGTATTCCTCCTGATGATAGTCAACCAGAACGCCGCCGATATCAAAAATCACTGTATTTATTTTTTTCGTCATAATACTCTTTCCGCCGTATTGTCCAGATCCGCCCGGATCAGCGAAAGAAGCGCCGTCGCCGCCGCGGGCAGGACGCTCTTTCTGCTCAGAATCACATAAAAGCTGCGCTTCGGAATATATTTGTTGAAGCGCAGCTCAAAAAGCTGTCCGCTCTCCAGATAATCCAATGCAAAATCGCGCACGACACAGCCGATCCCCAGATTCCGGAGAGCAAACTGAACAATCATGTCGCTGGTCGCAAGCTGAAATTCCGGATGAATCTCCGCACCGTTTTTTGACATAAAGGCGTCAATATATGCCCGGCTCGAGGTCCTCTGCTCCAGACAGATCAGAGGGAGCCCCTCCAGATCGTGAAGATCCATCATCCGGTTCCGATACTGGATGAAGCGCCGCGCCGCCACGAAGCAGTCCTGTATCTCCCGCACCGGGATCGCCGAAATATGCGGCAGAGACGGAAGAGGTCCGGAAACGACGCCGAAATCGATGCTCTCGTTTTCGAGCATAGCAATGGTCTCCGGCGTCGGGGCGTTGTTGACGATCACCTTTACGCCGGGATGGCGCTCATGAAAGCGCTCAAGATACGGAAGCAGATAGAAGCGCAGCGTCATATCGCTGGCCCCGATGTGCAGCTCGCCGATGTCCAGATTCTGCATCTGCCGCAGCTTCTTCTCCCCCGTCTCGATGAGATCGCAGCCGCGGCGGACATATGACCAGAGCAGCTCCCCCTCCCGGGTGAGACTGACGCCGCGGGACGACCGGACAAACAGCTGTGTCTCCAGCGCCCCCTCAAGCTGCTTCAGGGACTGGCTTACCGCCGGCTGGGAGACGGAAAGCTGCTCGGCAGCCAGCGTCAGAGAGCCGCACTGCGCCACATGATTGAATACCCGATACCATTCGAGATTCGCCGTCATGCGCACAGCCTCCTTTTCTGCTTTTCCCCTGTACGGAGCCCCTTTCGGGTTTCGCGGCAGGGCGCCGCCCGTCTACCTTTTCAGCGGGCTCTCGCGGTAAATGATATCCTCACGGGCCGGACCGTTGGAGACCATCGTGATCGGGAAGCCGAGCCGCCCCTCGATAAAGTTCACATAGTCCTGCGCCTCCTGCGGCAGCTCCTCAAAGCGGCGGATCCCGCGAATATCGCACTTCCATCCCTTGAACACCCGGTACACCGGCTTCGCCTCCGCGAGCTTTGCCGTGGTCGGAAACTCCGTCGTCTCCTTTCCGTCCAGCTCATACGCGACGCAGACCGGAATCTCGTCGAGATAGCCAAGGTCGTCGAGCACGGTAAAGGCCACGTCGGTCGCTCCCTGCACGCGGCAGCCGTAGCGCGAGGCCACGCAGTCATACCAGCCCACGCGCCGGGGTCTTCCCGTCGTCGCGCCGTACTCGCCGCCGTCGCCGCCGTGATTGCGCAGAAGAACCGCCTCGTCGCCGAAGATCTCCGAGACAAACTCACCCGCTCCGACCGCGGAGCTGTACGCCTTGGTCACGACCACGATCTGCCGCAGCTCATAGGGCGCAATGCCGCAGCTCACCGCGCCGAAGGCGGCGAGAGGCGAGGAGGAGGTGACCATCGGATAGATGCCGTGGTCCGGATCCTTCATGGTTCCAAGCTGTCCCTCGAGAAGAATCTCCTTTCCCTCCCGGATCGCCTGCGCAAGGTACGAGGAAACATCCCCGATAAAGGGGCGCACCCTCTCCCTCTGCTCCCGGATCCACGCAAGAAGCCCCTCCCGGTCGATGGGGTCCGTATGATACAGATTGACCAGCAGGCAGTCCTTGATGTCCGCCACGCGGTTAATTTTCTCCATCAACACATCGTCGTCCTGATAGAACTCATTGATCTGCCAGCCGATCTTCGCGAACTTGTCGGAATAGAACGGCGCGATGCCGGACTTTGTGGAGCCGAAGCTCTTGCCCGCAAGACGGGCCTCCTCAAGAGAATCGAGCAGCACATGGTACGGCATCATAACCTGCGCGCGGTCGGAAATCATGAGCTGCGGCATCGGAACACCCCTCCCCGTGATCTCTTCGATCTCGCGCATGAATTTCTCGATATCAAAGGCGACCCCCGCCCCCATGATATTCATGATATTCTGATGAAACGCGCCGGACGGAACCGTGTGGAGCGCAAACTTGCCGTACTCGTTCACAATCGTGTGGCCCGCGTTCGCACCGCCCTGAAAACGGACGACCACATCCGCGCTGTCCGCGAGCGTGTCCGTGATCTTGCCCTTGCCCTCGTCGCCCCAGTTTGCACCTACAACTGCCTTTACCATATCCCTCGGCCTCCCTTGGATTCTGCAACGGTCGTCATGCAACGTCTACCAGTATATATTCCCTCCTGATATAAATAAAATCGATATTTTTAATATTTATCCTAATTAACACTTATGCCATGTCGTCCGGTCGCCGCTCCGCTGATCATTGTTCATCGGCCGGCCACCATCCGGCCGCCCATTGGCCGTCACCTGCCGATTGCCTGTCGGCTGTGTCGGACCGTCAGACGTTGATCTGCGCCGTCGCCCCCAGCGCGTCCCGATTCGCCTCCAGCACAGGCCGGACCACCGTCTCCAGATACCTTTCGACCTGATGCGGCGCGCAGCCCACATAGAGCTGCGGGTCCATTCTCGCCTCCATCTCTTCCAGCGTCACATGGAACATGGGATTAGCGGCAATCAGCTCCAGCAGATTGTTGTCGAGTCCCTCTTCCTTGACTCTCCGGCCGGCCTCCATGGACATCCGCCGGATCTCCTCGTGGAGCTCCTGCCGGTTTCCGCCGTACTGACCGACCTCGTCCATCATGATGTTCTCCGTCGCCATAAACGGCAGCTCCGCCCGCAGATGACGCTCGATCAGCTTCGGGTAGACCCGGAGGCCGTCCGCCACGTTGAGGCACAGATCCAGAACGCCGTCGACCGCAAGGAACCCCTCCGGAATGGACAGGCGCTTGTTCGCGGAGTCGTCCAGCGTTCTCTCAAACCACTGTGTCCCGGAGGTGAACGCCGGATTCAGCGCATCCGCCATCACATAGCGGGCAAGCGAGCAGATTCTCTCGCTGCGCATCGGGTTTCTCTTATAGGCCATGGCCGAGGAGCCGATCTGATTCTTCTCAAAGGGCTCCTCCACCTCCTTGAGATGCTGAAGCAGCCGGATATCCGTCGCCATCTTCATCGCGGAGGCCGCGATCCCGGCGAGAACGTTTGCCACCTGTGTATCCACCTTGCGGGAATAGGTCTGCCCGGACACCGGGACACAGGCGTCAAAGCCCATTTTTTCCGCAATGATCGGATCGAGCGCGTCCACCTTGCCGAGATCGCCGTGAAACAGCTCGAGGAACGAGGCCTGCGTTCCGGTGGTCCCCTTGCTGCCGAGGAGCTTCAGATTGCCGATCACATGATCCGTCTCCTCGAGGTCGAGCATGAACTCGTTGATCCAGAGAGCCGCCCGCTTGCCGACCGTCGTCGGCTGCGCCGGCTGGAAATGCGTGAACGCGAGGGTCGGCTGATTCCGGTAGCGCTCCGCAAAATCCGCGAGCTCCGCAATCACGCTGATGAGCTTGCGGCGGACCAGCTGCAGCGCCTCCCGCATGACGATGATATCCGTGTTGTCGCCGACAAAGCAGCTCGTCGCGCCCAGATGAATGATCCCCGCCGCGTTCGGGCACTGCTGCCCGTAGGCGTAGACATGACTCATCACGTCATGCCGGACCTTTCTCTCCCGCTCGCGCGCCACGTCGTAATTGATGTCCTCTGCGTGACGGCGC
The DNA here is from genome assembly GCF_900625025.1 of Lachnoclostridium sp. Marseille-P6806. Lineage (GTDB taxonomy): Bacteria > Bacillota > Clostridia > Lachnospirales > Lachnospiraceae > CAG-791. The sequence goes on from NZ_LR130578.1 coordinate 227,790, forward strand.
AGCTCCTCGATCTGCTCGTTCGTAATATCGAGTCCCAGCTCTTTTTCCGCCTCCGCAAGCGCGATCCACAACTTTCTCCATGTCGTGAACTTCATATCCTGCGAGAAAATATACTGCATTTCGCGACTTGCGTAGCGCTCGGAAAGCGGGCTGCTGTAACGGTCTGTCGGCATGTACTTACCTCCATGGAATATCATACGAGGCCGCTCCCCCGCCGCGGGCGGAGAACGTCGGCAAAAACAGAATCGTCTTTATCATAGCACGTTTTCCCTCCCGCTGCGGCGCCAAGTTTCCTCCATGCAGGGCCGCTGTGTATTTCGCCTCGCGGGGCGCATCACGCCCGGAGGCGGCCGATGAAGCTCCGCACGCGGGCATTTTCGGTGGAAAAGAGCTCCTCGGGCGTTCCCTCCTCCTGAATATAGCCGTTCTCCATGAATACGATGCGGTCGGACAGCTCCCGCGCAAACTCCATTTCATGCGTGACAATCACCATCGTCATCCGCTTTCCGGCAAGAGCGCGAATCACCCGCAGCACCTCCGCCGTGAGCTCCGGATCGAGCGCCGAGGTCGGCTCGTCGAAAAACAGGATCTTCGGGTCCAGCGCGAGAGCCCTCGCAATGGAAACCCGCTGCTGCTGTCCGCCGGAGAGCTGGCAGGGATATTTGGCCGCGTGATCCGAGAGGCCGAGGCTCTCCATGAGTTCATCGGCTTTCCGCTCCGCCTCCTCCCGGGAGCGCCCCGCGATGCGCTGCGGCTCGACAATGTTTTTCTTCACGGAATAATGAGGAAAAAGATGAAAACTCTGAAACACAAGCCCCAGCTCCCGACGGATCAGACGGAGCTCCTGCGCGGGCGCATAGACGCTCCGTCCGCCCTCCTCCCGTGCCGCGCACCGTCCCCCGATGCGCAGTTCGCCGCTGTCCATCGTCTCCAGCAGCGTCGCACAGCGAAGCAGCGTCGATTTTCCCGATCCGGAGGGCCCGATGACGGAGAGCACCTCCCCCTCCCGGACGGAGAGAGAAATATTCTCAATCACCGGCACGCCGTCAAAGCTCTTTTTCATATGACTGATTTCCAGCAGATTCATCATGGTCGCTCCCAGCTCCGGCTTATATTTTGTAATAATCGTAGTGCTTCTCGATCCGGGCGCAGACCCACGCCACCAGAACGTTGAAGATGTAATAAAACACTCCCGCCGCCATCAGCGGCATGAGAGAGGCCTCTTTCGCTGAAATCTGCTTTGCAATGGTAAACATCTCCGCCGTCGCGATGGCAAAGGCCAGCGAGGTGTCCTTGACCAGCGTGATCACCTCGTTCGTGACCGGAGGCAGAACCCGCTTCACAACCTGCGGAAGAATGATATGAAAGAATGTCTGCGCACGGCTGTAACCGAGGACATGCGCCGCCTCATACTGCCCCGCCGGAATCGATCGAAAACCGGAGCGGTAGATTTCCGCAAAATACGCCGCGTAGTTCAGCGCAAAGGCTAAAATTACCGCCACAAAGCGATATGAGGAGGAGATTTTAATATGAAACAGATAAAAGGGCGCGAAATAAATCACGATCAGCTGAAGCATCAGCGGCGTCCCGCGCATAACGGATATATAGACCTGCACCAGCAGGGAGAGGAGCCGGCTCCGCGTCATCCGGAGCAGCGCAACCACCATGCCGAGGGGCATGGAAAACACCAGCGTCAGTATGAAGATGGCGACCGTGACGCCCATGCCCCCCATCAGCTGTATGAAAATCGTTTCTGTACTCATATTTCTCCCCGTCCCCGCGCGGATTCATCCTTACTTCCCGATGCAGAGCGCCTCCGGTACGCCGTAGTCTGCATATTTTTCCGCGATCTTTGCCACCGTTCCATCGGACGCCATCTCATCCAGCGTCTTCTGCACCGCATCGCGCAGCTCCTCGTTTCCCAGCCGGAAGCCGACGGCATACTGCTCGGTGGACAGATACTCGTCCAGCATGCGGAAGCCGCCGTCCCGTTTCCCGATCTGGTAGCTTGCGACGCCGATGTCGATGGCCACCGCATCGATCGCCCCCTGCTCAAGATCCATGAACGCCATGTTGTAATCCGCATACTGCGTGAGCTCCGCAAAGGTCGAAGCCAGCTCCGCCTCGTCGCCCTCGAGAGCGGACAGGGCGCTCGAGTCTTTCTGCACGCCGACCTTTTTGCCGGCGAGCTCCGCAAGGCTTGAAATGCTCCCGTCGTCGGGCACGACAAAGACCTGACTGTTGTCGATGTACGGGGCGGACCATGTATACTGCTCCTCCCGGCCGTTCATCGTAAAGCCGTTCCAGATGCAGTCGATGGTTCCGGCGTTCAGCTCGGCGTCCTTGGCATCCCAGTCGATCGGCTGCGCGACAAACGTCCAGCCGTTGCGCTTTGCCGTCTCTTCGGCCAGCTCCAGATCGAAGCCGGTGTATTCGCCGTCGTCGCCCATAAAGCCGTAGGGCGGAAATTCCGCGTCAAAGCCGACGGTAAAGGTCTTTGTCTCACTGCTGCCGCAGCCGGCGAAAGCCCCCGCCAGCAGAGCCGCCGTCAGCGCAAGCGCCGCCTTTCCAAGCGCCTTTCTCCCGGATGCCGTGTTTCCGAATACCATTTTCTTTTTCATCATTCCAGTCCTCCCTCATTGCTCCCACGTTCCTGCTGTTCCGCCGCTCCGGTATTCCCCGGCATTATCCCGGCGCCCGTCCGCTTTATTGGTTTACCAGTTTATCACGCTAAATTGCCGCGGCAGAAATTATCCTATCACAGACCGCCTCCGCGCGTCAATATCGTCATGGCGAGCCGCTCCGATCGCCTGAACGCCTGAACGATTCCGATCGGCATGCGCTTCCGGTTACAGCATGCGGTTCAGATTCAGGCGGTAATTTTCCCGGAGGTTCCGTATCGTGCCCTGCAGCTCCTCGCGGAACTGCTGCGCGGGCTCGGACGGAATATCCGCTCCCGCCACAAGAAGCTCTTTCCCGGACGCGGGCACGCTCTGCCGCCACAGCGCCCGCAGATGCTCGACCTGTCCCGTCCCCGGCTGGGAGGAATAACTCCCGTCCGCCTCGTCCATCCGTTTTTCCAGTTCCATCGAGGCCTCGTAGGCTTCCGGATGCCGCGCCACAAAGGCGACATAATCGGTTCCGGGAAGATACATCCGAATCGAGGCCAGATAATCGAGATAATACGCCGTGTCCTCGTTCAGACTCCACGCGCGCTGAAAGCATTCCGCCGCCATGGCAAAATTGAAGAGGCCGGCAAAAATCACCCCGCGGCTGTGCTCGACCCGGGCGCGGAGCCTGCGCTCCGGCTCGGGAAGCTCCTCGAGGATCCGTTCGTATTCCGCAAGCGCCTGATAAAAATGGCCGCCGTCCATCATATAATCCGCACGGGCCTCGCGCTGCTCGTAGTGCGCAAGCCCCTCTCCGGCGCGGATGATGCGGATGATATCCCCGCGTCTCTCCTCCGGGATATAGTCGCTCTCCTCCAGAATCGCCGCCGCAAAATCCGGCGCCGCCTCCGGTCTGTCCAGATACGGCGCAAGACGCCGCGCCAGCTCGGGAAGCCCACACTCCTCCGAGAGCCACCGCACCAGCTCCGGGTCAAGAAGCTGCTCGTCCAGAAACTGGGCGCTCTGCGCCATACAGAAGCAGAGTTCCTCGAGCGACCAGACATTCCGTCCCGCCCACTCGATACGATATGGAGCATTCGCCCGTTTCCCCGTCGTCAGCAGCAGTCCCATACGCTACGCTTTTCCGTCTCCCTATATATCACAGATCCATCTTGTCACAGCTCAATCTTGAAATCCCAGCTCTTCCCGCTCGCCGGAAACAGCTCGCCGAAGCCCAGATCCTCAATGCGGATTCCCAGCTCGCGGGCGCTTTCCATCGCAAGCGACAGACGGATGCGGGTCGTCCGCTCCGGGCGCTCCGGCGGTTCGGTCAGCCGGAGCGTCTCCTCCCGCACGGTCCCCCCGGTGATCGGAGTGATCACAAGCCGTATCTCCTCTTTTCCCTCGAGGAAAAATTCCTCCTCCGCCCGCGCCTCGTACCAGCTCGTCCCGGCGCTCATCAGCGGACAGTAGGCGCTGCGCTCATGCCGCAGGGCCACGACTCCGATATTGGCGGACAGACGATTTTCATCGAGATAGAAGCAGCGCGCGGCCTCCTCCGGCAGCTCCCGGCGCAGCAGTGCTCCGCAGGCCGCCCCGCGGCTGTACAGATTGCTGCCGAGGAACACTCTGCGGTGATAGCAGATGTATTCCAGCGAGCGCTTCATCCACTTTTCCTGAAAGCCCTCCCCGATGAGAAAGATACTGGAAATTTCGCCCTCAGGTATGGCCTCCCGACAAATTGCAAGAAAGCTCTCATCCCTCCGGTCGGCCTGCGGCGTCCCCGCAGACTCCGCCGCGCCTGCGGACACGGCGCCCCCGCCGCTTCTTTCTCCCGACGGGCGGACGAGCGGAGAGACCGGCGTCCTCACGGCCTCCGCGGCCATCTCGGGGTATTCCCTGTTCTCAATAAAGGCAACCGCCGGCGCGGCGCCCCGGTGAAAGCGCATCCGGGACACCGCCATGGGCCGTATGCCGTCATATTCGCACAGGAGACTGTCCCTTGCGTACATGGACTCCGGCTGGCGAAGCAGAAAATGATAATAGGAATTGCCGTAGCTCTCCTGAAAGAACTCGCAGCCGGGAAGATCCAGAAAGGACTGCATTCTGTCAAGCGCCTCCGCCGTCCTCCGGTCCAGAACCGCCGTGGTAAAGGTCAGAGCCGCCATCTTCTCCGGCGGCACGTCCCGCGCAAGGAGCGCAAGGCAGCGCCGCACAAACAGCGCAAGCAGCGAACAGGGATCATACTCCTGTCCCTCGATGGCCACGGCGCGGCCGGAGACCGCCGCCGAGAAAATATGCTTCGTCAGGGTTCCCCCCGCCTTTGCCCACTCCTCCGACTCGCGGCCGACAAACCAGAGATTCGCTCCGGCTTTCTTGGTGATCTGCGTCGGAATCGAAAACTGCTCCGCCCCCTCCGTCATGGAAAAGGTATGCAGCTCGTTCGGCGCGTTGTTCGCCAGATAGGAAATCTGGCTGAAGCGCTCCCCCAGATCGAAGCCGACCATATATTTTTTGTCACTCGTTCTGGTATACAGCATACTCCTCCATGCCGAAGCACTTTATGCTCAGTATCTGCGGAATAACGACTCTACCATATGCGCGCGGCGGTTGTACTCCTCCAGCGCGTCCAGCGCCTCCTCATAGCGCCCCATCGCGGCGTACATCGAGAGGCGGTTGATCCGGGAGAAGCGGTCCTCACCGGCATCCGGAATCCGGGTGTCCTGTCCGAACGCCCCGCTCTCCACCGTGTTTTTCTGTTCCGCGTCGTCCGTGATGAAATAGCGCACCTGCTCGCCGAAAAAGAGGACGAAGCCGACGACATAGATTCCGTCGTACATCTCTTTCATCGGGAGGACCTGATACCGGCTGTCCGGGGAGCTCCCCGAGACCGCCCCCGCTCCCGCATCCCGGTCGATCACATAATGGAGCAGCATGCTTGCGCCGGACCGGCCCCGGAACTGCATGATCGTCTCATCCGCATATTCCTGCAGCCGGGGGAGAAGCCCCGAAAACCTCCGGTAGAACGGAAACACTATGTTCTGCCGCAGAAGATCGGCAAGAAAGAGCTTCGCCACACCAAGCTCCTCCTCCGTCATCTCCCCGGAGCGCCGCGAGAGCTGAAGAAGAAAGGCCATGCGGCACACGTCATAGACCGGCGTCCCCTTTCTGCCGTATTCGGCGATCCGGTCAAACACCGCTTTTCCGAATGCCAGATCCCCGACAAAATAATAGTGCGCGATCTGCGCGAGGAGCGCCGTGATCGCGGCGTCCGGCATACGGGCCTCCGCCGCGGCGCGGATGATATCCTCCTCCGCTTTCAGCACGACCCCCGTATAGAGGAGCTGCGTCACCATGCGGCGGAGAAGCGGCTCCGTATCCGTCCCGAAGCGCTCCGAGGCGCGGCGCAGCTCATCCAGCTCAGCCGTGAGCCCCTCAAAGCAGCGTCCCATATAAAGAAGAAGATTCTCATTGTACTTGCCGCGGACAAAAACCTCATGGACCAGCTCGCCGAGACGCTCATCTTCCTCTGGCTCCTCCTCGGCGATCACGCGGTCAAAAAGCCGCATAAGCACAGCCGGCTCCGAACCGAATGTCCCGTAGCGGTAAACCCAGTCGAGAGCCTGTTCAAAGCGACCCCGCTGCACCAGATAGAACAGAAGTCCGCCCCGCTCCGCCGCCGAGAGTTCTCCCGGCCGCAGCTGCGAGAGAAGTCGGTCCGTCTCCCGTGTCATGTCGTGCCCGTCATAGTACGAAAGAAGCTGCATGCGGAGCTCCCTCCGGCTCTCCTCCCGCAGCATCCCGCTTTCTGAAAGAGCGGCAAAGCGCGCGGCCTCCGCCGGGGAAACTCTCTCCCAGACGCGGGATGACCCGATCTGATACAGGTCAAAATACGGATTCTCCGTATCATAATCCGCGAGGAGCGGCGCAATATCCTGATAACGCGCAAGGCGCTCCCTTTCACACTTTGCGCTGGCCGCATAGCGGCCGCCCTCCCGGTCCGCAAAGAAAATATGCACCCTCTCGCCGAACACCGGCAGGATGCAGGCCCCGTCCTGCACCGGATAGACCAGTTCCTCCGCCGCGCCATCATAGCGGAGAATGACCTGCGTCACATCCGTACGCTCCGTGCGGAGACGGCAGGAAAACACGCACCAGCAGGCATCCGCCGCATTTTCGCTCCGAATCGTCGTGTTGTCCAGCACATGCTCATAGAGATAGCACAGCGCCGGCGTGACGCGGCGTCTCGCCAGCTGCTCCATCGCAAAGCTCCGCATCGCCCCGCGATACTGCTGCTCGTATTCCCGGGCATACTGCCCCCTGTGCTGATGAACATACTGATAGAGCCGCGCTGTCCTGTCATAGGGCAGTGCGCACGGATAGCCGAAATAGAGAACCACCGCCTGCGGAATTTCCCCCGCGTAGTCCTCCGGCAGGGACAGCATATAGTACTCAAAGAGGCGGGTCAGGGACAGCTCCCCGCGCACCCCCTCCGCATACCACGCAAAGCTCCCGGGCGTCGTCATATTGCCGCGGATCAGCAGAGAGCAGATGCTCTGCAGCGTCTCCGTCACAAAAATATTTGCCCGGAACGCGGCGATAAAAATGCGCAGAAGAAGCCCCGAGTAGACTTTCCTCCGCCCCGCGAGAAGATTCATCTGACTGACGATCCCTTCGTCAAGCAGTCCTCTCCGCGCCGCAAAGGAAAGCACCTGCAGCTCAAAATCATCGAGAGAGGCCAGATATTCCGGATGCTTTGCCAGCAGCCTCCACGCCTCGACATAGAGCACGGGGCTCCGGGAGCCCCGCTCGTACTGTTCGCGGATCAGCTCCCACTTGCTGCGCGGACTGCGATTAAACTCCGCCGCACAGTACATCCAAAGCCATGCGATGCGCCAGTCGTCCGGACAGCGCCGCAGCTCCTCGCCCAGACGCTCCGCCGCGTCATAGGCGGTCATCGCACTCTCGTCGTCGGCGCAGATCGCACCCAGATACACCCGATAGCTGTAAAGGAGAGGATCCTCCCGCCGGAGCCCCCGGTGCTCCGGGTCGGAATAGGAGGGAATTTCCAGCGTCTCCTCCACCCGGCGGTCAAAGTCGATCAGCCCCCACGCGGCCTCCCGCTGCTTGCCGCCGCTGATCTGGCAATGCACCTTGAGGAGTGCCGCCATCGGATCATCTGGGGAGAGGCGCTGCATCCGGTCGACCAGAAACTCGGTCTGCGGAAGCCACTCTCTGCCGCGCAGCTTTTTCGTCCGGAAGTCAAGGTAATAGCTCACGATCCGGGCGCGGATCTGCTCCAGCTCCCGCCGGTTCAGATAATCCGGCTCCATGGACGAGCTGCGCTGCGACACCTCGATGGGCACCACGATGTCGCACCACGCGCCGCAGATGCGGATCCCGCCGCAGTTCCGCCCGAAATGGAGGGCCGAGGGATCGACCCTATAATGGATCTCCACACTCTGCCCCTCGAAGTCCTCCTGTGTGACGACGCTCTTCAGCGGACAGAGAAAATCCCCCTCCGCGCTGACCGAAAGGGAGGTATAGCCCCAGCCGTTCCGGAACAGGCGGAAATAATATTCATGCCCGGAACCGCTCCCCGGCACCCCGCCCGCTTCCGTGCGGCTGTACGGAACGCGGAGACCAAGATCCGTCCGGATGAACGTCGTCTCCGGCGTATATTCCATCGCCGCCTTGCGCCCCGACGAAATCAGAAACTCCTCTACGTTCTGTTCGCTGCCCGGCACGGCGGACAGCCCCCGGTACAGCGCCGCCGTCTCCCCGTCGTCTCCGAGGATATCCGCAAAGCCCGGCTCGTAAAAAAGACGCGCCGCCTCTTTCCAGTTTTTCTTCGCGAGCGCCGTAAAATCGACCAGAGAGGAGATCGTTTCCTCCCCCGAGACAAGGGCCGGGTGCTGTACCCGCACCGTAAACGGCAGGCGATATTCCCCCTGATTGGAGATAATGCGGAAAAATCCCTCGACCGTCTCCCCTGCGCGGTAGGGCGCGCCGTCAAAGCGCCATGCGATCTCATCCGCCGAGCCGGAAAATTCGCGCGTGAGCAGAAGCATCGATGTCGTCGAGGACAACACGAAGCCCTCCGCTCCGAAGCCTGTGGGGCCGTAAATCGTAAAGCTCCCGTCCGTCTCCCGCCCCGGCTCGGCCGTGATTTCAAGGCTCGCCGCGGAAAACGTCATCGGACCGCGTATGATATGAAATTGTTCGCCCGCAAGATGGTCGGACAGGGACCGCGATAAACTCATAGACAAATAATTCTCCCGACAGGAAAACAGACCTGTCGGGAGAATTATAACACGTGCAGTATTCTCAATCTATCGCTTTATGACGACTCCCCGGCAATCCGGAGCATGATCTCGTTCGTGCGGGCCACAAATTTCGTCATGGCCTCCGGTTCGAGCGGTGCGTTCTGGAGCTGCGCGAGATCATAGAGCTGCTCGCAGATCAGCTCCGTGTCCTCCCCCTCGCCGTGCGCAATGACATACTGCACGAGCGGATGATTCGCGTTGAGCACCAGCGTCTGGCCCTCTTTTGCATAGTCGCCAAGGCCCATCGGCATGCCGCCCGAGGCATACATTTTCATCATGTCCGCCATGCGGCGCGCCTGCTCGTCGACCGTCAGCATCGAGGAGATCTTCTTGTTTTTCAGCTTCGTGAGCGAGACCTTGAGCTTATCGTTCTTCAGCACTTTCTGCACGGTCTTCGCAAGCGCCTCCTCCTGCGCTTTGAGCTCCTCGGCGGCTTTCTTTCCGGTACGGCTCTTCAGCGCGTCCTGCACGCCGGCGTCGATCCGGGCAAAGTGCAGGCCCTCGTTCTTCATCTCGAGCTGCTGCATGAACGGCGTGTCGATCTGATGATCGAAGACAAACGCCTGCATCTTCTGCGAGCGGAACATGTTGATATACTGGCTCTGCTGCTGCGGGTCCGTGACATAGTAGACTGTGCGGTCCTGCGGCTTATCCGCCTCCGGCCTGTCTCCGTCGCCGCTCCCTGCGGCCTCCCCGGAAATCGGATTGCCGTTCTCGTCCAGAACCTCCGCCTCTGCCTGCTCCGACGCGCTCTCCTCATCCGCTCCGGCGTCCTTATTGATCTCGAGCGCATCCGGCAGCGCCACGTACTTTCCGTCCAGATCGCGGAACAGGATGTAGTCGGTCATCTTCTCACAGAACTTATCGTCCCTGAGGCATCCGTATTTGATGAACGGCGCAATGTCGTCCCAGTATTTCTCGTAGTTCTCACGGTCTGTCTTGCACATGCCGGAGAGCTTCTCCGCCACCTTTTTCGTAATATAATCCGAAATCTTTCTGACGAAGCCGTCGTTCTGCAGCGCCGAGCGGGACACGTTGAGCGGCAGATCCGGACAGTCGATCACGCCCTTTAAGAGCATCAGGAACTCCGGAATCACCTCCTTGATGTTGTCGGCGATGAATACCTGATTGTTGTAGAGCTTGATCACACCCTCGGCGGACTCATACTCGAGATTCAGCTTCGGGAAATACAGGATGCCCTTGAGATTGAACGGGTAGTCCATATTCAGATGAATCCAGAACAGGGGCTCTTTGTAATCGCGGAACGTCTTGCGGTAGAACTCCTTGTACTCCTCGTCGGTGCAGTCCTTCGGCGTCTTGCCCCAGAGAGGGTGAATGTCGTTCTGAAGCTCCGGGCGCTTCTTGATCTTGAAGCGCTTCTCCGCCGGCTTCTCTTCCTTTCCGTCCTCTGCTCCCTCCGCGGCCGCCGTCTCCGGTTTCTTCTCCGGCTCCAGCTCCTCAAGGACGACGTCCTCCGGGAGGCGCTCGGACTCGCGGATGATCTGCGTATCCTTTGTCCCCGCGGTCTGCAGATAAATTTCGGTCGGCATGAACGAGCAGTATTTCTCAATAACCTCTTTCACGCGGTAGTAATTGGAAAACTCGACGCAGTCCTCGGTCAGGTGCAGGATGATGCTGGTTCCGAAGCCCGTTCGCGTCCCCTCCTCCATCTCGTACTCGCTGCCGCCGTCGCAGCTCCAGTGCACCGGCTTCGCCCCCTCTCCGCAGGAGAGCGTGTCGATCTCCACGAGCTCCGAAACCATGAACGTCGAGTAAAAGCCGAGACCGAAATGGCCGATAATCTGATCGCTGTTCGCCTTGTCCTTGTACTTCTCGAGGAAAGCCGCCGCGCCGGAAAACGCGATATTGTTAATATACTCCCTGACCTCATCCGCCGTCATGCCGATGCCGTTGTCGGAAAAGGTCAGCGTCTTCTCCTCCGGGTCCGTAATGACGTCGATCCGCCCGCGATAGTCCTCCGGCATGGAGAACTCGCCCATGACGCTCAGCTTGTGGAGCTTGGTGATGGCGTCGCAGGCGTTTGAAATCACCTCGCGGACAAAAATATCATGATCCGAATACAGCCACTTCTTGATAATCGGAAACATATTTTCACTGTTAATGGAAAGACTACCTTTTTCTCCCATACTGACCTCCGTTGTCACAGTCCTCATGACAAATATTGATTTCTGATACGGAACACCCATCTCCGTACAGAAATGATTGTAGCCACCCCGGGCGCATTCGTCAACAAAAAATTAGCACTCATTGCGAATGAGTGCTAACAAATTCTGTACTGTCCTCGCCGAATATGCGGTCAAAGCATTCAAAAAAGCTCTCTCGCTCCGGCACCGCGCCGTCCGGCGGATGAATCTCCTCCATGGCGCTCCGGTTCATATCGCTCTCCACCTGCTCGGCAAACTGGTCGTACTGCTCGCCGAATGCCGCCGCCCGGCGGCTCTCGAGGAGCCTCGCCTTGTTGTTCTCCGTCTCTGCGCGGTCAAAATTACTGATACAGCGGACGATGCGGTAGCCCTCCTCCGTCTCGATCACATCGCTGATCTCTCCGTTATCGAGCGAAAAGGCCGTCTCCGTCAGCGCGTCCGACGTTTCCTCCCCGCTGCGGCTGAGGCTGTATTCGCTGCGGCTGTCCTCATTGTACTGCAAAAGAAGACTGTCAAAATCGCCTCCTGCCCGAATCTCCCTAAGAACGCTCTGCGCGGCTGCAAGGGCCCGCGCCCGCGCCGTCCCGTCCGGCGAATCTCCGCTCCCGTCCCCTGCCCGGAACAGGATGCTCCTCACGCGGACGATGCGCGCCTCGTCGTCGCTGATCTCCGTCCGGATCGAAGCCGTCACATACTCATAGCAGCGGAGCGCCAGCGCATACTCCCCGTACATCGCGGCGAGCGTCTCCTCCGTAATGCCCGTGCGCTCCCTCTCTTCCCCGGAGAGCGAGGCATAATACTCCGCGGCAGCCTCCGCCGCATCCTCTCTGTCCGTCTCCTCCAGCGCAATGCCCCGCCCGGCGGCCATCAGGTTCAGCGCCTTGACCCGGGAGAGGCGGGCCAGCATGACGTTCTCCATGCGGCCGCAGAGCGTCTTGTGTTCCCCGCCATTCCAGAGCCCGTCTCCCAGAAGACGGCGGTATTCATACGCCAGGTCGTCATAATAAATCTGCGCCTCCGGCACAGTGCAGAGAATGGTGCTGTGATCCGCATTATTTGTGAGGCGGAAGAGCTCCTGCTCCTCTCTCCCCGAATAAATCACAAGCCGCGGCGCATCCGCTCTCGTAAAAGAGCAGCCCGAAAGGAAGATCGCAAAACAGAGCGCGGAAACAACCGCGGCAAAAGAAGTCCTCCCTGCCTGCCCGCAGCGCTCCTCCCGCTGCGGCCCTTTTCGGCCGCAGACTCTCACTTTCCGACTTTTCCACAACAGACGGCGTATCAAGCGGATGCTCCCTCCTTTTTGGCAAGAATCGCCCGCGCGGCGCAGAGGCCGTTGGCGGACGCCTGCTGAAGACCGCGCGTGATGCCGGCGCCGTCCCCGATGGCATAGAGTCCCGGCACGCTGGTCTCGAACTCGCGGTTCACCACCAGCCGGTTGGAATAAAACTTGACCTCCACGCCGTAGAGGAGCGTCTCATCCGACGCAATGCCGGGCGTCACCTTGTCGAGCGCATAGATCATCTCCTCGAGATCGACCATAATACGATGAGGAAACACCAGCGACAGGTCGCCCGGAACCGCGTCCTTAAGCGTCGGAATCAGATTGTTGCGGCACATCCGCTCCTCCGTCGAGCGGCGTCCCCTCCGAAAGTCGCCGAACGTCTGCACGATGATCCGGTTGCCGCAGAGCATGTTGCTGAGCTCCGCGATCTTCCGCCCGTACTCGATGGGCGTCCGGAACGGCTTCGTGAAATTCTTGGACACAAGAAGCGCAAAATTCGTGTTGTGCGTGGCGTACTCGCCGCCGGCATAGGCGTGGCCGTTGACCACCGCCAGATTGCCGTCGTAGTATTCCGTCGCCACCTCGCCGTGCGGATTCGTGCAAAACGTGCGCACCTTGTCGTCAAATGTCGGCGTATGGTAGATGAGCTTCGCCTCGTACAGATTGTCGTTGAGGAACTGCATGACCTCGTCCCGGACCTCCACGCGGACGCCGATGTCCACAGTCCCCGGCACGGACTCGATGCCGAACTTCTCGCATTGCCCGTTCAGCCAGTCCGCTCCCTCGCGCCCAACGGCGGCGATAACCCGCGGCGCATAGTAGCGCGCGCCGTCCGCCGCTGCGACGCCGGTCACATGCTCCCGCACCGTTCCGTCCTCCGCCCCGGACGTTTCGATGAGAATGTCCTCCACCGCGGTGTTGAACAGAATGTCGACGCCCGCATCAAGCAGATGCCGCTGCAGGGCCGCGTAGATCTCATACCCTTTCTCCGTCCCGAGGTGCCGGATCGGGCACTCCACAAGCTTGAGATTCGCCGTGATCGCTTTCGCCCGGATCTCACGGATCTCCTTTTCCTTGTCCACGCCCCAGATCTTCCGGTCTGCGCCGAATTTCAGATATATATCATCCGACTCCCGGATCAGCGCCGCCGCCTCGTCATAGCCAAGAATATCCGACAGCGTGCCGCCGACATCCGGCGACAGGGACAGCTTGCCGTCCGAGAACGCGCCCGCACCGGAAAAGCCCGTCGTAATGGAGCAGGGCCGGCAGCCCACGCACTTTCCTCCGTTCGTGCGCTTCGGACAGGCCCGCTTCTCGATGGAGCGTCCCTTTTCCAGAATAAGCACCCGCAGGGAGGGCGCTTTCTCCTTGAGCTCATACGCCGCAAAGGCGCCTCCCGGACCTGCTCCGATGATGATCACGTCATAAGACACGCTGTGTAATGTCTCCTTTGATGTGTTTTGTGATGTATCATGCTGATGATTCATGCAGAAATTTTCCTTTCCCGCAGGATGCTCCGGTTTCTTTCACGCGGCGGAGGACAGGCTCAGCGTCCGGTTTTCTCCAGGGCGCCGTCCTTTTCGAGATTTTCCACGATTCTCCGGAGCGTTCCGTCCTCAAACGGGTTGTCGAGGCCCGCCTGCGGGAGGAGGCCTGTAAAGAAGTCCGAGGCCGACAGGCGGCAGAGCTTCAGATAGCTCTCCCACGCCGCCCTGTAATCGCGGTTCATCCACGCCTTGTATTGCAGCGCGTTCGTTCCCGCGATGCAGTAATCGAGATAATACAGCGGGCTCTCATAGATATGCGCCTGCTTCTGCCAGAAGCGTCCTCCGGAGAGGTACGCGTTGCCCTCGTAATTCAGATGCGGCTTGTACTGACGCTCCAGCTCGCTCCACACGCCGCCCCGTTCTTTCGGAGACAGGCCGGGATTCGCGTAACAGATATCCTGAAACTCGTCGACCATTGTCCCATAGGGAATGAACGTGATGGCGTCCTCGAAGTGCATCGCGCGGTAATCCTCCGCGCGCGCTCCGAAGAGCAGCTCCATCCACGGATCGGTGAAAAATTCCATCGACATGGAATGTGTTTCCGCCGTCTCCATCGTAACGTCCGCATGCTCGCGGATCGGATCCTCCGCGGAGATCCAGCCCTGAAACGCGTGGCCGCATTCGTGCGTGATCACATCCGCATCGCCGCTGGTTCCGTTGAAATTGGCAAAAATAAACGGACTTTTATAATCCGGCAGATAGGTCATGTAGCCGCCGGTCTTTTTGGTCTTGCGTCCCAGTACATCGAACAGCTCATTCTCGCACATAAAGTCCATGAAGCGCTTCGTCTCGGGCGAGAGCTCGCCGTACATCCTGCGCCCGGCTGCCAGAATCTCCTCCGGCGTGCCGGTCGGCGCGGGGTTTCCCTCCGCAAAATATACGTTCTCGTCGAAATAGCGGAGCTCATTCCACGGGATCCCGATGCGGGCGGCTCTCCTCTCATGGAGCTTCTCCGCATAGGGCACAAGGTCGCGCTTCACCTGCTCGCGGAAGCGCTGCGCGTCCTCGCGGATCCAACAGTTCCGGTTCATCCGGGCATAGCCGAGGGCGAGATAATTGTCATAGCCCATCTTCCCCGCCTGCTCCGTGCGGTTGCGGACCAGTCTGTCATAAATTTCATCCAGCTCCTCCGCATTCGCCTCGAAGAACGCCGTGTACTTCTGCCACGCCTCCTTTCGGACGCTTCGGTCCCTGTGGGTGAGATACGGGTTCATCAGAGAGAGGTTCAGCGTCTCGCCGTGCCAGTCGATTTTTGCCGTGGCGAGGAGCTTGCCGTAGCGCGTCGTCAGCGCATTCTCCTCCTGCATGAGCGGAACGAGCTTCGGGTCCACCGACTTCATCGCAAGCTCAATATTCCGGAACGCGACCGGGCCGATCTTCTCCTCAAGGAACGCGCGGTGAGCCGACCGGTACAGGCTCCGCTGATAGGCGACGATCAGATTTCGGAACACCGGGACGTTCTCATCGTAATAATCCTGCTCTTTCGCATAAAATTCATCCTTCATATCAATGTCATGCCGGATCTCCGCGATGGTCATCTGCGTGGCAATGCGATCCGTCAGACGGTAGAACTCCTGATGCGCCGCGAACGCCTCCTCCCCCGAGCCGGCGCTCTCAAGGCGCGCTGTCAGCGCGGTGAAATCCGCTTTCACCGCTTCAAAATCAACCCTCTTGTAGGGCATCTCACTGAATTTCATAAATTCATTTTTTCCTTTCATATCTCACGAAGTGATAGGTCGTATCAAAATAACTCATCTCGTCGCTCCTCCCGGTGACCTCCCACTCGGGATCCGCGTCAAGATCGGGGAAATAACAGTCCGCCTCAAACGCCTGATCAATCCGCGTCACATGACAGGTGTCGGCATAGGGAAGAAGCTCCCGGTAGACGCTCGCTCCGCCGATGATGTAGACATCCTTGCTGTCATAGGCTTTCAGCACATCCAGCAGCTCCTCCACGCTGTGCACAACCGATGCGCCCTTTACCCGGTAATCCGGTCTGGACGACAGAATGATATTTTCCCTGCGGTCAAGCGGCTGCCGCATGGGAAAGGTTTCCAGCGTCTTCCGTCCGTAGACGATCACCTTGCCGAGCGTCTCCTGCCGGAACATCTTGAGATCCGCCGGGATGCTCATCAGCAGGGCTCCTTTGCTGCCGATTCCCCAGTTGGCGTCGGCCGCTACAATCATATTCATCGCTTTATCCCTCCGAAAGCGCGGAGCTCTCCCGCGCATCACACTGCAATCGGTATATTCCTTATCTGCTCGCCGGTCTCGTAATGCTCCGCGCGGATATCCTCTCTGGTGAAATCATAGAAGCTCTTCACCTCCGGGTTCAGGCAGAACGCCGGCGCAGGAAACGGTTTCCTTGCAATAAGCTCCTCGATGATGCCCACATGCCGGTCATAGATATGCGCGTCGGCGATGACGTGCACCAGCTCCCCCGCCTCCATGCCGCAGACCTGCGCCAGCATGGACAGGAGCGCTGCGTACTGCGCGACATTCCAGTTGTTCGCGGCGAGCACATCCTGCGAGCGCTGATTCAGCACCGCATTCAGCGTGAGCCCGTCCCGCCCCTTTCTCTGCGTGACATTGAACGTCATGCTGTACGCGCAGGGATAGAGGTTCATTTCATGGAGATCCGCAAAGGTGTAAATATTCGTCATGATACGGCGGCTGAACGGATGATTGATGAGATCATAGATCACCCGGTCCACCTGATCCATGTACCAGAGCCCGGACGCCTCGTCCCGCACCGCATGCCCCGCAAGCGTTCCCACCGCGGGCTCCATGGCATCCAGCCCCTCCTCCGTCACGTCGGCATAGCCGTGCTTCACGCCGAGCTGGTAGCCGTAGGCCTTGCCGATGGAGCCGTCCGCATCGGCCCACGAATCCCAGATATGGCTGTGCAGATCACGGATGCTGCTCGATTTGAGCTGCCATATCCACAGCACCTCGTCAACCGCGCTTTTCAGCGCCGTGCGCCGCAGCGTAAGGAGCGGAAACTCTTCCGACAGATCGTAGCGGTTCACCACCCCGAATTTCTTAATTGTGTAAGCCGGCGTGCCGTCCTCCCAGCGGGGGCGCACCTTTTCCCCCTCCGTGCTGGTTCCGTTATCCAGTATATCCCGGCACATACGAATAAAAATATCATCCGCTCTGCTCATGGCTGCGTCTTTCCTTTCTCCCCGCCGATTCCGTAGAACATCTGCGCGATATCCGAATCCTTATCGAGCAGTATCGTCTTGTTTCCCCCGGCGAGCGAGGCTTTGAGCGCGTCCAGAGAACGGACAAAATTGTAGAACTCCGCCTTGTCCGCGTCATTGTAGGCGTCGGCGAGAATATTCATGTATTCCGCCTCGCCCTCAGCCACCGTGATGTCCGCCTGCTTCGTCGCCTCCGCTTTCATGACGGCCACCTCCCGGTCGGTCTGGTTGCGGATCTTCTGCGCCTCGGACTCGCCCTCCGCCTCATAGGAGGCCGCGATGTTCTGCCGCTCGGAAATCATTCTCTCGTAGACCGCCTCCTTGTTGTCGTCCGGCAGATCCAGCGCCTTGATGGCGGCCTGCGTGATCTCGATTCCGTATTCCGACATATTGTCATTGGCGTCCTTCGTGATGAGGCTCGTCATTCTCTCTCCGCGGGCCTCGATGACCTCGTCCTGCGTCATGGAGGAGATCACCTCCTTCGTCGCATTGTACACTGCCGCCTCGATGCGCTCCTGCGCCCGGGCGTCCAGCGCGTTCAGGGTCTGCACGTAGCGAACCGGATCCGAGACCCGCCAGAGAACGTAATCGTCGGCGATCATGGATTTTTTATCCTTGGTGATGACGTCCGATTCCGGAATATCGTACAGATGAACCGCCGCCGAGATCGCCTGCGTGGACTGGACAAAGGGGAGCTTGATCTTAAGCCCCGGCGTCGTCTCGACCCGCACGATCCGCCCGAACTGGCGCACCGCCACATACTGCTTCTGCGTCACGGTATAGCAGGAGCTCACCGCGACCACGACCGCCGCCGCAAGAAGCGGCAGAATCACAAGCCATTTTTTCTTCATTTATTCCTCCATGCCGAAGCGGCATCAGCGTGATTTTTCACACTAATCCTCCGCAGCCGCGCCGCCGGCAAACGACTCCAGCGGCAGCATCGTCTGTGTGTTCCCGTCTGTGATGATCAGCTTGAGCTCCGGCAGCACATCCTCCATCGTCTCATAAAAAAGCCTCTGCTTCGTGATGAGCGGATATCTGGCGTACTGCCTGTACATCTCTCCGAAGCGCTCGACCTGACCCTCAGCCTCGGCAATGCGGGACGCCCGCTCGGCCTCCGCTTCCTGCGTGATGCGGTCTGCTTCGGCCTCGGCGGCGGGAATCTGCTCATTGCGGTACTTGTTGGCGTTGTTGATCGCGGTTTCCTTGCCCTGCTTGGCGGTCTCCACCGCCTTAAAGGCCGACACGATCTCCGCGGTCGGAGGCTCCGCGTCCTGCACCTGAATATTGACGATCGACAGGCCCACGCTGTGCGTCTCCATCTCCGCCATCAGGCGCTCCTTGACCTCCGCCTGAATCTGCGCCTTTCCGGTCGTCATAACATCGTCGACCGGATAATCGCTGACGGTGTTGCGGATGCTGGCCAGAGCGAGGTTCCGCATGATCTCCTCCGGCCGCGCGGAATTGTAAATGTACGCCACAGGATCCGACACCTTGTACTCGAGATAAAAGTCGATATCGACAAAGTTGAAATCCGAGGTGATCATGACGCCGTCCTCTTCGTTGGCGATATTCTGGCCGCCGTCCGTTACCTCGTAGCCGATCCCGATGCCGTGGGTCGTCATATCCACCATGTGAACCCGCTGCAGATACGGGATCTTGAAATGAAGTCCCGCCGTATCTGTCCGGATCACCTTTCCGAACATCGTAACCACCGCATTTTCCTGCTCGGAAACGTTATAAAAGGCGCCGAGGCCGGTCACAAGGACAAACAGCGCGAGGAGAACCGCGAGCACAATGCCGCCCGCTTTTTTTCCGTCTCCGCCGCCCTTTTTCGCCTCCTGCTTCCGAAACTGTTCTTTCGCCCGCTCAAAGCTGTCCTTCACCGCGTCAAAATCGCTGTTCTTCTTCATCCTCTCTCCTTATCGCCGCAAAATGCGGCAGGGCTTCCTTTCCGTTGCCGCGGCGGATGCTTACCGCCGCTTTTCCTGCTTCTGTTCCCGCTCCGTCTGATACTGCTCCGCGAGCCTCTCGAGCTCGCCGGCAAGGCAGTCGAGCTCTCTGTTCGGCAGCCCTCCGCTCCGGGATACGACCTCCGACAGACGCTGCTCCGCCGCCTTGAGCCGCAGATACGCGTCGGAATGCGCCGCGGAGCGCCCGCGGCCCGGAGACGGCACGCCGGTGAGGGATGGGGTTTCTCCCTCTCCGGAGGCCGCCGGAATTCCCTCCGTCACCCGTTCAAACTGCCCCGCTGCCAGATTGAACACCGTGCCGCTGTACGGAGCAAACGCGTCGAAGCCGTGCTCCTCCTCAAGGCAGCGCGCAAAGGCGTCCGCGCTCTCCGCATCCCCGTGCACGACGAAGACTTTCCGGGGCCTCTGCTCCGCAAAGCCCCCGATCCACTCAAGAAGCCCCGCCTTGTCGGCATGCCCCGACAGCCCCGTCAGCTTGCGGATCTCCGCCCGCACCTGCACCTCCTCGCCGAAAATGTGAATGGATGCGGCTCCGTCCACAATGCTGCGGCCGGGCGTTCCGACCGACTGATAACCGACGAAGAGCATCGTGCACTCCGGCCGCCAGAGATTATATTTGAGATGGTGCTTGATGCGCCCCGCATCGCACATGCCCGATGCGGAAATGATGACTTTCGGCTCCGTATCGGCGTTAATCTGCTTCGATTCATCCGAGGAGATCGTCATATGGAGATTCGGGAACAGCAGCGGATTGATTCCTCTGCGGACATATTCCATGGCCTCCTCATCGTAGCAGGCCATGCCGTTCTCCCTGAAGATTTCCGTCGCCTCCACCGCCAGAGGGCTGTCCAGATATACCGGGAAATCCGGCAGCTCGGGAATCAGACCGTTTTGCTTTATCTTTCGTATGAAATACAGCATTTCCTGCGCTCTGCCGATGGCAAAGCTCGGAATGATCACATTGCCGCCCCGGAGCAGCGTCGCCTTGATGATCCCGGCCAGCTCCTCTTCATAATTGCCCTGCGGCGGCTCGTGAAAGCGGTCCCCGTAGGTCGATTCCATCACAACATAGTCGGCGGAGGCGGTGAAGCTAGGGTCCTTCAGAAGAGGCTGATTCTTGTTGCCGATGTCCCCGGAAAACACGATTTTCTTCGTGACCGTTCCCTCCGGCGCGCCGCCCGGATTGCCCGCCGCCACCCCGTTCCGGTTCTCCGTGAGCCAGAGCTCGAGACTCGCGGAGCCGAGAAGATGCCCGATATCCGTGAAGCGGAATTCCACCCCGTTGCAGAGCTGGTAGCGCTTGCCGTAGCGGCAGGGCTTAAGCTGGCGCAGGAGGGCGAGCGTATCCTCCATCGTGTAAAGGGGCTCGGCCCGCTCTGTGCTGCCGCGGCGGGCGAGCTTCTTGTTCTTCCACTCCGTCTCGGCATTCTGGATATGCGCCGAATCACGGAGCATGATATCACAGAGCTCCGCCGTCGCCTCCGTCGTCACGACCTGCCCCCGGAAGCCGTCATGATACAGCTTCGGCAGCATTCCGCTGTGGTCAATGTGCGCGTGCGTGAGAAATACATACTGAATCTTCGACGGCTCCACAGGGAGAGGCACGTTTTCAAATACATTCCTCCCCTGCTCCATGCCGCAGTCCACGAGAATGTTCACTGCCCCGACCTGAAGATAATGACAGCTCCCGGTCACCTCATGATCCGCACCGATAAACGTAAGTCTCATGGTTTCCTTTCCCGTCGCGCCGCGCGCGGCCGCTGATCCCCATATGTCCCCCGGAAAGACGCCATTCCCGGAGAAAAATCCCCTCCCCGAGAGAAAAAGACGTCATTCCCCGGCGAGGCGTCTCGCCTCCCGGAGAGAAATTCCCTCCCGGCGTGCAATCGTCGCGAGATCTTCATACTCCGCCTTTTCGCGGCAGGCGCCGTACCCCTCGGCGCGCTTGATCCGCACCGGTCCGGCTTCGCTCTCCCGCACATACTCCGACCGGTCAAGCCGCCAGCGTTCGCAGCGGTACTCCCGTATTCCCAGCGTCGTCGTCTGCCGGAATATCTCCCGGACCATCCGCTCCCTGTCCTCCGTCCTGCACATGCAGGTGAGCAGAATGCCCGGGCGGTTTTTCTTCATTCCGATATTCGTCGTGCAGACGTCCAGCGCGCCGGCGTCAAACAGGCGCTCCATGACAAAACCCAGCTCCTCGCCGGTCATATCGTCGATATTGCAGGCGAGCTCCGAGATTTCGTCTCCGCCCGCCGGCGTTCCCGCATTTTCGCTGCAGGAGACCTCCTGTCCCAAAAATGCGCGGACACAGTTCGCCGCCTCAAAGTCCTTGCTTCCCATGCCGCAGCCGATCTGCGATACCGCCATCACCGGCATCGCGCCGAAGCTCCCGGCGAAGCTGCGAAGCAGCGCCGCGCCGGTGGGCGTGCAGAGCTCGCCGCGAATTTTACCTCCGTAGACCGGCACCCCGCGCAGAATCCTCGCCGTGGCCGGGGCCGGAACCGGAAGCACGCCGTGCGCGCAGCGCACCTCCCCAAAGCCGACGTGCACCGGGGAGCAGATCACCCGATCCGGGGCGAGCAGCTCCAGCGCGAGGCACGCACCGACGACATCCGCGACCGCATCCAGCGAGCCGACCTCATGAAAATGAATCTCCTGCACCGGGATGCCGTGCACCTCGCTCTCCGCCTGTGCGATGCGGTCGTAGACCTGCCGGGCCCGCCGCTTTGCATTCTCCGGAACCTCCATGGCGCCGATGCGCTCCATCAGTTCCTCCGCGCTGTAATGATGATGCCCATGGTCATGAGCGTGCACGCTGCCGCAGGCGCTCTCCCCGGCCGCCTCGCAGGCAGGGGCCGGCGCATCTCCGCCCGTCTCTTCCCCGCCGAGCACCGTCACCCGCATATGCGTGCCGTTCAGTCCGCACTTGACGGACGGCTCCGCGCTGACCGCAATATCTCCGGGCGCGATTTCATTCATCACGGAGAGAAACTGCGCTCTCTGCTCCTCATTCAGCAGCTCATAGAGCGCCGCCATGAGCATATCGCCCGCGGCCCCCATGTTGCATTCCAGATACAGTGTTTTCATATTTAATCCCTATGCCGAAGCGTTTTTTGCGAGGCATACGCCACAAAATCCGCGCAAGCGGTTTTGCGGCTGCGATCAGAGGCTATTTGGGCTTCAGCACAAATAGCCGTGTGAAAAATCTCTGCGCCGGCGCGCAGGCTGTCGGGCTGCTCTGCGGTTCATGCCGTCCCTCCGTCCTTAAGATGATTGATCATGCTCGCCTGATACGCCGCGCCGAAGCCGTTGTCGATATTCACCACGCTGACGCCGCTCGCGCAGGAGTTCAGCATGGACAGAAGCGCGGCAATGCCGCCGAATGAAGCGCCGTAGCCGACGCTTGTCGGAACCGCGAGAACCGGACAGTCGGCAAGTCCTCCGATCACGCTCGCAAGCGCCCCCTCCATCCCGGCAATCGCCACGATGGCGGACGCCTGCATGATCTCCTCCGTATGAGCAAGGAGGCGCTGCAGGCCCGCGACGCCGACATCGTAGAGCCGGTGCGTCTCGTTTCCCAGAAACTCCGCCGTGAGAGCCGCCTCCTCCGCCACCGGCATATCGCTGGTGCCGCCGGTTGCGATAACAATATAGCCCCGGCCGTCGGGCGACGGCATATCCCCAACGATGCCAATGCCGGCCGTCTCATGATAATGAAGCGCTCCGGCGAGCTCCGGCGCTTCCGTTTCCCAGATGCCGCGCAGGCGCTCCGCCTTGGACGCGTCCATCCGGGTGATCAGCACCGGGCCGTCCTCGTGCGCCCGGAGCCGCGCCGCGATAGCCGCAATCTGCTCCGGCGTTTTGCCCGCGCCGTAGATCACCTCCGCCGCCCCCTGCCGGATCCCGCGGTGATGATCCAGCTTGGCAAAGCCCAGATCCTCAAAGGGCGCAAGCCGGATCTGCCGGGTCGCTTCCGCAGCGGAAATACGTCCCTCCGCCACACCGGCAAGAAGTCTCTCCAATTCCCGTTCCGTCATATCTGCCTTTCCGCCGGGAAATTCCGCCGCAGACGCTGCGGCAGGATATTCCGGCACGGAAATTATTATACCAAACAGCCGTTCACTTTGCACCCGACGGGCGCCTCCGTTTCCTCCCGCAAAGGCCATATTTCCACTGCCTCGCGCAAAGACCGCAAAAACGGTAATCCCCGATATGGGCGTCGGCGGCATCCTCGCGTTCGGCGCGAACTGCTTCAATATGGCGTTTGTCCTGCCTTTCGTCGGCAGCGACGCGGCGGGCAGCGCTGGATCCTCTCGTTTCTGGAGACGCTGAAAGCGCCGGAGCGCCTCATCCTCATCGCCACGCATCACCACGAGACCGCCGCGCGTCTCGCGGACCGGGAACTTCAAATGACAAAGGAGCACCGGCTGCTGCGCTGAGCCGCTCCTTTTTTGAATTGCTTTATTCGGGATTGCTTCATCTGGAGAACCGCCATGAACAATGACAGCAAAAAGCCCTCCCTCAGCCATACCGCCGGGGAGGGCCGCCGGAATCAATCGATCAGTTTATGAAATAGCCGCGGGAATCCCGTCCGCAGCCTCCTCCCGGACGATCTCCTCCCGCACATACTCCCGCAGGGACGGATCGACGGCAAGCCGCGCGTCCAGCGCCACGTTTCTCCCCTCGCGGATATAGACGCAGGGAACATCATACGCATAGCAGCCGCGCGCCGACGGACGCTCATCAAGGCAGTCCGGGACATGCGCGCTTCTTTTTTTCCAGAGAAAGGAGGAATCGCTGATGGAGACGTTTTCCACCGGCGAACCGCTCTCGCCTGCGATCACAATCGCGCCCTCGCACTCCATGCGCAGATGATCCATGTAGATATCGGAAATTCTGCCCGGAACCCGGTCCACGCCGCTTCGCGGGGTCGCGGAGATAAAGACCGGATCCCCTTTCCCCCACCAGTAATGCACGCCGGTATGCCGGGTCACGCAGTCCGCATAGCGCCGGGTATTTCCCACGACGTGATGGATGCTGATGTCATAGATCCGCCCCCCGTCGCGCGACCAGATCCCGAAGCCTCTCGTGCAGTCCTCCAGAACGCAGTCGGAGAGAATGACGCCATGAATGTCCCCCCACGTCTCCGTCCCGATCTTGAGTGCGCAGGAGCGTGATTTCATGATGCAGCCCGATATGACGATGTTCTCCGAGGCGCCGTATTTTTTTGTCATGGGCGCCGTGGTCTTGATGACGACGGCATCATCGCCGCCGCGGATCACACAGCCACGGATCATCACATTTTTGCAGCAGTCCGGGTCGATCCCGTCGTTGTTCGGCCCTCTTTCATTATTCAAAATCCGCACATTTTCAATGAGAACGTCCCGGCAGCCCGCCATATGCAGCGTCCAGAACGCCGCATCGTAAAAGGTGACGTCCCGGACCGTAAGATTTTTCACATCCTCCAGAAAGCTCATCCGCGGGCGGAAGCCCCGCACATTCAGGGGACACTCGTGAAAGCCTCCGTCCGAATCATCGTCATAAAAGCTCCGCCGTCCCTGTCCGTCAATCGTCCCGGTTCCCGAGATCGTGATGTTTGTCTCATGTCTGGCCAGAAGAAAGCAGCCCCCCTCCCAGCCGGTATCCGCGTTGTCGTCCTCGAAATCCCTCGAAAAATCCGTCAGCTCCGCCGGGTCCGAGGACGAAATCAGCGTGGCCCCGTTTTCCAGATGCAAGTCTATATTCGAGCGCAGCATCAGCGTGCCGGAGCAGAACCGCCCCGCAGGGATGAGAACTCTCCCCCCCGTCCTACCGCAGTCGTCGATCGCCGCCTGAATCGCCGCCGTGCTGCTCGTCACGCCGTCCGTCTCCGCGCCGTAGTCCAGTATGTTGTAAACCATGTCTCCCTCTCCGCCGGCCTAATGGGCGCGGACGCGGCAGTCCGCCGCCTCCTCACAGCCGTAAACGCCGGTAATCTCTCCCTCCGGATCCGTCTCAATCCGAAGTCCTCTGCCGGATTCAAAAATCTGCCGGCCGTCAATATAGGCAGCCGCTCTCTCTCCGTGATTTTCCATCCGGTAGCTGCGGCCGTTCCATTTCTGTTCATATTCCGCGTCGATCCCCCGGCAGCTCCCCCAGATCAGTCTGCCGCGGCAGATATGAACGCCGAACATCCGGCTGACGTACTCCATCACCGAGAGCATCGCCGGCCCGTAGGCATCCTGCCCCGCCGCGCCGTCCGGGGCCACCCCCGAGGGCTCCATCGTAAACGGATCGTACTGCTGCACAAAGCGGCAGGCCTCGCCAATCGCCTCAAGCAGCTTCCACCCGAGGCGGGGAAGCAGCGAAAAATATCCGTAATTTTCGAGCGCGCGGATCGCCCGCTGATAGGTCAGAGCCTCCACCTGACCGCTCCAGTCGTTCGACGGTTCATTCACAAACAGCGGATCGTTCGCCGCGACCGAGGGAAGCGGCAGCTTTGTCCAGAATTCCCGGGGATTCAGCAGATGCTCCCGCACAAAGAGGTCCGCCATCTCACGAGATATGCTCCCCCAGTACATGCAGCGCAGCGTATTGTGCAGCAGAACCGGCATGACCCTGTGATGCCGGTCCCTGTCAAAGAGCGCACCCCGTCTGTCGTCCCAAAGATACTCCCGCATCCGGGCCGTCACAATCCCGGCCTCTTTCCGGTGTTGCTCCGCCGTCTCCCCGCGGCCCAGAATATCCGCGATCTCCGCCATGGTCTGCCGCGCGGAAACAGAGAAGCTCATGATATCCATCGAGGCGATCGGAACCGTGTCGCAGCCCTCCGGCGGCGTCTCTTTCTCCCACGGATCCGGGGCATCCCCGTAGCGTCTCGCATGATCCTCCCCGGTATCATAGCGGCACCATGACTCAAGGCAGCCGTCGCCGTCCGAATCCCGCACCCGCCAGAGATACTCGTCAAAACGACGCAGCACCTCGTAGAGCTGCAAAAGATAGTCGCCGTCCCTCCCCGTCAGAAAATACATGTCCAGTGCCGGCGCCGGAAAGCAGAAGCCCTGAAATTTATCGAACTGCGGCGTGACCGCGCCGTCTATGAGAGCGATGCTTCCCGGAATTCTCCCGTCCGCTCTCTGATAATCCATAAACAGCCTCTGGTTGTTCCAGCCCGTGATCAGATCTCTCTTCGCATACATCTCCCCGCCCATCGGCTGGGTCTCGAGCCAGATCTTGTCGTAGCCGCCTCCCTCTACCAGAACATTCCGGTCCCCGAAGCGCCTGACATTCCGGAGGCATTTCTCCTCCGCCGAGGCCATGAGCTTTGCAAGAAGCGCATGGTCCGTTGAAAAAAACACTCCCGTTTCCGGCAGCATCACAGCTCCTTTCCGGGCCTGCTCACCCTGCCCTGTTCCGCTCATCCTTTCAGGCCGCTCGTGCCGATTCCCTGCACCAGATAGCGGTTGAAAAACAGAAAGATCAGAAAGACCGGAATCAGCGACAGCGACGACATCGCGAACATGGCGCCGTAATCCGTGACGGACGCCGAGTCCGCAAACAGCTTGATCGCAATGGAGACGGTATAGGACTCGGGCCTCGACAGATACAGAAGCGGTCCCATATAGTCATCCCATTTCCAGTAAAACTGAATGATGACCGTCGTTACGATGCACGGCTTGAGAAGAGGCAGAATGATCTGCGAATAGATCCGGTACTTCGAGCACCCGTCGATCTTCGCCGCCTCATCCAGCTCCCGCGGGATCCCCTGCATGAACTGCATCATCTGATAGATAAAGAACGCCTGCCCGCAGAAATAGGGAAGAATGAGCGGCGCGTAGCCCGGAACCAGCCCGAGGCGGTAGTAGATCAGATATTGGGGAATCATGATAACCTGCGCCGGCAGCATCATCGTCGCCAGCATGGCCGTGAACCAGAACCGGCGCCCCCTCCACTGCACCCGCGAAAGCGAGTAGGCCACCAGTGAGGACGACAGCACGCAGCCGAGCGTGGCGACCGTGGTGACGACAAAGGAATTTTTGAAAAAAGTCAGGAACGTCGTGCCCCCGAAGCCCGACCAGCCGGTCGGATAATTGGACAGCTTCCACTCCGTCGGAATCAGGCTCAGCGTCCCCCGCAGAATCTGCGCGTTGTCCTTGAACGAGCCGCTGATCATCCAGAGCACGGGGTAGATCATGATGAGGCCGAACACAATGACAAGAATGTGGTACAGCGCCTTTACCGCAATTTTTTTCTTTCTCACCGCTTCTCCCCCTCTCAGCTCTCCGCCTCATTGAACACCCAGTGCCTCGAGGTCTTGAAGATCACCAGCGTGACCGCGCTCATGACGACCAGCATGCTCCAGCTCATGGCGCAGGCATAGCCCATTTTGTTGTACTTGAACGCCTGATTGTAGACGTTCAGCGCATACAGCATCGTCGCGTTGTTCGGCCCGCCGCCCGTGATGACGAACGCCTGCGTAAAGGTCATAAACGCCGAGATGGTCTGCATGATGAGGTTGTACAGTATGATCGGGGACAGCATCGGGAGCGTGATCCGGAAAAATCTCTGCCATCCGTTCGCGCCGTCGATCTCGGCGGCCTCGTACAGGGAGACCGGGATCTCTTTCAGTCCCGCCGCAAAAATGATCATCGAGGAGCCGAACTGCCAGACCGACATGAGGATCAGCGGATATATGGCAAGAGCGGCGTCGCCGAACCAGTTGACCTTCGGCAGTCCCAGCGAGAGCGCGATGGCGTTGAACAGTCCTCTGCGGGCAAAGAGCTGCTTCCAGACCAGAGCGACCGCGACCGAGCCGCCCACCAGCGAGGGAAGGTAATACAGCGACCGGTACAGCGTGACCAGCTTCGTCGGTCTTGTCAGCACAAACGCGACAAGGAGCGCAAACGACAGCTTCAGCGGGACGGAAATCAGCACATACTGAAGCGTTTTCAGAATGGATTTGCCGAATACCTCATCCTGAAACAGCCGTGCGAAGTTCTGCAAGCCGATGTAGTCCGCCTGTTTGGTTCCCAGCGAAAAATCCGTGAACGAATAGTTCAGCGACATCAATATGGGAATCAACGAAAACATGACAAAGCCGAAGATGAACGGGAGCGCGAAAATATGCCCCACGGTATTGTCATGATGAATGAAACGGTATAGTCTGCCTTTTCCGGCCACAGCCGTGTTTCCGTTCATAATAAATCTCCATGCCGAAGCGTTATTTGCAAAACCCCGCTCTGCCTCGAACGCAGAGCGGGGTTGTCTGTCACATCAGCCGTCGCCTGTTGGTTATTTGAAAATCGCGGAGGCGTCGTCATAGGTCTTCTGGGCTGCCTCTTCTGCTGTCAGCTCGCCCGAGGCAACCTGCTGAATATAATTCAGATAATTGTCCTGCACCTCGTTCTGTCCGTCGGGAGAAAGAACATTGTACTCCTCAGGCATCGGCAGCTTCGACGCTCTGTCCACGTAGTCATACATGATCTTCTGTCCCTCGGTCGTATTGGCCGACAGCGCCGCGCGGACATCCTCATTGGCAGGAATCCCCCGCTCCGCCTGCAGAATATTGTTGCAGTCAATGTCATTCTCAAACCAGCTTATGAACGCGGCCGCCGCTTCTTTCTGCTCCGAATCCTCAGAGACGCAGAGCATCTGCGAGGACTGGATCGTCGCGCCGGCGTTGCCGTCCTTCTCCACGCGGGGAAGGGGCGCAAGAGCCAGCGTTCTGCCCTGCTCCTGACATACATTATAAATCGTCGGGAACTGATTGACCGCCACCCACGTCATAGCCGCCTCGCCGGTTACAAGGAAATCATTCTCGATATTTGTGACCTCGGCGGACGCACCGGCATCCGGATAGGATCCGTGAGCGATCATATCCGCGCGCATCTGAATATAGGGCGCCAGCATGGCGGGATCGTCAAAGCCCATGCCGGTGAGATCGAGATTGAAAAAGCTGTACTGGCCGAGCTCTCCCTGCTGCGGAATGAACGTGGAGCAGCCGGCGATGAAATCCGAGTTAAGGAACGTCGAGGAGCCGAAGATTCCGAGCTCATCCGTGATCTTATCCGCCGCAGCCTGATAATCCTCCCATGTCCAGTCCTCTGTCGGAAGAACCGCACCGGCCTCCTCAAAAAGCTGCGGGTCGTAGGCAATGCCGTAGGTATTGATACCGTTCGTGAGACCGAGCTGCACCCCCTCCGTCGTCTGCGTTGTCTTGAGATTGGACTCGGAGATCTTACTGACATCCACCACACCCGAGGCAATGAATTCATCCAGCGGATGAATCTTATCCATGTACATCGGGAAATTTCCGCCGAGCTGGAACACATCCCATACCTGATCGGAGGCGACCAGCGTATTCAGCTTGGTGAAATAATCGTCAAAGGAATAATACTCGTATTCGAACGTGACCTCCGGATGCAGCGACTCGTACAGCTCGATGGCCGCGATCGTCTTATCATGACGGTTCTGCGAGCCCCACCACGCCATGCGGAGCTTGACCGGCTCGCCGGCCGCAGCGCTTTCCTCCGCAGGCTCCTGTTCAGTCTCCGCTTCCCCGGCGGTCTCCTCCGCCTTCCCTGCCTGCTCCGCCGTCTGGTCTGCCGGAGCGGACGGCGCCGCACTGCTTCCGCAGCCCGCAAGCAGGCCTGCGGTCAGCGCCGACGTCAGCAATACATGAATCACTCTGTTTTTCTTCATAGCACCCTCCCTAAATGAAGTACTTTTGTGCAGGATATTTCCTGTCTGCTCTCTGCTATGGAAGAGTATACGGGATTCTGTTTCCTGAAAAATACCGCAAAATATAGTAATATATCAATAAACCGCTGATTATTATATTTGATGCGACAGCATTTCGCTGTTTTTTGCCCCCTCTCTTATCCATTCTGATCAGAAACAGAGCCGGAACACCTGCCTCTGCGGGCTATTTTTTCTTCTGCGCCATGACGGCGCTCTGAATCATTAGGAGAGGCTTGACGCCGTGCCGGCTTCTGCATTGTAATAATAAAAAAGCCGCGGGCATTCCCGCCCGCAGCGGTTCCGGCCCCGATAGGACGGCCGCAGTGAATGGAGCTTTTCATGCGCAGATTTCCGATGAGAGAGGGAGGCGCGCCGGACGATGCGGCGCTTTCCGGAGACGCCGTACATTTCTATATAGAGGCGCAGACCAGAATGCCGCAGTTCTATATGCCCTACGAGCACACGCACTCGGTTCTCGAGTTCTACTATCTGCATCAGGGGCAGTGCATGTACATGATCAACGGCTCTTACGTGCATCTGCGCGAGGGCGACATCATGATCGTGGCGCCCCATGTGCGGCACAATACCAGCTATACCGGGCGGACGGCCTCGGAGCGCATCGCCGTCTACATCAACACGGAATATCTGCCGGAGGAGGTAACCTGCGGGGTCTTTGGCCTCCGGGACATGCTCTCCGGTTCGGGCAAGAGGATCCTCGACCACGCCGGCCGCACCCTCATCATGAATGTACTGGGCAGAATGGCCGACGAGCAGGCATCCCCCGAGCAGCATTCCGAGACGCTCCTGTCGCTCTACTCCGGCGAGCTGCTCATTCAGGTGCTGAACCACTCCACGCCGGCGCAGGACATCTTCATCCCGATGACGGCGATGGAGCCCGATATCGAAAAAGCGCTGCATCTCATCGACACGCGCTTTTCCCAGCCGCTCACGCTGAAATCCGTCTCGGTGCAGCTCGGCCTGAATCCGGCCTATTTTTCGCACAAGTTCCGCGTCTCAACCGGACATACGTTCAAGGAATACCTGAACAACGCGCGGATCCGGCAGGCGACGCATCAGCTCATCGTGAGCGATGATTCCATCACAAAGGTCGCCATGGACTGCGGCTTTACGAGCAGCAATTATTTCAAGGATCTTTTCCGCCGCTATATGGGCTGCTCTCCCCGGGATTACCGGAAGAGGGCCACCGTCTCCAGCAAGTACGGCAGCGGAACGGCAAAATAGGCGCTCCGCCCGGCGCCGACAGGAGCGGTCCTCAGGGGTCCCCGGCCTGATCCCCCTCCCCGCGCCGCGCCCCGTCGCGATCCTCGAGAGAAAAGCCGTAGTGGGCAAGAATGCGGTTATAAAGAAAGCTGTTGCAGTACGCCGGAAACCCCGGCACGACGACAAGGAGCGGGGCGAAAACAAAGATGCCGACGAGCCAGAAACCCGTCATGACGAGAACCCCCGAAAGAACCGGCAGAAAATTATGCAGCAGCATGCCGCCCGCCATGGCAAAAATCGCCGCCGGGCGGTTCTCCACACGGGCAAGAAGAGCAAATACAAAGGATAAAAGGCACAGATACAAAAGGGTCACGACCAGTGCGAGCACCAGCATGGCCTGCGCCCCCGCCGACCCGCCGCGCAGTCCGTAGCGCAGCCCGTAATACAGATCCGCGGCGAGAACGGCGCCCGCCGTAAGAAAGCCGATCCACAGCAGGGTTGCCGCCCTGAAATTCCGGCGAAAGGCGTGGAAAAACTGCTGCCAGAGCCGTCCCTCCTGATTCGACGCCATCTTCAGCGTCACATAGTACAGCGCCGTCGTCGCCGCGCCGGCGGTCACGACCGGAACGGAGCACAGCGCCCAGAGAAGCGACAGGACAAAAAAATCCGCGAGATTTCCGATAAACTTCCACACCGGGTTGTCCGCACGAAAAAAACTTTTCATAATGAATCCTCTGTCTGCGCCGAAGCGCTTTTATGCGTCCTGCGGTAATGCAGAGGCCTGTCCCCCGTCATCGTCCGGAAGACCCTCTCAAAATACGTGACGTTGCCGAAGCCTGTCTGCGCCGCAATCTCCGTGACGGAAAGCGCCGTTCCGCAGAGCAGCTCCTGCGCCCGCCGCATCCGCATAAACATCAGATACTCCACGACCGTAAAGCCTGTCACCTGCCGGAACAGCACCGTCAGCCTCGACCGGCTGATATAAAATTTTGCGGCCAGCGCATCCAGCGAATGACTTTCACCGCAGTGCTTTTGGAGATACTGCGCGAGCTCGTCCACCTTGTAGCGCTGATCCGTCCCATCCCGCAGCTCCCCGCGCAGCGACCGGTCCTCCCGCTTCTCTCCGGGGACTCCCCGCTCCGCCGCATGGGCGAAAAGCCCGAGCAGCTCCGCCGCGCGAAGCAGAGCCCGCGACCGACCGGGCTGCGGCACGCCGGCCTCTCCAAGCGTCTGCCTGAGATCCTCCATAATCCGCAGCGCCTGCCCCCACTCGGCCTCCGTGAAAACCGCGGGCCCCTGAAAGCGACTGCCGAATTCATCAAAGCCCGGGTAGCCGAGGCCTTTCAGCAGCGCGTCGAACGGCTCCTCCTCATATTGCAGAAGAAAGCGGCGATGCACCGGATCCTCGCTGTACATGCTGGTCTTGTGAATCCGGTTCCGCCCGATCAGTATGGCCATGCCGGGCTTCACATGACAGGTATTCTGCTCGATGAAATAAAGACGATCCCCCTCCATAAGAAAATACAGCTCCATGCTGTCATGAAAATGGCGGGTGCGCATGGCGTAGGAGGAGCTGCGGTACGCTTCCTCGACAAACAGCCCCGGCACCTCTCCGACAAAAACAGGATTTTCCTCCCGATCCGCATATTTCGGCTTCAAGCATTTCCTCCCTGCTGCGCGGCGCGCAGACTGCCGGGCCGCTCTGCGGCTCATGCCGTCCCACGGCGCAGCAGCACTTTCCGCTCATGGAACAAATCAGAGCATCCGCGCGATTTTTTACACTACCTATTTACCATAACACAATTCTGATTGTCCGATAAGATAAGTTTTACGAATTTTGGTCCGATTATGAAAGTAATTTTATCCGCTTCCCCGTATGATGATGGCATGGATCCGGTTTCGGAGCAGCGCTCCGAAGCTCATTTCTGCCGCAGCTCCCGGAAATTCTGCGGAGCAGACCCTGCGGCATTTTCTGCGGAGGCTTGCCATGCAATATGAAGACCAGTGCGTAAAAGACATCAGAATCGCTTATATCGGCGGAGGCTCCCGCGGCTGGGCGTGGACCTTTATGACCGATCTGGCGAGAGAGGCACAGCTGTCGGGCGAGGTGCGGCTGTATGATATCGACCGCGGCGCGGCCGAGGCCAATCAGATCATCGGAAATCGCCTGATGCAGCGCCCGGAGGCGACTGGCCGCTGGCGCTTTTCCGTCTCCGATTCACTGGAGAGCGCCCTCTCCGGCTGCGACTTCGTCGTGATCTCCATTCTCCCGGGCCGCTTTGACGAAATGCAGTCAGATGTTCATCTTCCCGAGCGCCTTAGCTGCTGGCAGTCCGTCGGCGACACCGCCGGCCCCGGCGGAATCATCCGCGCGCTGCGCACCATTCCGATGTTTGTCGAAATCGCGCAGGCGATACGCCGCTGCTCCCCCGACGCATGGGTCATCAACTACACGAACCCCATGTCGCTGTGCGTAAAGACGCTCTATTATACATTCCCGGAGATCCGGGCGTTCGGCTGCTGCCACGAGGTATTCGGGACGCAGAAGGTGCTGCAGGGGATTCTTGAGAAAGAAACCGGAGAGCGCGCGAAAGACTGGCACGATATTTTCGTCAACGTCCTCGGCATCAATCATTTCACATGGTTTTCCAGCGCATCCTTCCGCGGCGTCGACCTTTTCCCGGTCTACCGCCACTACATCGACCGCCGCTTTGAGGAGGGCTTCGAGCTCCGCGATGAAAGCTGGATGAACTCCTCCTTTCACTGCGCGCACCGCGTGAAGATGGATCTCTTCCTCCGCTACGGCTGGATTGCCGCCGCCGGCGACCGGCATCTCGCGGAATTTATGCCGGGAAACGAATATCTGAATGATCCCGAAACCGTCCGCTCATGGAAATTCGGCCTCACCGGCGTAGACTGGAGAAAGAATGATCTGAAAGAACGCCTTGCCCGCTCGCAGCGCCTTGTCTCCGGGGAGGAGGAGCTCGCGCTCTCTCCGACCGGCGAGGAGGGCATTCGCCTGATCCGTGCGCTCTGCGGTCTGGAGCGCTTCCTCTCCAATGTCAACCTCCCCAATACCGCGCTCCAGATTTCCAATCTCCCCGCGGACGCCGTCGTGGAGACCAACGCCGTCTTTGAGCTCGGCCATATCCGGCCCGTCGCCGCCGGCGCTCTCCCCGAGAGCATCCGGGCTCTGATCCTGCCCCATGTGGAAAATCACGAGCGGACGCTTCGCGCCGCGCTGACCTTTGACCCGGAGCTCGTCACGGAGGCGTTCCTGCATGACCCGAACTTCTCGGCAAAATGCCGCGACCGGGAGAAGACCCGCGCGCTCGCGGACGATATGATCCGGAACACCCTGACCTATCTGCCCGATGAATGGAAAAAAACAGTGTAAAAATTACGCCGATGCGATGGTTTTTGCACACGTCTGTTTGTGCCGAAGCCCAAATAGCCTCATCGCACAAAGTGCTTCGGCATGGAGATTTATATGAAGCTGCATGAAATCAATATCCGGGATCCCTTTGTCCTTGCCCACAACGGCGTCTACTACATGACCGGCACACGGGCCGCAACGACATGGACCGACCGCGCCGACGGCTTCGACGGCTATTACAGCAGGGATCTCATAAACTGGGAGGGCCCCGTGGAGCTCTTTCACCGGCCGGAGGGCTTCTGGGCCGACAAGTGCTACTGGGCCCCGGAAATTCACTTCTACAACGGATATTTCTATCTCTTCGCCACGTTCGCAAATTCCGCCGAGAACCGGAAAGGCACGGTGATTCTGCGCGCCGCGTCGCCGCTCGGACCGTATCGGCTCCACTCGGAAGGCAAGATCACTCCCGAGCCGTGGCAGTGCCTTGACGGGACCTTTTATCTGGATCGGAACGGCCGCCCGTGGATGGTGTTCAGCCACGAGTGGACGGATCTCGGCGACGGTCAGATCTGCGCCGTTCCCCTGTCCTCGGATCTGACCCGCCGGGACGGCACGCCCCGGGCTCTGCTTCAGGCCTCCGATGCCGGCTGGGCGAGGGCGATCCGGAACCGGCAGTGGGACGGACCGGCGTATGTGACGGACGGGCCGTTCCTCTGGCGCCGGAACAGCGGAGAGCTGATCATGCTCTGGGCCACATTCGGGGAAAAGGGCTACGCCGAGGCCGTCGCGCGCTCGGACAACGGTGATATCACCGGACGCTGGACCGTCGAC
Organism: Lachnoclostridium sp. Marseille-P6806; assembly: GCF_900625025.1. Classification (GTDB taxonomy): domain Bacteria; phylum Bacillota; class Clostridia; order Lachnospirales; family Lachnospiraceae; genus CAG-791. Next base: position 263,045 of record NZ_LR130578.1, read on the forward strand.
CCCGCTCCCCTCTTTGCCGAGAACGGCGGCCACGGCATGCTTTTTTCTACCTTTGACGGAAAAACAAAGCTCGTGCTCTATCAGCCCAATACCTCGCTTGAGGAGCACCCTGTTTTTCTTGACACCTCGCTGTAAGCCCATGAGACACGGAGCGCCTCGCTAAAAAGCGCTTCGACACGGAGGATTTTCATGAAACCGTTTATTGACCGCAATTTCATGCTGAATACCGGAACGGCCGCGCGTCTTTTTCACGATTACGCGGAAACACTGCCGATCATCGATTATCACTGCCACATCTCGCCGAAAGAAATCTATGAGGACCGCCGCTACCGCAATCTCTCTGAAATATGGCTCGGCGGACGGAATCCGGACGGCTCGTACTTCGGCGATCACTACAAGTGGCGGCTGATGCGCTCGGCCGGCTTCCCGGAGCGCGTCGTCACCGGAGACGCGGACCCCTATGAAAAGTTCGCCGCATTCGCCGAGACGCTCGCCATGGCCCCCGGCAATCCGATGGTCGTGTGGTCGCATCTCGAGCTCCAGCGCTATTTCGGGATCACCGAGCCGCTCACAAAGGAAACCATGCGGGAAATATGGGATAGAAGCTCCGACATGCTGCAGAATGACCCCTCGCTTTCCGTCCGCGGCATCATCCGCAAGTCGTCGCTCCGCTATATCGGAACGACCGACGATCCGACCGACACCCTCGAGTGGCACGAAAAGCTCGCCGCGGAGCCGGACGCCGGCTTTCTCGTCTGTCCCTCGTTCCGTCCCGACAAGGCCCTCAATATCACAAAGCCGGACTTTCCGGAATACATGAAAAAGCTCGCGGCCTCCGTCGGAAAGGAAAGCCTCCGCTCCACGCGGGAGGTCATCGACGCGCTGTATCAGAGAATCGACTTCTTCAAGGCGCACGGCTGCCGCGCCTCCGATCACGGACTCGACTACTTCATGTACCGTCCGGCTCCCCTTTCGGTGTGCGACGAAGCTCTCCGGGCCGTTCTCTGCGGGAAAGCGATCGCGCAGGAGAACGCCGAGGCCTACCAGACCGCGCTTCTCTCCGCGCTCGCCGCAAAATACCGCAGAGAGCACATCGTCATGGAGCTTCACTACTCCTGCTCCCGGGACAACAACCGTCGGATGTTCCTTGCCGAGGGCCCCGATACCGGCTACGATATGATCCGCAAAACCGTCTCCGGCGACAACATGGCTGCGTTTTTCAGCGATCTTGAAGCGCGGGACGAGCTGCCGCGCACCATCGTCTTTTCTCTCGACGACAGCGATTTCCGCCAGATTGTGACGACGCTCGGCTGCTTCCAGTCGGAGGAAATCCCCGGAAAAATGCAGCTCGGCGCCGCGTGGTGGTTTCAAGACACCAAGGCCGGAAACCTGAAGCAGATAAGCGATCTCGCCGAGCTGGGACTCCTCGGCAGCTTTGTCGGCATGCTGACGGATTCAAGGAGCTTTCTTTCCTACACAAGGCACGAGTATTTCCGCCGTCTTCTCTGCCGCTATCTCGGCGAGCTGGTTGAAAACGGCGAATATCCCGATCACGAGCCGGCGCTCCGAACGCTTGTGGAGAACATCTGCTACTACAACGCCGCGCGCTACTTCGAGCTCTGAACACCCGGCGGCACCGATACTCCGCATATCAGAAAGGAAAAGACGATGTCAGACATGGAAACACTGAGCTATGAGCTTCTGAAAAAAAAGAATTTTCACGGATATCTTCTGGAAAAAGGAACGGCCCCAGTCCGTCTCCTCCAGTTCGGCGAGGGAAATTTTCTCCGCGCCTTTGTGGATTACTGGTTCGACGTGGCCAACGAAAAGGCCGGCTGGAACGGAAAGATCGCCCTCGTGCAGCCCATTCCGCAGGGACTCACCCGGCAGATCAACGCGCAGGAGGGACTGTACACGCTGTATCTGCGCGGCTCCGAGAACGGAAAACGAATCGACAGAAAACGCGTGATCTCAGCCGTAGACGCCTGTTACAACCCCTATGAGCCGGACGACTGGCAGCGCATCCTTTCGATTGCGGAGAGTCCGGATCTGGAATATATCGCCTCCAACACGACCGAGGCCGGCATCGTCTACGACGCCTCCTGCCGCTTCGAGGATGCGCCGCCCCGCTCGTTCCCGGCAAAGCTCGCCGTCCTCCTGCATCATCGTTTTCAGGCGGGGCAGGCCGCGCCGGTCATTCTCTCCTGCGAGCTGATCGACGACAACGGACGCGTGCTCCGCGATACGGTTCTGCGGCACGCGGAGGATTGGAAGCTCGGCGAAGATTTCCGGCGCTATCTCGCGCAGGAATGCCTGTTCTGCTCCACGCTCGTGGACCGCATTGTTCCGGGCCGCATCGGCGATCCCGCCGTCAGCGCGCAGATGGATGAGGAAAACGGCTACGCCGATGAGCTCAAGGACGTCAGCGAGGTCTTCGGCGTCTGGTATATCGAGGGCCCGGTCTCTCTTGAGGAGCGGCTCCCGTTCCGGAGAGCCAGCCTCAACGTGCACGTCGTCCCCGAAGTCTCACCCTACAAAAAAAGAAAGGTCCGCATCCTGAACGGCGCGCACACCGGCTTTGTTCCCGGCGCGTATCTGGCCGGCTTCGATATCGTCCGCGACTGCATGAAGAACGAGGTCATACACGGCTTCATGAACAAGCTCCTCTTCGACGAGGTTATTCCGGTTCTTCCCCTCGACGAGGAGGACTGCCGCCAGTTTGCCGCAGCGGTCACAGACCGGTTCAGCAATCCGTTCATCGACCACTCGCTGCTCAGCATTTCCTTAAATTCCACCTCCAAGTGGAAAACGAGAAATCTCCCCTCGCTTCTGGAATACACGGAAATGGCCGGCCGTCTTCCCGAGGCGCTCTGCATGGGCTTTGCCGCATATATCGCGTTCTATTCCACAGAGCTCCTGCGGCTCGATGAAAACGGCCTGACCGCAAGGCGCCCCGCAGGCGACGAATATGTCATCCGGGACGACGACTGGGTTCTCGACTTCTACTGGAGCCGCCGCACGGCCTCTGATGAAGCGCTGGTGCACGACGTCCTCTCCTGCGAAAAAATGTGGGGACAAGATCTGACAAAGCTCCCCGGACTTGAAAAAACGCTCTGCACCGGCCTCGCCCTGATCCGACGGGACGGCGCGGAGGCGGCTTTTGCCTCGCTCCTGTAAACACTTTCGCACAAGGAGTTTAGACCACGATGAAATACATACAGATTCACCCGTCCGACAACGTCGCCGTCGCTCTGGAGGCGCTGCCCCGCGATGCCGTGCTCAATATCCGCGGAGAGCGGATCACCGCCCGGGAGTCCATCCCGCAGGGACACAAAATCGCCCTCACGGATATCCCTGCAGGCGGGAGCATCATCAAATACGGAACCCCCATCGCCTCTGCCGTGCGCCTTATCCCGCAGGGCTGCCATGTGCATACGCACAATGCCGCAACCCTGCTGTCCGAACAGACGGATTACCGGTATGTCCCGCAGTCTTTCCCTCTGCCTACCGCGAAACCGCAGAGCTTTCTCGGCTACCGGAGAAAGGACGGCCGCACCGGCATCCGGAACGAAATCTGGATTGTGCCGATCGTCGGCTGTGTAAACGACACGGCGAAGCAGCTCGCCGCCATGAACCAGTCTCTTGTCCGCGGCTCCATCGACGGTCTCTACCATTGGCCGCACCCGTTCGGCTGCTCGCAGCTCGGGGACGACCTCGAACAGACAAAGCGTCTTCTCGCCGCGCTGGTCCGTCACCCCAACGCCGGCGCGGTGCTCTGCCTCGGGCTCGGCTGCGAAAATCTGCAGATGGATATGTTCCGGGAGGCTCTGGGAGATTTCGATCCCGAGCGGGTTCGTTTTCTCCTCTGTCAGGACGTGGAGGATGAACTGGAAGCCGGCTCCGTCATGCTCCGTGAGCTCGCCGCATTCGCCGGGCGGTTCCGGCGGGAGGTCTGCCCCGTCTCGGATCTGGTCGTCGGCATGAAATGCGGCGGAAGCGACGGTCTCTCCGGCATTACCGCCAATCCGGCCGTCGGCCGCTTCTCCGACCTCCTTGTCGCCGCCGGCGGCTCCGCCATCCTGACGGAGGTGCCGGAAATGTTCGGAGCGGAAAATCTGCTGTTTGCAAGATGTGCCGATAGGGATGTGTTCGACCGGGCCGTCCGCATGGTCAATGCGTTCAAGAGCTATTTTCTCTCTCACGGACAGGCCGTCTACGAAAATCCGTCGCCCGGCAACCGCGAGGGCGGCATCACGACGCTCGAGGACAAGTCCTGCGGCTGCATACAGAAAGGCGGCTCTGCGGCGATCGTCGACGTGCTCTCCTATGCGGAGCCGGTACAAAAAAAAGGCCTGCAGCTTCTCTCCGGCCCGGGAAACGACCTTGTATCCGCCACAAACCTGACGGCTGCCGGAGCACAGCTCATCCTCTTCACCACCGGCCGCGGAACACCGTTCGGCGCGCCGGCCCCGACGGTGAAAATATCCTCCAACACCGCGCTTTTTGAATGCAAGCGTGGATGGATCGATTTCAACGCGGGAACGATCGCCGACGGAAGCGAAACCATCGAAGAGGCCGGCGAGCGGCTTCTTACGCAGGTCCTCCGGATCGCCTCCGGCGAGCGGACGCTCTCGGAAATACACGGCTGCAGAGAAATATCCATCTTCAAGGACGGCGTGGTGCTGTGAGGGCGCATTCAACGCTCATGACAGAGTCGTGCAATCCTGTCCTGCGCAAAGCCGGAATCCCTTACAACACCATCACCAGCGTCCCCGCCGTCAGGAGAAGCGTGCCGATCAGCGATTTCGCCGTCATGCGCTCGTGCAGAAAAAGGAAAGCCAGAATCAGGGTCAGCACCGTGCTCATCTTATCGACCGGCACCACCTTGGAAACCTCTCCAATCTGAAGCGCCCAGTAATAGCAGAGCCACGACGCTCCCGTCGCAAGCCCCGACAGGATGAGAAACATCCAGCTCTTTCTGCTGATAACCAGTATGCCTCCCTGCGCATGGGTGAGAAAAACCATCCCCCACGCCATGACGAGCACGACGCAGGTGCGGATCGCCGTGGCAAGACCCGCGTTCACGTCCTTGATGCCCACCTTGGCAAGAATCGATGTCAATGCGGCAAAAACCGCTGAGCCGACAGCAAACAGAAGCCACATAACTCCCACCTTTCTGTACCTGCTCCGGCAGGAGGCGTCATAGCGCCCCTGCCGGTCATCTCTCCGCCCCGGAGCCTTTTCCCGGCAGCCTTCTCACCACGGCAAAGCACATCGGAACAATATAGAGGCAAGCCGATACCCACGCGCTCTGATCCCCGAACGTAATCGCATCATAGGCAAAAACAGGAACCAGCAGCACACTGACAAGGATGCGGGCGACCATCTCCACCGCCCCGCTGACCATCGCGCGCCCCGAGCAGCCGAGCCCCTGCGTGCACATTCTCGCGACACCGAGGAGCCCCAACGTCCAGTAAAAATAACCCAGCCGCCTGAGATACAGTCCCGACGCGTCGAGCACGGCGCTCTCCGACGCGGGAACGAACAGCATCGACATCGTCCTCCCGAAAACGCCCATAACCACGCCCGCAAAGAGCCCGTACAGAGCCGCAATCGCAAGACCGATCCCCAGTCCTTTCCGTATCCGGTCCGTCCTCCCCGCCCCGTAGTTCTGGCCGGCAAAGGTCGACACTGCCGTAGCAAGCGCGTCAAAGGGGCACATCGTGAGCTGTTTGATCTTCATTCCGGCGGTAAAAGCGGAAACATACACCGTCCCGAGCCCGTTGTTGGCCGACTGCATCACCATGCTGCCGATGGCCGTGATCGAATACTGCAGGCCCATGGGGACCCCCATGCGCAGCGTATTGGCCGCCCGGTGCCCGTCCCAGACCCTGTCCTCCCTGCGAAGATGCAGGATGTCAAAGCGCCTGTGGATCAGGACAAGGCAGAGAATGCCGCTGATCGCCTGCGAGACAACGGTTGCAAACGCCGCCCCGGCAACACCCCAGTGCAGCACCATGATGCAGAAGACATCCAGACCGATATTCAGTATGGCCGACAGGGCGAGAAAAAAGAACGGCGTCCTGCTGTCGCCGACGGCGCGAAGCATTCCAGAGAGCAGATTGTAAAGCAGGGTAAATGGGATGCCGAGAAATATAATGAGAAGATACCGATAGGCATCCCCAAAAATATCCCCCGGCGTCTGGAGGAGACGCAGAATCTGCGGACACAGCAGCGCCGTAAGCGTTGTCAGCACTGTCGCAAAAGCAAGACACCAGACCCCCGCGTGAAAAATGTACGAGCGCATCCCTCGGTAATCCTCTGCTCCAAAACACTGCGCCACTGGTATCGTAAAACCGATCGCCGTCCCGATGCAGAAGCCCATCACCAGAAACTGAACGCTGGACGAGGCTCCGACGCCCGCCAGCGCCAATGCGCCGAGCGTCTGCCCGACGATGGCGGCATCCACCATATTATACGTCTGCTGAAAAAGATTGCCCGCGAGCAGCGGAAGAGAAAACTGCAGAATCAGCCGCAGAGGCGATCCCTCCGTCATGCTTTTCATCATATGCAACATACCGTCCTTAACAAAAAGAAACCGGGCGTCTGTGAGTGATTCACAAACGTCTCCGGTTTCATTCTAAACTCTTTCCACGGGCTTGCAAGATACCGCCAGGAATTTTTATCCCTGATAGGGCTTTGAAAAATCGTGGTAGAGAATATAATTCACATAATAATTCGCCCATGCGTCTCCGTAAGCGTCGTTCAGCGTTTTATTCGAGGCGCGGTACGCGGCCGGACGGAACGCGGCATTTGCCTGCGCGCCCACCTGCATGCCGACGGCGAGGAAGTTCTGGAACAGGGCATTCGTGTCCGCCGGATCGATCACGCCGTGGAGCCAGACGTTGTTCGTGTAGTAATAGGACGCGTCATAGACGTCCGCCATGTCGGCCGGCGTCAGCGGAAGCCCGGCAATGATCTTGTAGGTATAGCCGGAGATCCAGCCCTCCGATGCCAGTCTCGACAGGGACTGCGCCGGAATCTTCACTCCCTCTGTCTGCGCAAGGCGGTACAGATCGCCCTCCGACATCAGCTGATACATAAAGCTGTTGCGGAGCTGGCGGTAGACCGCGTCCGCATCGGTCGTTTTGAGAAGCCCCGCTCCGATCACGTCCGTCCAGCCGATCTGAACCTGCCACTTGGACGGATAGGCCGGTGCCGCCGCCGCGGGGACTGCCGAAAACGCAAATGACGATGCCGCTGCGGAGGCCGCCAGAAGCAGCGCCGCCGCTCTCTTTCTGATCTCGCTCATTATCCTGTATTCCTTTCTTTGTATTGTCATGCTCAGTCCGCGCGCAGGGCATCGATCGGATTCAGACGGCTCGCACGCCTCGCGGGGGCCCATCCGAAAATAACGCCTACGGCGACCGAGAAGCCCACTCCCAGAGCAATCGCCCGGTAGGATATCGTAAAGGTCGTCTTGAGCGCCGCCGACGCTCCCAGCGCAATCAGCTCGCCGAACAGCACGCCGATAAGGCCGCCCAGCACCGACAGCACCACCGACTCGATCAGGAACTGTGCCTGGATCCGGTTCGGCTCCGCTCCCAGCGCCTTGCGCAGGCCGATTTCCTTCGTCCTCTCCGATACCGAAACCAGCATCATATTCATGATCCCGATACCGCCGACAAGCAGCGCAATCGAGGCGATTCCCCCCAGCATCGTGGACATCATCCCCTTGATCTGCCCCATGGCGTCCATCAGCGACTTGGCATTTACCACCATGTAGCTGCTCTTTGCCTTGTTGAAAATATTGCTCAGCGCCGCGCGGACCCGCCGTTCCACGGCGGCCGCATCTGCCCCCTCGATCATATAAAGCTCAAGGCTCGTCACGTCTTTCTGACCGCTCATGCGCATCGCGTTCCGATACGGAACAATGACCGTTCCGTCGAACGAAGAGGTATCTGTAAACATGCCGGACAGGGAATTGCTCTCTCCCTTGACGCCGACCACGGTATAATCGTAGCCGCCGATGCGGACGACCTGCCCGATCGCCCTGCTGCCGTAGAGCACCTTGTCCATAAAGGTCTTGTCCACAATGCAAACGAGAGAATTTCCGTCTATGTCGGCCTGCGTGAGGCCCCGTCCCTCTGCGATGATGTTGTTGTGGACAAAAAAGATCGCATTCTGGCCGTCGACCATCACCTTATCGTAAACCTTTCCGCCATAGGCCGCGGTCGTGGTAAGCGAGCTGGACGGAGCAATGCCGTCCACGCCGTCGATGGCTGCCAGCGTCTGCAGGTCGCTGTCCGAGAGACCGCTCTTCATCCCCGTCCCGTACACATTGACCGTAAGCGTTCCGGCTCCCATGTCGCCGAAAGTCCCCATGATGGAATCCGTCACGCCCCCGACAATCGTGATCAGCGCAATGACGGATGCCACACCAATCACAATGCCGAGCATCGTGAGAAACGACCGGAGCTTGTTCGCCCTGATATTCTGCAGAGACATGGCGAAGCTCTGCCGAAACATTCCGAAATTAAGCATCTTCAATATCTCCCTCGCTGAGATTGCCGTCAAGGATCCTGACGATCCGCCCCGCATGCTGCGCGATATGGCGGTCGTGCGTGATCATGATGATCGTCCGGCCCTCCTTATTCAGCTCGTGGAACAGCTCCATCACCTGTCCTCCGGTCTTCTGATCGAGAGCCCCCGTCGGCTCGTCGGCGAGCAGAACCGTCGGGTTCACCGAAATCGCGCGGGCAATCGCCACGCGCTGCTGCTGGCCTCCGGAGAGCTGATTCGGATAATAATCCATCCGGTCCTCAAGCCCCACGCGGCAGAGCACCTCCTCCACGCGCGCGCGGCGTTTTTTTTCCGGCATGTTCGCATACAGAAGAGGCAGTTCCACATTCTGCCGCGCCGTCTGCTTCTGCAAAAGCTGAAACTGCTGAAACACAAAGCCGATCTCCCGGTTGCGGATCCTCGCAAGGCTCGCTTCATCCTGCTCCGCAATCAGTCTCCCGGAAAGGCGATATTCACCGCCCGTCGGCACGTCCAGACAGCCGATGATATTCATGAGTGTGGATTTGCCGGAGCCGGAGGGCCCGAGGACCGCAAGAAACTCTCCCTGCCGCACATCCAGGCTGATTCCCTTCAGCACGTGCGAGGTTTCTTCGCCAAGCACGTAGTCCTTGGTGATCCCCCGCATCTCCAGAATACGGTCTCCCGCCTTTTTCCCCTGTGCCGCCTGCATCATTTCTCCGCCTCTCCGTTTTCAACGTACATAGAGGATTCATTTGTCAGGTAGTTAAGCGCAGGCGTCGTATCAACCACGACATCGCCCTCTGAAACGCCTCTCACAATCTCGGTGTACACGCCGTCCGTGACGCCGATCTCCACATCCTGCTCCGTCACGGTCTTGGAACCCTCCGCATAGCGCTGGACATAGGCGCTGCCGTCGGTTCTCGTCTGAACAAAGCTGCTCGGGACAGAAACCGCCTGCTTCACATCGTCGATGATCAGCTTGACCTCCACACTCATGCCGGTGCGGACGTCATCGTCCCCCGCAAACTCCACCTCGGACTCAAAATAGGAAACGCCGTTTGCCACCGTCGCCGTGCGGGCGATGCGCGAAATTGTTCCGTCGTAGCTCTTGTCCAGCGCGTCGACCGAGATTGTGACAGAACTCCCCTCCGTCACACCGCTGATATCGTACTCGTTGATCTTGATCGCCACCTTCATCGTGTCAAAGCTCGTGATCGTCGTCATGGCGTTCGTCGCGCTGACCAGATCTCCCTCCTTGACATTGAGAGAGGTGATGACGCCGTCCATCGGCGCTTTCACAGTACATTTTTCTATATTCTTCTCGAGATTGGCGAGCTTGAGCTCATTGACCTCGCTGTTTGCCGAGACATTCGCCTGCTCCGCCTGCAGTGCATAGCTCTCGATCTGTTCCTTCACCCCGTTCAGCACCGCGTTGTAGCTGTCGAGGGCATTGAGATAGGATATCTCCGCCGTGACGAGCGCGTCATAGGCCCCCGTCAGACTGTTCTCCTCGTTGATCTTCGCCGCCTTATATCCGGTGACGGCGTTGTTGTAGGCCGCCCATGCATTCTCCAGACTGAGAGAGGCCGTGTCTGCGGCATTCTGCGCGCTGTCGACCGCATCCTGCTTCGAACCTCCGGCAAAGGCCGCGTCGGACTTGTTTCTCGTCCTGTCCAGCGCCGCGTTGGCCTGACTCGCCTGCAGCTCCGCCGTGCGGACGCCGTTATAGGCCTGATCCACCGACTGCATCGCGCCGAGCACAATCTGGCTGAGCTTTGCGTTGTTCAGGTTCACCTCATTATTATAGGCCTGCTGGGCGGACACAAGCTGTGCCATGGCCGCGTCGATGGCCTGCGAGGCCGAGAGGATCTGCGAATTGAGACCGTTGTCGATATCCGAACGGTAATTGCTGTAATTCTTGTTCGCAATCTTGATCGAAATCGCGCTCGCCTGATCCGATGCCGACATCGCCGCCTTGAGCTCATCGATCTGCTGCTCGATCGAGGACGGATCCAGCTCGGCAATCACATCGCCCTCTTTCACCTCATCGCCCTCCTTGACAGAGAGCTTCTGAATCCGGATGCCCGTGATGTCCGGCATGATATTCTGCTGCCTCACCGGCTCGATGGTGCCCGTAAAATTGCGAAAAGTCTGGATATCGCGGAGCTCCGCCACCGCCTCGTCGTAGTTCGGGTTTGCTTTTCGGTTTATGTAAAGACCGACGCCGACCGCCGCCACACTCCCGAGTATCACCCATTTAACCCATTTCTTCTTCCTGCGGGGCTTCTTTTCCTTTTTTCGGGACGTCTTATCCTTTCCCGCATCCCGAGACAGTGTCCCGCTGTTCTCCTGCGATCCCGCATCCGAATGCACGGCCGTATCCGGCTGCAAAGCTTCCGCATCCTGTTGTACCATATCCTGATGTAAAACCTCTTTCTCGCTCATTCTGACCTCTTTACCGAAGCTGTTTTCTTCCGGACGCCCTCCTTTGATCGCAGAGCTTCCGAAGCATCTGGCTGTGCCCCCGACGATCGTTACTATAACAGGAATTGCGGAAATTCAAAAGTTTTGAAGAAAAAATTAATACAGTTTTAAGAAAATCCGGCTTTATCGTCGCAGTTCTTTTAATAACGCGATAATTCCGCGGCGTTCCCGTTCCCTGACCAGTACGGTTTCGCCATATCCTCCGAGTTATTGTATACACTGAAACCTCAAAAATTACGTTAATAGAAAGCGGGCTAAATCAGTCCTGATCTCTATAAATTCACCTGCTGGCCTTCAACAGATAGTGCAAAATACCTTGAAAATACGCTGTTTGTGTCATCTG
>NZ_LR130579.1 GCF_900625025.1 Lachnoclostridium sp. Marseille-P6806
ATGGCAGGGGGCTTTCACCCCTGATTTGAGATTCAAGTTCTCTGTGAACTTTTCTTATTACTAAGTGCATTCACATGGTGCTGTTCGCTATCGCTGTCAACGATAACTTATGCACAACGTTTCGCACTGTTTTTAAAATAATGGCTCTCGTCGATAAACACCCGGTCCACGCCCAGTTCTTCAAAGGTCACAAGTCTGTCTTTTCGGCTCTGGTCGTTGAGCTTTGCCATTTTCACTTCCAGTTGTTTCTTGGTTCGCTCCAGCTGCTTGACGGTGTAGCGCTCCGCTTTGGCGCGCCTGGCTTCGTCGATGCCGTCCAGGATCTCATCGATCTGGCGCTGGATCAGGATCTCCTGGCGCGCGGCGGACATAGGGATCTTTTCAAACTGGCTGTGGCCGATAATCACTGCGTCATAATCCCCGGTCGCGATCCTCGCGCAAAATTTCTTACGGTTCTTGGTCTCAAAGTCCTTTTTGGTGGCAACGAGGATGTTGGCCGACGGATAGAGTTGCAGCCACTCGCCGGACCACTGCTCCGTGAGGTGGTTGGGCGCCACAATAAGGGATTTCGTGCACAGCCCCAGACGCTTTGATTCCATCGCCGCCGCGACCATCTCGTAGGTCTTCCCTGCTCCCACTTCGTGAGCCAGCAGGGTATTCCCGCCGTACATGATGTGGGCGATGGCGTTGATCTGATGCTTTCGAAGCGTGATCTCCGGGTTCATCCCAGAGAAGCGGATGTGCTGCCCGTCGTATTCCCGCGGACGGATAGAGTTAAAGGTCTTGTTGTAAATGCAGCACAGCTGCTCACGCCGGTCAATGTCCTTCCAGATCCACTCGGCAAACTGTGTCTTGATCAGCTCCTGCCGGTCCTTGGCGATGGCCGTTTCCTTTTTATTCAGCACCGCTTTCTTATTTCCGCTCTCATCATAAAGATGGTCAAAGACGCGTACATCCTTCTGATTTAAGGTCTGCTCCAGGATGTGATAGGCGCTGATCCGTTTGGTGCCGTAGGTGGTAAAGCTCTTGACGTTGCTGCTGTCGGCATTCTTGTTGGTGATGTTCCACTCGCCGGTAGCTTTGGAGTGGAGTACGTGGATGCGATCCCTGCCATAATAGCCGGTTCCCAGAAGCTCATACATGAACTGCTCGTAGACTTCTATGGGTATCCAGTTGACGCCAATGCGCACACCAATCTCGCCTGCGGTCAGGTCCACCGGCTGCACGGCCTCCAGCGCCGTGATATTTCCCTGTACCTGTTCAGTCAGATCCGGCCTTGCCTCGGCCAGCGCCTTTACCATGCGGAGCTTTTTGCGCACGTTCCCGGACAAATACTCATCCGCCGTCACAAAGGAGAAGCGTTCAAGGTCTATAAATGCCCTGGAAATATCCGCCGCTTCCTCCGCGCACCGGATGTCCCGGAAGATCACGCCGGAAAGCTCGGCTTCCAGCTCCGCCCCGGTCTTGCCGGAGAGCTCCGCCATATATGCCATATCCACCCGCGCCTTTTCCGAGATGGAAACGGCAAGGGCTTCACTGGCGGTGTCCACCGTCGTCACCGGCACATGGGGCCGGATGGTGCGCTTGGTGAACATGTCCGCCTTGCGCTTGAAGCCTCCTTCCTCGTCCAGCACCTCCAGAGAACACAGCAGGCAGTAGCTGGCGTCCTCCCCGAAGGCAAGGCTGTTACCCCGGCTGGTGATCCTGTCGTATTTGGCGGTGTAGTCGTCGTAGAGACGATTTAATTTCCCCTGTTCGGCCCGGATGTCCGCCTCCGGATAGTCCTCGGTCTGGAGCTCAATGAGCCGCCGCACACGGTCCCGGATGGCGATCATGCCCCGGATGCGGTTTTCCGCCGTGACAGAAACGGATACCGGGTACATGCGGGAGTTTTCCCGGAAATACAACTCGCCGTCCGTAATGCTGTAACTGAAATTGCGTACTGTGGGATCGGCTGGGATGGAACGGTCTTCCTCGTCCTCCTCCAGCTCCTCCACCTCATAGGCGGTGATCTCCGCATGGAGGCCCGTGATGGCGTCCCGCAGCTGCTCGGCCAGGTCGCCGTCCTCATGGGCTTTGCAGGCGCTTTCTTCTCCAAAGCGGCCTGTCTGCATGACCATGTTGCCCAACACCATTTCTGGGTGCTGCACGAAATAGGCGTTCATCCGGATGCCGTTTTCATCCGTGTCCAGATGTACCCAGTCCGGCTCAATATCCGTCATGCGGTCCCGCTTCTGCAAAAACAGGATGTCACTGGTGACTTCCGTCCCGGCGTTCTGCTTAAAGGCGTTATCCGGCAGGCGGATGGCCCCGATCAGATCGGCACGCTGGGCCAGGTATTTGCGGACGGCGGAGTTTTCCTTGTCCATTGTCCCTTTGCTGGTGATAAAAGCAATGATGCCGCCTGGACGCACCTTATCTAAGGTCTTGCCGAAAAAGTAATCATGGATCAGCCAGTGGTGCTTGTCGTATTTCTTGTCCAGCACCTTGAAGTCACCGAAAGGCACGTTGCCCACGGCCACATCAAAGAAGCTGTCCGGCATCTGAACCTTTTCAAAGCCGTTCACGGCGATCGGACTGTTCTGATAAAGCTGCTGGGCGATCCGCCCTGATATACTGTCGATCTCCACGCCTTAGGTACGGCGTGCCGACATGCCTTCCGGCAGCATCCCGATGAAGTTTCCGACACCGCAGGCGGGCTCTAAAATGTTGCCGCCCTGAAAGCCCATCTGGGAGAGGGCGTCGTATATGGCTTTGATAATGACCGGAGAGGTATAAAAGGCGGTCAGGGAGCTGGCTCTGGCGGCAGCGTATTCTTCCTCGGTCAGCAGGCGTTTCAGTTCCGGATATTTGCTGTGGCGCTCATCAAAGCAATCGGACAGACCGCCCCAGCCCGCGTAGCGGGATAAGATTTCCTGTTCCTTTGGTGTGGCCAGCCGCTCCTCGGCTTCAATCTGCTGTAAGGTGCGGATGGCGGCGACATTGGCACTGTATTTTTCCGTGGGAGTGCCGTAGCCCAGTTCCGGGTCAGTGATGTGGAAGTCGTGTCTTTCTTCGGCTGGTATCTCCGGGTGCAGCATGGCAAAGGTCACACGCTCCCGGCGAGGTTTCGGCGGCGTAAGGGTGGCCACCGGTGCTGCCTCTCGTGTCGGCTTCGGAGCACTTTGCTCTATTCCAGATAGTTCCGGTTGCCTGTTAGAAAATGCTTCCTCCGCATCTGCAACCATAGCGTCGAAATCCAGGCTGGCAAGGTACTCGTTCAGCTCGGCAAAACCTTGGCACTCATTGGTATAGACCGGTTCCCCGTCCACGGCATAGATCAGGCGGAAATTCACAAGATCAGCGTAAACCTCAATTAGATGTTCACCGTCGCTGGTACTGGAAAGGGCCAGGTCCACATGGGAAAGGTCGGCAAAGTCCGCATCACTTTCAAAGGTCTCCTGGCAGTAGGCATTGATCAGCCAGATGGCCTTCTCCAAGTCAGTCTGCTTCGTTTTTTCCTGCTGGACCTCCCGCGTCTGTGGCGGGGTCGGAGCCGACTCATTCTTTTCCCCGAACAGGGAATAGGTGCCATCCCGGTAGGAGACAAAGGCGAATAAAGCGTCCTGCCGGTCCTGATAATACCGGTCGTCTGGAGTGCTACTGTCCGCTGCGGAGACCAGCATCGGATAGATTGCTTCTACCTTTACCGGATCGGTGAGCTGTGCTTGGATTTCCCGGGCCGCTTCCCAATAATCGCTGATCGGGTTGCCGCTGAACGGACGGGGGTGCTCCTCCGGAAGATCATAAAAAGCGCGGAGGATAATGGTCGAAAGTACCCGCCGCTCATAATCCGGCATGGCAGCCCGGTCTTCCTCGGACAGAAAACTGCCGCTCTCAATCAAGCTTGCAATACGCTGCGCGGCCTTGTTCCAGCTCCAGTCCAGCTTGGCATAGGGCGCTGTGATGCTGCCGTGGCTAAAGGAAAGGCCCTTGCTGCCATAGGTGATGTTGTCGTTGCCGCCATGCTGACCGCTGTCGCCGTGATAGTTCGCCAGATATTTTGCCCGCTCGTTCATATCCGGGTGTTCCAGATAAAAGGAGTAAACGCCCAGCCTGTAATGGGAATTGCCGCCCCGTAAGAGCCCGTCGATCTCGTCCAAGGAGATAAAGAAGCGCCGCTGGGGATCGTAATCCTCGGCGGCGGTAAAGCGGACTGGCTCACGCTGCAGGTCGGTCAGCCGTTCCAGTATTCGTTTCGGGCGGTGAAAGTGGAAACGCAGAAGATCGCGGTTTCCCTCGTAAGCGGAGATGAAGTCCTGTAACTCCTCCACAAGCACCTGCAAAGTCTCCGGCTGTTTCAGCAGCTCCTTGATCTGTGCCGTCTGCTCCAGAAAACCGCCGCCTGACGTATAGATACCGTTGATTTGCGAAAGCAAGGCCTGTTCCCGTGCTTCCTCCGCAAAGTCCTGACGGAGATACCAAAGGCTGTTTGCCACCTCCTGATATTCATAGTCTGTTACCCGGTCAAGTTCTGCCTGAGGCATGTAGCGTCCGGCGTCCAACAGTTCCCGGATACGCTTAGCCGCGTCTTCCCAGGAGATCAGCATGGAGGCATTTCCCTGTGTGCTGTCCCCGGAGGAGAGGCGAATTCCCTCGGTGTTGTACCAGATGGCATACGGACGGTCATTCAAGTAAAAGCCAGCGCCGTTCTCTCCGTAATGCTCCATGAGAAAACGGGCGTTCTCCGCAAGGGGCTTGTTCTTCATGAAGTGGGCGCGGATGATCAGGCGGCTGTTACGGTCGTTGGCTCCGATACAAAGAGCCTCATCGATCACCTGCTGGGGATAGCGGAGCCCATAGGCTACGGGTTCTGCCGGTGCCATCTGCTCCGGTGCGGTAAATTCTGCGAAATCAAAGAGGGACAGCTGCCGGGTCTCTTGTGTTTTCAGCCCCTTGCTGTCCCTGTTCAGGTGATAGTCGCCTTTGTCGATGATCTGGGCGGTCCAATCTGCCACGATCTGCCAGGAAAAGACGCTTTCCCTGCTGCGGGATAGATAAGAGCCCTCCCAAATAAGAAGGCCGTTCTCCTGTGCTTTATAGCCCACACGCCTGCGGGATGCTCCCACAAGCAGCGCCGTATAGCGGTCCGGATAGGCGCTTTTCAGATACTCTGTCCGTTCCTCGGTATCGGGGTGTGCAGCAAAATACATCTCGATCTGCGCCTTCTTGTATTTCAGGTCGTCATCCGAGTTGGCAAGGATGGCGAAGATCAGCTCCTCATCCAAAAACGCGGGAAGCCGCGTCGTCGCAAAGTCCGCACCGCTCGCAACGGAATCCACATCGGATTCCCTTTCTCGCTCCGCTCCCTTGCTTCTCCTTTCCCCAAAAAGCATTTGCTTTTTGGGGGCCCCAGTTCCCGCGTTTTCCTCCGGTGTTTCTTCGTTTAGCTGTAGATCAGCTCCATCAGCACGGTCTCCTCCGCGGCCTGCCGGATGCTGTTCATCAGCCCCACCCACTTCATCTGGTTGGCGGCCTTCAGCTGCTCCGTCACGCCCTCGGCTTTCGCCAGCTGCTCCGTGATCTGCTCCACCCGGCTCCTGGCTGTCTGCTCGATCTCCAGCAGGTGCTCCGTCAGCCTGCCGCTGGTCAGCAGGTTGGTAAACATCACCCTGCGGTGTTCCTGCAGGAACCTCCTGCGCAGCAGGCCGTATTTCCCAATCGTCACCTCTATCTCCTGCGGGGGAAGCAGGTTCGGTATCCGGTAGCCGTCCTGCATTCTGTATGTGATCCCGTTCATGTGCCTCGCTCCTTTCCTGTATATTGGTCTTGCTTTCGCTTATAGGATAAGCGTCCTCCGGAAGCTTCGCCACTGTGCGATTCAAACTTGTCTGCCGCTCCAGCGACGTAACGGTGCGGGCGATCTCCGAAAGACACATCTGTCCGATGTCGCCGGTGGCTACACCCAGGGCATTTAAGACTTGTGAGGTATTGAAATCAATCACACCCCGGAAATCATCATCGGTAAAGTACAAAGCTGGATCAATATCGCACCGGAAAAGGAGCATATAGCCTACGCTGTTTCGGACAAGATCGCGGTAAATCACTTCCAGGTTGAAATCGTCCAGTTCTTCCAGCAGGCTGTTTTCCTTGTAGTATTTCAGTTCTGAGAGATAATCCGGAAGATTGTCCTCTACGACGTTCCTGGCTGCGGATAGCAGGGCTTCGGCAAAGCCGCTCTTATCCGTCAGCTCCCCAAAGTTGTTTTCCAGTGCCTCCGTGATCTCCGCTTCATGTTCTGGACGCATCTGCCAGAGCGGGACCCGCCTGGCAAACCGTCCCGGATGGGTGTCAGAGATGTCAAAGTAGTATTTCAGCCGCGACCGTCCGAGAGCGTTCCGGTCAAAGACCGCGATTCCCGTCGCGCCGCGGTTGACCCAGCGCCCAAACTGCCTGTTCCATCGCTCGATCTCCAGTACAGCAGTGGCATCCGGACGCTGGGCGAAAAGCAGGAGCTGTTCATCAAAGGGAAGCTTATAGTTCCGGCAGGCGGTCGAAAGAAATCTTTGCCATTCCTGCGGAGCGGTCACTGCTTCCTGCATACGCTGATACAGCTCCGTAATCAGCTCATACCTTCTTGCCATCGCTTACGCCTCCTTCTACCTTTGCAATTCCGTGCTCTGCCGCTGCCAGGGAAGAGAAAGCCCGTAGACTCTGGCAATGTCATCGCCCAGCCTGCGGGTCACTCTTGTGTTATCGGCGCGGGTCGCCGTTCCGTCATACAGTTTCTCTTTCAACAGGTCGATCTGGGAATCACTTATGCCATCTTTATAGGCACGGTAGAGATAGTGGTTGGTGCCGTCGTGATGAATGGCGTCGCATCGCAGGTCGCCCAGCTGATCTACGTACCAGGTGCTGTAATCCGTATCGGCGTACAGGCAGTCCCGGATGTTCCCACTCTCGATCTCCTTGTATCCGCTGTGGCGGCCATCCCATAATCCCAGATCTCCGATCACTAAAATCGGGCGGTCCAACTGGATGTTGAGGTTCATGCGCTCATCTTCCAGGTAGTCATTGTTGATTTCATACATCAGGGAGATGCGCTCATCCTCGGACAAATCCGGATATTGCTCCTCCAGGTCATCCTTCCAGTCGTCATAGTCCAGAAAGTAATTGCTCCAGATGATATGCTTTTCTTTCTTCATCGCATCTTACCCCGTTTCCTCTTTGCCCTCGTTTTCCTTCTTTTGCCATTGCCTCCGAAATCTCTGAGAGAATACGCGCACCCACCACCTTTTTATGGTCGCCATAAGCTTCATCCAGTGCCTTGTTCTGAACAGCCAGAACCGTCCGGATATTGGGCACCGTGATCCCCGGTATCTCCACCATTTCCTCCGGTGTGATATCCAGAAGCTGACTTGGCTGATATCCGGCTTCTGCAAAGATACGTAGAAGCCGCTCTTCAAACCGTTCCCGTTTCATTTGTGGAAATCTCCTTCCTCATATTTTTCTATGTACAGGGCAGCCAAACATGCCGCCCTGTGGAAGATTACTTGCGTCTGCCTTTGATTTTCAGAAATGCCAGCACGCCGATAATCACAGCAACAAGCGCGATTCCGATTATGGTTTTCGCATTCATCCTGATCGCCTCCTTTCCGTGAGATTTCTTTGGCTCTGCCAATATCGCTTACCTGCTGAAAAAGAAAATCCTCCGTGCCGGAACTCTCCGGCAGGAGGCATGGATCATATTTCTTTTTTCAGCTGGTACAGCTGGTAACAGGGGGTGAGGTGTGGAGAGGGGGAATGAAACACAAACGGTCTCCCATAGCAGGGAATACGTCCCCCTTGGCGGAGAGTTACCGTTCCATATCCCTCTGACGCTTACGATAAAGTTCCAGTGCCTTGACGATGGTATCTTCAATCTTTTGTACGGGCGTCCCCGGTGCAAAAAATTTGCTGATACGCTCTTTTGGGATCTTTACCTGTTCTTTCTGGTTTGGTTTTTCTTCCTGTATGATGGACAGAATCACATCTCCGTTCAGCTTTCCCTCCTCCGAAAATCTCCGCAATTTGATCGCCTGAGCATAAGAGGGCGTGCAGTCCTCCATTTCCATTGTTTCTTGTAAAGCCATCTGTTCGCTTTCGGACAGGTAGGACAACTCCACGGCAGGGCGCATGGCAATCTTGCCCTCATCCACCATGTCCAACAGCGGAGGGATAAGGTTTGTCAGACGAATGTAACGTTGAATTTGTGTATTGCTATCCGGCGAATTATCTGCAAGTATCTCTCTTGATGTTAATCCCGACTTCTGTCCCACTGGGACAGAAGTTAAGTCTGTACGTTCTCCTTGTTGCCGTTTCATCGCCTCCAGTTTCATTTTGTAGGCAAAGGCTTTTTCCGATGGCAGTATCTTTTCCCGCTGCAGGTTGCTGTCAATCATCAGAAGAATGGCTTCGTCACCGGTAAGATCTCGCACAAGACAGGGAAGCTCCGTTTGCTGTGCCAGCTCTGCCGCCAGCTTGCGCCGGTGCCCGGCAACCATCTCATAGCCGCCCTCCGGCTTTGGACGTACCATAGCGGGAACCAGCACCCCATACTGTTTCACGCTCTCTGTCATCTCCTGCATGGCTTCGTCCATCCGCACCTTAAAGGGGTGGTTTGGAAAGTCGCTGATCTCGGAGATGGGAATCTTCTTTACCGTTTCCCGTTTTGCCTCATCCCGTTCCGCCTGCGTGGTAAACAGTTCATCGACCGAGGTCAGAAGATCGGCTGCGCTCTTTTTCTCCAATGCTCATCACCTCCTTTACCAGACTGCGGTAGGCATCTGCCGCTTTTCCCTTTGGTTCATGCAAAAAGATGCTCTTGTCCGCGGTACTGATCTCTGCAAGCCGCACCGTAGAGGGGATAACAGTCTGCAACACGGACAGATGCCTCCCGAAGTTCTCCCGGACAGACTTTACGATGTCTCTGCGGAAGTTTGTCTCATTCGCCATCGTCAGGAACACGCCGCCCACTTTCAATTTAGGGTTGATCTGCCGATTAATGCTCTGCACAGTCCCGATCAGTTCCGTCATATCCTCCGCCGCAAGATAGTCCGCCTGCACGGGAATCAAAACATAGTCAGAAGCAGACAGAGCGTTGATGACCAGCATGCCAAGAGAGGGACGGCAATCCAGCAGAACATAGTCGTAATCCTGTTTGACACTGTCCAGATACTGCCGCAGCACCGTTTCCCGGCTCATCACATTGACCAGTCCCACCTCTACGGCGGAGAGCGTGCGGTTGGCCGGGACGAAATCAAAGCCCTCCGCATGGTGCATGACTTCCGGGTGTACCGGTGCATCCATTCCGGCGACAATATCATTTATCTTGTTTGCCAGGGTCAGCGACAGCTCATGGGGCTTACGCTGGCCTAGCATTTTGGTAAGATCGCCCTGCGGGTCCACATCGACAAGCAGGGCTTTATGCCCGGCGGCGACCAAACCGGCCCCGATACAGTACACGGACGTACTTTTGCCGACACCGCCTTTCTGATTCGCCACGGAAATGACCTTTGTCTTTACCATTGGGGTTTTTCCTCCTTTCAAAGATTGAGCCGCCTGCGGCAGCAGACGGCTATGTAGGGAAATAGAAAAAGCCGCCTACTCTTTGTCAGAATAAGCGGCTCCCAAAGGAACGATATGTAATTGTAGTAACTCACATCAGACGGGATACCTTCACGATCATTTCGTCGATGCAGTCTGTGTATCTGCCCTCACGGATCAGCTTGTTTTTACAATGGACCAGGCTGGCCATGACGATGCGCAGCTCTTCGTATGTAAGATAAAGATAGTGTTTTTCTTTCTTCTTCCACAACATGCTCATCAACCTCCTTTTCAGGTCCATTGTACCGTGAACATCAGACACCAGACAAATGTGCGATTTTTACTGCTGATGCTTCTTTCTTGCTGATAAGTTCAAAATGAATTAATGCGTCTGTGATGGCCCTTACCTTATCTTTTGTCGGATGTGCCTTACGATTCTTTAATTTCTCAACTGCATTGGGAGCATCATACATGGGCAGGCCAAACGCTCTTTTCACTTCTGCTATGTAAGCGGTGTGTACCTTGAATCCGTATTTTTCTTCTATGTACTCCTTTATTTTCTTATATGTAACCTTTTCTTTTGGTTTGTACTTTTCTGCCCTCTCCGCTATTTTATCAAGCGGCACCTTTCCTTTTCCCTCGCCAAACTTCACTTTTACGTTGATATGACTGTCCGGAGCCTTGTGGGAAAGCATTACTACCGTCTCAACATAAGTATCGAACTAAAACATATCCCCACAAAATGGCGGAAAAACAGACAACATTTATACAGTACTAATACTGCTAGTGCATCCCTTTTCCCACAAAATATAACTAGTGACGTTCATCAAACGTTATTCTTTTCTGCCTTGCGACAAAGGAAAAACCTCTGCCAAGTTCAAAAAGGAACTTCTGCAAATACGTAATTAACGCTTGCTCTAAATCACTTTCATAAAAATCGTCATTATGTCAGTTCAAGAAATTCCAACACATATGGTTCACGAATAACATCTTCTGTTTTTTCGCTAGCTATAATGTCTTTACTTCCTCTGCAACTTGTTCTTTATTTTACTGGACAATAACCTTTCAAAAAAGAAAGAATTTATCTGACGATCAAGTTGTCTGGTACTCCATTGAGACTTTACAGTTTCCTCCAAATAAAATTCTCATGTAATTTGCTTTTCAGATCACATCAAAAGTCGATAATACATCCAACTCAATTCGCTACGCAGTGCGTAGCCGTTTGGAAACGTTAAATAAAACTGCCGCATATTTCTCAAGCTTGCAACGGTAAATCCTTTCCCAAAATCTTGAGTCATTTGTTTTGAAAATTCTTTCAATAAACCTGTTCCGTGATCCGCCTTTTCGTTACCATTTTGTTCTCCAATGATTGATTTTCCAATATTCCAATAAGCTTTAACCATTGCAAAGTTGGCAGTTTAATAAACTTTATTTCTTGCTGAAATTAGAAGTTTTGATTTCTTTATAAAAAATACATTCATCTTGTAAACTATCCCTTCTTTTACAAATTATTTATTAACCTTTCTTTTTGAATTAGCAAGGAACGTATTTTGCGAAAACGGTCCCTTATATGCCTCCTCATCCAAAAAGCCGAGAATAACCTTTATCTGTTCTTTATCATTTGGAATAACAACTTTCTTGTTTTCAACCGCAATCCTTATCCCGGCGTCTTTAGCCAATTTTTTTATTTCTGATGCTTTATAATTTACAAGCACATCAGAATCATTAATCATAGCTATTTTTCTCCTTATCCAAGTATTAGCCGTATTCTTAAATGCCTCTGTATCTTCGAAAGATAATTTGTCACTTGTTGCAAATGCTTGAACTTCTTGATCCGTTGCAGATCTATAATATTCACTCAAATCAAAAATCTGCCTTGCAAAATAGAAAGAGGAAAATTGCAATTCTCCTTCTGTATAATAACAATCCGCCGTATCAGAAATACTTATTCCAAAGTTCTTTTCTCTTCTAAATGTATCTCTAGTGAAAAATAAATTTACCCAATTTGTAGTGATATATTGTTCTTTACGAAAGCGCTGAAAGGCAACTTGAAATCTTTCAGTATCCTCCGTTTCCGTCCTCTTTCCAACAAATATTGCTTTAATTTCATAAAACTCACCGTTTTCTTTTTGATATGCAGGCACGCCTAATGGATCTCTTATTGCATCTTTAATTTCATCTGAAAGATGAAAATTTTTAATAACTAAAAACTCGTCATTATTTGGTTTATAACTGCCATCGAATGAAATTTTTGTTTTTTCAGAAATCAAATCATTTACTGCACTATCAAGTGATAAGCAAACTTCCTTTTGTGTGTCTGCATCAACTTCAAGTCTATACAATTCATCTAAATGACTTCCGTTTGCAATAATTATTATTGAACAATCCTCAAACATGCTATATTTATCTCCTCTCTGCATCCAAAAGCAAATAGTCAAAAATCCTATTAACTGTTTTCACATCTTTCGCTTTTCTAAGTTTTCTATTACTAATTAAAACGCTTCCCGATATCCCATGCTCACCGCTCACTTGATAAAAATGATATCCTCGTAAAAATAATATCGGATTGGGAATTGCTGTATTAACACATGGTGCTGCCATAATCAACATACCAGCTATAATAACGCAAATTATTAAATTAATATCCTTAATTGCCAGACTTGCAAATGGAAACATATATGTGATTATATACACAATAACCCAACTATCATAAGGGGCTATATCATTTATTCTTATTTTTATGGGGGCAAAATGCCTTTTTCCATAAGCAAAGGATACAATAAACAGTATAACAAGAACGATTCCTATACATATTGCAATACATGAAATATCCCTAGTCTTTTTTTGCCAATACCAAACCAAGGCAAAGATAAAACATAAGGGTGCAGCAGCGGACAAATTATATATAAATCGTTGTGATATATTTCCCATATCTCTAACCTACTCTTTCTGATGATTTGTTGTATCAATTATATTATCTCAAAGTATTTAAACGCATCTCGCTTCCACGCTTTTCTCTGTCGGATGCTTTCTCGGTTGTTTTAGTTCTTCTACTGCATTAGGGGCGTCCTACATAGGAAGCCCCTAAACTCTCTTTACTTCTGCTATCTTTAGGCGTCAGACGCTTCCGTGATTCCATGAAGGCTTCCTTGAATCAGGTGCTGTCGAAGAGAGTTATGCCCTTATAATTTCCTTGCATGTCAATACATTCTTACTTTGTATTGATTAAAGCTTGTAGATTTCTATGAAACAATTCATTCATGTCATCAATCCCAATGCTATTCTCTTTTGCAAAATATGAAGTAACTGTTGTATCCCACGGCATATATGGCACACCATCTTTTTGTGTGAATGGAGCATCCGTTTCTGGAAGCATCCTATCAAGTGGTATGCAGCCGATCACCTTTTTCCCCGTAGCAGTAAAACACATATTGGGATTAACACTGAACCAACAGCCAAGTTCGACTGCTTTTTCCGCATCTTTAGCGCTTCCAGTAAACCAATGAAGTACTGCAACATACTTTCCTTCATGTTTTCCAAGAATTTGCAGCACTTCTTTTACGGCTCCCCTGGAATGGATGCTTAAGACCTTCCCTCCATAAACAGCAGCAGTATGAAGCACTTCATCAAAGAACTCTATCTGCTCAGAAATTGATTGTCTCGCTCTCTGGGACCCGTCTATGCCTATTTCCCCCAGGAATCGAGCTGACTTCATCTGTTCAAAAAATAATTCTTTTTCCGAGAAACGCTGTTTTACTAGTTCTGGATGAAATCCAAGTGCTACTCTTACATTATTTGATCCCTTAAAGTACTGTGAAGTTTTGACAAACGCTCTGGGACTGGTAGTGACTGCAAGTACTTCCGTTTTCCTTCCCTTAACCTCGTCAAATACTTTCATAGGATCTTCATACAAATCTAAATGACAGTGAAAATCGATCATAATACATTATGCTCCATCAAAAGAGTCCGTATCTCGTCTAAACCACGACTTACAACGCCAAAATACTCTTTTCTTTCAGGAGCCTCACTAAATGACAAAGCTGACTTAACGAATCTCTCAATCCCATGATTTTGAACTTCTATACACGCCATTGCTGCCGCAGAAACATCTTGAGAAGTAGATCCTTTCAGGGACTCAACGCAATAACCATTCTCCGTGTCATCCTTTAGGCCAGCCTTTAAGAATGCCGCTCTTCTTACTAAACAAGGAACGCACTCGCCACAATGTCGCAATCCATGTCTCTGATATTTACCGCAACTTGTTGAGCCGAAAATGAGGGTTCTCATCAAATCCTGATTTTTACAACCGGTGAGAACTTCTCCTTTTGTTTTGAATCTATATGGAAGAACGAGATCCACTTTAAGATCAAGATCATTCCAAATATTCTGAAGCATTCTCATGTATACGGGATGCGTTGTTTTTGTGCTAAGACTACCAATCCGTATATGATCAAGCGGGATATTAAGGCTTATATAACCGTTTTCCGGAACAAATATTTCTTTTCTTCCATCTTCGTTATAATCAATGCCACATGATGCCAGAAGAGCATAAGCAAAAAAGATTATTGATCGCGCCCTTGTGGAGTTTTCTGTCCTTCCATGCTTTTTTACACTATTGCTCCATTGACATAGATTATCTTCCCCAACAGCCGCAGCATAAGCGCGCTGGTGCTCTGCATCTCCTCTAACGATCTGGGAAAGGAATAGCGGATTTCGTCCTTCCTCATGAAGATCAATGGCACCTACAAGGCTATCCATTCCTCCTGAGAGCAAACAGACGCAATCATTGCTTCTCAATGGATAATCCTTTTTGGGGCATATTGGTGCATCAAGCTTTTCAAAATGTATAGTCCAGAAATCCCCCGTTAGAAAGCGGAGCATCTCTTCAAGTTGTTTTTTCTCTTGTAGCCATTTATCGAACTCATGAACATATACTGTCATCTCAATTTGCCGCGTCCATCCATCAGCACATTCGCTTCTTAATACAGCCTTGTCCGCAGAAACTACACCCAAAGCTATCATTAGAAAATCAAACGCGGGCACTAACGGATGTATTTGGGATCTACGCATCTCTTTAAGGATTTGCAACCCAACATGCCCTACGTTCGTACGATTTTCTTCGGGCGTAGAGAACATTTCAAAATATAATGCGCTATCATCGTAAGCTGAGGGTTTACAACAGCGCGGATAACAAATGACTTTACTCATACTTCAACCTCGAATACTTCGAATGTATTTTTTATCGTATCTTGAAAGAGTTGATTCATGTCCACATTTTGATCCGTCGTTTTTCTCAATGCATCCATCTGTGTTGCAATTTCCGATTGAATATAATCTCGCATATCATTCAACCTATTCACACGGTCAACATAAGGAACATCCTGCTTTTCAAAGGCTTGCCCAATATCCATCTGTATTCTGTTAAAAGCCTCATTACCAAGATATATTGCCGTTAATGACCAAATCTGATCGTCGCTCAAATTGCTGAAATCAGCATCTGGATTTTGATCCATAAACTCACTTAATGCGGATGTTCCTGAATCACGGCAGGATACCTCATCAACACTTCCGCCTTTTGGACATACATGACCCACTATGGCATCAATTATTTCAGATGCATCTGCTCCGCGATTCTTGAGCTCCGATATCTCTTTTCCTAAAGAAAAAGTAGTATCATCTCTGAGAGAACGGAAAGTGTTGAAGAAGTTTGATGCGGTTTTTGTTGATGTGCGCATTCTGCGGGCAACATTTTGTGCCCCACCCATTCCAGTTTTTGAATAATGCCCTAGCGATCTCCTCGCAGAATCTTTACTACCGGAACGGACATATTCTCCCATGCTTTTTCGCGCACTTCCAAACCGCGCTTTCGGAGCAATTCCTATAGCTGGATTCACATTGTTATTCTGGTTATCTTGTCCAGGAACATCAATATCATCTAGCCATGGCGGATCAAAAGAAACGCCTGCTCCTGGTCCTTTACTTGAAGCGGAAGTCCCCATGCTTATTTCCTCGATTTCTTAGGCGTTATAGAATTCTTAACCGATTCTGGTGTTTCTGAATCGTTAACCCATTTTTCAAGCAATCCTTTTGCCCAATCCTTATCTTTGATTCGTCCCACGATCGCAGGTTTAACAGATTTCGATGGAATTTCACCTAATGCTAACGCCAACCTATCTCCTATAGAAGGATAAGCCTCCGTAATATGGATTGCCGCACACACTGTGTCCACTTTCCACTGATTACCCCTGCCGATTCGCGCAATTTGATTCAGTAGCAGTGTGGATTCCATCTCTCCGATTCCCTTGATCTTATCTATTAGCCCCTGGTTTAGCGGTCCATTCTTCACCACCTTTAAAGCTTCTAAGATTTTCTTTCCTTCAGGAGACAACTCATCATATGCAGCAAAAGGCATTGATCTGTCTTTGCTCAAATAAATCAATGGACGCAAATCCATTTCGCCTAAAGCAGGTGACAACAACAACCATTTCTTGATGAAATCCGTCTCCCAATTAGTGTCAGGAGCATTGTATTCATTGCCGGTTACCAAACTATCTTCCAATTCTTTTATGAAGTTCGGTTTTCCATCCTCATCTTGTAAGACTTGCTGAGACAAGTAATCAAAAGCCCCGGCTGAAGCACATCTTTCAAAGAGTAGCATCTTGATAAGAAGCCCTGGATCAACTGTAATACCGTTAAATGTTGCTACTTTCTTGCGGATTTCCAGTGAGTTCATGAACCTCTTTATTAACCTTGGATTTCCCTTAATGTTGTCTGCCGTCGCAAGAATACCAGCTAACTGATCTGCCAAAGAAACATAACCTGAAAGCCCCTCTAAAGTGATTTTTTCCAAAGCTTTTTCGATAGCCTCCTTAGTTACGGGAGTTTGCCATGCGCCAGAAAGCAAGTCATTCAACTTCTTCTGGGCGTCAGTAAGCATCTTTTCATCCAGATTGTGCTTTCTGATATCTGCCTCGATATACAGAAGGACAATGTATACTTTGATTTCAGCAACACCCAAACGCGGCACAGTAATCGGCACCTGTATCAGCTTATCGAAATAGCTTGTGATTAAGCCTTCGGATAATTCAACGTCTCCAAAATGCGCTCGGACGCCGTTCCGTATCATCTGTTCATCTGCTGCAATGATAAAAGCAGTTCTATCGACAAACAGCAAAAGTCTCATAGCCTCAAGTGTTGAAACAGCAGTTTCCGGCAGACATCTGTCCAGATCGTCAACCAGCACTACTAATTTTACATTGAGCTTTTCTAAGAGCTCTTGGAATTCCTTGCGGAGTCCTTCAATCTGCTCAGTTGCTGGCTTTGCCGCTTCATCTTTTAAGAGTTCCTTCATTTCAGGAGCAAATTTCTCAAACGCATTGTTGACAGCCTCGCTGTTTGCCGAAGCTTCCTCTGGATTACCTATACTGTTGGAAATGGCGGAGACAAGACCTCCGATTGCACCTACCGCATTAACTCCGGGAATAAAACTGGCGATAAGAGGAAGCACTAATTTAGAAACCTGAAACCAGCTTATCCTTTTGGTGAACTTTTTCAGTTTATCCCAAGCTCCATCTCCTTCAGGGATCTTTCTCTTTTTCATTTCGGAAGACAGCTTTTTGGAAACTGATTGTAACAGAGCTGCTCTGGCATCATCATATCCTTGATAAAGCCAAGCATTGAACTCTAAAAAAATATAGTTTTCGTCTGTCTCATCGCGGTTCTTCAAATCCTGGCCGATCATCTTTACCATCGATGATTTTCCTGAGCCCCAACTTCCTGAAACTCCTATAGATATTGGGCTCTTTCCCGATTCAACAATCATGTCCGCGACTGCCTGCGAAACAACAGAAAAATGCAGATAATCTGTTGACGTTTCTATATCATTCCACATGTATATTCTCCTTACTCCACTCCCAGTGCTTTATACACCGCATCTTCAGCGCTGTTATTGAAAATCAAATTAAATCCTCCAACCAGATCATTCGGGACAGTACCAAGAGCCCGATGGAGGTTATCGGCAACAATACTCTTTTCGCTCCAGAGTCCAAGTACACCTGCAAAGTGTTCGCCAGTTCATCTACCTTGATGATAGTGCCGCCTATCCGATTACCATTCGCCTTCAGGAAACTGAACGCAGTATGGGGAGCTTCTCTGTATTCACGGTCAGAATCGAAACCAGTACGATCGAATTTGCCGTTTCCGGGGAACATCTGGCTCAATAAAAGGAACTAGCCGATCATTCCTGATTTCCACAGACTGTCGCATATACCAGTCTAGAATTGCACACGCCCTCAGGAATCAACTTTCCACCGCCCTACTCAAGCACTGAAATGTAGTGTCCTTCAAAAGTCGTGTTATTAATGTATGAGAAGTTCACATGAAAGGACTCCATGTCACCCAGCTTCTTCAGCTGTTCCTTTACGCGACGGCGCATCTCCAGTGCAAAAATCAGGCTCTTTTCACCTTTATTATATAAGTGCTATGCACCTTGAATCCGTATTTTTCTTCTATGTACTCCTATATCATCTTATATGTAACCTTTTCTTTTGCTTTGTACTTTTCTGCCCTCTCTGCTATTTTATCAAGCGGTACCTTTCCTTTTCCCTCGCCGAACTCCACTTTTACGTTGATATGACTGTCCGGAGCCTTGTGGGAAAGCAGTACTACCGTCTCAACATGCACCGTCTGCCCGAACTGGTCCACCGCCTGCACTCTCTCGAGCTCATACCGGTACTCCTCCCCGTCCCTGCTCCTCTGCCCCCTCGTCAGCTTCGCCAGATCGCGGGCAAGCGTCGCGCTGTCGCAGCTCACATATACGATGCGCTTCGGGGCCATCGCAAGGCAGGTCGCAATCGTCACATCGTCCAGTCCCCTTCGCGGCGGATCGACCACAATGACATCCACCGGATGCTCGCGGTATTCCTCCCGGTGACGCTCCACGTAGCGCGGCAGAACCTCCTCCGCGCGCCCCACCTCAAACTGCACATTGCATATTCCGTTAAGGCGCGCGTTTTCTCTTGCATCGCGGATCGCCTCGGGAATCACCTCCACCCCGTAGACTTTCCCCGCTCTGCGCGCAAGAAAAAGCGAGATCGTGCCGATCCCGCAATAAAGATCCCAGACCGTTTCCTTTCCGGTGAGCCCGGCAAAATCCAGAACAAGACTGTACAGCTTCTCCGTCTGTTTCGGATTCACCTGATAAAAGGAGAGCGGCGAGATTCTGAAATCCACACGTTCCCCAGTCGAAACAAAGCGCACTCCAGAAGCCAAACCGGCGCCGGAACCAATATCAGAACCGGCGCCGTCTCCCGCTTCTTCCCTCTCCGTCAGGCCCTCACGGCTTTCCGCGCCCATATCCTCCACCGCAAACACCCGCAGTGAATCGCGGATCGCCTCCGCCCCCCAGATGACGCGCAGCGTTTTCCCGAGAATCACGTTGCCGCGGGCTTCATTGCAGTTCAGGGATATTCCCGCAACGCCGGGCAAGGTGCGGAGCCGCTCCACCAGACGCTCCTCGGCGGGCAGCGTTTTCCCGTTGACGACAAGGCAGACCATGATCTCACGGCTGTACAGGCCGGTTCGGATCAGAACGTGGCGCAACAGGCCTCTGCCGGATTTTTCGTCATAGGCCGGAACCTGTTCCTCCTGCATATAATCGAGCACCGCCCGCAAAATTCTGTCGTTCCCCACATCCCCGAGCAGGCAGTCCGTCATCGGGACAATGCTGTGCGTCCGGCCTGCGTAGAAGCCTGCGACAGGCTTTCCGCTGCGGTCCGTCCCCAGCGGCACCTGCGCCTTATTGCGATAACGGAACGGCTCCTCCATTCCCACAATCGGCCGCATCACACGGTCGAGAAGCGCGGGTGCAAAACTTCCGAGCCGGAGCAGATTCCCGCGCACCTTTTTCTGCTTGAATGCAAGCTGTTTTTCATAGCGAAGCGTCTGGAGCTGACATCCGCCGCACTGTCTGGCAATCGGGCAGCTTGCCTCGACGCGATCCGGAGAGGGGCAGTCGACGGACAGAAGCCTTGCATACGCATAGCCCGGCGCAGCTTTCATAACGGCAGCGGTAACCGTATCCCCGACCACCGCATCCTTTACAAAAACAGTGTAGCGTTTCCCCTGTTCCGCACCCGCGCTTTCACTTTCTGCCGAAGCGAACCGCGCGCCGCCAGACTGCATCCCGCCGGGCTGCGCATTGCCAGACTGCGCTGGCAGCACAACGTGGCCGATTCCCTCGCCGTCATTTCCGATGTCTTCAATCGTCAAATGGAGAATATCGTCTTTCTGCACCGGCGTATTTTTTCTTTTTCCAGACATATCCTCACAGCTCCGTCCTGCGGATATTGCTTTCCAGCGAGTTCTGATACCCGAGCCAGCCGTTCACACTGCTGCCACTCAGAATTTCCTTGAACATCTCCATCCGCGCGTCGGTATTATCCGCAAAATGCAGGGCCGATGCCTCCGCCAGAGCAGGCTTTTTCGGAGAGCCGTACTCGAGCTCCCCATGATGGGCCAGAATGCAGTGGCGCAGCTCCATGGCAAGCAGCGACGGAAAATCCGGAATATCCCGCAGCTTTTCATCCACCATCTCCACCCCGATCACAAGGTGGCCGATGAACTGCCCCTCGTCGGTATAATCATTCTTCGGAAAGGCCGAGAGCTCGCGAATCTTTCCGATATCATGAAGCATGGCCGCCGGAACGAGCAGATCACGCTTCAGTATCGGATAGGCCTTGCAGTAATAATGGCAGAGATTCGTGACTCCGAGGGTGTGCTCGAGGAGTCCCCCCACAAAGCCGTGGTGGATCATCTTGGCCGCCGAAGAGCTGCGGAACGCCGCGGCAAAAGCCTGATCCTCGGTAAAAAACGCCCGGAGGAGCTTCTGCATCGGCTCCGTATGGATGGTTTCAATATAATGCGTCAGTTCCGCATACATCTCATCGATCGACTTGCTGGAAACCGGGAGGTAATTGGCCGGATCGTACTCCCCCTCGCGGCAGCGCCGCACACGGGTGACATTGAGCTGCAGATTGCCCTGAAAGCTGGTGATGCTGCCCGTGACATCAATATAATCAAGATTGTCGAACTCACCGATTCCCATGTTGCCCGGCTCCCAGATCTTGGCGTCAAGCGTCCCAGTTTTGTCCTGCAGCGTCAGGCTGTCGTAGGCCTTGCCCGCCTTGGTTTTGAGCTCCTGCTTCTTTTTGCACAGATAAATATCATGGACGCTGTCGCCCTCGCGAAGATCCTGAATAAAACGCATATGTCCCTGCCTTTCCTCCTGCGGCCCTGCCGCCGGCGCCCCCCGGATTCCAGTCCGGTGCTATTCAATGATGTTCTCGATCCCGGAACAGTCATTGCCGTGCTCCCCGGATTCCGTACTCTGCGCCGGGCGCCGCCCGGAGCTTCCTTTCTTACCTGTCAACGATAAAAATCGCCTGCAGCACCGGCTGCAGACGAAATAATTATAGCATGAAAACCGCGCCGTCCGATGGTAAGATAATGGGAGCCGGGCAGCGGCGCGCCCCCGCGCAAAAAGAAGCGCTTCGGCATGGAGACGGATATGATCATTCAGACCGGAATGAGAACAGATATTCCCGCCTTTTACGCGGATTGGTTCGCGAACCGCCTGCGGGAGGGCTTTGTTCTCGTGCGCAATCCGTATAATCCGCTCTCCGTCACCCGCTACGAGCTGAACCCCTCCGTTGTGGATCTGATCGGCTTCTGCACAAAAAATCCTGCGCCCATGCTGCGCCGGGGCCGCATGGAGCTCCTTTCGCCCTACGGTCAGTACTGGTTCGTCACCATCACTCCCTACGGGCGCGAAATCGAGCCGAACGTTCCTCCGAAAGAGGAAGTGATCGACAGCTTTCTGCGTCTGTCACAGCTCGTCGGCGCGGATTCTGTCGCATGGCGCTATGATCCCATTCTGCTCGATAAAACCTACACTCCCGAGCATCACATTCGGGATTTTGGCGAGATGGCCCGCGCACTTGCCGGCAGCACGAAGACCTGCGTCATCAGCTTCATCGATCTTTTCCGGAAAGTGAAGAACAATTATCCCGAGGCGACGGCGATTCCGCCTGCCGAGCAGCACCGGCTGACCGCAGAATTTGTCCGTATCGCCGCGGCATACGGCATGACGGTCCGCCCCTGCGGGGAGAGCCCGGAGCTCGCCGCGCGGGGCGCGGACTGCGGCGGCTGCATGACCGTCCGCATCTTTGAGCAGGCCATCGGCCGGAATCTGAATGTTCCGCCGAATCCGAAGAACCGAAAGGAATGCGCCTGCTATCTCACCGGAGACATCGGGCAGTACAACAGCTGCGGCCACCTGTGCCGGTACTGCTATGCGAACGCCGACCGGGACGTGGTCCGAAGAAACATGGCTCTGCACGACCCGGAATCGCCGCTGCTGATTGGGTCTATCGGGCCGGACGACATCATACACCACGCCGCGCAGGAAAGCTGGATTGATCCCCAGCTCCGACTGACACTGTGCTGACACATTTATGAGGACCGCTTTCATGCTTGCTTATCTCTGGCCCGTTGCTCTCGTTATTCTCTCCAATGTCATTTACCAGATCTGCGCCAAGGCCCTCCCCTCCGGGATGGATCCTCTGGCCTCCATGACGATCACGTATCTTGTGGGAGCCGTCGTCTCCGCGACTCTCTACTTTGCTCTGCACCGGGATGCGGATCTCCTGCACGAATACGCAAAGCTGAACTGGGCTCCGTTTCTGCTCGGCATCGTCGTGGGACTGGATGTCGGCATGCTCTTCGCCTACCGGAACGGGTGGCAGGTCAGTATGCTCAATATTGTCCAGAGCGCCTTTGTTGCCGCGGCCCTCATCCTTGTGGGGCGCCTCCTCTACCACGAGGCACTCAACTGGAATAAAATCGCCGGCATCGCCGTCTGCCTCATCGGGCTGGTTCTCATCAATCTGAAATAAGGCAGAGACTCATCCGAAAATTCCGGACAGAACCCCGGCGACCGGCCATATGACCCACGTGATATCCCAGCGCATAGTCAGAAAGCTGACCAGCAGATACACAGCGGTGACGATCGGCCAGTATATTCTGCCGATCTTTTCCTGCGCCAGCTTATGCCTGCGGGTATAGTCTCCCTCCTCAAGGAGCGTCTGGAAACCGTCCCATATCACGCTGGTGCGGACAATCAGGAAAACGCCTGCCGCCACCATCGCAAGGAGCAGACACACGCCCAGCGCCATGGCGAAATTATTTTCTTTCCCGATGGCTCCCTCCTCGAAAAAGCCGCCGATCAGTGCCGGAACCACCGCAAAAATGCACAGCACGATCCCTGCGACCATATCGCGGGTATGCTCGGATTCATAGCTGCTCCGCGCCTCTTTCGTCATTCCTTTCACACCGTAGGCGGTATCCAGCTGCTCCTTGCCCAGATATTCAAAGCGTCTGCTCCGAAGCGACACCGCCACAAAAATCGCGACCGCTCCCGCAATGAGAAGAATCAGAGGAATCAGTCCCAATATTCCGCCTTGATCCTCCGTGATCGGGAGATATCCCGCCTCTCCGGCCGCGGACAGAAAGATAAGAAGAATCGGAGACACGATGCACATCGCCACGCCAACCGCAATCCAGCCGGCATTCCGCCCGTTCAGCGCAAGATACTCGTTGGCCTCCTCCAGCGAAACATAGGTCAGCTTTTCTCCCTGTTCATTTACAACCGTTTCATTCACCGCAGGGAGCGCTTTCAGCTCCTCCCCCATATCCTCCCGCAGAAGATAATCCGTCGATACCGCAAACAGATCCGAAAGCTGCAGCAGCTTATTCATGTCGGGCATCGCCTGCACGCTCTCCCATTTGGAAACCGACTGGCGGCTCACGCCCAGCTTCTCCGCGAGCTGTTCCTGCGACCAGCCCTCCTTTTTGCGAAGCTCCATAATTTTATCTGCCAGAATCATACGTCGTCCTTTCCCGGGATCCCTGTTTTCCATCTCTGCTTTTCCATCCCGCCGTTTCCGGACGGCGCCTCCGTCAGTCTCTCTGCGCCGCCGCCCGCTGTCCTCGTTTGCGATATCAGCATAAGAAATACGGCGGTTGCGCGCTACCATGCAGGCCTTGCAATCTGTCAACCGGCGGTTGCATTCTGTCCCGTTTGACCGCTCCTGCACCCCGCGGTAAGATATTTCCGATATTATCTATATTGTCATTGTCTTCCCGTATACCCCAAGGAGAATTATGCCATGTTCCCGTTCCGTATCAAAGCGTTTCAGGAGCTGACCGCCGCCGAGCTGTATGAAATCTTCCGGGCCCGGGCGCAGATCTTTGTCGGAGAAGAAAAAATACTGTATCCGGATGCCGACGGGCTCGATTACAGCAGCCTCCACATATTCCGCATGCAGGAAAACGGAACCGTGGCCTGCTATCTCCGTATGTTCCCCGACCCGGAAGTCTCCTCGGCGCTTCGGATCGGCCGCGTGCTCGCCGTCCGAAAGGGCGAGGGACTCGGCACCGCACTCATGCAGACGGCCATCCGGACCGCCGGAACACAGCCCGGAATCCACGAGCTTCGCCTCGGCGCACAGCTTCATACGGCCGGTTTTTATGAAAAGCTCGGCTTTATCCGATGCTCCGGGGAATTTTCCGAAGCCGGCATCCCCCATGTCGCCATGCGTCTGGAGCTGTCTTCGCCCGCCGGCGGGGCGCAGGCAGAGGCTCCCGCCCCGCCGGATGCCCGCGCCTCCCTGCTGTCCGTCCGGACCGCTGTCCCCGGCGACGCGCCGCGGCTTCTGGAAATCTATGCTCCGTATGTGAGAGACACCGCCGTTTCCTTTGAATACGAGGTTCCCTCGCCGGAAGAATTCCGGCGTCGGATCGAGAGCACGCTCCTCCGTTACCCCTTTCTTGTCGCGGAAGAAAACGGGCGCGTGATCGGCTACTGCTGCGCCGGTGTATTCAAAAACCGGCCGGCCTACGACTATGCCGTGGAGACCTCCATCTATGTGGACCCGGTGGCCCGCCGGACCGGAGCCGGCAGAGCGCTCTACACCGCTCTCGAGGACGCGCTCGCACGCATGGGGATCACCAACCTGTACGCCTGCATCGCCAGCCCCGAAGCGCCCGATAAATATCTTACACGAAACAGCATCGAATTTCACAGTCACCTCGGCTACCGCCTGATCGGCGAGCACCTGCGCTGCGGTTATAAATTCGGCCGCTGGTACAATATGGTCTGGATGGAAAAAATCATTGCGCCGCATACCAGCCCGCAGGCGCCGCTTACATGGTTCCTGAAGCTGTGAAAGACCGAAGCACGCCGAAGGCACTTCAACGGTAGCCTCAGCGGCGCTTTGTAACGGGAGCTGGCACGGCCGGATGACACGACGGTCTGGCGGAAGCAGATACCGCGAGGGCGGTACGATATCCTCGGAACGGACACTGCCTCCCTCCGGCATGACACAGCCGGGGGAGGCAGTATTTGTTTCCTCATTCCCATTCAGGACAGATGCCGCGGAACGATCCGCCGCCCGTCCGTGCTCAGTTCCCCAGCGCCCGGTTCAGCGCCGCGACAATTTCCTCCACGTTCTCATCCGTCAGAGAGCCGAAGCTCCGAAGCGCGCGGATCGGCATATAGCGCATCATCGCCATTCCCATATCCTCGGAAACCGCCTGATCCCTGCCGTTCTCGTCCTTTTCCTGCGGGGCGAGGAGCGCCATGTGCGAAAGAAGCGTCGTTTTCAGGATCTCCGCCGTCTCCGGATGCTGCATCAGCTCGCCCAGCATGGTGTTCGCATGCACCGCAAAACGGGGCGCATTGGTGCTCGTCACATGGAGCTTTGCCGTTCCCGCAATATTTCTCGACGAATTTCCGACAAGAATTTCATATTCTCCGGTCGGCGCATACCAGTCTCCGATTTCCTCACTGTAAAACGCGAATGAGCGCTTGTCGAGCTCCATGCTCACCGTCCCGGTCTCGCCCGGCGCAAGCGCGATTTTCGCAAAGCCCTTGAGCTCCTTGTCCGGGCGAATTTCCGTCCCCGTGAGATCGCGCACATAGAGCTGCACAACCTCGCGTCCGAAGACCGTTCCCGTATTTGTCACCTCGACCGTCACGCGCACCGTGTCCGTATCCCGTATATCCGAGGCGGACAGCACCGGCGCGCCGATCCGGAAACTGGTGTAGGACAGCCCGTGTCCGAACGGGAACAGTACCTCCATCCGCCGGCTGTCGTAGTAGCGGTAGCCCACAAAGACGCCCTCGCGGTAAAACACTTTGCCTCCCTTTCCGGGGAAATTCAGATAGCAGGGTGTATCCTCAAGACGGAGAGGGAACGTTTCCGCGAGCTTGCCGGAGGGATTCTCCTCGCCAAACAGGATGCGCACGACAGCCTCGCCGCTCCCCTCGCCGCCAAGATATGCCTCGAGAATCGCGCTCACCCTGTCCGCCCACGGCATCTCCACCGGCGATCCGTTATGAAGCACGACGATAAGATTCGGATTCACCGCGGCCAGCCTTTCGATCAGCGCATCCTGACAGGCCGGCAGCTTCATGCTGCTGCGGTCGTAGCCCTCCGATTCAAACGAATCCGGAAGTCCCGCAAAGACCACGACCCGCGACGCCCCTTTCGCAAGCGCCTCCGCCTCCGCAAAATCCTCCTCGCGGCTGACGTCGCCGTCTGCGGGGAAGCCCTTTGCGTACTGAACATCCGTCCGCTTTCTTGCCTCGCGCAGAGCGTCCGTGATCTGATAGCAGTTGATATGGGAGCTTCCGCCACCTTGGAAGCGGGGTTTCTCCGCAAACTCGCCGACAAAGAGGATCGGCCCGTCCGGGTTCCCGCAACCTGCCGCATGCGCGGAGAGCGGAAGAACCCCGTTCTCATTTTTCAGCAGAACCATGCACTGCGCCGCGATATCCACCGCTTTCGCGTGGTCCCTCTCTCTGTCAAATACCGCGTCCGGGGAGACATTCTCCGCATAATCATACACGACCGTCAGTATCCTGCGGACCGCCTCGTCCAGCGTGCTCTCCGGGAGCCGTCCCTCGCGGACCGCGCGCACGATCAGCGCGTCGTTCGCAAAGTTTCCGCCGGGCATTTCCAGATCCTCTCCGGCCTCCATCCCTTTCACGCGGTCATTCGTCGCGCCCCAGTCCGAGACCACATAGCCCTCAAAGCCCCATTCGTCCCGCAGAATCTCCGTCAGAAGACGGTGGTTCTCCGCCGCGAACACCCCGTTGATCCGATTATAGGAATTCATGATGGTTTTGGGCTGGGACTTCTTCACCGCCGTCTCAAACGCGGGAAGATAGATTTCCCGGATGGTTCTCTCATCGGCCTCGGAGGAGCCGCTCATGCGCTCATGCTCCTGATTGTTCAGCGCAAAATGCTTGATCGAGGTTCCGACATGCTTCTCCTGCACGCCGCTGATATAGCTCGCCGCCATCTCGCCCGCAAGATACGGGTCCTCGGACAGATACTCAAAATTCCGTCCGCAGAGGGGGGAGCGCTTGATATTCACCGCCGGTCCCAGAACGACGGAAACCTTTTCCGCCTGACATTCATTGCCGATGGTGCCGCCCATCTCCCTTACAAGCGCCCGGTCAAAGGAGGCCGCCGTCGCACAGCCCGCCGGGAAGCACACGGAGACAATACTGTCATTGATCCCCAGATGGTCGCCGCCCTCCGCCTGCTTGCGCAGGCCGTGCGGCCCGTCGCTTACCATAACCGACGGAATCTCCAGACGCTCCACCGCCTTGGTGTGCCAGAAGTCCGCTCCGGAGCAGAGCCCGGCCTTTTCCTCCAATGTCATCTGTGCTATCAGCGCTTTGATATCTGCCATTTTTCCTCCGTTCCCGCATATCGGCGGAATTATTATGAAATGCAACAGTCCACTGTAAGCTGACTATATCATCCATTCACTTAATTTACACGCCTAATTTTTCCTCTATTTACTTAATCCTGCTTAATTCATTCCATTTTGCACAAAATTCATGCTATAATTATTCTGTATATTATTACTTTTGTTCAAGGCGCAGCACAAATCGGGAGACACACGCCCTCTGCCGCCCGGCGCGTCTGCCGGAAAGCCTTTTGCCTATGACCTCCAAAGAACTTGCAAAGCTGCTCGGCCTCTCCGAGGCCGCCGTCTCTTTCACTCTCAATGACCGCCCCGGTGTCAGTGCCAAAACCCGGAGTCTTGTAAAAAAGACCGCTCTCGATCACGGAATGAATCTGTCCTCTATGGCGTGCCGCCGCAAGGGCGACGGCACGATCTACGTCATCTATTATTCCTCTCATCTCAATTTCGACAC
This sequence comes from Lachnoclostridium sp. Marseille-P6806, assembly GCF_900625025.1. Lineage (GTDB taxonomy): Bacteria > Bacillota > Clostridia > Lachnospirales > Lachnospiraceae > CAG-791. The sequence continues at coordinate 27,857 of NZ_LR130579.1, forward strand.
CGGTTTTTTCCGCTCCACTTTCAACGGCATCGAGTTCGCCGGTGCAAACGCGGGATACCGGATCACCATGGTCAGCACTTTCTGTGGAATTCCAACCGTCGTGCTGGACAATTACTTTCCCAGCTCCAAAATCGACTTTATTCAGATCAATAATGAGGACGCTGCCTTTCAGGCCACAAATTATCTCATCAACAAAAGAGCGGTGCAACCCGGCTATCTCCGCTCCAGCATCCGCACATGGGACTTTGAGCGTCGCGCACAGGGCTTCTATACCGCCCTGCGCTACAATCTGATGTCAAAGACAAAATCCATAGTGCACGACCTCTCTGCCAACACAATTGAGGCCGCGGAAAGAGACATGCTGGAAATCTTGGACAGCAGAGAAGAAATTGCCCCCAGTTACTTTGCCGACAACGATATGATTGCCATCGGGGCCTTCCGGCAGAAAGGCTACCACATACCCGAGGATATTTCCATCATCGGCTTTGATGATATTCCGATGGCAGGCTACATGGAACCTCCGCTCACAACCATTCACATTCCCCGTCATTATATGGGGTAGCTGGCCACGGAGCGTCTGCTTAAGTTGATACGGGATCCGGATAACTACCCCGTCTCCATTCAGATCAACGGTTATCTCAAAATCCGCCGTTCCATCGCTCCGCTCGAGCAGGCGGGATCTTCGCGTTAATCCTCCATGTGGAAACGGTTGTAAAGAAAGAGCACTTTATGAAAACGGTTAAAAAGACAAGCATATTCCCAGCGAGCAAAAAGAGAGTGTTTGCAAGGCTGTTGAAGCTAAAAACACTTCAATATATTGCATATCCGTATGCAACATTTACGCCGGTGGATGGCGTCGACAGTATGTCATGGGAGGTTGGAAGTACTTCACGTTTTACGTTCAGGCTGTTTGGCATTATCCCATTTGGAACTCATACGATCCATGTGATCCGATTCGGACCGGATGAGGGAATCTATACTCATGAAAGAAATGAACATGTTCCTGTGTGGAATCATGAGATTATTCTCGAAGAATTACCGGGGAACAAGTGCAGATATACGGATATGGTTGATGTAGATGCCGGATGGAAAACAATCTTCATATGGATGTGGGCGAATTGCTTTTATGCCCATAGGCAGAGAAAGTGGATAAAACTGCTGAGCGGGAAAAATAAGGATAGCTTCCAGATTTATTGAACAGCGGATGCAGAATATGATAGAAAACCAAAATCAGCGCATCCGCGTGATTTCTCACACGATCCGTCCGTCCGGAATAATCCGGCACAAACACGCCCTGCACGGAAGCGGCATGCTATAATTCCATCAGAGAGCGTCACTTTCGCTCCCTTGCCGCATCCACCCCGCAAAAATCCCGAGACATTGAGGTCCCTATGCTGCATATCATCATCAATCCGAACGGCGCATCCGGCAGAACCCGCAAGCTGTGGGCAAGGCTCGAGCCCGTCTTCGCATCGAGCGGCCGGCGCTATGAGGTGCACCTGTCCACGCCGGAACGCGGCATCTCCGAAATCTGCCATGAACTGACAGCCAGCGCTCCGGAAAACGAAGCCGACGAGCCGGAGCTTGTCCTTGTGGGAGGCGACGGTTCCTTAAATGAGGCGCTGAACGGCATCGCCGATCTGTCGAGGGTAAAGGTCGGACTCATCCCGGCAGGCTCCGGCAACGACCTCGCACGGGATCTGGAGCTCCCGAAAGACCCTGTCGCCGTTGCCCGCCGCATTCTTGAGGGCAAGGTCTGCCGCCGCTCCGATATCGGCGAAGCCGAGCTCTTCGGCGTCTGCGACATGCAGCCGCTCCCCCGCGGCACAGTACAGCACGGGGATTATATCCGCCGCCGTTTTCTCATCAGCTGCGGCATGGGATTTGACGCGGCGATCTGCGCCTATGTGACGCATTCCCCGCTGAAAAAATTTCTCAATATTCTGCATCTGGGAAAGCTCAGCTATATCATGGGCGCCATAAAGCTGATCTTTACCTATCGGAACGCCGGGCTGGACGCTCTCTACGATGACAGGGAGCCGATCCATTACAACCGGCTGCTTCTGGCCGCGGTGATGAATCACCGCTTTGAGGGCGGCGGTTTTCAGTTCTGTCCGCAGGCCGACGCGCAGGATGGCATCCTCGATACCTGCTTCGCCGACCCGAAGAACAACATGGCCTTTTTCCGAATTTTTCCCACCGCTTACAAGGGGAATCATCTTCGCTACGATGTCGTCCACGCAGACAGGGGGAGGCGCATTGAGCTTTCCTCCCCCTGTTCCCTGTGGGTTCACACGGACGGCGAGGTGAGCGGCAGGGCCACCCGCCTCGTTCTGCGCACGCTGGACACCCGTCTGCGGCTGCTAATGTGAGCCTTACGTCAGGATGCCGCTTTCGACTCCGGCGCCGGGCACTTTCTTTGCGGAGCCCCGGTCAGGCTTCCTCCGTCCGGTAAAAACAGATCCGCACTCTTTTTTCGCCGTTCGACTCTACGGTCCCGCAAAGCGCCGCGTCCTCCAGCCATGACAGCACGGCGCTGTCCGTAAAGATCCTCGGACGCGTCGTGATGCCGTCCGGTCCTATCGCACCGTTATTCTCAATGAATATGCGGCAGCTCCCGCCGTCCGCATCCACCCCCTCCAGAATGTAACGGGCAGAGAGAAAGCGCGCCTCTCCTTTCCTTTGCGTCTGCGTATCCACGCCGCCCGGCAGAATGCTTCCTTGAAACAGAGGGCCGTCCGCGGTCCCGTGGAACGGAATCATGCAGGCCTCTCCCCGTTTTCCGTGCACCTCATGGAAGCCGTCCAGACGCACATCCAGCTCCAGAACCGGCTCTTTTCCCGTCTTGACCAATTTTATGCCTCCTCCGTGCGCTTCAGGATCCACTCCACACCGTTCAGAATATATTGATTCCAGAATTTCCAGTCGTGGATTCCCGGCCCCTCCTCATAGCAGAAGTCCGCACCGGCCTCCTCCAGAAACCGGCGGAACTCCTGATTGTTTTCATAAAGAAAGTCCTCCGTCCCCACCGCCATGTAAATTGGCGGGATCGGCCGGTTTTCCGCCGCGCAGCGCCGGTACAGCACTTCCGGGTTCGCATCCGATGTCCCGACCGCGCCGAGATCCCCGAACACCTCGCGGTAATAGGCATAGTTTGCCACAGCATCCGCCGTGCCGGGCTTCATCCCCGCAATGGCATGGATAATCAGCGCCGAGGACAGGGCCACCGCTCCCCCGAACGTCTCCGGAAAGGCAAGCGCCGTATGGAGCGCGCCGAACCCACCCATGGAAAGTCCGCCGATCAGCGTATCCTCTCTCCTCCCGGAAAGGCCGAACAGTCTTCTTGTGTATTCAACGGCCTCTTTTCCGGCAAAGCTGCTGTACTGACGGCCCGTGGCCTCCCTGTCCAGATAGAAATTATTGCCCGCCGTCAGCATAAACACGGCCAGATTATAGCGGAGAGCCAGCTCCTCTGCGATGCCGTTGTACTCCCAGTCCGCATCGTTCCCGGAATATCCGTGCAGGAGATAAAGCGCCTTCATCGGGCGGTCAAAGCTCCGGTTCCCCTCCGTCACCATCGCCGGAATATCGTTGGGTATCACGTAGCTGATCTCTGTCTGTCCGCCCTGTGTCTGTGCGTAAAACCGTATTCTTCCTGTCGCCATGGTTTCTCAGTCCTCCATAATATATGCTTTCAGAATCTCGCCGTAATAGGCGACAGGGTGCCCGCCGGAGCGCTCACTCTGCAAGATGGCCTTTGCAGAATAACACAAATACCCCGCGGAAGCGCCATGCCCTTGCGCTGCGGACTTTTCCGCAGCGGCGCACTCCCGCGGGGCTCTGTATCATTCCTTATGAAAATATATCATATCCGGGGCGTCCGGGGACACCCCTTTCCGCATTTGTTCTGCACGCGGACAGCTGCGGCTCTGCCGCCTCACTTCACTTCGATCCGCTTTACCTCCTCCTGCTGCGGGAGACTCTCCTTTTTCGGAATCACCAGTGTCAGAACGCCGTTCTCGTACTTCGCCTCGATATCCTCCGGCTGGAGATTCTCTCCCACACGGAAGCTCCGCTGATACGAAGCATAGCGGCGCTCGCGGCGGATGTATCTGCCGTTCCCGTCTTTTTCGTCATTGTTCTCCTCATGCGCCGCCGAGATCGTAAGATTCCCGTTCTTCATGTCAACATGAATGTCTTCTTTCTGAAAGCCCGGAAGCTCGGCCTCCAGACGGTAATTCCCGTTCTCCTCGATCACATCGGTCTTCATGGATTTGGTCGTCTCGAGAGAATCACCCCAGAAGCTGCTCAGCGCACGATCCATCGCATCAAAAGGATCGGTCCAGTCCATCACTCCATTATTTCCATTCCAAAGCATCGGCATCAACATATTGATCTCTCCTTTCCTGTCCCGGGCCGTTTGCCCGGACAACATCTGCTTCTTATATTTCCGAAGAGCAGGTTCCCTGATTTCTTTCTTCATTCCCTCTCTTCATTGTCTGTTATATATCATATATAACAAATGTGCAAGCCTTTCTTCCACATTTTATAAATTGTTAAGAATTGCAGAAGCTGTTCCGGTCTCTGAGAGACAAAGCGGGTAATCAGCTTCAGTCATCGACAAGCGGTGGAGCCAAAGCCCTGGAGTGTTGCCGGTCCCTCGACTGTTACAGTGAGCCGGCGGTCATCGTTCGCTTTCATGATCCGGTTCTCACCCAGGTATTCAAAAAAACGTATCACACTACACCTGTGAGATATCGAAAAGAACGGAAAGCAGCTCAGGAAAAGCTTCGTCCGGCATTTCCTCTGCCATTTCCGTTATCTCCTGCCATTCGCCTCTGTAACAATAGACGCAGAACGATTTCGCAAGGTTACAGCATTCCGGATAATAGTTGATTGAAGCCGATTAATCAAGGCATCAGAAAATAAAAACCGGAGCCCGCCGCCACGGACGGATTCCGGTTTTTAACAAACTATTTTCGTCAAAAGACTGTCCTGTCACTGCATTACAAACCGGTCAGCCTCCCGCGCTCTCCCCATAGGCATCCATGTATTTTCGATAATGGCTGCAGTAAAACGGCTGTTTTTCCTCCCGGCTCCGGATCAGAATCAGCCGGTCCTTTCCCCACGCAAAATCCGCGGGATCGCCGATCACCCCGCCCGCCGCAAGCCCCAGCGCCGCGGCGCCGAGCATCGAAGCATGAGGAAAATCGGACACGAGAATGTCCTGCTCGAAGATGTCTGCCAGCATCCGGAGCCAGACCTCCGATTTGGTGATGCCGCCGGAGACGATGATCTCCGACGGAGTACCGCAGCTCTCTCTTAGCACGTCGAAGCACTGCTTCAGATGGAACAGAACGCCCATCTGCACCGCTTTATACATTTCCCGAAGCCCGTGCTGCGGCAGAAGCTCCCGGAACGCGCCGCGCCGGTCATCCCGCCAGCCGGGGCTTCTCTCCCCGTAAAGAAACGGAAGAAAGACAGGGAGCTCCGTGAGCTCGTCCGCCGCATCCTCCAGCTCCCCGTAGGAACAGCCCGCCGCCATTTTATCCCGGAACCAGCCGATGCAGTTGCCCGCCCCCGACGTCGCCGCACCGGTGAGATACGCGTCGGCGCCGCGGTAGCACCAGAGCGCATGATTGTCCGAAAGCGCCGGCTGATCCGCCGCGAGGCGAAGCGCGCCGCTGGTTCCGACGGAGAGCGTCATCACGCCCCCGCCCGCCGCATAATTTCCGATTTGATTGAGCGCGCCGTCCGCATGGGCCGGCACGACGGGAGTTCCCGCCGGAAGCCCCAGCAGCCCCGCCCCCGCAGCGCTCAGCGGACGGGGACTGCGATACCCCGTAAGCTGCCCCAGCTGTTCTCTACGGATCCCCAGCCAATCGAGAATCTCCGCATCATAGTCCCCGGATGTGAGCGACACGAGGCCTCCGCCGGACTGCATGCAAGCGGTCTCCTCATAGCAGCCCGTAAGACGATAAAAATTGTAGGCTCCCTGCGTGATAAACCGCTTATCCGAGAGCTCCGCCCCCTCCTGCCTCAGATACTGGATGACATGGCGGGGATAGCCGGAATGCGGCATGCAGCCGGTGCGCCGGTAAAGCCATTCCGTTCGCTCACGATCCCGCCGGAGCCGCGCACACAGAGGCGCCGCCCCGGTAAAATTCCATGAGTACACCGGCGAACAGGGCTCCATATCCCCGGACAGCACACAGAGGCCCTGCCAGACCCCGCAGAGCGAAACGGCGTCGATTTCCGGCTTTTTCCCTCCGGCACAGAGCGCTCCGAGCGCCTGCGCCGCCGCTCTGCAGCTGTATTCCAGAACTCCCCGGGGATCGCTTCTGCCATTTTCCGAGACAGATGTAGGATAGGGCTCCTCGCAGGCGGAAACGATCCCTTTGTCCGAATCAAAAATCAGCGCCTTGGCCGAAGATGTACTTGATTCTATGGCAAGTACGCGCATGGCTTTCTCCCCGAGCTTATTTCCGAAGAATAATCTCCGCCGCCGAGCACGCCGGGAGCTTCACCGCCGCGGCGCCGTCCGGATACAGGACAAGCTGCGTTTCATCCATCGCCCGGACGCAGACCGCGTCCGTGTCCTCAAAGCTGTTCTTCTCGTGAATCTCACCGCTCACGATGCGCCCCGACGCGGAGGATGCCCGATATTCCACCGGCAGAATTCTGATCTCCTCATCGCGGCTGTCCGAGACGTTGACCAGCGTGATCACCAGCGAACCGTCCGCCGACTGCGACGCCGACTGGGACAGCTCGGGTATGCGCCACTCCCCGGCGCCGATCATTTCGTTCTCGAGATAGCTGCCGAGCAGCGTATTTTCCTGATGCTCCTTGAACAGATCAAACACATGGTAAGTCGGTGTCTTGATCATGCGGCGGCCGTCCGTCAGAATCACCGACTGCAGCACATTGACGAGCTGCGCGATATTCGCCATGCGGACGCGGTCGCTGTACTGATTGAAAATATTGAGCGTAATGCCCGCAATCATCGCATCGCGCATGGTGTTCTGCTGATAGAGGAAGCCGGGATTTGTACCGGGCTCCACCTCATACCAGCTCCCCCACTCATCGATGATGAGCCCGATCTTCTTTTCGGGGTCAAACTGATCCATGATCGTCCCGTGACGACGGATCAGCTCCTCCATGTAATAGGCCTTATGGAGCGTCTCATAATAGGTCTCCACATCAAAATCCGTGGCTGACTTCTTGTGTTCAAAGTCTCCGGGGACGGTGTAATAATGCAGAGAAATGCCGCGCAGCAGTCCGGAGCGGAGACTGGCCTCCAGCGGGGACAGTACCCGGCAGAGCCGCTCCATCCATTGATAATCGCCGGCGTTCGGGCCGCAGGCGATCTTATAGAGAGGAAAGCCCGGATCATAGGTTCGGCAGTAGGTCGAATACTGGCGGAACTCGTTCGCGTAATACTCCGGCGTCATGTTGCCGCCGCAGCCCCAGTTCTCATTGCCGACACCGAGAAAGGCCGGATGCCATGCCTCTTTCCGGCCGTTTTTTTCCCGGAGCTGAGACATCGGAGAGAGCCCCTCAAAGGTCATATACTCCACCCATTCGCTCATCTCCCGGACAGAGCCGCTGCCGACATTGGCATTGATATAGGCCTCGCAGCCAAGCTGATCGCAGAGCTCCATAAACTCATGTGTTCCGAAGCTGTTGTCCTCGACCACGCCGCCCCAGTGCGTGTTGATCATCCGCTTGCGGCTTTCTTTCGGACCGATCCCGTCCTGCCAGTGATACTCGTCGGCAAAGCAGCCGCCCGGCCAGCGTAGAACCGGGATGCGGATCGCTTTCAGCGCCTCCACGACATCCGATCGCATTCCGTTGACATTCGGGATCTCCGTATTGTTCTCTCCGACATACAGCCCCTCATAAATGCAGCGGCCCAGATGCTCCGAGAAATGCCCCTGAAGCTCCTTGTGAATTTTGGATTTTTTCTCCAGCGTGTTGATGACAAGACGTTTCAATGCAGCCCCCTTTGGGCAAAGCAAGAGAGTTTATCCCCTGCGCGACCCCGTGCAAATCATTTTATCCTCTATGCCGAAGTGCCCCCGGAGAGGCACGCGCCGCAAAATCCGCGCAGGCAGTTTTGCGGCTGCGATCAGGAGCCATTTGGACTTCGGCACATATCGCCGTGTAAAAATCAGCGCATCAGCGTGATTTTTCACACTATTCACCCTGAAATAGTTTATAATCTCTGTGGCTCCAACATATCATAACTGCCCCGAATTGCAACCGAAATCACCGATTTTCGCAATATCCGACTGACAAAGAAAGCGCGGCCGCCAAACCGCCTTGAACGTTTTACGGCGTGTCCCGCCGGAGCGCTTCGGCGCGGAGGATTTTATTTTCATGAACACTGCTGACAGCAACCGCATCTGCTACCGGTGTCTGACCTATGAACTGGCCGACGCGGCAGAAAACGGAAACGGTTCGCTCCACACCCGCCTCCTAGCCCTGATCGAACGCATTCCGGAGCAGCAAAGAGCCGGCGACGCGCAGTATCAGAGCCGCTTGTCCCTCTGCCGGGAATGCGATCTTCTCATGGACGGCATGTGCCGCGCCTGCGGCTGTTATGTGGAGCTCCGCGCCGCGCGGAATCATCAGGACTGCCCGCACGGAAGGTGGGAAGCCCTCGCGACATCCGCCGAATAACCGCTGAAATGGATCACATTCCATGAAAGCGGACGGAGCTGCGCCGTGAGCTCGCCGTTTTCAAAGCTGTGCTCCGCCGTTTTCTTCGGCGCGACCGCCCTGTCATTTTCGGCACTGTTGACCGCATCCACCGGGAAGCCGGCCATCTCCGTGTGTTCATCCAGCACAAGCCCGTCCCCGAATGCGCGCAGATCCGCCGAAAAGTCCACCGTTTCCGTCATGCTGCGGTTCACGGCAAAAATCGTGACCTCGCCCTTTTCCTCGTTATAGACCGCCGTCGCGTCAATGTCCGTGACATCCGTGTGTTTCGACGTATCGTGCTTCCCGCTCGTGAGAGGACACTCCAGCGCGTAGCCGCGGCCATATTTCGAGACCTGCAGGAACGGATAGAAAATCGTCTGTCTCCACGCGTTCCCGTTTTCCTCGGTCATGATCGGCGCAATCACGTTCACAAGCTGCGCAAGGCAGGCAATGCGGATCCGATCCGCATGGCGGAGGAACGTAATAAGGATCAGACCGACCAGCAGCGCGTCCTCAAAGGTATAATGATCCTCGAGAAGCGGCGGATGCAGATCCCAGGGCTCTCTGGTCATCTTCTCATTGTCTTTCTGCATGGAATGATACCAGACGTTCCATTCGTCAAAGCTCAGATTCACCTGCTTCTTCGAGCGGCGCTTCGCCCTGACATAGTCGATCGTACACTCGATCGTGTGGATAAAGGTCTCGAGGTCAAGCGTATTGGCAAGAAAGTCGGCCGTGTCGCCCTCATCATTGCCGTAATACTGGTGAAGAGACACATAGTCGATGTAATCATAGGCCTCCTCCAGCGTGATGCGCTCCCACTCCGGGAATGTCGGCATCATGATGTTGGAGGAGCCGCAGATCACGAATTCCAGCGAATCGTCCATCAGCTTCATCGCCTTGGCCGTCTCCGCCGCAAGCCGTCCGTACTCCGCCGCTGGCTTGTGCCCCACCTGCCACGGGCCGTCCATCTCATTTCCCATGCACCACGTCCGGATCCTGTAAGGCTCCGGATGCCCGTTTTCGCGGCGCATTCTCGCGTAGGCGGTTCCCGTATCCAGATTGCAGTACTCCAGCAGATTCAGCGCGTCCGCCGTGCCGCGCGTCCCGAGGTTGACCGCCATCATGACCTCGGAATCCGTCCTGCGGCACCACTTCTGAAATTCATCGATGCCGAACTGATTGCTCTCCAGCGTTCTCCACGCAAGGTCGAGACGGGGTCTGCGGCTTTCCTTCGGACCTACAGAATCCTCCCAGAAGAAATTCGAGACAAAATTCCCGCCGGGATAGCGCACAATCGGAACGCCGAGCTCCCGGACAAGCTCCATGACGTCTCTCCGGAAGCCGTCCTCGTCCGCCGCGGGATGCCCGGGCTGATAGATGCCGGTGTAGACCGCCCGCCCCAGATGCTCGATGAACGAGCCGTACATGCGCCTGTCGATCTCCGCGATCCGGAAAGAGGGATCGACGATCATTTTTGCCTTGTCAGCCATATTGATTTTCTCCTTGTTTTTTCTCTATCCGCTTCTGAATTTGTAAGCACCGCGCCGTCAGCCCTTGACCGCTCCCGCCGTCATCCCGTCAATGATATACCGCTGGAACAGCAGAAACACCGCCAGAATCGGCAGGATCGCCAGCATGGAACCGGCTATGAGCATATCATAATTATTCCCGTAGGGCGTAAGCAGCGTGTTCAGTCCGATGGTCAGTGTAAACCGGTCCGCACTGCGGTAAATCAGAAGCGGCCACAGCATATTGTTCCATGCTCCCATCGCACAGAGGATCGCCATCGCCGAGAATGCCGGCTTCGTGATCGGCAACATGATCCCCACGCAGATACGGTACTCGTTCGCTCCGTCGATCCGTCCCGCATCCAGAAGCTCCCTGGGAAGCGAAGACATATACTGATGGAAGAAAAAAATGGTGGAAGCGCCGCAGAGCCCCGGCAGAATCACTCCCGCCGTCGTATTGATCAGCCTCATGCTGATGATCTCCCGATAGAGAGGGAGCATCAAAATTTCAAAGGGAACCATCATCGTTGCAATGACAAGGAAAAACAGCACCCTTTTCAGGCGGAATTCATACATCGTGATCCCGTAGGCCACAAAATAGCAGATCAGGAGCGTCAGCACCACGGTGACGATCGTCAGATACATGCTGTTCCGAAACCACATCCAGTACTTTCGGGAATCGGCGTTTCCGCTGAACAGATAATTGTAATTGTTGAGGTTCATCGTGGAGACATCCAGATTAACAGACAGTCCGCGCCGGATCAGCTCCACGCCGGGGCGAAATGACGCGACCGCTCCGGCAAAAATCGGAAAGAACACCACCAGTGAAAGAAACACAAACCAGCCCGTGGCAAGGACGGAGCCGACGAGCCGCCTCGCCCTCATTCCGCGTCTGTCCTTAGAAGAAGCCCTGACCGCCATCTCACCTGTCCTCCTTCTGAAAGCTTCCGTTTAAGCCAAGCTGAACGAAATTGATCGCCAGGCCGAGCACCATGAGGACCACGCCGACGGCGCAGGCATATCCCATATCGTTTTTCTCAATGCCCCGCTTATATAGGTAGCCGACGATGGTAAGGCCAATGTTGTGCGGCGAGCTGTTGCCCGCCCACAGCATAAAGCTCTCGAGAAACATCGCAAGCCCCGCATAGATGCTGATGGTCAGCACATAGATCGTTGTGGGCCGCAGGAGCGGCAGTGTGATGTATCGAAGCTTTGCTCCAAAGCTCGCGCCGTCGATCTCCGCCGATTCATAGAGCTCCTTGTCAATGGATTTAAGCCCGGAGAGAAAATAGAGCATGTTGACGCCCGTCCAGCGCCAGCAGCAGAGCAGAAGCAGCGCGATTTCGGAGGTCCACTTGATCTTGAGCCACTTGACCGGAGCCATGCCGAGGATGCTCAGCACCACATTCATCTGCCCTGTCCGGTACTCGGAGAACATCAGACGGAAGAGCGTACCCGAGATGACGACCGAGGTCAGCGCCGGGACATAGAGCATGGCCTTCCACACGCCCTTGGCTTTGACGATGTTACTGTCCATCAGAACCGCAAACAGCATCGGGAAAGGAATCAGCAGTGCGCAGGTGAACAGCATGTATTCAAAGCTGTTGATGACCGCCGTATGAAATACATTGTCCTTCAGGAGCTTGGCGTAGTTTTTCAGTCCGACCCAGTCCGCAGTCACAGCTCCGATATCCTGAAAACTCATGACGATCGCGCTGATCAGCGGATAGATCCAGAAAATAACAAAGCTCAGAATAAATGGCAGCGCAAAAACATAAGGCGCCGTTTTCTGAGAATAAAGAAATTTCTTGAATTTCATATCCCCCATTCCTCTCCGCATCCGCCGTTAAAGAGAAAAGAGCGCCGCCGGCATTGCGGCTGCCGCGCGGCGCTCCCCCGCAGGCCACAGCTCCCTGCGCTGCTGTCCCTTTCAAAGCCTGCTGCCTACTGCTCCATATCGACCGCATCCTGCAGCTCCTGCAGAGCCTCGTCGACGTCCATGCCGTCCTCAAGAACCTCATTGAGCGTCGTGGTGCAGACATACTCGTTGATGGTCGGGCTGATCTTCACCGTCATAATCATGCCAATCTGATCCTTGATCTCCTCCAGCACATCGTACGGATAATTCCGGAAAAACTGATTGTACTGATTGGTATCGTCGTGAGCAAACGAGGCGTCGCTCCAGAGCGAAGTATTGCAGACATCAAAGCCGAGATCCTTCCAGATCATGGTCTCGCCCTCCGGCGACATCTTCGCGTAGCAGAGGAAATCCGCCGCGAGCGCCGGATCCTCCGACTGCTGCGTCACGACCGTGCCGGTTCCGCCGATGCCGACAGAGCACTTCTGTCCGGCCTCAAACACCGGGCACTTCGTGATATACCACTTTCCCTTTTCATCCGCCATATAATTGATAAAGCGGCTCATGAACCACATCGCTTTCGGGAAAGAGACAATGTTCCCGTCAAGGATATTCTGGTAGCCCGCCTCCAGATCGACATGACCGTCCGGAGAAACCTCCGCGATACCGCTCTTGAGCCAGTTCTGCTGCATGGTCAGCATATTCCTGACCGATTCAAGCTGCACATTGGCCTTCGCGTCATAACCTCCGGTCCAGTCCTCTCCGTATTCCGCCATGGCGATCCACAGCCAGTCCGTTCCGCCCGTATCCACGCTGGTAAAAAACCGGTCGTCCGGGCTGCCGATCGCTTCCATATATTTTTCGCCGAGCGCCGTGTAGTCATCCCATGTCTCAACCGCGTCGACTTCCTCTTTTGTGATGCCGGCCGCCTCCAGCCTTTCCATATTCCAATACATGACCGTCGCGCCGACATGGAACGGAGCGCCGTACTGTTTGCCGTCCGAGCCCTTGTAGGCATCCAGCCGGGAAGTCAGCATGTCCGCCGCATAGGGAGCCATGGCACCGTCCAGCGGATACAGCCATGTGTCAATCCCCTCATAGACATTCGGAACCTGTCCCATCTCGACATCGCACAGATCCGGCGCCCCGGTCCCCGTCTGCAGGGACATGATCAGCTTTTGGTGCATATCGCCGTAGGGATAGGTCGTGAACGTGATCTGGATCTGTCTGTCCGGATTCTCCTCGTTCCATTTTTCGAGCATCCCCGCATAGAATGTATTGTGAGCTTCGACGAAGGACCACATCTCCATCTTCGTTCCGGAATCGGGCCCCACGGTCGTGACCGCCGTCGGCTCCGCCTCGGCGGGCTCCTCCTCTGCCGTTTCCTCCGCTTCCTCCGCAGCCACGGTTTCTCCCTCCGCGGCACCGGTCGAGCCTACCGGCGCATTGGTCTCGCCGCAGCCGGCCAGCATCGCTGCCGCCACCGCCGCACTGAGAACCGCGCCGAGAACTCTCTTTTTCATGATCTCTCTGCCCTCCTTTTTGTTTGCTGTCGCTCTGCGGAATCCGCATCGCTATGTAATATTTTGTTTTTGCTAAATTATTTGTTGATACTGTAAAAATATTGTCGCGGCTTTTTGTATATTTTGAATAACTTTATGCAAAACGCACTTATTTTTCTTAGCGCTTTATGAGAATAATATACAATTGCCTCGATGCACTGTCAATCATTTATTTTAGATAATATTGTTTTATTTTAATTTATTCTAAAGTTAAATGGCCTGACTCGTCCTTACTCTGCCCGCCGCCCGCGGGAATAACGATGCACTGTCGGGTTCTGTTTGACTTGACCGCAGATATGCGTGATAATTTTCGATGTGTATGATTGATTAAAAACCGATAAAATATCCTTCGGGGGAACCCGCTATGATGCACATCACCACTCTGGACGACGGTCTCGACGTATTCAAGGCTCTCGGCTCCGAGGTCCGGCTCGAAATCATCAAGATACTGCTGGAAAACGACAGCATGAATATGAATGAGCTCGCAGGGCATCTGCACATCACAAGCGGCGCACTGACCGGCCATATCAAAAAGCTGGAGGACTGCGGCATCGTCACAGTATCGATGGAAAACGGGAGGCACGGCAATCAGAAAATGTGCTCCGTCCACCTCGATTCCATCCTGGTCGACCTCAAGGGAGAGCGCAGCGGCGACAAAAACGTCTACCGCACCCAGATCCGCGTCGGACACTACACCGATTACGAGGTTTACCCCACCTGCGGCCTGGCCTCCGGCGTCTCCCTCATCGGCGAGGTCGACGATGCCCGCTATTTTGCGCATCCCGACCGCTACAACGCGGATATCGTCTGGTTCACCAAGGGCTATATCGAATACGTCATCCCGAATTTCATACCGGCCTCGCAGAAAATCGACCAGATCATGCTCTCTGCCGAGCTGGGGAGCGAGGCTCCCGGCGTCAACAACGTCTGGCCCTCCGATATCCATTTCTACCTGAACGGTAAATTCATCGGCATATGGACCTCCCCCGGCGATTTCGGCGACGTACACGGGCTCTTTACGCCGGACTGGTGGTATCCGAACTGGAATCAGTACGGACTGCTGAAGCTCCTCGTCGTCAACCGGAACGGCAGCTTCATCGACGGACTCAGGATCTCCGATGTCTGCATCGACGATCTGGAGCTGAACCATCACAGTCCCATCAAATTCCGCATGGCGGTTCCCGACTGCGCCGCGCACGTCGGAGGGCTCACGATCTTCGGCAGATCGTTCGGAAATTACAGTCAGGACATCGATGTGCGAATCAGTTACAGCCCGGCAGGAAGCGCGGGGGACTGACGGCGGAGCGGGGGACAGGAACTTATACGGTAACGGTGATGATGATCTGCGCATAACGCGCCAGTCTGTACTCATCCTCCGACTGCGCCCTCCCGCGCGATCCACGAGCCGCGTAATGTCCGTCCAGTTATACGCCGAGCGTTCCCCGGCAAGGCACGCGCCGTAAAATCCGCGCAGGCGCGTAGTGTGTCGAGCCGCTTCGCGTCTCGTGCCGTCCCACTACATAACAGCACTTTTCGCTCACAGAGCAAATCAGCGCATCAGCGTGATTTTTCACACTTATGTCCTCTCCGGCGGATTTTCTCCCGCGGCCGCGCAGAACGAATACGGATATTTCATCTTATCGTTCGCCGCAATTTCCTCCCCGAGCTGCAGCTCGAAGAGCTTGAGCTCCGTATCCGCCGCAATCGTATGCCGTTCTCCCGGATGCACCGTGACGACGTCGCCCGCGCCGACACAGCGCTCCGCATCCTCAACGACGATCCGCCCCGTACCGGAAATGACAGTGAGTATTTCGGTGCGCTTTTCGTGGCTGTGATAGCTCATGTGAGCGCCCGCATTCAGCGTGTTCATGACCATCACGCTGTCGCTCTCCACATTCACGACGCGGTATGTCCCCCAGCTTTTCTCCGCGAACATCACGCGGTCATCGATGTTCTCGACATATTTTCTGATATAGCTGGACTGTCCCTTATCTGAAACCAGTATGCCCTGCGGGCTTGCCGAAACCACTGCGTTTTTCAGTCCCATGCACAGAATCGGTATGCTGAGCTCGTTGATCACATGCACGTTTTCACAGCCGTCGCCGAGCACCGCGTTCCCCAGCACCGGCTCCTCCATGGCCTCCGTCAGCGTATTCCATGTTCCCAGATCTTTCCACTGTCCGGAAAAACGCATCACCGCAATATCCGGCTCTTTCTCCGCGACCGCGTAGTCAAAGCTGATGCGCTCCAGCGTCTCATAGCGCCGGAACAGATCCTGATAGTCCGTAAAATCAAGGAGCTCATGCGCCTTTTTGACCATATAGTCCAGCTTGTACGCAAAGACGCCGCCGTTCCAGAGGCCGCCTCTCGCAATATACCGCTCCGCCGTCTCGCGGTCCGGCTTTTCCTTGAACGACGACACCCGGCTGACCGCCTCCCCCGTTTCCGGAACGATGTAGCCGTACTTCTCGCTGGGATAGGTCGGCTCCATTCCCAGAAGACACAGGTTCGCCGCGCCCTGCTCCGCGAGGCTCCCCAGACGCTTCAGCGCGCGGAAATACTCCCTGTCCACATACGGGTCACAGGGGCAGACCACCACCGCCTCGTCCCCGCCGACGCCCCGTACATCACGCAGATACAGGGTCGCCAGCGCGATAGCCGGAAACGTGTCCCTCCGGCAGGGCTCGACGGAGATCCCGACGTTCTCCCCGAGCTGATTATGGATGACGGAAACCTGCGACTTCGAGGTTGCGATCGACACCGACGCCTCCGGATCCGCCGCCAGAATCTCACGGTACATCTGCTGCACCATGGATTCATAGCTGCCGTCCTCCCGCCGGAATATCTTGATGAACTGCTTGCTGCGGATATCATTGGAGAGCGGCCAGAGCCGTTTCCCCGAACCGCCGGACAGTAAAATAATGTGCATCCTCTCCCTCCTCCGAATCCCAAGTCAGCTTTGCGCTCCGCGGGGGCGCTGCAGCGTGTAAGGCCGCAGGCCTTACACGCACTTACCGTTCCGCCCTTGCCGGATTTCGCAGAAAATCCTCATAAGTCAGACGTATTCCGTCCTCCAGCTCCGTGTGATACGTCCATCCGAGCGCCGCCGCCTTGGAAACATCAAGAAGCTTGCGCGGCGTTCCGTTCGGCCGCGTGCTGTCCCAGAGAATTTTCCCCGTATAGCCCACGATCCCCGCCGTCAGCTCCGTCAGCTCGCGGATCGTCAGCTCTTTCCCCGTCCCCGCGTTCACCGTCTCGTTCCCGCTGTAATGGTTCATCAGAAACACGCACAGCTCTGCGAGATCGTCGACATACAGAAATTCGCGCAGCGGGCTGCCGTCCCCCCAGCAGACCACACTCTCCGCTCCCTGCTCTTTCGCCTCGTGGAAGCGCCGGATCAACGCCGGCAGCACATGACTGTGCTCCGGATGATAATTGTCGTTCGGCCCGTACAGATTGGTCGGCATGACACTGATATAGTCCGTGCCGTACTGGCGGTTCAGAAACTCACAGTATTTGAGCCCGGAAATTTTTGCCAGCGCATAGGCTTCGTTCGTTTTTTCCAGCTCTCCGGTAAGGAGCGCACTCTCTTTCATCGGCTGCGGCGCCATCCTCGGATAGATGCACGACGACCCGAGAAACTCCAGCTTCTTCACGCCGTTCTTCCACGCCGCATGGATCACGTTCATTTCAAGGATCATGTTGTCATACATGAAGTCTGCCAGCGCCGACTCGTTGGCGGCAATTCCTCCCACCCTTGCCGCCGCAAGAAACACATACTCCGGCTTCTCTGCCGCAAAAAACGCCTCGACGGCCTCCTGCCGCGTCAGATCGAGCTCCGCGTGCGTCCGCGTGACGATATTGCCGTAGCCCTGCCTGCCGAGCTCCCGGACGATGGCGGAGCCCACCATTCCCCGGTGCCCCGCGACATAAATTTTTGCATCTTTTTCCATTATTTAATCAATCCTTTCTCCAGATACTCCTCCAGATTGGAGCGGACCCGCTCGCTGGCTCGTTCCAGCGCCACCTTTTGCATATCGGACTCCACCATGAGCCTGACCAGCTCCTCAAAGCTCGTCTTCTGCGGATTCCAGCCAAGCTCGGTGCGCGCCCTCGTGGGATCGCCGAGGAGATTCACCACGTCGGTCGGACGGTAGAAATCAGGACTCACCTCAATAAGAACCCGGCCCGTCGCCCTGTCATAGCCCTTTTCCTCCATTCCCTCTCCGCGGAATTCGAGCTCAATCCCGGCGCAGCGGAATGCCAGCTCCGCAAATTCCCGGACGCTGTGCTGCACACCGGTCGCGATGACAAAATCCTCCGGCGTTTCATGCTGAAGAATCAGCCACATGCACTCGACATAGTCTTTCGCATAACCCCAGTCCCGGAGACTTGAAAGATTCCCCAGATACAGCCTGTCCTGCTTGCCCTGCGCGATGCGGGCCGCCGCCAGCGTGATCTTCCGGGTCACAAAGGTCTCCCCCCGGCGCTCGGACTCGTGGTTGAAGAGGATGCCCGAGCAGCAGAACATATGGTAGGCCTCGCGGTATTCCCGGATAATCCAGTAGCCATAAAGCTTGGCGACGGCATACGGGCTGTACGGGTGAAACGGCGTTGTCTCGCTCTGCGGAACCTCCTCCACCTTGCCGTAAAGCTCGGACGTGGACGCCTGATAGATGCGGCAGCTCTCCGCCAGTCCGCAGCTCTGCACCGCCTCAAGAATACGGAGAACGCCCACCGCGTCGATGCCCGCCGTGTACTCCGGCACATCGAAGCTCACCTGCACATGGCTCTGGGCCGCCAGATTGTATATCTCGTCCGGGCGCACTCTCCCGACCACACCGACAAGGCTCGAGGTATCCGACAGATCGGCATAATGAAGATGAAAGTGAGGCCGCCCCTCGAGGTGCGCGATCCTCTCCCTGAAATCCGTGGAGGAACGGCGGATCGTGCCGTGAACGTCATATCCTTTCTCCAGCAGAAACTCCGCGAGATAGGAGCCGTCCTGCCCCGTAACCCCGGTGATAAGCGCCCGCTTCATGTCTCCCATGTTGTCTCCTTATATAAAAGATAGTAATATTATTTTGCAGGTTTCTGCCAAAGTATACCCCTCAATATATCGGGTTTCAAGAAACTATATTGCGTGATAATAGGATAATATTGCAGAAAGGTTTTCCCCATGAAGTCCTCCTCCGACCGCATCCTCGAGACCCCGTCCCCCTACGCCAGAGCGCACTACTATCATGTGCAGGAGATCGGGACGCTTCAAAGCCTTGAGCCGCACGTCAGCCGCAGACAGAATCTCCGGTCTTTCCTGTTTTTCATTGTTCTCTCAGGCCGCGGCCGGGTTTCCATCGGGCAGACTGCACATGCCATCGCTGCGGGGGACTGCGTCTGGATCGACTGCTCGGGAGAATATTCCCACGAGAGCAGCGCCGACGATCCGTGGAGTCTCTTCTGGATCCATTACAACGGTCCGGACGCCGCGGCCGCCTACGCAAATTTTCTCGAGCAGGGGCGCTCGCCGATATTTCACCCCGGAAACCTCCTGCCGTTCACCGATACGCTGGACCGCCTCTTCCGCCTCCACAAGGAAAAGCCGGCCATGATGGAGCTTCTTTCTCATAAATATATTACGGACATCGTCACGGCCTGCTGCGTGGAAACGCAGGACGGCGCCTCCGGCGACACGACGGTTTCGGAAAAGCTCCGCGCCGTTCACGCCTACCTCGAGGAGCACTACGCCGAAAGGCTCGATCTCGACCGTCTCGCCGGGCGGTTTTACCTCAGCAAATATTATCTTTCGCGGGAATTTCGCAAGCATTACGGCACGCCGCTGTTCCGCGAGCTCTCCGCCATTCGCCTCTCCCACGCGAAATCGCTTCTGCGCTTTTCCGACCGCTCCGTCTCGGCCATTGCGGCGGACTGCGGCTTTCAGGAGGCCGGTTATTTCATCCGGGTCTTCCGGGAAGCGGAGGGAATGACGCCGCTGGAATACCGGAGAAGATGGTAGCTCCCTCGCGTTCCGGCCGCTCCGTACTGTGCCGGTTCGGCAGGGAGGGCAGTTCCCTGCCGCGGGTGCCTCTCCTCCCTGCGGCGGTTGAGAAAATCATCTCCGCGATGTATGATAAGAGGCAGTTTTGAGAACACTGTTGTTTTCTGACCTTTGATATAAGAACTGATAAAAATTCCGTGAGGCTGGACATTCATGAAAAATATCATTGTGACAGGCTGCGGCGGACAGCTCGGAATCGCCATCAACCGCCTGCTGGGAAATGACCCCTCCTATCATCTCATCAATACCGATATCGCGGCTTCTCCTTTCGTCTGCGTCGACCGCACGCTCGATATCACAAATGTCGGCGAGGTGCTGGCCTTTGTCCGGGAGATCCGTCCCTTTGCCATCATCAACTGCGCCGCCTACACGGCCGTCGATGCCGCGGAAAAAAACGTGGATCTCTGCTGCCGCATCAATGCCATTGGCCCCCGCAATCTCGCCATCGCCGCCTCCGACACCGGAGCGCGGCTCATTCACATTTCCACCGATTACGTCTTTCCCGGAACCTCTAAGGAGCCGCTGAATGAATTTGCCCCGACCGGTCCCGTGAGCATTTACGGATCCACGAAGCTCGCGGGGGAAAACTTCGTGCGCGAGTTCTGCCGCCGCTATTTCATCATCCGCACGGCGTGGCTCTACGGAGAAGGGAAAAATTTTGTCCGGACCATGCTGAAGCTTGCGGAAACGCATGACACGCTCACTGTCGTGAACGATCAGTTCGGCTCTCCGACCAGCGCCCGCGAGCTGGCAGAGGCCATCCGCGTTCTGCTCCCCACTGACAATTACGGGCTCTTTCACGGAACCTGCGAGGGAATGACCTGCTGGTCTGATTTTGCCGCCGAAATCATGAAAAAAGCCGGGAAGACCACCCGGATCGTCCCGGTCACCACCGAAGAATACATGGCGCTCAATCCCGGCGCCGCGCCCCGCCCCGCGTATTCCATACTCGACAACTATATGCTCCGCCTGACGACGGATCACGTATTCGCCGACTGGCACGAGGCGCTGGATCTTTATATGAAAGAATCCGGCTGCGCAAGGTAACGCCGTCTTTCTTTCATCCTTTCGGACAGGAGACATCATGCCCGGCTACACTCTGACCACTTTGCTCCATAATCCCTTTTTTGTCGCTCCGGCCGCCGGCTGGTGCATGGCCCAGCTCCTCAAGGTCGCCATCTACACCGCCATCAACCGGGAATTCCGTACCGACCGCATTTTCGGCAGCGGCGGTATGCCGAGCTCGCACTCCGCGACGGTGTGTGCGCTCTGCACCGCCTCCGCCTTTACCCGCGGCTTCGGCAGTTTTGAATTTGCCATCACGTTCTTTCTCGCATTCATTGTCATGTACGACGCCATGGGCGTCCGGCGCGAAACCGGCGAACAGGCCAAAATCATCAATGAAATGCGCCGCCAGTTCTCCAACATGTACAAGGTTTTCACCGACGCCGATGAGCTCAAGGAATTTGTCGGCCACTCGCCTCTGCAGGTTCTGTGCGGCGCGGTTCTGGGCATCATCATCGCCAGCCTTGTCTGCTACACCATGTAGCCGCAGGCTTCTGCGGTGCGCTCTCATTCCGTCTGTATTCCCCGGCGGCCGCAGTGCCGATGCCCGCGGATACAGACTTTTTTGTCATCTGCATTCGTTTCTTTCCGTTTTGCTTCCAATTTTCGCCTTGTCTTTTTGTATATTTTGTACAATATTTATTTGATTATGTTTTATTTTATGTGCATTAAGGCAACATATGTCAAATTGAAAGCAATATATGTCAAAACTTAAAACGTTTAAGGTGCTTTAATGAGAGTGTCGCAGAAACAAAAGAAACGTGGCCGCGATTTCTGTATCATTATGGAGGATAACATGAAAAAGAAAGCATTCGCTGTATTACTGACCGGTGCGATGGCAGCCTCTGTCCTGAGCGCCTGCGGCGGAACAGCTCCCGCACCGGCGGCTGATAACGTCGCTTCGGAAACCGGGACTGCCGCTGAGGAGGCTGACGCGGAGACTTCCGCAGAGGAAGAGACCGCAGAAGCGGCTCCTGCATCAGGCGGCGGCGCCGGCACGATCAATCTCTGGACTTTCACGGATGAAGTTCCGGGCATGGTCGATCATTTCCTCAAGGATCATCCGGACTTCCCTTACAAGGTCAATTCGACGATCATCGCGACAACGGACGGCGCATATCAGCCCGCTCTGGATCAGGCCCTGCAGGCCGGCGGCGCAGAGCAGCCCGATATTTACTGCGCCGAGTCCGCATTTGTTCTGAAATACACCAAGGGCGACATGCAGGATTTTGCGATGCCTTATAAGGATCTCGGCATCGACATCGACGCCAGGGTCAAAGAGGCCGACATCGCGCAGTACACCGTCGACATCGGCTCCAATACCGACGGAGAGATCGACGCTCTCGGCTATCAGGCGACCGGCGGCGCATTCATCTATCGCCGCTCTATCGCCAAGGATGTGTTCGGAACCGACGATCCCGCAGAGATCTCCAAGATCATCGGCGGTGGCTCCGGCTCATGGAACAAGTTCTGGGAGGCTGCAAAGACGCTTGCGGATTCCGGCGCTGCCATCGTTTCCGGCGACGGCGACATCTGGCATGCGGTGGAGAACAGCTCCGATACCGGCTGGCTGAACGATGCGGGTCAGCTCCAGATCGATCCCAAGCGCGAGGCATTCCTCGACATCTCCAAGGATCTCACCGACAACGGCTGGTCCAACCAGACGCAGGACTGGCAGGATGCGTGGTTCGCCGATATGAAGGGCGAGGGCAGCAAGCCGGTATTCGGCTTCTTCGGACCGGCATGGCTGATCAACTACACGCTGGCTCCCAACTGCGGCGGCGAGGCTGTCGGCGAGGGAACCTACGGCGACTGGGCAGTCTGCGATTCCCCGATCGGCTTCTTCTGGGGCGGCACATGGATCGTCGCCAACAAGAACATGGATACGGCCAAAATCGATGCGGTTCGTCAGATCATCGAGTGGATCACGCTTGACTGCACCGAGGACGGCCTGCAGTACAAGTGGGCCAACGGCACGCTGAACGGCGAGGGCGGCACCAAGGATTCCGTCGGCTCCGGCACCGTCATGGCGATGTCCGACGGTTCTCTGGATTTCCTCGGCGGAGAGAATATGTTCGATTACTTCGTCCCTGCGAACCAGTATGCAAACGGCAAGAACCTCACGCAGTACGACGAGTCCATCAACACCGCATGGAGAGATCAGGTCCGCGCATATGCGGCCGGTGAAAAGGATCGCGACGCGGCGATTGCAGACTTCAGGCAGGCCGTTGCCGACAACCTCGGCATTGAGGCCGCACAGTAAGATCGGGTTTTACGGCAAGGGACATCTGCTCCGCTGCTGATAAAATCTTGTTTCATACCCGGCAGGACAGTCTTTCAGGCTGCCCTGCCGCCTCCTTTGTTCCTGACAACACCGTTCGCTGTATCTGAACGGCAGACGTTTTCGCAGTTCGGTATGGCAGCGGCCTGCAGAAACCGCTCTGCGCTGGAGAAATACATGAAAAAGAAAAAAAAGCACAACAGCTATGCGAAATACGGCTATCTGTTCAGCCTGCCTTTCGTCATCGCCTACTGCATTTTCTCCCTGTATCCGACACTCTACACCGCCGTCATCGGCTTCACGGATCTCAAGGGCATCGGGAAGACCTCGTTCCGTTTTCTCACGGAGGATCTGTTCCTGAATTTCCGGACGATACTCACCAGTCCCACCTTTCAACTTTCCTTTAAGAACACGGTCCTCATGTGGGTGTGCAACTTCATTCCGCAGCTTGCTCTCGCCCTGCTTCTCACCGCATGGTTCACGGACCGGCGCTTCAAGATTCCCGGCGAGGGCGCTTTCAAGGTTCTGTTCTACATGCCCAATATCATCACGGCAGCCACCATTGCGATCCTTTTCAACGCACTGTTCGGCTACCCGATGGGGCCTGTCAACGACCTCCTGACCCGCTTCCACATTCTCAGCGAGCCGTATAATTTCCTCATCAAAAAGGATATTGCACGGGGCGTCGTCATCTTCATTCAGACGTGGATGTGGTACGGCTATACCATGATTATTCTGATTTCCGGCGTGCTCGGCATCAGCCCGGAGATCTTCGAGGCCGCCGAGGTGGACGGCGCAAACGGCTGGCAGACATTCTGGCTTGTCACACTGCCGAATATCCGGACCATCCTCCTCTTTACGCTTGTCACAAGTCTGATCGGCGGACTGAATATGTTCGATATCCCCAAGCTGTTCCTCATGGGAGGGCCGGACAACGCTACAATCACAACCGGCGTGTTCATTTACAATCAGGCGTTCAGCGGCGCATACATGTACAACCGGGCCGCCGCCACCTCCATGATCATGTTCGCGATCATCGTCGTGCTCTCGGCAGTTCTGTTCTTTGTGCTGCGGGATAAGGATGAAGCGAAGCTGAACCGGGAGATCCGGAGACAGGTCAGGGAAGAAAAGAAAAGGCGGAGAGCCGCCGGAAAGGAGACGGCAAGATGAAAAACGCAAATCATTACGGCGCGAAGACTGCTATTTTCATTATCTCCGTCCTCCTCGCCATTCTCAGCGTAATGCCCTTTATCATCATGATTGTGAACGCGACGCGCTCCACAACGCAGATTCAGCAGCACGCCGTGTCGGTCATCCCCTCGGTCTATCTGCTGAAAAATATGAAGATCCTGCTCGGCAAGAGCTTCCATCCCGCCGTGGGCTTCATGAACTCCCTGATCGTCTCGGTGTTCACCACGGCGCTGGCCACCTATTTCTCCACCATGACCGCCTATTCGCTGGTGGTCTATGAATGGAAGCTCCGCGACTCGTTCTTCCGCTTCATTCTCGCGGTTATGATGATTCCGGCGCAGATCACGATGATCGGCTTCTACCAGATGGTCTACAAGCTTCACATGACCAACCGGCTGCTGATGCTGATTCTGCCCGCAATCGCCTCGCCGGCCATGGTCTTCTTCATGCGTCAGTATATGAAGCCGGCGCTCTCCATGGAGATCGTGCAGTCGGCCCGCATCGACGGCGCAAAGGAGCTCTACACCTTTAACCACATCGCGCTGCCGATCATGAAGCCGGCCATCGCAACGCAGGCCATCTTCACCTTTGTGTCGAGCTGGAACAACCTGTTCACACCGCTGGTACTGCTCACGGATCAGAAGCGCTACACGCTGCCGATCATGATTTCACTGCTGCGCGGCGACATTTACAAGACGGAGTACGGCGCGGTATATCTGGGTCTGACGCTGACGGCCCTCCCGCTGATCATTGTTTACCTGCTCCTGTCGAAGTACATCATCGCCGGCGTCGCTCTGGGCAGCGTCAAGGGCTGAAGCGCATGGGCCAGGGCGCATTCGTAATACGTAACTGAACTCGCAGCTGAGGCTCATGTCTGAAACTCTCCTCCGCGGTACCGCTCTGCATAGGAGCGGTACCGTCTTGGCGAGAGGCCGGTGCATTTCTTGAAGCTGCGGCTGAACGTCGCCAGATTGTGAAAACCCGCCTTATAGGCCACCTCCGTGACGGAGAGATTTTCCGAGAGCAGCTCCTGCGCCGCATGGATCCGCTTATTCATCAGATGATCGGTAAAGGTCGTGCCCGTATACTCCCGGAAGAGCCTTGAAAAATGAAAGCGGGAGAGGCCGACGCGCTCCGCCGCCTGATCGAGAGAGATATCCTCGGCATAATGCTCGTCGATATAGGACAGAAGCTGCGCAAAGCGGCTGTAATTATTCAGGTTGTGCGCGTCTCCTCCGACAGAGAAATTATTCGTCCGCAGGAAATAGTCCCGCCCGATCGAAGCATACATTCGGGTGATCTCCGCGTAGGCGAACATTTCCCACATGTTTTCCTGTTGGAAATAGTAATCCACGATTTTATCAAGGCAGCGGCTGACTTTCGCATACAGCTCCGGGCACCCGGTCTGTGTGATGAACAGCGCCTGCGTGAACCTCGGCTGAATACTCGCGTAGTCCAGAAACAGAGCCAGCGGTTCCGGATCGAAAAGCATAACGAAGCGCGCCCCCTCCCGGTTTCCGAGAAGACGGTGCAGCATATGCGAGGGAATCAGCAAGATATCGCCGACAGACAGATTAAAGGTTCTGCCGCCGGCTGTCACAGTATAACCGTTTTCCAAACAGCGTATCATTTCCATCGCCGCATGATGGTGCTGCGCATAACCCTCCATCTGGCAGTTGTACCAGATCCGGAAATGGGATCCCGGGAGATAATCCACCTGCTCCAGAGATCCCTGCACGGTTCTCCCCGCGTAATCCTGTACGTCCGACTGCCGATACTGAACCGGTGTATTATCCGTCATATTGCGGTGAAATTCGCGGATTCTTTCTGCCTTTATCATACTTTCCCCTTTTCCGCGAGACGAATTTCAGATTCGCCGATGCGATCTGCGACGTCCGGGCAGCCACGCCGCCCGCGCATTTCTGTTTCCTGTATTATACTATATTCTACGACACTTGCACCGCAGGTTCAGTCCTGCAGAACGGAGCATCAAATGGCACATATGGATCGAAAAGAAGCGGTAAAAAGAGCCGCGGCTCTCGTCGCGGAAATGACGCTGGAGGAAAAGGCCTCCCAGCTCCGCTACGATTCCCCAGCGATCGAGCGTCTGGGAATACCGGAATATAACTGGTGGAACGAGGGCCTGCACGGCGTGGCAAGAGCCGGCACCGCCACGGTCTTCCCGCAGGCGATCGGCCTCGCCGCCGCCTTTGACGAAGATCTGATGCACAAAATCGGAGACGCCGTCGCCGAGGAGGGGCGGGCCAAGTACAACGCCCAGTCGCGCCGGGGCGACCGGGACATCTACAAGGGACTGACTTTCTGGTCCCCCAACGTCAATATTTTCCGCGATCCCCGCTGGGGACGGGGACATGAGACCTACGGCGAGGATCCTTTCCTCACGGGCTCCCTCGGCGTCGCTTTTGTAAAGGGTCTGCAGGGGGACGGCGAATATATGAAAGCGGCCGCCTGCGCCAAGCACTTTGCCGTTCACTCCGGTCCGGAGGCGGTGCGCCATGAGTTCAATGCCGTCGCATCCAAAAAAGATATGGAAGAAACTTATCTTCCCGCATTCGAAGCCTGCGTCCGGGAGGGCGGCGTCGAGGCCGTCATGGGGGCCTACAACCGCACCAACGGCGAGGTATGCTGCGGGAGCCCCGCCCTGCAGGAGATCCTGCGCGGCAAATGGGGCTTTGAGGGGCATTTCGTTTCCGACTGCTGGGCGATCCGCGATTTTCACGAGCATCATCACGTCACCTCCACACCGGAGGAATCCGCTGCGCTGGCAATACGAAACGGCACGGACGTGAACTGCGGCTGCGTCTATCAGAAGCTCCTCGGCGCCGTGAAGCAGGGTCTCGTCTCCGAGGAGGAGATCACCCGCTCCTGCGTCCGGCTCTTTACCACACGCTTCCTGCTCGGTCTCTTTGATCACACCGAGTACGACGCGATCCCGTATTCACGCGTCGAATGTCCCGAGCATCTGCAGCTCTCGGACCGCGCCGCGGCAGAGGGCATCGTACTGCTCCGGAACAACGGCGTTCTTCCTCTGGATATCAGGGAGCTCCGCACCGTCGGCGTGATCGGCCCCAACGCCGATTCCCGCACGGCGCTCATCGGCAATTACCACGGAACCGCCTCCCGCTATATCACCGTGCTGGAGGGACTGCAGGACGCTCTCGGCTATCACCGCGGCGATCCGGGAGATATCCGCGTTCTGTACTCGCAGGGCTGCGATCTGGAAAATGATAACGTCGAGCCGCTCTCGCGTCCGGAATCCGCCGACCGGCTGGCGGAGGCGCTCACCGTCACCGCCGAATCAGACGTTGTCATTCTCGTCATCGGCCTCGATGAAACCCTTGAGGGCGAAGAGGGAGACGACGGCAACGCGTATTTTTCCGGCGATAAAAAGGATCTCAGCATTCCGCCGTTCCAGCTTGAGATGATGAAAGCGGTTCTGCGCGAGGCACATGCCCTCGGCAAAAAGACCGTTCTTGTCAACATGTCTGGCTCCGCGCTCGATCTCTCTCTCCCGGAGGAGCAGGCCGACGCCGTTCTGCAGGCATGGTATCCCGGCGCGCGGGGAGGCAGAGTTCTCGCGGATATTCTCCTCGGAAGCGTCTCGCCCTCCGGAAAGCTCCCCGTGACATTCTATCGCAGTGCGGAGGATCTTCCGGACTTTGAGGACTACTCGATGAAAGGGAGAACCTACCGCTACTACGGCGGCACGCCGCTCTATCCTTTCGGCTACGGGCTGACCTACGGCGACTGCCGTGCGGATGCGGTTTCCGCGGCGCTCTGCACCGCTCCCGCAGACGAAAGCACAGACGCCGCAGGCGGGAACGAGGCGGCCACCGCCGGAGCAGACGGGCGCTTTGACGGCGCGGATGTCACGGTGCAGGTGCACAACGAGGGGACGGCAACCGAAGACGTTCTGCAGCTCTATATCCGGGACGAGACCTCGCCCTGCGCCGTGCCTCACCCCTGTCTGTGCGGCTTCCGCCGGCTGCCGCTCGGAAAAAATGAAACCCGGACCGTCACTCTGCACATTCCCGCCCGCTCCTTTACCAGCGTGAACGAAAATGGCGAGAGAGCGATCCGGGGACAGCGCTTTACCGTCTATGCGGGCTTCTCACAGCCGGATGAAAGGAGCGCCGCGCTCACCGGCAGACGCCCTGTCAGCACGACGGTCGAATTACCGACCATGCCTCAATGAGCTTTCCCAGACTCCACGCCGCGTTGGCCGGGCTGGAGGAGGGGAGCTTCTCCGCGGGGCGGCCGATCCGCGGCAGAGTATATCTCTCATAGACGCGGAATGCCGTTCCCCCATTGACAAAAATACGATCGACCCTGCTGTGATCCAGTATCACCGCGAGGTCGGTCGTTTTTACATTGCGGATTGTGCTGTCTGCCGAGCCGACGATATCGCACTCCTCGATGACATCCCAGAGAGCGATGCCATGCCGCAGGGCGAGCGAGCGTTTTGCCGGAATATCGTCCGGCTCCGGCATCTCCTCCTGAAACAGCGCACTGAGGATTCTCCAGAAGCGGTTCTGCGGATGTCCGTAATAAAACCTCTGCTCACGGGATTTTACCGAGGGAAAGCTCCCGAGAATCAGCGTCCGGGAATCCCGGTCAAACAGCGGCCCGAAATCATCGTGCGTAAGATGCACATAGCGGCTCTCTTCTGTTCCTTTCATGCGTCTCCTCCTGCCTCACATTAAAAAGCCAACCTCATTCTCAGGTTGGCCGATTTCCTAATCACTGGGATGATGCCCGGATTTAAGCGGAGGCCGATTGCCAACATCCTTCACTGACAAGGTTTAGGATATCTATTTGATTTGTATGCCTATTTCACGCATCATATCATACAGGTTAATAGTTTTAACACCGAAATGATCTGCTACATCAGGAATCTTTGCGTAACAAAAATATTTCTGATATGCATTAATTTTGCATTGCCCGCCGGAAATCCTCCGGAAGCGGCGCCGAAAACCGCAGCCTCTCTCCCGTAAAGGGCTGAATGAACTCCGCCTCCGACGCATGGAGCAGCGCCCGGCCGGGCCCGCCCTGTTTCGGCCCTGTTCCTCCGTAAAGTGTGTCCCCATAGAGCGGATGACCCTCCGACATCATATGAACCCGGATCTGATGCGTCCTCCCGGTATCGATGTGGAGCCGCAGAAGCGACAGCACCGGCCTCGAGCATCTGTTGTCCGGCGGCAGAAGCACTTTCTCGACATGATAGTGTGTGACCGCCCTCCTGCCTCCTCCCGGCGGGGCCGTCTGCTGACGGAACAGTGAGGACGGATCGGCTTCGAGCGGCCGGTCTATGGTTCCCTCCGTCCCCTCTTCACCGACCGCTCCCTCCGCCAGCGCAAGGTAGGTTCTCCGGAAGCTCCCCGCAAGTCGCTGTGCCGCGAGCCTGCCGGAGGCCGCCCGGTTCACGGCAAGCACCAGAACTCCCGAGGTCTCGCGGTCAAGCCTCCCCACGACGCGGCACACCGCATCCCTCCCCTGCCGGGCATAGTACCCCGCGGCCGCATTGAGCAGGGTATCGCTGTAATGCCCGTGGGTCGGGTGAACCACGACGCCGGCCGGCTTGTTCAGCACGAACACATCCTCGTCCTCAAAAAGGATATCCAGAGCCCCGTCGGACGGAACGACCCGGCTGTCGCTCCCCTCCGCGAGCACCACCCGGAGCGTCTGACCCGGGAGAATGCGGTCTTTCACCGTGACGGAGCGGCCGTCCGCCGTAATGCCGCCCGGCGTAAATTTGGCGTGCCTGATCTCGTGACCGGTGACACCGATGCAGTTTTTCAAAATCAGATTGACAAGTCCCCCGGCAGTAGACGCGAGGTCTTCCTGCCGGAGGACATAACTTAGAATCCTATCCATAGCATGTGATTGCCTGATTCAATTGCCCGATTCCATTTCCCCATTCAATCAACTGTTTCAATCGACTGATTCCATCGTCTGATTTACGGCGCTGTGCATTGTCCGCCTGTCTGCCTTACGCCAGCGGACTTTCGAGCGCCGCGCCCAGAGGCTCAGCGGATCGGTAGCAGATCCTCGCCTGCGCCGTTCCGAGAGCCTCATGCCCTTTTTTTATTATAACATCCGCGGCTGTGTAACAGCTGCTTTTCTCTGTTATACGAAACTTTCACAGAAGACCGCCGGGCCAGACGACCTATCGGAAGCTTTCCAGAAGCTCGATCCGGCATTTCAGCGTCCTGTGAAGAGACAAGTAAACATATTTCCCGCTGGCGTCTCCATAAAAGCCCTCCTGTTCCACAACAGCATCGTACTCTTCCACAAGCTGCTTCACGACCTCATCGGCATTATCCACATTGAACGCAACATGATGCAGGCCCTCTCCGATCCTCTCCATCTCGTCCCGCCATACAGAATGTTCCTTGTTCGGCTCGATGAGCTCAAGCTGCAGGCCAGGAAGAAGCTCAAAGAAGCACAGACTGCTGTTCACAAGCGGCGCATCCTTTCCGTACAGCCTTGTTTTACACACCTCATACTCCCCGCAGGGCTGAGTCGGAGGCACCGGCACACCGAGAAGCGACGCCCAGTTCTTCTTCACCTCATCCACGTTTTCCACCACCATTGCCACCTGTGCGAAATTACTTCTTTTGAGAATTCCCTCCAGACCCATTCTGTTCCCCTTTCCCGACGACTGACTATCACATCACCTGCCGTCTCTATCTTATAATGTTATAATTGTTGCTCCTGTTCCGAATTGTCCATCCGACTCCGGATTTCCGCTATTCTCGCAGAATTGTCCCTGTCGACCTTGAGATTGATCTCACTCCGCAGTGCCTCCCACGTGTCGTAAAACGCATAGGACTGCTCCGGATAAAAGCCAATGTGATACGGCGTCCCGCTTCCGGTGAGCTTCTGTATCGTCTTCTCCGCCTCCGCCTCGTCCGGTGCCAGAAACGCAATATGGCAAAAGCCCTCACCATGCTTTTCAAGAAAAGTCCTCCAAGGACTCGGTCCATCATCCGGCTGGCATAGCTCAAGCACCAGATTATCGAGCTGTATAACAGATATAAGGCAGTTCTCATACTGTTCCGGTTTCCCATCCGTCAGCACCGGCGCGACCTCCGGCCCGGGAATCTTCCATATGGCAGGCTTTTCGATGCCCAACAACTCCGCCCAGTTGGCCGTGAGCTTTTCAATGTCGCGAGCCACAAAGGAAATGTGTACCGCTTTCTTCGTTCTTATCGACATCTGTGTCTCCCTTTCCGCATTTCGCCGTCATACTGTCACCGCAATTCCTTCCCGCCGCAGTCTCTCTTTTACATAAGCAAGGCTGTCAAGATACTCCCGGTCCGTTTTCAGATGCTCAATCAGAACCGGCATGTCCTCATCCACGTCATTCATGAGGCGAATATACTTCTCGATATTGAGCGTCCCGTTTCCGCAGCGTGTCTCCTCCAGCTGGAACGTCAGTTCTTCCCGCAGCCGGATATCCTTGAGGTGGCAGCTGCAGATCCGGTCCCCGAGCTTGTCGAAGCACTCCTCCAGAAACTCATCCGAAAAGAAATATCGCTCCGGACAGTTGATCATATTCACGATATCCAAATGAACGCCGAACGCCTCCCGATCGACCGCCTCACAGAGTTTCAGAATCTCATCCGGCCCCGTGGGGATCATCCACGGCATCGGTTCGATGCTGAACTCGGTATTCTTCGGCCGGACCGTATCGATCAGCTCCCGGATGTACTCCACCGTCCGGTCCCAGCACTCTCCGGAAAAATTTTCACGGTAGCCGCCGTCCCAGACCGGCCCGCCCCATGTTCCCGCTATATTGACGCAGCACCGCGCGCCGATTGCCTCGGCGAGCCGGAGCTGTCCCTCCGCACGTTCACGGGCCTCACGCCGTTCCTGCGGATTAACGGCAAAAACGTTCCTCCATATCCCCACCTCCGCAATTACCAGTCCGTTCGCACGCGCCGCGTTGACATAATCCGCGATCTGATTCTCCGGCGCGGTGAAATCCAGTGGGAAATTGACGCAGCCGCAGCCCAGTTCTTTCATTTTTGCAGCCCATTCCCCTGCCGTTTCGTGCGCGAGCGGAGAAGAAAGTCCCAGTCTCATTGTGACAGTCTCCTTTCCGGTATGTTTTTCTTATACTGACAGAAAAACGTTATTTTACGGCCACTGCCGTCTCATAGTGCGTCACCAGCTCATACGGTCTGCCGGTTTCCGCCGACCGCATGATCCCTGTCATGATATCCACGACATGAACTCCCAGCATGCCATTCGACTCATTCATTCCATCCTCCGCAATCGCCCGGGCAAGCTCAGCCACTCCCGCCCCGCGCACATACTCTCCCACATCCTGAAAGAGCTCCGGCAGGCGGAGCGGCTCACCGTTTCCCGTATCCGTTCCCCCGAAGCTTCCGGCAAGCTTCTGCTCTTTTCGGTAGATCTGCGGCACACCTCCATACATATTCGGATCCGGGACGTTCAGAGTCCCGTCCGTGCCGTAAATCTCAAACATCGGAAGACTGCTGTGCCAGATGTCAAAGCTGAAATTCATCGTGACCAGAACGCCGCTCCGCATCGTAAGCACAATCGAATAAAACGTCGGCGTCTCGACCGGAATCCGGTCGCCGAAATGCGGCTGCGAAAAAATTTCCCGCTCCTGCCATCCGGTTCCGGACACCGCATAGACCGAGGCCGCCTCGCCGAACAGCGACACCAGTGCGGCAAAATAGTAACCGCCCATATCACAGATCGGCCCCCCGCCCTCCCGGTAATAACTGTACGGTTCCGGATGCCATGTCTCCACTCCGCTGTTCATCATATTGGCACTGACATACAGCGCCTTCCCGATCCAGCCGTCTTTCACGAGTTTGCGACAGGTTTTGAAAGAGCTTCCAAGAAACGTGTCCGGAGCACAGCCGATGCGCAGCCCTTTCTCCTCCGCGAGGGCAAGCGTCCCCTGCGCATCCTCAAGAGTCAAAGCAAACGGCTTCTCACAGAACAGGTTCTTGCCTGCCGCAAGAATACGGCGATTCAGCTCCGTATGAGAGCGAGGCGGCGTCAGATTGATCACCAGCTCAATGCTCCCGTCACAAAGCAGTTCCTCCACACTGCAGGCCTGCGCGATCCCGAATTTTTCCGCCTGCTCCCGTGCCCGCTCCTCCACCGCATCCGCGACAGCCCGGATGCAGAGCTCCTTTTCCCACAGCCTTTGCAGATCCCGGAGGTAGACGCTGCTGATCACTCCGCACCCTATGATTCCCACTCCGACCCGCCTCACAAAGCTCCTTTCCTGCAGGCCCCGCCTGCTCTGTGTACCCCTGCGTTAACCCATCTCGGTCTCTCCGAAACGGAAACCCTTGAACAGCGCCGCAATAATGATCATCGCCATCAACAGCATGATCCATGCCTGTGCCGACGCATAGCCCATTTTGAAAAAGGTGAACGCATTCTGATAAAGATACAGGGAATAAAACATCGTCGCGTTGCTCGGTCCTCCCTCCGTCATGATATAGGGCTCCGCAAACCACTGAAACACACCGATAATCAGCGTCACCACATTGTAGAGAATGGTCGGCCGCAGAAGAGGTACCGTGATGTAGAAAGATTGTCGGACAAAGCCCGCCCCGTCGATCGCTGCCGCGTCATAAAGGGTCGGAGAGATATCCTGGAGCCCCGCCAGATAAATAATGACCGCATTGCCGCAAGTCCATATCATCATGAGGAGAAATGCCGGCTTCGCCCATGCCGGGCTCGAGAGCCAACCAGGTCCCCGGATGCCGATATAACCAAGCAGGGTATTGACAATCCCGCTGTCCGGCTGCATCACCCAGATCCAAAGAAGACAGGCCACCACGGTCGGCACCAGCGTCGGAACGAAAAAAACCACCCGCATCCAGCCCGTTCCCCGGAGCTTGCGGTAATTAAGAAGAACAGAAACCGTCACGGCAATGACGGTCGTCACCGGAACGCCGATCAGAATCATGTACGCCGTATTAAAGCAGGACGCCAGAAATGTTCTATCCCGGAGCAGATTGATATAATTCGCTGCACCGATGAACTTCGGCGCACCGATCACAGAATAATTGCACATACTGTAATACAGCGAGCACAGAATCGGATACAGCGTGAAAATCAGAAAACCGAGCATCCACGGCAGCACAAACAGCAGACCGCTGCGCGCCTCCCTTCGTTCTCTGCGTGTCATACGCACCCTCCTCTCGGGGCAAACCGCCTTTCTCCGTCGGATCACCGCGTCACCCCTTGATGCCGCTCATGGTGATCCCCTGTATGAAATACCTCTGCAGCAGAAAAAACAGAATCAGCACCGGAATAACCATGACCGCCCCCAGCGCCAGAAGAAGCTCCCAGTTCGGGTCCAGATTTGACCGAAGCATTGAGGCCGCAAGAGACAACGTATAGCGCTGGTCACTGCCGAGAAAGATCAGAGGTCCGAGAAAATCATTCCATGCCCGCATAAACGACATAATTGCAACCGTTGCGAGAACCGGCTTGGAAATCGGCAGAAACAGCCTCGCATAGATCTGCAGCTCATTTGCCCCGTCAATCCGAGCCGATTCCGTGATCTCCCGCGGGATTCCTGCCAGAAACTGCCGCATCAGAAAAATATAAAATGCATTCCCGAAAAAGCCGGGAACCGTCAGCGGCAGAAAGGTACCGATCCAGCGAAGCTTTGTAAACATCATGTAGACCGGAATCAGCGTGACCTGATACGGCAGAATCATAGTCACAATTACAATCATGAACACCTTGTCCCGTCCCGGCCAGCGGAGTCTCGCAAAGCCGTAGCCCACAAGAGAATTGGACACAAGAGCCGCAATGATATTAAACACTACAATGATCAGCGTATTCCGCAGATAGCGGAAAAACGGGATATTATGAAATACCGCATAATAGTTGTCAAACGTCCATTTCTCCGGCAGCCAGTGAAACGGTACAGAAAACAGCTCACTGGTCGTCTTGAATGAGCCGGTGAGAAGAAACAGGAACGGAAGCAGGAATATCATGGCGAACAGAAAAAGCAGCAGATAAATCAGCCCCCGCCGGAAAGCGACACCCGCTTTATAAAGATTTATATTCTTCGTCATATCGCCTCACTTCCCAGGACAAATATCCTGCGGACGCCTGCAAAAACAGAGCGTCCGCAGACCGGCATCCAGTCGGATACTACTTTGTCTCCATTGTTCTCTGCATGTTGTCCTCCAGCTCTTTCAGAACCGTCTGAGGATCCGCCCCCTGATAAACCACGTTGTCACGGACCGTCTGGAACTGAGAGGCGAGCTCCGCAGATACCGAACACAGTGCAGGAATGCCATTCTCGGGAGAATTGGCAATTCTGCGTTCGAGCGCATACATCTCATCCCCGTTCTTTGTAAGACTTACATCATCAAACGCCGCGTCAATAACCGGAATGGAACGCCACTGCGCAAAATTGTCCTCATTGACCGAACCCTGCTCGCAGAACTTGATGAACAGTGCCGCCAGCTCCGATTTTTCCGGGGATGTTCCCTGCGGAATCGCAAACACATTGCAGCCGAACGTCGTCGACTCTGCTCTTCCTCCCTCAGGAACCGGGACCGGGCACACCTCGTATGGCACATCGGGCGCATACCGTCGGAGAGCCTCCGAAAACCAATTGCCGGTAATCGTCATGGCGACCTTCCCCGTCATGAACGGATGATCCGGGGAAAACATCCCGCCAAGCCCCGAGGAAAACGCATTGATCCTTTCCGCGTCATACTTTGCTGCAAAATCCCGGATCCATTTCATATAGATGATCATGGCATCGCTGGTCAGATTGATCCTGTTCGTCTCCTTTTCATAGGGATTTGCTCCGAACAGATACGGAAGAGTAAACGCATCGTTCCCCGAATCCAGCCACGGAATCAGACCGAAACGCGTATAGCTTCCATCCGCCGTCTGTATGGTCATCGCATCCGCCCACACATTCAGCTCCTCCAGATTCTTCGGCGGCTTCTCCGGATCCATCCCGCACTCGCGCACAATCTCCGGATTGTAATACAGCATGATGACATTCGTATCCTGCGGAACAAGATAGATTTTATCGTTGTAATACATCACATCCCTGCAGCCCGCAAAGAACGATGAGGTATCAAGACCGATTGCTTTCAGCTTCTCATCCAGCGGCATGAACGATCCCTCCGCCGCATACTGATATGCACTCACCGGGCTGTCTGTCACCAGCAGATCCGGAGCCGTTCCCCCCGCGATCGCCGATAGCAGCTTACCGTTATTGATTCCGGCGCCGTCCGGGACATACTGCACCTCACAACTTATGCCGAGGTCACGGTATGCCTCATTAAATGCGTCCACCCGTGTCTGATCCCAGTCCGCCGAGTCCCCCGTAAAGGCAGACCAGTAGGTAAAGGAGCCAGAGAAACCCGGATCCGTCACTTCCACCTCAATCTGAGAATTTCCCATTGTCACGGTCTTTATCGACGTCTTTGCGTCTGCCAGAGCGCTCTTTTCCGCCTCTGACGCAGGCGCTTCTCCGGCCGGCACCTCCGCTGCCGGCGACGTGCTCCCGCAGCCCGAAAAAACAGTGGCAAACAGCGCTGATGCCGTAACCAGTGCCAGTCCCTTTCTATTTTTCATCGTCTGTCCTCCTTTCATTCCACATCATCCGCAGCGGGTCTGTTTTCATACTAAATAGAGGCAAATAATAAGTCTCATCAGTTATTGCATTATTTTTACTATTTTTTGCCAAAATCCCATTATCTTTTTTTATTATCTCTGATTTTTCTTTCTTTCTATGTGTAATTATGATATTTTTAGAATATATATGCTTTGTTTTTCGTGATTCTGTGCATTTCCTGCTGTATCCAGTATAAATTTTTCAGATTTCAGTTCCTGTTTTTTGCCCAAAAGGAGTCCGGACATGAAGCTGAACAACAAAGAAGTCCTCCGTTTCGATCATCCGGAAATCAATGTCGCCTTAGATAAATCCCCCGGTTCCTTTCCCACGCACTGGCATGTTTCCGCTGAATTTGTGCAGGCGCTGGCCGACGGCTGCATAGACACTGTAGGCGGAACCCCGTACCACCTGTGTCAGGGCGATATCCTGCTTGTCTGGCCGGCAGAACTCCATTCTACCGACAGTGCTCCCAAAGGAAAACAGTTGATTCTCCAGTTCAGTCCCCAGATCCTTGACCAGCACCACGATCTCTCCATGTATCTGCGTCAGCTCACCAAATATCATCTGATTTCCCGCGCAGATTTCCCGCAGCTGAACAGGGAGATTTCCGTATTGCTCCAGGAGATACGAACCTTTTATTACTCCGGCGATCCTTTTATCGAGACAGAAATCAAGCAGCGCATCATATCCATCCTCCTCGCCCTCGCACGGAACGCTATGGAAGACCCGCAAAGTGCCCTGTCCCCCCGCAACTCGTCTAACGAGGCTTTCATCAAAATAAAATATGCCTGCTCATACATCAGCAGGCATTGTCAGACAGACCTTTCTGAAGAAGAGATCGCGCAGATCGCAGGCCTGTCACGTTATTATTTTTCCCGTATATTCCGCACCTACACGGGCTCCACTTTCAAGGAATATCTCTCCCGAAAACGAATTGAACAGGCAGTGGGGCTCCTGTCTTATCCGTCTCTTTCCATCACGGACACCGCG
The DNA here is from genome assembly GCF_900625025.1 of Lachnoclostridium sp. Marseille-P6806. Taxonomy (GTDB): domain Bacteria; phylum Bacillota; class Clostridia; order Lachnospirales; family Lachnospiraceae; genus CAG-791. Next base: position 65,749 of record NZ_LR130579.1, read on the forward strand.
TTTCAGTCGGGTTTTCAAAGCATCTCGAGCTTTAACCGCGTCTTCCGGCAGATCACCGGCTGCTCCCCCAGCAAGTACCGCACTCTGTACGCAAGGGAAAACGACCACCCGGCTCTGACATGCAGAAGAAACCGTTACGGATATGAGATCGTCGAAACCATATCAAAGGCCATCGACGTGTCGGAGGGAACCATCCATACCCCCTCCTGCGAAGACTCGTCGGCGCCGCAACCGGCCCCGTCCGCTTTTATCCCACCGCAATGGTTGCAATCACCTGATCCTCATACGGCCGGTCGCTCCAGTCCGTTTTCGTCCCCGCGATCCGATCGAGCACATCAAGCCCCTCGGTGATCCTGCCGAACGCGGCGTACTGCCCGTCGAGGTGCGGCGCGTCCGCATGCATGACAAAAAACTGAGAGCCAGCGGAATTGGGATCCATGGTGCGCGCCATGGACAGAACCCCGCGCGTATGCTTCAGATCATTCTTGACCCCGTTGCCCGCAAACTCACCCTTGATCGTCCAGCCCGGGCCGCCGGTTCCGGTTCCCTCCGGATCGCCGCCCTGAATCATAAAGCCGGGAATGATCCGATGAAAAATCAGCCCGTTATAAAAGCCGGAATCCGCCAGCTTTTTGAAATTCTCCACCGTAAGCGGCGCCGTATCGGGGTACAGCTCCCCGGCCATCACGCCTCCGTCTTTCATCGTGATTGTGATTCTGAGCGTTTTCTCTTCCATTGTTTTCTCCCATTTGTTCTGTCTGCGTGTTACGATAACGTCATGCTTCGTTTTGTACATTTTCTGGTCGATGATTCGGCCTGCACTTCCACTATATTACAGGAAACGCTGTCCGCTGTCACGGCGGCGCGCGACTCTGTCCGGGAAGATTTTGAGGGATCGGAGATTTTTCTCCTGTCCTCGCCGCTGCCAGACCGGGAGACCGCCGCCGAAGCGCTCTTCCTCGCAGACAGCGACGCCGGCCTGCGGCGCCTCCGGAACGAGGGCTTTTTATGCGCGGGGCTCCTGCACGAGTACAATTCCTGCGCCGCGATCTCCTCGGCACAGGAGATCGCGGCGCAGGCAGGGAATATGTGGCCCTCCGAATTTCGGCGCATCCACGCCCGGACGGCCGGCATCCCATGGACCGTGCTCACAACCGGGCGCCTCATCATCCGCGAGGCGGATGATCGGGATCTCCCGGAGCTTCTCACGCTCTGCCATGATCCCAAGACGCGCCGTTTTCTCCCCTGCGATCCGGCGGAGCCCGATGCCGCGCGGGACTTTCTGCGCGCCTATATCCAAAACATCTATCCGCTCTACAATTACGGCCTGTGGATGCTTGAAAGAAAACAGGGCGGGCGCCCCATCGGCCTCGCCGGTTTCTCCTTTCCACCGGAGAACAGCTCCGCTTCCGAGGCTGTCTCCTGCCCGGAGCTCAGCTATCTCATTGCCGGGGACATGCGGCGGCGCGGCTTTGCCGAGGAGGCCTGCCGCGCGATTCTGCGCTTTGCGTTCCGGGAGCTTGCCCTCGGGCGGGTCGAGGCCTGCACCCGCCCCGGGAATCTTCCGTCAAGGGCTCTCCTTGCAAAGCTCGGGTTCCATCCCGTCCCCTCCGCGCAGGGACAGCTTTGCCGGTACCGCCTCCTCCGGCCGGATCCGGCTCCCGAAGACACGTCAGATGCCCCGCTGCAGGCAGCAGATACGGACTCATCCGTTTTTTGATTTCCGGGCAGAAAAAATCCCTCTCTATTTCCGGTGTGAACTGCCGGGATGCAGAGAGGGATTAGCGTGAAAAATTACGCTGATGCGCTGATTTTGCGGCGCGTGCCTCGCACAAAGTGCTTCGGCATGATGATTTTTATACTGTTTTACCTTGCTTCAAAGCTTCAAAGACTTCCGTCTGCCGAGAGCAGACCTTTCAGAAAGGCCTCCAAGCCCTCCAGCGCAGCCTTTTCGTCGCTGCCGTCCGCCTCGATTGTGACCGCCTGCCCCTTGTCAAGGTCCAGCGTCATCATCCCCATGATGCTCTTGGCATTGACCTTAATCGTGCCGCACTCAATATGAATATTGCTTGCGTAGCGGCTTGCCACCTGTACCAGCTCTGCCACCGGGCGTGCATCGAGCCCGCCGGGAAGCCCCACCGTCATCGATTTACTGATCATAATCTCCTCCTTACCACTGATAACCAATGTATTGCCCCCCAACACATTAGTCTCATAAGGATTCCGACTGCCTGCGCAGCTCCTGTGCCGTCTCGGAGAGCTTCCGCAGTCTGTGATTCACTCCTGATTTTCCCACCGGCGGCACCGCCATATTTCCGAGCTCCAGCAGCGTCGCATCCGGATACCGCAGCCGGTTCTCAGCGGTCTGACGCAGAACCTCCGGAAGCGATCCGAAGCCGCCGTGCTCTTTCAGATAGCGGATATCTGTAATCTGCCGCCCGGATGCCGCTACCGTCTTCATCAGATTCGAGGTCTCGCAGTTGACCTGCCGGTTGATCTGGTTGGCGATTTCCTTTCGTATCTTCAGGTTTTCCATCGCCATGACGCTCCGATGCGCGCCCATCATGGTGAGAAGATCGGCAATCGCCTCGGACTCTTTCAGATAGACCACCTGACTGCTGCGCCGCAGCACCGTTTTCGCGTGAAGCGACTCCCGTGCCAGAAGACCGGTCAGCTCTTCCGCCTGCCGCTCCTCCGCGCACACAAACTCAAGATGATATTCCCTCCCCGGATCGCTCATGGAGCCGATGCAGAGAAAACATCCCCGGAGAAAGGCGCGGCGTGCGTCCTCCGTCCCCGGCGGCCGTCCCCCGTCCTCCGGCAGGCCGGAACCGGAAGTCCACAGCGCCTCCCGGACAGCCGCCCACTCTGCAAGGTTCTCCGGACCGATCCGCCGCAGTCCGCCCGAAAGCGCTTCGCTCAGCCGAGCCGCCGTCACTTTTTTGATAATACCGGCTTTCTGCAGCAAAGTAAAGCCCTTTCTGACCGCCTCCGTTCCTCCGGAGCGCAGGGAAATGCACGGTTTTCCCGACGTTCCGGGCGCAGACTCCCCCTCGCTGCGGAAAATGGCGGCGGCCTCCGCGAGCCTCCCCGCCCGGTCCGGAGAAATCACCGAAAGAAGTTCCGCTTTCACCTCTCCTGAAAAAGACATAGACCACCTACGAATGTTTTTTCTCGTCCCGATGAAACAGATTCAGACCATAAGCCCCGTGGTCCTTGAGCTCCCGGTACAGCTCGTTCGCCAGCGTGACGCTCCGGTGCTGCCCGCCGGTACAGCCCACCGCGATGACAAGCTGGTTTTTCCCCTCCTTGACATAGTAGGGGATCAGATAGCGGATCATGTCGATCAGCTTGTGCAGGAACTCCTGCGTCTGCGGAAAGGACAGAACATAGTCCCTGACCGGCGCGTCGTCCCCGGTCAGATGCTTCATCGAGTCAATATAATAGGGGTTCGGAAGAAAACGCACGTCAAAGACCAGATCGGCGTCCGCCGGGATCCCGTATTTGAAGCCGAACGACATGACGGAGACGATCAGGGAATTGTAATCCTTGTTTTCCTGAAAAATTTTGATCAGCTCCGCTTTCAGCTCCCGGGTCAGCAGATTGGATGTGTCGAACACATAATCCGCCTGCTCCTTGATGACGCGGAGAATTTCCCTCTCCCGCGCAATGCCCTCCTCCACGCGCCCGTTCGGCGCGACGGGATGCGCGCGGCGGGATTCCTTATAGCGCTTGATCAGAACCTCGTCGCTCGCGTCCATGAACAGAATCTGGTAGTCATAACCCTTTTCTTTCAGCGCGTTCAGGACATCCAGCACATAATCAAAGGAGCCGTCCGAGCGCACGTCGATGCCGATGCAGACCCGCGTGATTTCGCTGCCCGGCGCCGCCATCAGATCCATGAATTTGTCGATCAGGCGGACGGGAAGATTATCTACACAGTAAAAGCCCTGATCCTCCAGCATTTTGATGGCCGTCATTTTTCCGCCGCCGCTCATTCCCGTCACTACTACGATCTGCATACGTCAAAACTCCCCCAGCAGAATCACTTCCCGTTCGAGCGAAATCCCGCTGTTCTCCATCACCCGTTTCTGCACGGCCTCAATCACGGCGCGGAGCTCCGCCGCCGTGGCCCTGCCGCGGTTGATCACAAATCCGCAGTGCTTCTCCGAAACCTGCGCGTCCCCGATCCGAAAGCCCCGGAGGCCCGCCTCTTCGATGAGCTGTCCGGCAAAATGCCCCTCCGGTCTCTTGAACGTGCTCCCTGCGCTGCCAAATTCCAGCGGCTGTCTGGCGCGCCGTTTTTCCGCGAGCTCCTCCATCCTCTCCCGGATGCGCTCCGGCTCGTCCTCCGTGAGGGCAAACACTGCCCCCAGCGCTGCCGCGCCGCTCCCCCGGAGGATGCTGCGGCGATAGCCGAACTCCATTTCCTCACAGGAGCAGGTCTGCACACGCCCGTCCGGACAGAGCATGTCCGCCGACTCCACAACCCTTTTCATCTCTCCGCCGTAGGCTCCGGCGTTCATGACCAGCGCGCCGCCGACAGAGCCGGGGATTCCCGCGGCAAATTCGAGTCCCGCAAGACCGTGATCCCGCGCCGCCGCGCTGACGCCCGCAAGGGACGCCCCTGCCCCGCAGCAGATCCTCCGGCCGCACACCCGGATGGCATCCAGCCGCGGCAGCTCTGCGGGAAGCGGAAGCAGAAGCTCCCCGTCTCCGCCGGAGGACGCACCCTGCGTCCCCCGTGCCGCCGCTGCCGGCAGACGCTGCTCATCGACAGTATCCGTCAGGGAATACGGGCTCCGCGACGCCACGGAGACAACCGCGCCGCGAAAGCCCCCGTCCCCGACAAGAATATTTGTCCCTCTTCCGAGGAGAAAAACCGGCATCCCCGCTCCGGCGAGCAGAGCCAGCGTGCGCCGCAGCTCCGCCGCCGTGTATACCTGTATGAAAAGCTCCGCCGGTCCGCCGGTCCGAAACGAGCTGTGCGCGCTCATCGATTCCCCGGCGAGTATCTGTCCGTCTGCGAGAAAATCCCGCAGAGCGTCTGTCAATTCCGTGTTGTTCATCCGTGTTCCGTATCTGTTCCCCGTGTTGTTCTTACAGCACCAGCTTCGCCGCGCCGTACATTCCCGCATCATTTCCCAGTGTCGCCAGCGCAAACCGGACATCTGCCGCGCCTGGGAAACAATACTCTTTGAACGAGGGCTTCAGCAGGAAGATCAGATTGTCCCCGGCCTTGGATACGCCGCCGCCGAGAACGAAAATTTCCGGATTGAGCACCGATGCAACCACGGCCAGACCCTTGCCGAGATAATAGCCGTAGCGCTTCGTAATCTCCGCCGCAACCTCGTCCCCTTTCACCGCAGCGTCAAAAATGTCCTTGGAGCTGAGCTCTGAAAGTCCGTGGAGCACGCTCTTCTTTTTCGATTTTTCCAGAATACGCCGGCCGATCCGGACGACGCCGGTCGCCGAGGCGTACTCCTCAAAGCAGCCGTAATGCCCGCAGTTGCAGGCCTCCTTTTCGTCATCCTCCAGATGAAGATGCCCGATCTCTCCGCCGGCTCCGTCCGCGCCCGCCACCAGCTTTCCGCCGATGATGATGCCTCCGCCGACGCCGGTGCCCAGCGTGACCATGACCATATCGCGGTAGCCCTTGCCGCCGCCTTTCCAGCACTCGCCGAGGGCCGCGACATTCGCGTCGTTCCCCGCCGCAGTCTTAATGCCGGTCAGTCCCTCCATCGTCTCGCGGATGTTGAACGTGCCCCAGCCGAGATTGACCGCGCGGTGCACCGTACCGGTGCTGTCGACCGGGCCGGGAACGCCGATGCCGATGCCGATGACATCCTCCTTGTCCAGCCCCTCTTTCTCCAGCTTGCCGCTGATCGCTTCGGCGATATCCGGGAGAATATGAATCCCCTGATCGCCGGTTCTCGTGGGGATCTCCCACACGGACTGCTTATTCCCGTCCTTGTCGAACATCCCGATCTTGACCGTCGTGCCGCCTACATCCACTCCAAAAACACAGTTCATAATCATCTCCCTGCCGAAGCACTTTGTGCGAGGCACGCGCCGCAAAACCGCCTGCGCGGATTTTGCAGCTGCGATCAAAAGCTATTTGGGCTTCGGTACCAATAGCCGTGTGAAATCTCTGCGCCGGCGTGATTTTTCACACTCCTCTCCCTTTTCTCCCTTGGTAAACGAGGCTCCTGCCTGAGCAACGCCTCACATTAGGAACCCAAAGTCTCTGCGCTCCCGTCGCAGGGCGCGCCGCCCGGGTCGGGGACATCCGCCCGGTGCTCTCTTATTCCTCGTCGTCCTCATCCTCGCCGCGCCGTCTCGTGAGAGACTTCTGCACACGGTTATACAGCTCCTGCGCCGCATTGTAGCCCATCTTCTTCTGTCTGTGGTTCACTGCCGCCGACTCGCAAAGCAGCGCAAGATTCCGCCCGGGGCGCACCGGGATCCGGTGACAGACAACCCGGTTCCCGAGATACTCCGTATATTCCTCCTCGAGTCCCAGCCGGTCATATTCCTTGTCCTTGTCCCAGTCCTCGATTTGAATGACGAGATCGATGTTCTGCGTGTCACGGACGCTCGAAACGCCGAACAGAGTCTTGACGTCGATGATGCCGATGCCGCGCAGCTCGATAAAATGCTTGGTGATATTCGGCGCCGAGCCGATGAGCGTCTCCTCGCTGACCTTGCGGATTTCGACGACATCGTCCGAAACCAGACGATGGCCCCGCTTGATCAGCTCGAGCGCCGCTTCCGACTTGCCGATGCCGCTCTCTCCGGTGAGGAGAACCCCCTCGCCGTAGACATCCACCAGCACGCCGTGAATGCTGATACAGGGCGCCAGCTTGACGTTCAGCCAGCGGATGACCTCGGCCATAAACGCGCTGGTCGCTTTCTTTGTCATCATCAGCGGAACCTGATATTTTTTCGCGTAACGGACAAACGCCTCGTCCGGCCGGAGCTCCCGGCAGAACACCACGCAGGGCGAACCCAGCGAGAGGAGCTTGTCGTAGATCTCCTCCTTGCGCTCCTGCGGCATGCTTTCCATATAGGAATATTCCACAAAGCCGATGATCTGCATGCGCGTTGCTTCATAGTGCTCGAAATATCCGGTGAGCTGGATCGCCGGCCGGTTGATGTCGGGCTGCGTGATCCGTATCCCCGATATATCAATGTCGGGCGTCAGATTCTCAAGCTTCATCTGTGACACAATTTTACTGAGAAGAATGCTGGACATAGGCTGCCTTTCTGCCGCCGCTGCGGCTGCTCAGCATCAGTCTAACATAACGGTACTGCAAAATCACTTGTTCTGCTTCCGGAAATACGCGAAGATCTGCTCCGCTGCGGAGCGCGGAATTTCCGGTATTGCGGCCAGCGCCTCCACATCCGCCGCCTCGATCTCCGCAATGGAGCGGAAGTGCCGCATCAGCGCCTTGCGGCGGGCCGGCCCCACGCCGGGAATCGCATCCAGCCGTGAATCGGTCTGCGCCTTGCTCCGCAGCGACCGGTGATATTCGATGGCAAAGCGGTGCGCCTCGTCCTGAATCCTCGTGATCAGCTTAAAGCCCTCGGAATGCGTGTCGATCGGCACCTCGACATTATTGTAATACAGTCCCCGGGTCCGGTGATTGTCGTCCTTGACCATGCCCGCCACCGGAATCGAGAGTCCCAGCTCCGCGAGCACCTCCAGCGCGATGTTCACCTGCCCCCGTCCGCCGTCCATCAGAATCAGATCCGGAAATTTGGAAAAGGAGGTCGACCGCTCCGGGCTCCCGGAGTGCTCCTCCAGCCCGTGCCGGAAGCGCCGCGTCAGCACCTCGTGCATGCAGGCGTAGTCATTCGGTCCGGAAACGGTCCGGATCGAAAACTTGCGGTAATCGCTGCGCTTGGGCTTTCCTTTCTCATAGACGACCATGGAGCCCACATTGGCGAAGCCGCTGATATTGGAGATATCATAGGCCTCCATGCGCTCTGCGCGGGGGATGGAAAGAAGCTCCTCAATTTCACGGACTGCGCCGATCGTGCGCCCCTCCTCCCGTTTCAGCCGCTCCCTGTCCTTGCTGAGAATGAGCCGGGCATTCTCCTCCGCCAGCGCGACGAGCTTCTCCTTGCTCCCCCGCTGAGGCGTGATCAGGGAGACTTTCTGCCCTTTCACCTGACTCAGCCACTGTTCGATGATCTCACGGTCCCGGATCGCCTCCGGAAGCACGATCTCTTTCGGCACAAAGGGCGTGCCGGCATAGAACTGCCGGATAAAATCCGACAGAATCTCCGCGCGGGAGACGCTCCCGACATGGGTCATATAGAAATGCTCCCGCCCGATGAGCCTGCCGTCCCGGATAAAGAACGTCTGCACGACCGCGTCCGCGTCGAAATTCTCCTCTTCCTTGGCGACGCCCAGAATATCCCGGTTCTCCCCGATGCTCTCGGACATCTTCTGCCGCTGCGTGACCTGCCGGACGCTGGCAATGAGATCCCGCTGGCGGGCCGCCTCCTCAAAATCCAGCGCCGCCGCCGCCGCAGTCATCCGCTCCGTCAGATCCCGGATCACCGACTGATGATCCCCGGAGAGAAACGCCAGAACCTGCTCGATCCGCGCGCGGTAGGCCTCCTCCGACACCTCGCCCTTGATGCAGGGCGCGCAGCAGCGCTTCATATGGTAGTTGAGGCAGGGCCTTTCCTTTCCGCAGTCGCGCGGCAGGACGCGGTGGCAGTCGCGGAGCTGAAACATCCGGTTCAGCAGCTCCATGGTATCGCGGACCGCGTCCCCGCTGGTGAACGGTCCGAAATAGCGCGCCTTGTCCTTTTTCATCGTGCGGCAGAACACCAGCCGCGGGTAGGGCTCATTCACCGTGACCTTGATGTAGGGGTAGGTCTTGTCGTCGACCAGCATCGTATTGTACTTCGGCCGGTGCTCCTTGATCAGATTGTTCTCAAGAATCAGGGCCTCCAGCTCGCTGTCCGTGACGATATATTCAAAATAGGAGATCTGGCGCACCATCTGATCAATGGCGGGGCCTCGTCCCACGATCCTGCGGAAATAGGAGCGCACGCGGTTGCTGAGGTTGACCGCCTTGCCGATATACAGAATGGCATCGTCCGAGCCGTGCATAAGATAGACGCCCGGCTGCTTCGGGAGCTTTTTCAGCTCCTCCTCGACGACAAAGTGAATTTTAGTGGCTGGCGACGGCTGATTCGGCATAACGTCTGATATTCCTCAATAGAAACGGGAGCGCATGGCATGCTGCCTCTGCGCTCCGCACGGTGTGTTCACGACCCTCTCAGTTCTTTTTCCCGAGCTCCTCGCGGGACGCTCCGGAAAATATCCCGCGGGGAGAGCCCGCGGACGGCGCATTGTTCTCCGGCTGCTCCTCCGGCTGTTCTGCCGGCTTTTCCTCCGGCTGCTCTGCCGGCGGCTCCTCAGCCTGCTTCCCGGACGGCATTCCGTCCGCCCCCGCAGGCACTTCGGGCTGCTGCGAGGCATCCTCCGCCGCCTCCGGCTCCGGGATCCCCTTTGCCTCGCGGTATATCTTCATAAATTCCTTGCCGGTGATCGTTTCTTTCTGAATCAGATGCGCGGCAAGCTGATCCATTACGTCGAGGTTATCGGACAGAATCCGTTTCGCCTCCCGATAGCTTTCTTCGATGATGAGACGGACCTCCTCGTCCACGCCTGCCGCCGTCGCATCGCTGCAGTTCATGCTGGAGCGTCCCTCCAGATACTGGCTCTCCACGGTGGCAAGTCCCATCAGACCGTATTTCCGGCTCATTCCGTACATCGTAACCATATTGCGGGCGATGGATGTCGCCTTTTCGATGTCGTTTGCCGCGCCGGTCGTCACCGTCTCAAACTTGAGCTCCTCCGCCGCACGGCCGCCGAGCAGCCCAACGATCATAGCCCGCAGCTCCGCCTCGCTGTTGAGATATTTCTCTTCCTCCGGCACGTGCATGACATAGCCCAGCGCGCCCATGGTGCGTGGCACGATCGTGATTTTCTGCACCGGCTCGGAGTTTTTCTGCACGGCGCTGATGAGCGCATGGCCGACCTCATGGTAGGACACGATGCGCCGCTCCCCGGCGCTCATGATCCGGTCCTTTTTCTCCTTGCCGACGAGCACCTGCTCGACCGCCTCGAAGAGGTCTTTCTGGCTGACAAACTCCCGGTGGCTCTTGACGGCGTTGATCGCCGCCTCGTTGATCATATTGGCGAGATCCGAGCCCACCGCGCCGCTGGTTGCCAGCGCGATCTCGTTCAGATCGACGGTCTCGTCCATTTTGACGTCCTTGCTGTGCACCTTGAGAATCGCGACGCGCCCCTTGAGATCCGGACGGTCGACGATGATCCGGCGGTCAAAGCGTCCAGGCCGGAGCAGCGCCTTATCAAGAATCTCGGGGCGGTTGGTCGCGCCGAGGACGATAATTCCTTTCTGCGCGTCGAACCCGTCCATCTCGGAAAGAAGCTGATTCAGCGTCTGCTCCCGCTCCTCGTTTCCGCCGAAACGGCTGTCGCGGCTCCGCCCGATGGCGTCGATCTCGTCGATGAAGATGATGCAGGGGGCGTTCTTTTCCGCCTCCCGGAACAGATCGCGCACGCGGGATGCGCCCACGCCGACATAGAGCTCTATGAAATCCGAGCCGGTGAGTGAGAAAAACGGGACGTGAGCCTCCCCTGCAACCGCCCGGGCGAGGAGCGTCTTGCCCGTCCCGGGAGGGCCGACCAGCAGAGCGCCTTTCGGGAGCTTCGCGCCGATTGCCACATAGCGCTGGGGGTTGTGAAGGAAATCGACCACCTCCACCAGCGACTCCTTGGCCTCGTCCTCTCCCGCCACATCGCCGAACGTGATGCCTGTATCTCTCTGCACATATTCCTTGGCATTGCTCTTGCCGACGCCCATGATGCCGCCGCCCGCCTTATTCATGCGGCGGAACAGGAAGCTCAGCAGCACCCAGAAGATAACCAGCGGAAGAACGTATTCGAGAAGAATGCTGAAAATCATCCCCGACCCGTCGGCCACCTCGCCGGAGACCGCCACATTGTTTGCAAGAAGCCGCGCTGTCAGCGTCTCATCCTCCTCCACCTTGCCGGTGTAGTAGATGAGGCCGGCCATCGCCTCCTCTGTGCTCTCCGCGGACTTCTTCGGCGTGATGCGGATGTCGTTCGAGGTGATGACCACGCTCTCGACCTTTCCGCTCTCCACCATCTGGATAAACTGATTGTAGGTGATCTCCCGGCGCGTTGATTTTCCGAAGCTGCTCATGAAAAAGCTGACGCTCAGGAGCGTGACCAGCGCCGCGATCAGAAAGATGAAAATGTTCTGGCGGGGCGGCTGACCGCCGCTGCCGCCGCTCTGACGGTTTCTGTCGTTGTTATTCTCCACGTTCTGTCCCATCCTCACACGCGTCTCTTTGCTTCGTCCGGACGCCTGTTCTTCGCCATTCTCCGGTTTTTCCGGTAAATGATGGCGAGCCCCTCCAGCAGGAGATTTTCCGCCATCTGTATCCGGTGCCTGCAGTGCGGCGTAATTCTTGCCGCAATCCCGCCGGTCGCCACGATGGACGCCGGCTCCCCGAGCTCTTCCTCAAAGCGGTCAAGAAGACCGTCGAGTCCTCCGACCGTACTGTAAAACATCCCCGATTTCATCGCTTCGACCGTATTCGTCGCCACCGCTTTCTTCGGCGGAGCGACGGCAATATTCGGCAGAAGCGAGGTTTCCTGCACCAGCGCGTTCAGCGATATCCCCAGCCCGGGATAAATCGCGCCGCCCAGATAGCGTCCGCCCGCGCTTACCGCGGTAATCGTAGTCGCCGTGCCCATATCGACAATAAAGCAGGGCAGCGGGTAGCGCTCCTTGGCCGCAACGGCAGTCGCCACAAGATCCGCCGCAATCGTCCCCGGGTCGTCAAGGCCGATATCCAGACCGGTTTTCAGCCCCGCGCCGACAATCATCGGATCGATGCCGGTGATCATCCGCACCGCGCGGGACAGCGTGTCGTTCAGCGGAGGAACCACGGAGCTGATGATGCAGCCCCCGATGGAGGGGAGTCTCACCCCGCTGATTTCAAGAATGCGGGAGATATCCGCCGCGTACTCAAACTCCGTGCGGCGCTCATTTGTCTCAAGGCGAAGCACCGGCGAAATGCTGTCGTCCTCGTGGACACAGCCGAGCACGGTATGCGTATTTCCGGTATCGATTGCAAGAACCAATTCTTCCGCCATAGGTATCTCCTCTGCCGCGTTCTCTGCGGCCCCCGCAGCGCCTACGAAGCGCACCCGGAGCGTCAGGCGTCAGCGCACCGTCACCGGACGGCTCACGCTGACAAGATCATAGCTGTTCACCGCCGCGGCGACAATCTCCGCTCCGGGCGGCGCGCTGACGGTAAAGACCACCGCCTCCCCATTCCGCGGGAAAGGCAGAAGGGCCGTCGGGACGCCGTTCACACTGTAAAAATAATAGAGCACCGGATAAACCGAATCCGTATCCCGCGCCGTCAGACGGCAAATCACCTGCCCCGCCGCATCGCGTCCGCAAAGTTCAAGCCGGCAGACATCCGGCGGTGTCTGATCCTGCGGGATGCCGGCCGCCCCGGCAGGGACAGCCGCGGGCCGGACATAATCTGTATAGTCTTCGCCGGTCGCCGAAGATCGCAGATGAAAATATCGGGCGATCGCCGCCGCATCCGCCTTTGCCAGCGCTTCCACATCTCCTGCACCGCCGAGCGACAGGCGGTCCGCGCTGCTGTCAAGGTAGCAGTGCTCGATGAGCGCCGAGGGAATGCCGCGCGCGGCGCTCTCCCGGATAATGCCGTAATAATCGCCGTGCGAGCCAATACGGGTTTTCACGCCTCTGTCATAGTAGCCCAGCTTTGCGGTCTGCTCCAGCACCGCCCGTCCGAAAGACGCCCCTGCGGAATAATTGCTCCCGAACGCAGAGGTCCACACCTCCGTCCCGTAGGAGAGGTGCTGCAGGCTTGCGTTGAAATGAAGACTGATCAGAAAATCCGCCCCCGCCGCCTGCGCATCCGCCGCCCGCTGCGCCAGAGAAAGCGGCCGGTCGGCCGTGCGGAGCAGCACCACGTTCACATTGTCATAGACGGAAAGCTCTTTCTCTATGCGCTGCGCCAGCTCGAGCGTCATCGCCTTTTCGGAATACGGCGCATACTGCGCCCCCAGATGATCGGAGGTCGAAAGAGGGCCCCCGTGCCCGGGATCCAGTGCAAGAACGACGCTCCCGCCCGCCGCCTGCGCCGCATGAGCGGGCTCCGTCCGCGCTCGAAGCGCCGCCGCTCCGGCAAAGATCGCCAGTACCGGTATGATCAAACGCCGTATCCGCCTGCCGAAGCCGCAAAGTTCCGTCATAAGCTCTCCAGAATCGTTTTCAGCTCCGTGAGATATTCCCCGTCATAATACTCGATCTCTCCCGCGTCGCAGGCCGCCGTCAGCGCAGGATCCAGGGCGATTCTCCCGATCACTGGGAAGCCGTGCTTCGCCGCCAGCTCCTCCGCGTGGCTGTCGCCGAATACGCGAATCTCACGGCCGCAGTCGGGGCATTTCACATAGCTCATGTTTTCCACAAGGCCGAGAATCGGCTTCTGCATGGTGTTCGCCATGCCGACCGCCTTGTCCACGATCATGCCGACGAGATCCTGCGGCGTCGTGACAATGACGATTCCGTCCACCGGAAGAGACTGGTACACGGTGAGAGGCACGTCGCCGGTTCCCGGGGGCATATCGACGAACATATAGTCCACATCCCCCCATGCCACATCCGTCCAGAACTGCGTCAGGGCGCCGGTAATGACGGGGCTCCGCCAGATGACGGGCTGATCCGGATTCTCCATCAGAAGATTCATGGACATAACCTTGATGCCGGTCTTCGTCACGGCGGGCAGAAGACTGTCCTCCGTCCCGCTGACATCCTGCCAGCCGAGGCCGAACATCTTCGGGATGCTGGGTCCGGTGATGTCGGCGTCGAGAATCGCCGTGGAATATCCGCTCCGGCGCGACTCCACCGCGGCAAGGCCCGTGACCAGAGACTTGCCGACGCCGCCTTTCCCGCTGACCACCGTGATCAGCTTCTTTACGTTTGATCCCTTGTTCTGCGGCTTGATAAAGCTTTTCGGGTCGCGCGACGCGCAGTTTTCCCCGCAGCTGTTGCAGTCATGATTGCAGTTCTCACTCATTCCTCTTCTCCTTATCATCCGTTCTTTATTCAATCATCCGTCATTCGATAATCAGTCCTACCGGGCAGTGATCCGAGCCGCCGATCCTGTCATAGATGAGCGCGTCTTTCAGTCTCGGCCGCAGGCGGTCGGAGGTCACGAAATAGTCGATCCTCCATCCCACGTTGTTCTCGCGGGCGCGCATCCGGTATGACCACCACGAATAGCGGTCCCGCGCATCCGGATAAAAATAGCGGAACGTATCGGTGAAGCCGCCGGCCAGAAGCTCGCTGAACTTTCCTCTTTCCTCGTCCGAAAAGCCCGCGTGTCCGCGGTTCTGCTTCGGATGCTTCAGGTCGATTTCTTCGTGCGCGACATTCAGATCGCCGCAGAATATCACCGGCTTTTTTTCATCCAGCGCTTTGATATAACGAAGAAACGTGTCCTCCCACGCACAGCGGAAGTCGATCCGTTTCAGCTCCTCCTTGGCGTTCGGCACATACTCCGTGATGAGATACCACTCGGGAAGCTCCAGCGTGATGACGCGCCCCTCGTGGTCGTACTCCTCGATTCCCATTCCATAGCGGACATCCAGCGGCTCCTGCCGCGTGAGAATGCCGGTTCCGGAATAGCCCTTTTTTTCCGCATAATTCCAGAATCCGTGATAACCGGGCAGCTCCGCCTCGCCCTGTCCCTCCTGCATCTTTGTCTCCTGCAGACAGAGAACGTCCGGCTGCTCCGCCGCCATGAGCTCGTCGAAGCTCCCTTTCGATATGCAGGCCCGCAGGCCGTTCACATTCCATGATATATACTTCAAAGCAGCTCCTCTTGTCCGTCTTTCCGAAGCCTGCAAATCTACTTGCCCTCGTAGGTCACGGCCGAAAACACCCGGTACCCCTCAAGCTGCTTCCGCCCGTTCAGTCCGGCGAGCTCCATCATGAAGAGACACCCGGCCACCTCGCCGCCAAGCTGCTCCACCAGCTGAATCATCGCCTTTGTCGTGCCGCCGGTCGCAATCAGATCGTCCACGATCAGCACTTTCTGGCCCGACTGTATGGCATCCTTGTGCATCTCCAGCGTCGCCTTGCCGTACTCAAGATCATAATCGACCGCGATGGTCTTCGAGGGGAGCTTGCCTTTCTTACGAATCAGCACGAGCGGCTTGTGCTCGTTATAAGCCATCGGCGCACCGAAGACAAAGCCGCGGGACTCCGCGCCGACGATCACGTCATATGCGACGTCCTTTACCAGCCACTCCATCTGATCGATGGCAAGGCGCAGCCCATCCGCATCGCTCAGCACCGTCGTGATGTCCCGGAACATAACGCCCTCCTCCGGAAAATCCGGAATGGTGCGCACGTAATCTTTAAGCTCTTTCATAAATATATCCGTCTCCTTGCCTCTGTAATAAGAATATTTCCGGCCCGTCTCCCGCGCTCCGGCGGCTTTGCCTCCGCCCACGGGAAGTTCGTGCATCTTTCACGTTTTTCCTTTATACTGGTCTCATATCCTCTGCCTGACAGCAGCACCTTTCGACTGCGGAAAGAGTCAGCGCATCCGCGTGAATTTTCACCCTATTTTACTTGATTTGCATACTTTTGGAAAGGTCACTCCATGGAAGACGAAGAAAAGAAAATCAATCTCGCACTCCTCATCGATTCCGACAATGTCAGCGCCAAATACATCACCAGTATTCTGAGCCTGCTGTCGAAGTACGGCAAGATCACGATCCGCCGCATGTACGGCGACTGGTCGCAGGACCGCCTGCGCCCGTGGCTGAACCGCTCCGCCACCTATTCTCTGGAGCCCATCATGCAGATGAACAACACCCCGGGCAAAAACGCCTCCGACATCGGCCTCATCATCGACGCGATGGATATTCTCTACCGCAACACGGTCGGCGGCTTCTGCATCGTCTCCAGCGACGGCGATTTCAACAAGCTCGCAAAGCGCCTCCGCGAATCCGGAAAAATGGTCATCGGCATGGGGGAGAAAAAGACGCCCGAATCGTTCCGCGCCTCTTGCGAGCGCTTCATCTTCCTCGATGTGGACGGCGGCGACAGCGACGAAGAGCTCGCTTCCGCCCCCTCCTCCCGCGACCGCAGGAGCAGCGCGTCTTCCGCAAAAACAAAAAAGACGACGACGGCCCGCGGAAAGAAAACCGGAACCGCCGCGCCGCTTCCCGCTGCCGCAGCATCCGCCTCCGGGACTTCCGCCGCAGCCTCTTCTCTGCCGTCCGCTGCTCCCGCCGCAGCCGCGCTCAATGAGCCGCCGGCTTCCGCCGCACGGGAGCACGACCTGTATCATTCCGGCGCAGGCGCTCTCCTCCTTGACGGAGCGGACGGCACCGACGAGGAGAGCAGCGCGGAGCATACGTTCACCGATAAGGCCGTGGTCGAAAAAGCCATCATCGACATGATCACCGACAACAGCGCCGACGGAAAGGATACCAGCCTCGGCGAGATCGGTTCCCGCCTCCAGAGCGTATTCCCGGAATTTGACGCGCAGAATTACGGCTATTCCAAGCTGATGAACTTTGTAAAGGATTTCGCCTCTCTGTGCGTCACGACGCACAATAATCATGTGTACGTCTCGCTGAACGGTTCCTCCGACAGCGACATCGAACAGCAGATTCACCGGATCTTCGACCGGCACAGAACAAACGAGCTCAATCTGGGACTCTTAAAGGAGGAGCTCACCGAGCTCAATCCCAACCTGAACGCGACCATACGGCGCAGCGGCGTCACCCGCTTCAACGTCTATCTCAACCGCAACATCCACTCCGTGGAGGTGAACGGGAGCTCGGTCACGCTGCTGACGCAGCAGGCGTAACGGGGCTTCCCGGCTGTCGCCGGCACGATCCGCATGCCGGCTCAGACCTCCTCGTCGCTCCGCAGATTCTTATGCAGTATCCACGGGCTCACCCGGTCAAGAAACCGGTCCACCCGGTTCCAGTAGCACTCGGGGTCGTCCACGACGGACTGCACGTGCCCCGAGCCGGCAAACCACGCAAATTCCTTGGGGCAGGACGCCGCCTCGAACAGGCGCGGCATCATCCCCGGACGCACAAAGTCGTCCGCGTCGCCGTGAATGAACAGCGTCGGCGTTTCGCTTTGCCGCACCGCCGCAAGCGGCGACGCCTCTTTGAGATCATAGTGCGCTCTCACACGGGCAATCCCCCGCACCAGCTCCAGCATAATGTCCGCCGGAAGCACCGCGCCGGGAAGCGTGCGGTACACATCGCGGAACTCCTCATAGGCCGAGGTGTAGGCCGAATCCGAAATCGCCGCGCGCACATTCTCCGGCAGCCCGCGCCCCGTCGCAAGCAACACCGTCGCCGCCCCCATCGAAATCCCGTGCAGAATGATCACCGCCTCGGGATCGTACTCCACGATCATGCGGATCCAGAGCGCGATGTCCTCCGAATCCCGCAGTCCCATCCCGACATAATTCCCCTCGCTCTCGCCGTGTCCCCGCAGATCCGGGAGCAGGACGCTCATCCCGTGCTCCTCATAGTAATGCCGGGCATAGAGCCCCATACTCTCCGACGCGTCGCCGTAGCCGTGTACGCAGATCGCGTACCTCCGGCAGGTCGGGTCCGCGGACGCAATGAAATTCGCATGGAGGCGCAGACCGTCCGCAGAGGTGAGGTAGCGGTCCTCGCGGAGCACATGCTCCTGCATCCAGAGCCGTCCGCTGCGGTACGGTATTTCGGACGGCGTATCGTCATTCCGGGGATCATGCTTCTTCGGAATCAGCGAAAATTCGTAAAAATACTGCGCCGCGCCGAGCGCGCCTCCGGTCGCCGCCAGTCCGGCAAGCCCCAGCGAGCAGCCGGCAAGACCCAGAAGTCTCTTTTTCCGTTCCGCGCGCGTCTTTTCTGTCTCTTTCCTGTTTTTTATGGCTTTTCCGTTTCTTCCCGCCGCATGATTTTCTTTTTTACCTGTCATGTCGCCCTCCTTTCCGAAAGCGCCGCCGCGGACGCGATCCGGCGCCTGCGCTTTCATCCTCGCTCTCCGCTTTCCGCCGCCGTGCCCCGCCGCAGCAGCGCGCGCAGCAGCTCGAACAGTTTTTTCGGCTCCACCGGCTTCGCCAGCCCCGCATCGATCAGGCCGGCAAACGAGGCCGCCATATCCTCCTCAAAGGAATTTGCGGTCAGCGCAACGATCGGAACCGTATGCTCCGCCCCCCGCTCCGCCTCTGCCGCGCGGATCTGCCTCGCCGCCGCAAGGCCGTCCGTCCCCGGCATGGAATAGTCCACAAGAACCGCATCATAATAGTCCTTTTCCGCGGCGCAAAATTCCGCGGCGGCGGCGCGCCCTCCGGCCGCCTTGTCCACGATCGCGCCTTTCTTTTCAAGAAGATGCCGTATCACTTCTATATTCAGCGGATCGTCCTCCGCCAGAAGAACACGCCGGCCCGCAAGGCCGTCCCCGCGGCGGGACGCGCCCTCCGCGGCCTGCCGAAGACGCAGCTCTCTGGCCGTCCGGGTTCTGCCGCTCTCTGCCGTGGACGGCTTCAGGGAAAGCGTCACCGTAAAATACGATCCGACGCCCGGCGTACTGCTCGCGCCGATCCCGCCGTCCATCATCCGGACAAGCCGCTCCGCCGCGGCCAGCCCCAGTCCGAAGCCCTCGTTCGTTCCGTCCGCCCGCTCTCCTCTGACAAACGGGTCAAACAGGACGGGCATCAGATCCTCCCGGATGCCGATGCCGGTATCGATCACCGAAAAACGCAGCGGGATCCGGCCGCTCTGCGGCTGTCCCTGCTCGGCCCGGAGCCGCACCTGCCCGCCCCGGCCGGTGAACTTCACCGCATTATCGAGCAGATTCGTCAGAACTTCGGCGATCGCCGCGCGGTCGCCGAGCATGATTTCGGGAATCGCTTCATCCTGCTCCGCGTGAAATTCAATGCCTGCCGTCCCGCAGGCCTCGGCAGCCCGCTCCTCCAGCTCCCGCATAAGATCCCGGAAGACAAATTCCTCCTCTGCAAGCTCCCGCTCTCCGGCCTCCAGCTCCGCCATCTCAAGGAGACGATCGACCTGCCGCTGCATGACCCCTGCCGCCTCCCGGATCTTTCCCATGGAGGCCGCGAAAGCCGCCTCGTCCTCCGCTTCCCCCGCCGTTTTCACAAGCGAAAGAATCGCGGCCGCCGGCGCTCTGAGATCGCGGTGCATTCTGCTAAGAAAATCCCCCCGGCTGCGGAGCGCGCGCTCCGCCTCCTCTTTCGCTCCATCCCGCTCTGTCTCCGCGGCCTTTTTCTCTGTCCGTAGCGTCCCGGCGATCTCCTGAAGCCGGGCGCACTGCTGCCGCGCCGCTTCCAGCTCCTCCTCAAAGCGCGCGCGGTTCGCTTCCGTCTCCGTCGCGTGCATCTCCTCCAGCTCCGCCAGCCGCCCGGTGGTATAGCGCTTCGCCTCCTCGATCTGCTTCCCGGCCTCCTCTGCGGCCCGGAGCGCCGCCTGCTTCTCCTCCTGTTCTCTGACCTCCGCCGCACGGACCCGCCGCTTCGCGTCAAATTCCAGCCGCTCCCTCTCCTGCTCGTCCTCTGTCACATCGACAAAATAGAGGCAGACCGTGTATGCAGGGCGGCTCTCGCTCTCCTTGGCGCCACCGTCCGAAGACGGCGCCTCGTCCCGGCTCTCGCAGCCGTATACCGAAAGGCGCACCCGGCGGTCCGGCTTTCCGTCTCCGCGGTGCAGGCAGACGGTTTTTTCCAGCTCCGCCTCCCGGTCCGCTCCGGCCGTCGCACGGCGGAGATAATATTCCTTTGTGACCTCCTGCAGCTCCAGCCCGTAAAACATGTCTTTCCGGAGCTCCTGCTCGAACGCCGCCGCCTCGAGGCCGAAAAGCGCCGGAAGATTCCGGCTGAGGAAGAGGGGCGTGCACGCATATGCGCCGCCCGCCTCCGCATCCTTCTCCGCAGCGCAGCGCACCACCGCCGTCTCGCAGGGCTGATGATCCGCCATTTCCGAGAGCGTGGAGATGGTCCTTCCGAGCTTTGCCCGCTCCTCGTTCTGCGCCGTAACATCGAAGAAGATGAGATAGGCGGTTCTCCGCCCGTCCTCCTCGGGGCCAAGGCGCCCGATCAGCTCATAGCCGCGCCGCCTGCCTCCCTTTTCCCTCGCCGTCACGCGGAATCTCCGCTCGCCCTCCGCCGGAGACGAGAACGTTCTGCGTATTCTCTTTCTGTCCTGCTCGCGGAACATGAAAAAGGGATCCTTTTTCGAGCGGGAACGGTACTCCTTTTCCGGATATCCCAGCTCCTCCATCAGTCTCCGGTTTGAGGAGAGAAGCTTCAGATTCTGTCCGCTGCGGCTCTGCACAACCATGTGCTCATCGGGAAGGCGCTCCAGGAACTCCGTAAAGGCGGAGGTGTCCGACTGCCGATAGCGGCGTGAGATATGAAGACTTGTGATCGCCATGCCCTCCGCATCCCCGCGGATGACCAGCGTCACCCGAATCTGCTTCGCGCGGCTCGGATCTTTCGGCACCAGCGCGCAGACATACGTAAGCGCCCGGATGTTTTCTGCGACGGGATCGGACATCGTCTCCGCCACGTCCACATAATAAGGCTCTTCATTGGCCTCGATCTGCGCCCCTGCAAAACGGGAAATTTCCTCCCGCTCCCGCAGGTGAACCGCATCCCCCGGCGTGACCCAAATGATATCCTCCCCGAGATACCCGAGGCATTCCTCCGTATCCCGGTTCCGATAATATGCGTTTAGAAAGCTTCTTCCGAATTCGATGGGTGTCTGCATAGGTTTCCGATCATCCCGCCTGAGTCTGTGTCCGCGCCCTTTTGTTTAATGTATTATTATAACAAAATTTCTCCCGCCGCACAGAAGCGTTATATACAAACGCACTCTCCGGCATGAACAAGTTCCGGAATGAGCAAAAGCATCCCGGAAACGGACCGCTCCGCCTCCGGCAGATGCCCCGGGCGCACTGTCTGGTCATCCTCCGGAGGATCAGGTAAAATACAAAGGTACATATATTGAGGTATATATCACTGCCGCCGCTTTCCGAGGTCACCTATGCTGTTCAACTCCTACATTTTTCTTTTTCTGTTTCTCCCTCTTGCACTGGGCGGCTGGTATTTTCTGAACCATCTGCGGCTGCATTCCGCGGCTCTCCTCTTTCTCTCCGCGATGTCGCTCTGGTTCTATGCGTACTTCAATCCCTCCTATCTCCTCATCATCCTCGCCTCCATCGCCGTAAACTACACACTGAGCGGCCTGCTCGCCGCGCTGGAGACGCGCCCCGCGGCAGGGCTCTTTCGCCGCGTCGTCCTGGTCGGCGGCGTCGGTCTCAATCTTGCGCTGTTTTTTTATTTCAAATACTTCGACTTCTTCCTCGAAAACATAAACGCCGTCTTTCACACCGATTACCCGCTCCGGCACATCCTGCTGCCTCTGGGCATCAGCTTCTTTACCTTTCAGCAGCTCTCCTTTCTGATCGACCGCTGCCGCGGCGAGGCAAAACACTACCCTTTCCCGGAATATCTGACCTTTGTCACCTTTTTTCCTCAGCTCATCGCCGGCCCCATCGTCCTCTACGACGAGATGATGCCGCAGTTTGCCGATCTCCGGAACCGGCGCTTCTGTCCGCAGAGCTTTGCGCGCGGCATCGTCCTTTTCGTGATCGGGCTCGCAAAAAAGGTTCTTCTCGCCGACGCGCTGGCCGTCCCGGCCAATTACGGCTTTGCCATGACATGGTATATGGACACGCTCACAACGGCGCTGGTGCTGCTGTCCTACACCTTTGAGCTCTATTTTGATTTCAGCGGCTACTGCGACATGGCCATGGGCATCGCTGCCATGTTCAACATCACCCTCCCCCTGAATTTCCGCTCGCCCTACCGCGCGGCGAGCATACGGGAATTCTGGCAGCGCTGGCACATGACGCTCCAGCGCTTCTTCACGCGCTATGTCTATCATCCGCTGGGTGGAAGCCGCGGCGGCACGGCGCGCACCATACGGAACATCCTGATCGTCTTTGCGCTCAGCGGCCTGTGGCACGGCGCGGCGTGGACCTTTCTCGCATGGGGACTGATGCACGGGCTCCTCACGATCTGGGACGGCCTCGGCATCATGGTTCCCTCAGAGTCCGGCGAAGCGAAGCGCCGTCCCCGGTATTTTCTTCGGCATGCGCCGCTTCTCGTCATTCCAAGGGGCCTCGGCAATGCGCTCACCATGCTCTTCTTCATGCTCTCTCTCATCTTTTTCCGCTCGGAGAGCATGGCCGCCGCCCTCGAGATGTTCCGGACGCTGCTCCGCTTCCGCTTCCCCGGCTATCTCTGTCTGACCGCGCAGAATTACATGCCCGCGGAGCTATATGTCATAAACAAGCTCATCGCGCAGCGCTTCCCCGCCATGGCGCAGCCCGCGGCGCTCATCCGATGGCTTCTGCTCCTGCTCCTCTCGGCATGGATCATCTTCACCCGCAGAAGCGCTCCCGAGATCGCGGAAACCGCCGTTTCCTCGCGGCGGGTCTGTTTTGTCCTTCCGCTTCTCTTTGTCTGGTCCGTGATTTCCCTGTCCGGCGTGAGCACCTTTCTTTATTTCAATTTCTGAATTCTAATGTGTGGGCCTCCGCGCCCCGAACGGAAAAGTTTAACATGAATTTGATGCCGGAATGACGTTCCGCTTTACACTGATCTCCCAGAATCGCTCGTAGATACCAAAAAACGGCGAATTACCTGACCGCCGTGGAAAACGGCAGCTCCATGGGCGATAAGGAGCAGGGCACAACGCTGGTCAAAAATGCGGATGCCCTCAGCTTCCCCGTGGCAGGCTCCGCCCAGACCTATGATTCCACCTCGTTCTGCCCCGGTTCGGCCTCCACGGCGACCTCCCTGTCGACGGGGCACAAAACCTATTCCGGCACCATCAACATGGATGAGAGCGGAACGGTGAAATACGAGACGATTTCCGAAAAGCTCCGGGATCAGCTCGGCTACCGCATCGGCGTGATCTCCAGCGTGAACCTCAGCCACGCGACCCCCGCCGCGTTTTTTTGCCATCAACCCAGCCACTCGAAATACTATGAAATCGATCTGGAAATGATCGCCAGCAAAATTCTTCAAACTCTCGTCGGCAGCTTTGCTCTGGTGACCGTCGCGCCCTTTACCGCCTTGGTCGGCGGGTTTGTTCTCACCCGCCGGAGGCGCACCGGCGAACACCGCCTTTGAATATACCAGATATGCTGAGTACTCTCTTGTCTGATTTTGCAAAAATTGCTTTTTGCTGAAAAATCCTATAATATATGAAGAATACAATTAACAAAAAATTTATGTTAATACAGTATTTTTTCAGTAAACAACGATACTTTCTGGCTATGGGCACACAAATTGCCTTTGATCGCAGCCGCAGCGGCGGCATCCGGTGCGCTCCTCGCCCTGTCCTGCGTGCTCGTGAGGATAGCGCAGCCCTTTGCGCCAGGGAGCACGGAGCAGAGCGCCGGTATGCCGTTTTACTCGGCGGGGGCCGGACAGCCGGAGACAGGCAGCGCCGAAATCCCGTCCCTGCAGATGGATTCCGCCGCGCTCCGACGGTACGGGCTTGAAGCTGCGGAGGGGCGTCTTTTCGGGGAGGAGGACTTTCTTCTCGAACAAACACCCCGCAGCAAGCTACGGGGCATGATCCAGGCGGAAATAAATTTTGACGCTCTCTCCGCAAAATGCCATAATCGGATAAAAGCCACCGCACAAAAGAAAGGCCTCTACGATTATGACATCTCCCACTCCCGCAGGCTTCATCCGAAAATTCACAGGAATCACGGCGCTCATTCTCGGCGCCGTGATTCTTCTCGTCGTCTGCATTGATCCCTTTTTTCACTATCACCGGCCGTGGTTCGGCCTGCGCGCGGTGCTCACCGACAAGGAATACCAGTGTGTCGGGACGCTGCGTCATTTTGAGTATGACAGTCTGATCGCCGGCTCGTCCGTTGCGGAAAACTACAACAACGCGTGGTTTGACGAGGCGTTCGGCGGACGGACGATCAAGGCTGTCCGCTCCTACGGCGGGACGGCCGATCTGTGCCGCTTTCTTTCCATCGCCTATGAGAAGCACCCGCTCCGGCAGGTGTTCTACAACATCGATCCCGCCGCTCTGTCCGCCGCGCCCGAAACGACCTTCACGGCCACCGGCTGCCCCACTTACCTCTATGACAGGAATCCTCTGAACGATTTCGCCTACTGGTTCAATAAGGACGTTTTATTTGAAAAGATTCCCTACATGATCGCCCGCTCTCTCGCCGGCTACGACGAGGGAACGTCCTACAACTGGCAGGATGGCAAGATCTTCGGAGAAGCCGCGGCGCTGTCTCATTACGAGCGGCAAAAAAAAGCGGCTGAGATTCTCCCCGAGGATCATGACCGGAAAAATCTCACCGCCAATATTGCCCTGCTCACAGGGATGGCCGAGGCGCACCCTGAAACGCAGTTTTATTTCTTCTTTCCTCCCTATTCCATTCTCTGGTGGGACGACATTTCCCGGAGCGGTCAGCGCGACGCCGTGCTCTGGAATGAACTGCAGACGATGAAGGCGCTGCTCGGACACCCGAACGTGCGCGTTTACAGCTTCATGGGGCGGGAGGAGATTGTGACCGATCTCGATCAGTACATGGACACCCTGCATTTTTCTCCCGACATCAACCGGAAGATCGTGGGCTGGCTGAAAAACGGCACCGGAGAAATACGGAGCGAAGCAGAGGCCCACGCGCAGATTGAGACGCTGCGCCGCTTTACGCAGAGCATAGAGGAGCGCGTCACGGCGAAGCTCGGCGATCAGCCCGGAGAGTGAGCCGCCGGGATCCATACCGCCATATGCCGCCGCTTGTCCTTGCCCGCGGAGGCATAATCGGTCAGCGTCACCCCGCCGTCCTCCGTCTCGACCCTGAGCTCCAGCAGATGCGGATACGGCGCGGTTTCTTTTTCCGGAATCGCCGCACTGACGCTGCCGTCCCTGTTTTCCCGGATGGATACGGGCCGGTCGGCAGGGCGTCCCAGAGAATCCTCCGCAGCCAGCATCAGCGGCCCCCTCTGCAGCGCAATGTGAAACCGTGCCTCCGGGTCCTCTTCGTCATAGCGAAGCACCTCATAATCCAGTCCGAAGCGCATGTCGTTAACCAGAATATCATGTCCGTAAGGAATCGGATGAATCGCAAAGGTGCGCATGTCCAGTGAAAGCTCGACGACGTCTCCGGCACTCCACACCCTCCTGAGCTTCCGGTAGAAGGCCTTTCCCGTGAAGGGAAGCCGCTCCGCTTCTCCGCGGTTTACCGAGAGCTCCGTCCTCCGGCTCCAGCCCGGAATGCGCAGCGCAAGCAGCATTTCACCGGCTCCCGCCGCCCGTTCGATGCGGATCCGGATCCGCCCCACCCGCGGATAATCCGACTCCACGGAAAGATCAAGTTCCCCTCCGCAGACACGGACGCCCCGGATGCTGCACGATTCGTACAAATTCAGATACACGCCCGCCGGTGATTTCATGAGGGTCATTTCCGGAACGAGGCCTACCCCCATTGAGGCAATGCAGGCGCAGCATCCGTAGGCATAGCCGTCCGGCATGACAAGAAAGCCCCCCGCCTGTATGCCTCTCCTGCCGGGCGTGAGCGGGGAATAGCTGTCAAACGGCAGTCCCATATGAACAATGCCCTGCATCCGCTCCGATCGGTCGTCCTCAAAGCCCTGCGTATTGAATGCGCCGAGATATGCATTATAGTACGAGCGCTCAAACGCGTCGACAAAGACCGGATCTCCCGTCACAAGCATGACCCGCCGGAAAAAATTCATGAGAGTGACCGTGACGCAGGTTTCCTGCATCAGCGGATGATTCGTCGTATTGGCCTGCCGGACGGTCGAGTGATCGAACAGTTCATGCGTGCAGCCGGCGCAGCCGATCACCGTAAAATCGGTATCCAGCAGCCGGTACGCAAAATGCAGAACCGCCTGCTTCCAGCGCTCCTCCCCGGTTGCCCGGTAATATTCCAGGAGTCCTTCAAAGCAGGAGATCATCTCATAGGCTTTCGTGACGGGATACTGATAGGGAGGGAGCTTGTCTGCAAGAGCAAGTTCGAACAGATTCGCGACCGCCGTCCCCCCGCATGCGACAATGTGCTCCGCAAACTCCAGATATTTCCGCCGTCCCGTCAGACAATAAAGCCGCATGACCGGCTCTAAAATCGAGCTTGCATTCAGTCCCCTCCAGCAGTGCGAGGCTGACGTGATCGGCCTGCGGTTTTCGCCGCTGCCGATGCTTTCCATGATGCAGTCGACCTGCCGGCACAGACTCCGGACGATCTCCTCTGCCAGCGCGTCATCCCTGCACAGGCCGAGAAAATATTCCATCCCGAGGAGTACATATTTGCGGCACCACAGATCCCAGCCGTCCAACTCGCAGGATGCCGCATAGCTGCTGATTCTCCCGCCGGGCTCCGCCGTGGACAGCATATCGCGCACGGTATCCTCCAGGATCCGGTACAGCGCCTCGTTCCGCGTGCATGCGCAGACCGTCGCCGCCCCACGAAGCATTTTCCCCCAATACTCTCCGCGCCATCCCCTGTCCGCGCCGTCCGGTCTGCACCTGTACTGCTCCACAAACCGCTTCCACAGAGAAGGATCCATGAGCTGCTTCTGCTCCGCGTAGCGCATCGCGCGTTCCACAGAGCCGGTAAAGTGATAGACGGCCTGTCTGTCCGGCACCATTACCGCCGCCCTGTCCTCTGCCGTCCACATTCTCATGTATCCCTCCCGGTGAAGCTTCCCCACCCGTATTCCGTGATCACTTACTCCGCAAAGGAAGCCGCGAGCGCTCTCGCTTCCTCCGCATTCTGTCTGAACTCCTCATCCGCCGTGTCCGCGCCCATCGCTTTCAGATCAGAAATGATGGCGGCCTTGGCCGAGGCAAACTCCTCGTCGCTCTCCGCCAGAATGACCTTGGCGATGTTCGCGTTCATGTACTGATCCGCATTGGACTGAATCTGCGCGTTCTCGTCAGAGCATGGGCCGATGATCTGGAGACTTACGGCGACAGAGGACTGCGTGGTCGCCAGGCCGTCTTTGATCCACTGATCATACACCTTTCCGGGATATTCGCAGCCGTAGTCCTGTGCGAACATCTTTTCGCCGTCACTCAGATGAGAGACAATCCAGTCTTCGGACTCCTGAAGATTGACGGGATAACCGTCTGCCGGCTGGCAGGCGCCGGAATAGAAGTACTGAAGCTGCGCGATGCCGCCGTGATCCAGATCATAGTCGCTGTTGGTCCCGTTTTCAAAGGCCGCCAGACGCTCCCCGATGATCTGCGGAACGCCATCCACATAATCCCAGTCCCTGCCCTGCACGCCATTCATGATCAGACGGGCGCCCTCGTCACTGTCGAGATAATTCATGAACTGCATCGCCCGTTCCGGATATTTGCAGTTCGCGGAAATGGCACGGGAATCGTTGACCTGATAGCCGCAGGCCAGATCGTAATTATAAATGTCCGGAAGAACAGGGAATGCGCCGGGAAGCAGCGTCATCACCGCATTGTCCGCCGCGGCCGTCGAATGGTCGGGCGGCATCAGGATCTGTGTCAGAAGCGTGCCGTTCTTGACCTTGTCAACATACTGCTCCCATTTCTGCGTCAGAGCCTCCGGATCATACAGCCCCATCCTGTGGGCCTTGTTCATGAATTTCAGCCCTCTCCAGAAAACGCCATCCTCATCCAGGAACTGGCTCTCCACTTCTCCGGTGTCATCCTTGCCCGTGAAATTGCCCGCAAGGTTCGTATAGCCATGCGAAAACGGGTACGCGATGGTGTAAGGCCACAGTCCCCAGTCCGTCCAGCCGGACAGCGCGTATACTTTCTTTCCGTCCGTCCGCTGTGACTGGGCGTAGTCCTGCATCAGCCGCAGCGCCTCCAGATAGTCGTCCTCGCCGTTGATTTCAGGAGAGCCAACCGCCTTATAGAAATCATATCTTGAGAAAAACCCGACAAAACCGTTCTTCAGCGGCGTATTCATGTCCGCCTTTTTGACGGCGCAGGGAATAATATATGTCGTTCCGTTCCCGACCACCTCCTTGGAATACCGCATGGCAACCGGCTCATTCTTCATGATGTTCTGCCCGTACTTCTCCAGAAGTTCATCAAGCGGTGCAAACTGTCCCGCAGAAATCATGTTCTGCACATCCTGCATGTAGAGCTCCGGCAGAATCAGCATATCCGGAAGATCACCGCCGGCGGCGAGCACCTTGACCTTTTCGTTGTCGACCTTAACCACCTGAATGGTGATGCCCAGCTCCTCGCGGATCTTATCAGCAATACCGCCAGTCCATTCGCCCTCATCCAGCGCGTTGATGCCCAGCGTCAGCGTGACGGGCTCCATACTGCGCTCGCCCGCCTCCTGCGCGTCGCCTCCGGCCGCCTGCACCGTCTCGTCTCCCCCTGCGGTCGGGCTCTGTGCCGTACTGCCGCAGCCCGCGATCAGCGCCGCCGTCAGCGCGGCGGACAGAAGTCCTGTGAACAGTTTTCTGTGTTTCATGTGTTTCCCTCCCATCTTACTTAATGTTTTCCTCTTTGATGCCCCTTGAATACGGGTTCTGTTTTCAGCCCTTCACGGCGCCCATCATGATTCCTTTCGCAAAATATTTCTGGAGAAACGGGTAGACGCACATAATCGGTATCACCGTGATGACGGTGATCGCCATTCTGACCCCCGTCGGACTGATCGCATTTTCCAGCACGCTGTTGCCCAGCATGCCCGAGCGCATGCTGCTTGCAAGCTGCTCCGCCTGCCTCAGATAGTTGTACAGAATCAGCTGCACCGTCTGCAACCGCGGATCCGTCACAAGGAAATAGTTGTCCGCCCACGCATTCCACTGGCCGACCGCACAGTAGACTGCAATCGTTGCGATAATCGGCTTCGACAGCGGAAGAATGATGTACCAGAACGTCCTGAAAATCCCGGCTCCATCGAGTGCCGCCGATTCCTCCATGGAGGCCGGGAGCTGTTCGATGAAGGTTTTCATCAGAATAATGTAGTACGCGCTGACCGCCCCCGGGAGAATATACAGTAGGAAATGGTTTTTCAGGCCGTACATCTTCATGGTCAGATACCACGGAATCAGACCGGCATGGATATACATCGTGGAAATCACGATCCGGTACACGATTCTTCTCCCCACCATCTCCCGTTTCGTCATGAGATAGGCAAAAAAAGAGGAGCAGAGCAGGCAGACGGACGTTCCCGATACCACCCGCGCCGCCGAGACGAGGAAGGCATGTCCGATATCCCCTTTGGCAAACACTCTGTTGTAGGTGTAAAAGGTGATCTGCCGGGGGAGCAGAAACACGCCGTCCGCCAATGCGTCCCCGCTGGAAACCGACCCGATGACGACATAGTAAAACGGATAGGTACACAACAGCGTGATAAGGCAAAGCAGGCCGATATTCACGACGCGCAGCAGCGCCTCCTGCGGCGAGCTTTTGATTCTGACAGCGCTCAATTTCTTTTCCCTCCCATGCTTCCTGTTCTGATTTCCTCGCGTTTTCATGCGCCCAGGGGGCTGCCCGCGCAGCTTTACGGCACATCACACCAGCGGCTCGCCGCGCAGCCTTCTGGAAATCCCGTTGACGGTAAACAGAAGAATCACGCTGATCACCGTCTTAAGCATTCCGATGACAATGGAAAAGGAGTAGTCGTTGACGAGAATCCCCACTTTGTATACGTAATAATCCAGAACTTCGATGCGATCCGACACCGACGGGTTGTAAAAGACAAAATATTGATCAAGACCGTTGTTCAGAAGATTTGCGACCTGAAGAAGAAGGAGCACCATGTAGGTTGGCATCAGGCCCGGAACCGTCACATGACGGATGGTCTGCAGCTTGCTCGCCCCGTCCACCCGCGCCGCGTCGAAGAGCTCCTCGTTGATGCCTGCAATCGCTGCCAGATAAATGATCGCCTGCCATCCGAGCCCTTTCCAGATACCCAGCAGCAGCTGGAAAATCCATACCATATCATTATTGCCCATGATATTTCCGCCTTCACGGACAATCCCCATTTTTCCCTCGAGGAGCGGAAGCAGACCGTTCGAGGCAAAGAGCGCCGAGGCCAGCTCGAACACCACGAACCAGCTGATGAAATTGGGAAGTGTCGTCATGGTCTGCACAAATTTCCGAAACTTCACGCGCCGCGTCTCATTCAGCATGATCGCAAAAATCATCGGGAGCGGCGTGCAGATAATATTCAGAAAGCTCATGGCCAGCGTGTTCCGGAGCACTCTGGCAATTTCCTTCCTTTGTCTGAGGAGCTTCGCAAAATTCGCGAGACCGACAAACGGCATGTCCGAAAGCCTGTGCCCGATCTGGTAATGCACAAACGCATAGAGCCAGCTGAACAGGGGCACATACGCAAAAGCAATGACCAGCAGCAGAAAGGGGATCGACAGCAGCAGATACTCATAACCCCGTATTTTTTTTCCGTTGAGGCGGCACTTTCGCACTGGCTTCCCGTTCATATTCCCCTTTCTGCCGTATCTCCGGCACGGTTTTAGTCATTTATTTGCTTTTTCTCTTATTTTTCCTTTCTTTATTGTATATTTTATTCAATAATTTCCGCGGAATGAATGCAATTAACACCTATTTTTTGTATAATTCTACGCTTCGCGCCTCTTTTTTGTACTAATTACATATATTCTCCGCCTGCCGGCAGATGTCATCCGGCTTTGGCGGATGGTCGCCGTCCTCCTCCGCACGGCACGGCATCCTCAGAACGACCTGCGTCCCCTCGTTCGGCGCGCTTTCGATCTGCAGGCCGTATGCTCTGCCGTACTGCAGCCGCAGCCGGTGGTGCACATTGAGAATCCCGATCTGCCGCCCCGTGTCCTCCGCTCCGCGGTTTAATTTATCCCGCAGCTCCAGCAGCGTGGCCTCATCAATCCCCTTGCCGGTATCCGACACCGTCACGAACAGGTCGCCGCCCTCCTGCCGCGCCCCCAGAACGACCTTGCCCTGCGCCTGATTGCTGAGACCGTGCGACAGCGCGTTTTCGACGATCGGCTGCAGGATAAACCGCATCACGCGAAGCTGCGCCAGCTCCTCCGGAATCTGATCCTCAAACTCGAACTTCCCGGCAAAGCGGTAATTCATCACCTTGATGTAATGGGAAATATGCTCCTCTTCCTCGGAAAGGGTGCAGAACGCGCCGCTTTTCCGGAACACCGGCTCCAGGAAGCTCCCGAACGCAGTAACGCAGTCCGCGATGCTCTCCTCCCCCTCGATCATGGCCATCCACTTGATGGTGTTCAGCGTGTTGTATATAAAATGCGGATTCAGCTGGTAGCGAAGCACGTCGATTTCCGTTCGCCGTTTTTCCCGTTCCACCCTCTGCTCCCGCTCGAACAGCTCGCGGATGCGAAGCGACATCCGGTTGAAGGTCCGTTCCAGAATCCCGATTTCGTTGGCGGATTTCTCCGGTACCGTGCAGCCCAGATTGCCGTCGCCGGTCCGGTTGATAGCGTCCACCAGCACGTTCAGCGGCCGCAGAAAACGCGCGACGAACAATCGGGAAAGAAAGTAGGCCGCGGCGGTACACAGCACCACAAGAAGAAGCAGAATGTTCCGGATATGGAAGATATCGGCCATAAGCGCGTGAAACGGCACCTCACAGATCATCATGCCCGGAAAATCGGTCAGCGGATAGCAGACCACCTGCATTCTGCCGTCCGCCGTGTCCCTGACCGTGCCGCTGATCCCGCTTCCCCCGCAGTCGTCGAACAGCTCGCAGTGCTCCCCGATTCTTTCGTCCGGGTTTGCTGCAAGAATCGTTCCGCTCTGATCCACCAGAAACATGCGGCTTCCCTGATTCTCCGTCAGGCCTCGGAACGTTTCCGCAAAGGAGGAGGTCTTCACCGACATGACCAGCACGCCGTGCCCGGCGAGCCGCGCACAGAGGACAACGGGCTGATTGTATTTTTCCGCATCCCTTATCTCCGAAAATTCCCTGCTGTCGTGCGCCCCTTCCCAGACAAGTGTTCTTCTTCCGGCCAGCGCCCCCTGATACAGCTCCGACCCGTAGAACCACGCCTCCGGCGCGCCCTCGCCCAGATGGTAATAGTTCTCCATCACCCCTGTTCCCAGAACAATGCCGTCTGCATCAAAATAGTTGACCGCGGCGATCTGCGGGCACTCCTTCATGCTGTTCTGAAACAGACGAAACATCTCGTAGGCGCAGTACGTCCTCTCGGAGGAGGACATGCTCCTGTACGCGCGGACCCTCTGCACACCCGTGCCGCCCGCAATCGATCTCGACTGCAGATCAACGCGCCTGCACAGCTCGCCGATGCTGCTGTCAATCTGCCGGAACTGCTGTACCGTATACTTCTGCTGATTGTTCAGGATAACCCTCTCCACAATCACAAAAGTCATGACGAACGCGACCATCACGAGCACGGCGAACAGCAGGAAAAAAGCCGCCGTCAGCTGGGCGGATAGACTCCGGCCGCGCCGCGGCCTTTTCCCCGTCACAGCTGTCCCCCTTTCTCCCCGCTCTCCGCCTGCATGTATTTCTTGGGACGTATGCCCGCATATTTCATGAACGTACGGCTGAAATAGCTCACCTCCGAGAAGCCGACCCGGTCGGAAATTTCCGCGACATTCAGATGCGTCGTCCGCATCAGCTCCTTGGCCCGTTCGATCCGCACGATATTCAGATATTCCGAATAATTGACGCCGGTCTCCTTCTTGAACAGATTGCTCGTGTAATTCGGACTCAGGGCGACCTGCTGCGCCAGCGTGTGCAGCGAAATATCCTCCCGATAGTGCTCCTCCATATAGCGGCAGATTTCTCTGACCTTTCTGCTGCAGTCCTTCACCTCCGGCCTTGCCGTCTCCGTCTCCTCCGAGCTGTACCAGTGCAGCTCACCGTCCGCCGCCTCCGGCGCCCGCAGTGCCTCCAGGGCCTCCGCATACTGTGTCTTCAGCGACGAATATCCGCTCCTGCAGCCGCTGATGCCAAACCGCACCCCGGAATTGCCATAGCTGCGGATCAGGTACGAAACATGACGCAGCATTTCCGTCAGCTTCGCCTCTCTCTCCTGCTCCTGCCCGACATCCTCAAAGCTCACCAATAACCAGTACAGCGCATCTGACGAAAGAAACGTCTCCCCCCTGCGATAAGTCTGCAGAAGTTCCTCCAGAAGCTCAGGAATCTCATTCCAGAGCTTCTGCCGCCGTGCAGAATCCGGCGGCTGGCCCCCGCGGCGGAACTCCATCAGGCAGAAGTACAGATTCTCCGGGCGCAGACGAAGCGCCTGCTCCGCGGCCGCCCGCGCAAACGTCTCCTCCGTCATGGCATCGGTCAGCACAAAGCTCTCCAGCAGCTCCTTTTTCCGCGGTATCACCTCCATTCCGACGGATTCCTGCCAACACCCCGGTCGAAGCTGACACAGTTCACGTATCGCTTTCTCCGCCACTCTTTCCAGCTCCTTCGCCGACAGCTTCCATTTGAGCAGGTAGTCCGTGATGCCGAAGCGCATCGCCTCATGGAGCAGATCAAATTCATCATAGGCCGTCAGAATGATTATTCTCGTCTCCGGATCCTCCTGCCGGATCGCGGCAATCATTTCCAGTCCATTCATCTCCGGCATTTTGATGTCCGTCAGAATAATATCCGGCCGGCTCTGCCGGTAAAGCACAAGCCCCGCCTTCCCGTCTCTCGCCATGCCGGCCACCTCGCAGCCGAGCTTCTCCCAGCTGATCAGATTCCGGATCCCGACACCGACCAGCAGCTCATCCTCCACGATCAGAACCTTTGCCATATTCCCTCCCGAATCTGTTTTGACACTCCCCACGAAAACAGCTTCAAAAAACGGATAGAACGCCCCGACGCCCTATCCGATCTCTTTCTTAAAGTCTGCCTGTTCTGTTTCTGTTCCGCCCGGTCACAAAATCAGCCTATATGATGCCGCGCAGAAAAGCAACCGCCCTGCGAATGTCCTCCTCGGGCTGCGCCCCTGTTTCGCGCTCGATGGTAAGAAAGCCATGGTAGCCGATATCCTCCAGCGCGTTCAGCCATGCGGGAAAATCCACGCTCCCTTCTCCCAGCGGAACTTCGCGGAAATAGTCGTTCACATCCAGCCCCTCCGGACCGATACCCGCAAAGCGATCATACACCTCCTCAGGAACGCAGGGCCGCAGCATCACACCGTCCTTGGCATGGGTATGCACGATATACTCACGCAACGTGTACACCGCTCTCACCGGGTCGTCCCCTGTCACCATCACCATATTGGCGGGATCCATGTTGACCGCGACCCCTTTCGACGAAAGGCTGTCGAGAAAACGCTTCAGTCTGTCCGCAGGCTCCGGTCCCGTTTCCACCGCAAAGCAGGCCCCCAAGGAGGCGGCATACTCCGCCAGTGCATTGCAGGCCTCCTGCATCACCTGATAGCGCTCGCTTTCCGCGTCCTCCGGGACGACGCCGATGTGCGTGGTGACAATATTGGTTCCCAGTTCCAGCGCCAGATCCACGATGCGCTTTGACCGCTCCACGCGCGCCGGGTTGGTTTCCCGACTGACAAACCCGCCTCCGCCGAGGTCGCCGCACAGCGCAGAAACCACCAGCGCATTCTCGTTCAGGATTCTTCTGATCTCCGCTCTTTTTTCCTCCGTCAGCCGCTCGGGCGAAAACTCCCCCTGAACCGCATACATCTGGACGCCACGCGCGCCGAGTGCGTGCGCCACCCTCGCCGCCTCAGCAAAAGGAATTCTCAGGCTGTCCGCCATAATGCCAATAGAAAATCTGCTCATATATCCTCCTCTCCGAAGCGGCTCGCCGGGATGCGCCGGGGCACCACCCCCCTCCCTGCCCGTCTATGCGAGCCGGACAACCGTCCCGGGCTCTGCCAGCGCCCGCATCCCCGCTTCTCTGAGCTCCATGACCGCAATGGTGTCCGCGTGCGCGACCGGCTCCGTTCCGCTGCGGAAAAAATTCACAAGAGCCTCCGTGAAGCGGCGGAAATAATCCGAGGTGATTTCAACGCGCGTCACACGCCTGCCGTCATCCGCTATCAGCGCAAAGGGCGCTCCGGCCGCATAGCCCGTCAGCGATGCAAAGGCGCCGCCTTCAAAGCTGAACTGAATGGAATAGGAGCTGTCCGACCTTACCGCCGACACGGTCAGTGCCCTCTTTTTCAGCAGCATCAGCATCGGCTCCAGCTGATGCACCGAATACGTCTCAAAGTCATTGGGTCCGGAGCTGACTACCGAATGGAAACATCCCTCCCGCAGCGCCGCGTATTCCTCCGCAAAACGCAGCGCGGAGGCCGACCAGCACGGTGTGCCGGAGGTCTCTGCGGCAGCAAACATCCTCCGGGCCGCCGCCGCATCGGGAGAAAAGGTTTTATCCACATACACCGGCTTGCCCGAGCGCAGCGCCAGCCGACTCAGCGACTCATGAAGCTCACAGTTGTCCGGCGCGAGGATAAGGATGCCGTCCGAGTTCCCGATCAGCTCCTCCTGCGTCTCACAGCGGACCGCTCCGAACGCTTCGCACCACGCCGTCGTGGTCAGCCCTCCGGACGGCGCATCCCGCAGCGCCCACGCGTAGGCCGTCTCGATCTCGCCCCCCGAAAGCTCGCGGATCCATGCCGGATAGTGATTCGCATGCCATTCATCCAGAAAATAATCAATAAATCCAAGCTTCATTGCCGTCCTCCTGCAAGAACAAGCTCCCTGTGGGCCTCCGCCGAATCATAGACCGCCTGCATGATCCTCTGCGTGAGGATAAAGGTATCAATGTGCGACGGCATCCGCCTGCGGTTCTCCACCGCGTCTGCAAAGGCGTTGATCTCATTCTCAAACTGGTTTCTCATATGAAATTCCGGCCGCAGCTCAAGCAGAGCACCGTGCTCCCCACCGGGCATCGACGAATAATAGGTGAATTTCGCCCCATAATCGAGGCGGATGCCGCCTTTATCGCCGATGAAATCAATATAAGTCTCGGCAGGGCCGATATTCTGCGCCCACGCGCCCTCCACGGAAATCACCGGCCCCTCGGTACGGATCAGCGCCGACACGGAATCGTCCACATCATACACGCCGTCATATTTCGGCGGTCCCGCCCACATTGTCTCATAGGCGTAGTTCCTGATGTCGCGTCCCAGACGGCAGTAGGTCTCCCCGCTGACCGTGACGGGCGCCGGATCCCCGCAGCAGTACATGACAATATCAAGATAATGGACGCCCCAGTCGATCAGCGCGCCGCCCCCCGCAATCGCCTTGTCCGTAAACGGACCGCCCAGTCCCGGAATGCTTCTGTGCGCCCGGAAATGCGCAATGACATGATAGACCTCTCCGAGTTTTCCATCGTCAATAAAGGATTTGACCATGTTGACGGCGTCATTAAAGCGGTTGACGACACCGATATTCAGGATTCTTCCCGTCTCGTGCTGGGCCCGCTGCATGGCAAGCGCCTCCTCGTAAGAACGGGCCGCCGGCTTTTCGCAGAGCACATCTTTGCCGGCACGCAGCGCGTCGATGGAGATCTGCGCGTGCATATGATTCGGCGTGCATACGGATATCGCCTGCACCTCCGGATCGCGGAGCACCTCCCTGTAATCCGTCACGACAGTTCCCACGCCGTTCTTTTCCGCCGCCGCCCGCGCGCGCTCCGGAAGAATATCGCAGAAATATCTGATTTCTGTCCTCTCATTCTTCATATACGCCGGAATATGCTGATTTGTGGCAATTGTCCCACAGCCGATCACCGCTACCTTCATCGTCTCTTCCCTCCATTGGTTTCGTGTCTCCTGCCGTCCTCCGGCGAGCACATTCTCTGAAAGGCGGACGGCGACACGCCCACCACCTTCCGGAAGGCCCTGCTGAAGGACGGAACCGATTCAAAATGCAGCAGCTCCGAGATATGCGTGATGCTGTACCTCCCCTTCTCGATGAGACGCTGCCCGCACTCGATCTTCCTGTAAGCGACATAATTCTGCAGCGTCATGCCCGTTCTGTCACGGAACAGATGTGAAAGATAGGCGCTGCTGTACCCCAGCGCATCCGCGATGCCGGAAACGCTCCGGACCTCCTCAATGTGGGAATCCACATAGCGCAGGATACTGTAAATCACCGCGTCGGACCTGCCCGCGGACTGCGGCGGAACGTACTGCAGGCCCTCATATTTCGTGTATGTGCGGTAGGTTAAAATAATCATCTGCAGCAGGCAGGTCTGTATCATCGCTTCCGACGTGGAATCCGCGGCGTAGATCTCCTGAAGAATCTTCATAAACGGCTCCTTCACATTAAAGCTGTCGTGCGCCAGCCGCTGCGGAATCGGCCTGTTATAGAAGGCCCGGAGCTCCTCCATGACAGCCGTCTCATCCTCGCCCAGCACAAACGCCGCATACAGAAACCAGAGGTTTTCCTGCGCGGACGCCTGAATGGAATGAATCTCGTTCGGCTGATTGATGAAAATGTCCCCCTCGTGAACCTCACAGCTTTTCCCGTTTACGCCGAACACGCCGCTCCCGGAAACAATGTAGCTGATTTCGAGATACTGCTGTCTGTGCGGCGGCACACCGTAGCCTTTCTCGCAGCAAAGCTCTCCCGCCTGCACAAGCTCGCCGAACGAAAAGCGCCGCGGCGCAGCAATGTAACTGTTGTCGAAATGAAAGTTTTCTCCGGACAGAATATCTGATGCCATTTGTTCTCCTCAACCGGTCAGCCGCACCGGCTGACCGCTGTATATCGCCCGCGCCGCGGCGTCGGCCGCCCGGTGGCTCGCCATCACCTGCTCCATCGAGGGGTTGGCCCCGGCCCGTCCCTCAATCATCGCAATAAGATGCGAGAGTTGCGCATACATCGGCTTATAGGAGGATCGGCTGCTGATGCTCTGATACTCGCCGGTATCCGAATGATATATCGTGATGAGATCCCCCTCCTCGCGAAAGGCGCCCCGGTCCGCCGCCAGCTCAATCACGAGCCGTCCCTTCGGTCCGATGAATTCCTTTACGTTGGACTGCGCCATGCTCCTTCCCCAGCCCGCCTCAAAGTATCCGACGGACCCTCCGGAAAGTCGGACCGCAGACAATGTGTAATTATATCTGCCCTCCGGCACGTCGGGCTCGGTCACGGCCCCAATGCCGGACAGCTCCGTAATATGCTCCCCCGTGTACCATTCCATGATATCAAAATAATGCACGCCGCAGTCCGTCACGGGCAGACAATCCCGCAGAAGCCTGCGATAGCGCGCCCAATCAAGCGCATGCTGGTTTTTCACAATCCGGATAACCAGCGGCATGCCCACGGCTCCGGCGCGGATGAGCTCGCCCGCCCGAATAAACGTCCGGTTATGGCGCAGAATATGCCCGACCAGCACACACGCCTCTGCGCGGCGCACCAGCTCCGCGAATTCTCCGGCGTCCGAGAGCGTGCGTGCAATCGGCTTTTCGCACAGCACATGGACGCCTGCCTGCAGGCAGTCCCGAAGTATGGAGAGGTGCGAATCCGCATTTGTCGCAATGACAGCGATATCGGGCCTCGCCTCCGCAAGGAGCTTCCGGTAATCCGTGCCCCAGCGGGCGGCGCGGTACTTTTCCGCGGCAAATCTCGCCGCGGCCGGATTTTGATCGGCCACTGCCTCCACACAGATGTTGTCCCTGTAATAAATGTCCTCCAGATGCTGCCGCCCGATATAGCCGCATCCGATCACCATGACCCTGTACGTTTTCATCGCTCCGGAATTTCCCCGCCCTGCCCCTTCTCTGTTCCCTTACATCTCCTGATTATAATGAGTTCCGGAGACGACTGGTTTCCCCTATTTGTTCTCTTGATTGACACGGCTTGCGCAAACGCAGAGGACTGCCGGGCAGGCGCGGCGCCGTCTCTTTGACGCAAAAACAGCGGGCTTGATTTTCCGCTTCCGAAAGATCAAGCCCGCTGCATACCTGCCCCGTTCCCTGTTTTATTTCCTGCGCAGTCTCAGCTTCCACCGCAGCCGCAGGGATCGTTTTTCAGATTGATCCCGCGGATGGTCTTTCGCAGCGGCAGCACGCTCTTCGGATTGACCGAGAGCTCATCGACGCCCATGCGGAGGAATGTCTCCGTGAGGCTGAGGTCCGCGCCGAGCTCGCCGCAGATGCCCACCCATGTTCCATGGCGGTGCCCCGCCTCAATGGTCATCTGGATCAGGCGCAGAACCGCCGGGTGATGTGTGTCGGAGAACGGCTCGAGCTTTGCATTCTGCCGGTCGATCGCGCAAGTGTACTGCGTCAGGTCATTCGTCCCGATCGAGAAGAAATCGCACTCCTCCGCCAGCTCATCCGCAAGAATCGCCGCCGCCGGCGTCTCGATCATGGTGCCGATCTCATACTCTCCGACCTTCACTCCCTCCCCGAGGAGCTCCTGTCTGCACTCCTCGAGAATCTCCTTGGCCTCGCGGAGCTCGCGGACGCTGATGATCATGGGGAACATGATGCCCATATTGCCGTAGGCAGACGCGCGAAGAAGCGCGCGGAGCTGCGTGCGGAAGAACTCTTTCCGCGTCAGGCAGATGCGGATTGCGCGGTAGCCCAGCGCCGGATTCTCTTCCGCATCGAGCTTCATGTAGTCTACAGTCTTGTCCGCGCCGATATCGCAGGTGCGGACGATGACCTGCTTCGGTGCAAGCGATTCCAGCACATGGCGGTATGCCTGAAACTGCTGTTCCTCCGTCGGGCTCTCCTTGCTGTTCAGATAAACAAATTCCGTGCGGAACAGTCCGACGCCGCCGGCGTCGTTCTGCTGAACGGCGCCGATATCCGAGGGGCCGCCGATATTGGCATAGACCTTAACGGTTTTTCCGTCGATGGTCGTATTGTCCTTGCCCTTGAGCTCCTGCAGCAGAGCGGTTTTGGCCTGATCCTCCTCGCGCCGCTTCTTCAGCGACGCCATAAGGTCCTCCGTCGGCTCAATGTAGATGCAGGAGTTATAGCCGTCGATGATGGCGGTTTTCCCATCCCAGTCAGCGCTCGCCTCCCCACACTGCACAAGCGCCGGAATGTTCATGCTGCGGGCAAGGATCGCTGTGTGGCTGTTTGTGCTCCCCTCCCGCGTAACAAAGCCGAGAAGCAGCGATTTATCGAGCCGCACCGTCTCGGACGGCGCCAGATCCTCCGCAACGAGAATGGACGGCTCACTCCCCTGCAGAGAGCTGAGGTCGTTTCCCATAAGAAAATCCAGCATGCTGCGGCCGATGTCGTCAATATCGGCGCTGCGCGCATTCATATAGGGATCATCCATCTCCGCAAAAACTCTTGCCTGATTGTCGCAGGCGGTTTTGACGGCATATTCCGCGTTTTTTTGCTGCTTCTGGATGATCTCACAGATGGCGTCAATCAGATCGTCGTCCTCCAGCATCATGCCGTGGATTTCGAACACCGCCGCATTCTCCTCGCCGGCTTCCACCAGCGCCTTGTCATACAGTGCGCTCTGCTGCGCGACTGCCTTTTCCCTCGCGCTCTCAAAGCGCGCAAGCTCGGCCTCGACGTCGTTCACCATCGCATCGCTGATCACGAGCCGGGGCGCCCGGTATACCTTGATTTTGCCGATCGCGATTCCATTCAGAATACTTTTTCCGGTTGCTACCTGCATTCTTTCCTTTCCGCCCGCAGCTCTGCCGCAGGCATTTTTGAGGCGAAAACCGCTGCTGCGGTTTCTCCGATACAGAGCAGCTCTCCGCCGCGCTTTCCATTCAGAACGTGTCCTTAAGGAACTTCTCGACCGCTTCGGCCGCCGCGTCCTCATCGGCTCCCTCCACCTTAACGGTGATGGTCTGCCCCTGCTTGATCGCCAGCGCCATCAGCGCAAGGAGCTTCTTCATGTCGGCGTTTTTGTCCCCGGCGAATACGGTGACGGTGCTCTCAAAGGCCTTGGCCGCCTTGACAAGAAGCCCTGCGGGACGGGCATGGATTCCATCGGGATCGCTTACGGTAAAATTGAATTCTCTCATTATTGCTGTTCTCCTTTTCTGCTGTATTCCCTGCTGTTTTATGGCGTCCCTGCCAAGAGCGCAGAGACGCCGCCTGCCTGTGGTCATGCGGCCGCTCAGACTCCCGTTACCTTAAAGCCCTTGTAGTCGTCGCTGTTCGTGAGCAGGAAGACCACGACATCGGGATAACCGGCCTCACGGATGGCCGCCCGGTCAAAGGTCAGGAGCTTCTGTCCGCGCTTCACGGCATCTCCCTCCGCAACCAGCGTACGAAAGCCCTTTCCGCCCATCTTGACCGTATCGACGCCTACGTGGATCAGAAGCTCCTGATCGCCCGCCGCCGAAATGCCGATCGCATGTCCCGTCTCCGCGACGCTGCTGATGGTGCCGTCGCAGGGGGCATACACCGTCTCCTCCTCGGGCTCAATGCCGACGCCCTGTCCCAGAACGCCTCCGGCAAAGGTTTCATCCGGGATCTGCTCCGCGGGAATCACCCGTCCTCTCACCGGAGCATAGAGCGCTCCCGCCTCAGAAGTCATAACCTCGCGCAGCTCCATCGCGCCGAGGGCATCCTGCTCCGCAGCGTCCGCCGCAACTTCCGATACAGGGGCCGCCGCGGCATCTCCCTCTGCGCCGGCGGCTGCCTCCTGCTTCGCTCCGGCATCCCCCTCTTTCCAGATAAACCACACGAGAAGAAACGCAAGGCCTCCGGAGATCAGGAGCAGTATCGTGTACTGGAGCGGCTTGTCGATTGTGAGGTACCCCGGAATGCCGGTGACGCCGTAGGCCGTCGCACCGATCCTTGAGACTGCGCCGAACAGCGCACCGACGGCGCCGGCGATCATCGCGCAGATGAACGGCTTGAAGAAGCGCATGTTCACGCCGAAGATGGCAGGCTCCGTGATGCCGAGAGCTGCGGACATCGAGGACGGAACCGCGATGACGCGGGTTTTGTTGTTATGCGCCTTGATGCCGACCGCGAGGCATGCGCCGAACTGCGCAAAGTTCGCCGCCGAGGCAATGGGCATCCATGTATTCAGTCCTACCGACGCCAGCATGCCGGCCTCGATCACATTATACATATGATGCAGTCCCATGACGACCGTCCACGGGTAGACCGCGCCCATCACCGCCGCGCCGATCGGATTCTTCACAAGAATCTCCGCGCCGAGGAGAACCCACGATTCCAGCTGCGCGAAAATCGGTCCGATGATCCACAGCGCCAGAAGCGCGGTGGTGAACACCGTCGTCAGCGGCGTGACAAAGAGATCGATCATCTCCGGCACATGCTTATGGAGCCACTTTTCAATACGGCACATCAGCCATACCGCGATAATGACCGGAATGACATGCCCCTGATAGCCCGCGCGGCGGATGGTGACAACATCGCCGATAAGATGCCACTTCGGAACCACGCCGTCCGTGACGCCGAAAAAGCTGTTGATCGTCTCGGTGCTGCCGACGCTCCAGCCGTTGATAAAGGCCGTGTGCACCATCAGAAGTCCGATGACCGCGCCGAGGAAAATATTCCCGCCGAACACCCGCGCCGCCGAAATCGCCACAATGACCGGCAGGAACGCAAACGCGGTATTCGATACCGTGTCGAGAAACGCATACCAGTCCGTCTGCGCGAAGCCCGGGACCGCCTTGCCCAGCGCCTCGACAATGCCCATCATCAGGCCGGAGGCCACAATCGCCGGAAGAATCGGGACGAACACGTCGCCCAGCGCCTTGAGCATCTGCTTCCATACCGGCTGTCTCTGCGCCGCAGCCGCCTTGACATCGTCCTTGGTCGCCGCCGTGAGGCCGTTGAACGAAAGAAACTCCTCATAAACCTTGTTCACCGTACCGGTGCCGATGATGATCTGGAGCTGTCCGTTGGACTCGAATACGCCCTTGACGCCCTCGACATCCTCGAGCTTCTTTCTGTCGACCTTGCTGTTGTCGGCAATGACCAGACGAAGCCTCGTTGCGCAGTGCGCCGCGCTGACGACATTTTTCCCGCCGCCGATCACCTCGCTGATCTCTCTGGCGCACTTGCTGTAATCCAGTGCCATAACTTCCCTCCTTGCCTGATAATTTAAGAAAC
Source organism: Lachnoclostridium sp. Marseille-P6806 (assembly GCF_900625025.1). Taxonomy (GTDB): domain Bacteria; phylum Bacillota; class Clostridia; order Lachnospirales; family Lachnospiraceae; genus CAG-791. The sequence continues at coordinate 108,970 of NZ_LR130579.1, forward strand.
CACTCTGTTCTCTACTTATCTATTGATCCGGCGAGGCCTTTCCGCCGGAAGAATATTCCGCTGTATTCAGATCAGTCCGAGCTGCCCGAACGCCTGCGCGAGGCCGTCCTCCGTGACCGCCGGGCAGATGATGTCGCTGATCTCTTTCAGCTCCGGACTCCCGTTCGCCATGCACACGCTCGTCCCCACCATCTGCATCATCGCCAGATCATTCATGCTGTCCCCGAAGCCGATCGCCGCGTCCGCGGAAACGCCGAGGGCCTCGCAGACCCGCCGGACGCCGGTGCCCTTATCGAAGCGGCGGTTGATGAGCTCGCCGTTCAGACAATTCGCATGCTGCGCCACATGCTGGAGACAGAACTCAAATTCTTCCTCTAAGAGCCGCCGCGGCTCGGTGAGCTGCTCCTCTAAGAGGCACATGATCACGATTTTATAGATCGGCCGGCCATCGTATTCCTCCATGGGAAGAATCCCGAAGTTTTCCGCCAGCGTTCTCCGCCAGCGCTCCAGCTCGCTGTTGCCCTCGGAAGCCGCCGCAAGGATATCACTGAGCCCGCTGTCCCCGTAAGTCGCATCCAGCGCCTCGATGGTCCGGAAGACGTGGTTTCTTTCGAGAACGTCCATCGCCAGCTGCTTCTGCTCCTCCGTCATCGGGCAGTCAAAGAGAACCTGCCCGCCGCAGCTCACATAGCCGCCGGCGCAGGCCACCATGCCGTCAAAGCCGTAGCGAAGAAGAGGGCGAAGAAGCGCAGGATTCCTCCCCGTGCAGAGAAACACGCGGTGCCCGTTTGCCTGTGCACGGCGGATCGCATCGACCGCGCTGTCCGGAGGAACATTGCTCCCCGCCGGCGTCAGCGTGCCGTCAATATCAACAAAAATCAGTCTTTGCTCCGATCCGCTCATAGAGAGCCCCTTTCCACTACGGTATAGCCCAGCTTTGTCTGCCGGACAGGAGACCTGTCTCCGTTTTCCAGAAGCTCCAGAATCATGCCCGCCGCCTCCGCGCCGCACTGCCCGTGATAGAGGTGCACGCTCGTCAGCATCGGATCCACAATGGTGCCGGCCCAGCTGTCGCCGAAGCCCGCCACGGCGACATCCTCCGGTATTCTCCGTCCCAGCTCCTTAAGACGCATCATGGCGCCCAGCGCAATCACATCCGTCGCGCAGATCACGCCGTCGATTTCCGGGTGCATCGTGATGAGGTGCATGATACCCGCCGCGCCGCTCTGTGGGTCAAACTCACCCGATACGCGCGGCATCATTGCAGGGTTAAGGCCCGCGTCCCGCATGGCCTCCTCGACGCCCCGCCGGCGCGCCTGTCCGACGGCCGCATCCCGCTCGCTGACGCCGATGTAGCCGATTTTCCTGTGCCCGCGGGCTATCATCCGGCGCGTGAGCTCACGCGCGGCCCCGATGTCGTCATGATAGACGCAGTGCGTGTCCGAAAACCGCTGCCCCGTGATCACCAGCGGCACCCGACAGCGCCGAAAGGCCTCGACATGCGCCGGCGTGAACGTCGTCCCCATGAGAATGATCCCCGCCACATGATTCGCCTGCATGGACGCAAGATATTCCAGCTCCGTCTGCTCGTTTCCGTCGCAGCTCCCCAGCACCATCATGTACCTCGTGCTCCGGAGCTTTTCGGCAATGCCGGCCGTGACCTGCCCGACCGCGGTCGAATTGATCCGCGGCACGATCACGCCGATCTGATTCACCCGGCCGGTCCGGAGCATCTGTCCCGCCGCGCTCGGATGATAGCCCGTCTCCTCGATCGCCCGGCGGATCCGCTCCCGCTTTTCATCGCTCAGCGAACCGCCGTTAAGATAGCGGCTGACTGCCGCGGAGGAGACGCCTGCAAGCTCTGCCACCTGCTTTATCGTCATGTCTGCTTCCCCGCTCTGCGCCGCGTCGGTTTTTTCGCCTCCTCCGGCTTATCTCCGGCCTCCGCTGCCGGCGCTATCCCGGCCGGCTTCCCGCGGAAATCCGTGAGGAGCCATACAAAGCCGTTCGCCGGAATTCCCACCGCTCTCGCCGCTCTCGCCTCGCCGGTCATAAGATCCACATAGTCCTCATGCTCGTCGATCCACGCCGTCTCGTCATAGTTATTGAAATTGAACAGGGCGATCAGCTTCTCCCCCTGATAGTAGCGTCCGATGCCGAGCACGTGATCGTTCCACGTCTCCACCAGCCAGATGTCCGCGCTCCCGTGGAAAACCGGGTGCTTCTCCCGGAGACTTTCCATCTGACGGATCGCCGAAAAGATGCGCCCCTGCCGCGTCTTGGGATTCCTGCGCTTCTCCGCCTCCTCCCACGGGAGGTTCCCGCGGTGGATATAGCGGCTGTCGTCCCGCTTCAGGGGATCCTCATGGTAGCCGTAATCGTTCAGGAACCCGATCTCGTCGCCGCTGTACAGCACCGGGATGCCGCTCTGCGTGAACAGGAATGCATGGAGCATGACATCGAGGCGGATCGCCGCGTCCAGCTTCTGCGCGTTCTGCTCGAATTCCGCCGCCTCAATCCCGCACAGAGAGGCCGTCGTTCCGCACAGTCTCGCATCGCCGAGACGCGGGTCGTCATTATAGAGCTCGCCCCTTGCGTCTCCGCCATAGACAAAGCCGCGGAAATAATCGTTCAGGAAACGCTTGTGCGCGACCTCCTCCATGCCGAACTGCTTCAGGAAATCATAATCAAGCCCCCAGCCGATATCGTCGTGACAGCGCAGGTAATTGAGGAACGTATACTCGCGGGGAAGCGCAAACACCGTTCCGAGCTGGTGCTTCAGCAGACGGACATCGTGGGTCGCGACCGTGTGCCATGTGCTCGCCATGGTCGTGACATTGTAGAGCATGTTGCACTCCGGCTTATCCACCGTCCCGAAATAGGGAACGACCTTGGAGGGCTCCATCACCACCTCGCCGAGCAGCAGCGTCCCCGGACAGACGATCTCACAGGCCATGCGCATGATGCGCACGAGCGTGTGCACCTGCGGGAGGTTCCGGCAGGTGGTTCCGAGCGATTTCCAGATATACGGCGTCGCGTCAAGGCGGACGACGTCCACGCCCCGGTTGCACAGATAGAGCATGTTTTCCGTCATATCGTTGAACACGGTCGGATTGCCGTAGTTCAGATCCCACTGATAGGGGTAAAAGGTGGTCATGACCACCTTGCCCGCCTCCTCGCACCACGTGAAATTTCCGGGCGCCGTCTGCGGAAACACCTGCGGCACCGTCTGTTCAAACTGATTCGGAATATCCCAGTTGTCGAAGAAAAAATAGCGGCTCTGATATTCCCGCTCTCCGGCGCGGGCCCGCCGCGCCCACTCATGATCCTCGCTCGTGTGATTCATGACGAAGTCGAGGCATACACTCATTCCCCGGGCATGGCAGTCGTCCGCCAGAGCCTCCAGATCCTCCATGCTGCCGAGCGAGGGTTCCACGGCGCGGTAATCCGAGACGGCATAGCCGCCGTCGCTCCGTCCCGCCGGGCTTTGCAGGAGCGGCATCAGATGAATGTAGTTCACGCCGCACTCCCCGACATAATCGAGATGGCTCCGGATCCCCTCCAGCGTGCCGGCAAAGCACTGCGTGTACATCAGCATCCCGGTAAGGCTTCCGTCCTTATACCAGTCGGGCACCACCTCGCGGGCCTCGTCCAGCTCGCGCAGACTCCTGCGCCGCTCCGTGTAGCAGCGGTGAAGCATCTCGCAGAAATAATCAAATGCCTGCTCATCCCCGTGGTACAGCTCGCCGTAAAGCCACTGCAGCTCACTGCGGAAGCGGTCGAAGCGCTCCCGGTAAATCGGTTCCCATTTCGACTCGTCGATCATGTCCTCTCCTGTTCATCCTGCTGCCTGTATTTGTGTAATCGTTTTCACTGCTTCCATTTTAATATTTGCTCTGTTTTGGTTCAACTGTATAATTGATCGAATTTTCATCGGAGTTTTTGTGCACTTTTCATATTTTCAGGCGGTTTCAAAAACGACATTCTTCATCTTCATTTGTAATCGATTTCGCTTTTATTGCTCTCGTTTGTCTGCCATCGCTTTCACCGAGGTCGCATATTCGGACGGCGATTTCCCGCAGACAGCGCGGAACTGCCGCGAAAAGTAGGCGAGGGAGCTGTACCCGAGAGCCTCGGCGATCTGCTGGAACTGCAGGTCCGATTCCCGGATCATGCGGCGCGCCGCGCGGATCTTCATCTGCACGAACGCATCCATCACGCCGCATCCCGCTTTTTCCCGGTACAGCTTATAGAGCTGCGAGCGCGAGATCATATTGTCATGGCAGATCTGGCGGATCGTGAGCGTCTGCCCCAGACGGCCGAGGAGATACTCCTGAATGCAGACATACTGCCGCTCCCGGTCGTTGGCCTGCATCGTCGTCTGCACGGCGTCCGGAGCCGGCACGCCTGCCGGAGCGTGATACCTCCTGTAAATATGAATCAGAAATTCCTCAAGATAAAGGCGGAGCAGCTGCAGCGCCCCCGGAGGAACGGAAGAAGAAAGGGACATATTCTCCAGATAGGGATCGTCCAGCGGAGAGGAAAAGCAGCCCGCCGCCTCGCGGATCAGCGACGCCAGAAGCAGCTTTTCCTCCGCGTCGATCGTGAGGATTTTCCCCGCAAAATATTTCATCGCGGCGCTCCGGCAGGCAAAGGACGCCACGATCAGATTCGGGGCGCTCCGGCCGGTCGCGTGCACATCATGAAACTCCATCGGCTGATGAAAGGCGATCTGCCCCCGCTCCAGAACATGCGCCGCCTCTCCCTGCGTAATCCGCACGGACCCGGAATCCGCATAAATAAATTCCCAGAAATCATGCCTCTCCCCGTCAAAGGAAAAATTCCTTGCATATTCAAAATAGTGCACGCTGTAAAGCCGCCCGACCCCGAAGAGCGTCGGGAGCCTTGTTCCGATATAACTCACCTGCGCCTCCTTTCCTGACTTTTACTTTATTATGAGGCATATTTCTCAATAAAGATACAATTCTGCAAGGAATCAAAACAATCGTGCAAGTACGTTCCGCGCAGATTCATTACAATGGTTTTAAGCCATTGAGACAATTTTCATTTCACCGACAAGAACAGGAGAACGCTATGTATCACTTAATTCCCGTATCATGTATGGAAAAGGTTTTAACTGACCGCAGGCCCTCCGGCGAGGGCTTCTCCGGCCATATGACGGCCCTCCGGGGGGAGACGATCTCCTTTCAGATCGCGTACTTCCACGACGGAATGACCCTGCTTCGCGGCGCGGCAGAGGCCTCCGCGGGCGTCCGCGTCCGCTATGTGGATTCGGTGCCCTGCGCTTATCCCTGCCACACGGGCGGAAGAACCGACAGCGATTATCTCTCGGAAAAACCCGGTCTTTATCCCGATATTCTGCGGGATGTCCCGGCCTGCGGCTTCCCGATGCTCTCCTGCTCATGGGGGGCTCTCTGGGTTGATATCGCCGTGCCCGCGGACGCCGAGCCCGGACTGCACTCGGCCCGCGTTGATGTCCGCCGTCTGCCCGATCTGCGCCAAAGCGGGGATGCCGGCGAACCGCTCGGAAGCATAGAGCTGCAGTACGAGGTGCTCCGGCACGTCCTCCCCGCCCTCCCCATTCCTCACACCGAGTGGTTCCACTGCGACTGCCTTGCCAATTACTACGGCGTCGAGGTTTTCTCCGAGGAGCACTGGCGAATCCTTGAGAACTTTCTCAAATCGGCGGCGGATCATCACTGCAATATGATACTCACGCCGATTTTCACGCCCCCGCTCGACACGGCGTTCGGCGGCGAGCGCCGCACGGTTCAGCTCGTGGATGTCGCCGTGACCGGCTCCGACAGCTATCACTTCGGCTTCGACAGGCTCCGGCGCTGGATCGCGCTTTGCCGCGGCCTCGGCTTCCGCTACTTTGAGATTTCTCATCTTTTCAGCCAGTGGGGCGCGGTCGCGGCTCCCAAAATCATGGGCGAAAAGGACGGCGCACTCTGCCAGCTCTTCGGCTGGGACACCGATGCCGCCGGGCCGGAATACCGCAGCTTCCTGCATCAGCTTCTCCCGGCGCTCCGGGCGGAGCTCAGCTCCCTCGGCGTGCTGGAGGACTGCTGGTTCCATATCTCCGACGAGCCTTCGATGGAGCAGCTCGAGTCCTACCGCCTCGCCTACGAGGGCGTGAGCCGCGAGCTCGCGGGCTGCCACATCATGGACGCACTCTCGGATTACAGCTTCTACGAAAAGGGGCTCGTGGAAACGCCGATCTGTGCCACCAACCATATCGCCCCTTTCCTTGCGAAGCGCCCGCCGAGGCTTTTCGCCTATTACTGCACCGCGCAGTGGGAGAAGGTATCCAACCGCTTCATCGCGCAGCCCGGATACCGCACGCGGGTACTCGGCATGCAGCTCTTTAAGGAGAACATCGACGGCTTCCTGCAGTGGGCCTACAATTTCTACAATTCCGAATACTCGTTCTACCCGATCGACCCCTTTTCCTGCACGGACGCGGGCGGCGCATTCCCCTCCGGCGATCCCTTTCTGGTCTATCCGGGGCCGGACAGAAAGCCGATCGATTCCCTGCGCCTCATGCTGATCGACGCGGCGTTCTCGGACTACTGCGCGCTGCACCTCCTCGCCGAAAAAATCGGCCGGAAACAGGCTGTCGCCGTTCTGGATCCCGGAAACGAGCTGGCAATCGACCGCTATCCCATGAGCGCCGGTGGAATCCAGACCCTCCGGAACCGCGTCAATGAAAAGCTGAGGGAGCTGCAGTAATTTATTCCCATGGCAGTCGTCCCTTGGGACGTACAAATCAGAAACAAGCTGGTCATACCCCGCAGCTTGCTGCGGGGTATTTGACTTAAGAAACGGAGATTTTTCATGACAGCCTTACGCGAACAGACAGTGATGGACGCCGCCCGGCACTTTCTCACACAGGGCAGCCCCCGCAGCGTCCGCCGCTACGGCAGCGGCCACATCAACGATACTTACCTCGTGGAATGTGCGCGCCCCTATATTCTGCAGCGCCTCAACACCGAAATATTTCACGAGCCGCTCGCCCTGATGAAGAACATCGAGAGCGTCACGCTCTTTCTCCGCGAGAAGATCACGGCGCAGGGCGGCGACCCGGACCGCGAGACGCTGACGCTGATTCCGACGCAGGACGGCAGCTTCCATTACATCGACGGGGAGAACAATTTTTTCCGCATGTTCCTCTTCATCACGGATGCCGTCACCTACGACGCCGCGAGGAACCCCGAGGACTTCTATCACAGCGCCGTGGCGTTCGGGAACTTCCAGCGCCTCCTGCACGACTTTCCGAGCGAAACGCTGACGGAGGTGATTCCGCATTTTCATGACACGCCCAGCCGCTTCCGCGATTTCGAGCGCGCGGTTCAGGAGGATGTCATGGGGCGCGCCGCCTCCTGCGCGGAGGAGATACGCTTCCTTGCGGACCGGCGGGCGGACTGCGGTGTCTCCGTCCGTCTCCAGCAGGCCGGCGAGCTCCCGCTCCGCGTCACGCACAACGATACGAAGCTCAATAACATCATGCTGGATCAGCGCACGGGGGAGGCGATCTGCGTCATCGATCTGGACACCGTCATGCCCGGCCTCTCCGTCAACGACTTCGGCGATTCGATCCGCTTCGGCGCCAATACGGCGAGGGAGGACGAGCCGGACGCCTCTCTTGCGGGTCTGTCGCTCCCTCTGTATGAGAGCTATGTCCGCGGCTTCCTCACCGGCTGCGGAGGCATCCTCACGCCGGCGGAGGTACGACAGCTTTCATGGGGCGCGAAGCTCATGACCTATGAATGCGGCATGCGCTTCCTCGGCGATTATCTGAACGGAGACGTCTATTTCCACACGGCCTATCCCGAGCACAATCTGGTCCGCGCCCGGACGCAGATCGCTCTGGTGCGCGATATGGAACGCAAGTGGACGCAGATGAATGACATCGTGGCGCGGTACGCCGGGCAGCCGTCAACGCGGTAAGAAAAACGCACCGTACACGCTACTTTTTCTTCAAAATGCTGTTGACAAGTCCCGTGATGATGCGTATTATTTCCTTAAACTTTTGAGGAAGAGCAGTAACCCTCCGGAAACCTCACAGAGAGCTGCAGGCGGTGTGATTGCAGCAGGCGGAACTTGGGCGAATGGACTTCTGAGGGCGGACCGAACAGAGAGCGGCAGTTCTGGACAACCACGGCTCTAAGTAGGCTCCGACGGGTTCCTGACCGTTACCAGACAGGTGCACATGATGGTGTGTAAACAGAGTGGGCGAATCACGGCACGGTGCCGGAATACATCCGGGAGAATGCACAGACGGGTTCGTCAATGTGGGTGGTATCGCAGAAGCAGCGGCTTTTGTCCCATAGCGGGACTTAAGCTGCTTTTTTATTTCTGCGGGGGACAGACTCCGGCCGCCATCACAGGCAGCCGCCCACGACAGCAGCGGCAGATACGGTCTGCGCGCTGCACGACGCTTCGGCGAGGAGGAAAAACACAATGATGAAGAACAGACTTGCGGCTATGGCTCTCACAGGGATCACGGCTCTGTCGCTCGCAGCCTGCGGAGGAACGGCCGCGCCGTCCACAGCGGACGGCGCGGCGGCGGAAAGCGGCACTGCGGAAAATACCGCAGCGGAAAGCGGCACAGAGGAGAGCGGCGCGGCAGATGAGAGCGGGGCAGAAGAAAGCGCGTCCCCGGAAGCCGGCTCCGGCACGACCTACAAGGTCGGTATCGTTCAGTATGTAGACGACGCCTCGCTGAATCAGATCCAGCAGAACATTCAGTCCCGTCTCGACGAGCTCGGACAGAAAAACGGCGTGGTCTTCGACTATGCGGACTATACCTACAACGGGCAGGCGGACGGCACCGTGCTCCAGCAGATCGCCTCGGAGCTGATTGCCGACGGCGTGGACGTCATCGTCCCGATCGCAACGCCCACCGCCCAGATCATGCAGGCCGCCACGGAGGATCATCCGATCCCGGTCGTATTCTCGGCCGTATCTGATCCGGTGGGCGCAAAGCTCGCCGCCAGCATGGACGCTCCCGGCGGCAACATCACCGGAACCTCCGACGCGCTGAACACCGAGGCGATCATGAACCTGATCTTCGCCGCCCAGCGTGACGCCGATTATATCGGCATCCTGTATTCCTCGAGCGAGGACGCCTCCACACAGCCGGTGGCCGACGCAAAAGCGTTCCTCGAGGCAAAGGGCGTCCGCTTCATTGAAAAGACCGGGACCACCAATGACGAGGTTTCCGCGGCGGCCGACGCGCTGATCGCCGAGGGCGTCGACGCGATATTCACCCCCACCGACAACACCATCATGACCGCCGAGCTCGCCATCTATGAAAAGCTCGCCGAAGCCGGCATCGCGCATTACTGCGGAGCGGATTCTTTCGCGCTGAACGGCGCGTTCGCGGGCTACGGCGTCGATTACGCCAAGCTGGGGGCCGAGACCGCGGATATGGCCGCGGAGCTTCTTCTGAGCGGCGCCGACCCGGCCTCCACCCCGGTCCGGACCTTTGACAACGGCATCGTCACCATCAACACCGAAACCGCAGCGGCCCTCGGCCTCGACCTTGACGCCGTGAAGACGGCATTCAGGCCGCTGGCAACGCAGATCATTGAAACCACCACCAAGCAGAACTTTGACTGAGCTTCTTCATTCCGGAGGTTTTTCACCCGGATGGACACGCAGACCAAAGAGGGAGGGCATCTTGTTTCTCACCGCAGGGATTATTCAGACAGCGCTCGAAACCGGTCTGATTTACGGACTGGTCGCACTGTCGCTGTTCATCAGCTTTACCATTCTGAACGTCTGTGACCTTTCGACGGACGGCTGCTACACGCTGGGCTGCGCCGTCGGCGCACTGGTGACGCTGTCGGGGCATCCGGTTCTCGCCGTCTTCGCCTCGATCGCGGCCGGCGTTCTCTCCGGCTTCATCACCGGTATTCTCCAGACCACGTTCCGTGTGCAGAGCATCCTTGCGGGGATCATTGTCAATACGGGGCTGTACACCGTCAATCTCGCTGTGATGGGCTTTAAGTCCAACATCGCGATCTTCGGGACGCCCACCGTGTTCTCCCTCTGGAAAGGTCTGTCGGACGGTGCTTTCTGGCAGGAGTGGTCGGCCCTGATCCTCCTGCTTCTGCTGGCGGCGCTCCTCGTCCTTGTTCTGCATTTCTTCCTCGGAACAAGGCTCGGCCTCTCCATCCGCGCGACCGGCGATTCCTCGCCGATGGTGCGGGCATCCTCGATCAACCCCGGGTTTATGATCGTCGTAGGGCTCTGCATCTCCGGCGGTCTGACCGGACTTGCCGGCTCTCTCATCGGACAGTACAACAAGATGAGCGACATCAATCTGGGAACCGGAATGGTCACAATCGCTCTGGCCTCGCTCATCATCGGTCAGACGTTCTCGAACCGCAGCATTCATATGCTCTGGAAGCTCGTGTCCGTTCTGATCGGCTCCATGCTCTACCGCTTCATCATTTCGCTGGCGCTCCGTCTGAACGTCCCCACGGAGGCGTTCAAGCTGGTTTCCGCCCTGATCGTCGCCGTCGCCATTGCCGCGCCGCAGCTCCGCGCGCTCCTCTCCATTCAGAGAAAGCGTTCCGCAGAGCTCCGCGCACGCGCACAGAGAAAGGGGAAGTGAGCCGCATGCTGACCATCGATCACATCAGCAAGACATTCCATCCCGGAACCGTCAATGAGAAGCGCGCGCTGGATCACGTCTGCCTCACTCTGCACGACGGAGACTTCGCCACCATCGTAGGAAGCAACGGCGCCGGAAAATCCACCCTGTTCGGCGCGATTGCCGGCTCCTTTTACCCCGACGAGGGGTTCCTTGAGCTGGACGGACAGGACATCACCTTTGTCCGCGAGCATAACCGCAGCAAATACATCGGACGTCTGTTTCAGGACCCGCTGATGGGCACCGCCCCTCACATGACAATCGAGGAAAATCTGGCGATCGCGTACCTGCGCGCTTCCGCCCACACCTCCTTTATCAGCCGCATTTCCGCCCGGGATCGCGCATTCTTCCGGGAGCAGCTCGCGCTCCTTGGCATGGGTCTCGAGGACCGCATGAAAAATCCGGTCGGCCTCCTCTCCGGCGGACAGCGTCAGGCGCTGACGCTTCTCATGGCGACCATGGTGACGCCGAAAATCCTGCTCCTCGACGAGCATACGGCCGCACTGGACCCCGCCACCGCCGTCAAGGTGCTGGATCTCACAAAGCGCATCGTCGCCGAGCGGCACATCACCTGCCTCATGGTGACGCACAACATGAATCAGGCGCTGGAGCTGGGCAGCCGGACACTGATGATGGATGCCGGGCGCATCGTTTTTGACGTCTCCGGGGAGGAGCGCAGAGGCATGTGCGTGGATGATCTTCTCGAGCGCTTTGCCGCAAGCTCGGGCGCGGCATTCAACAACGACCGGATCCTGCTCTCCACCGAGACAGGGGAATAAAAAGGGCTCCGGAATCTACACTGACGTGTCCGTCGCCGCCCCGCTCCTCACAAGCCGGAACGCCAGAACGTACATGACGACGACAAAGATGAGGAACACCAGCGTCGAGAGGCCGGTGCCGATCATGGCGCAGGCATCGTAAAAGCCGTGAAAGAAAATGGCACTGAGGCAGGCGAACCGCTTGCTCTGTTTCGCCCGCCGCTCATCCCCGAGATCGTGCCAGAACTTTGCCCGGCCGTAGAACGTCCCCATGAACACCGCAAAGCTCAGGTGCCCCGGGATGGCCAGCAGCGCCCGCATCGGAGCGACCGAGAGTCCGTAGCCGAAGACATATTCGATGTTTTCAAACGCGGCAAAGCCCAGCGAAACCGCCGCGGCGTAGATCACGCCGTCAAAGCGGTAGTTGAATTCCCTGCTCCGCCATGTCTGCCGCTGCATGAAATAATATTTGCTGCCCTCCTCCGAGCCCGCGACGACAAGAAAGGCGAGGGCGATCGTATACGCCGGCCGCTGCGGATCGATCAGCCGCGGCAGTATCGCCTCCCCTATCGTTTCGAGCACAATGGCGCAGAGTCCCGCGAAAACACCCCCTAACAGGAGCTTTCCGATGAGGCCGACCGGCTCATGCTCGACCCGGTCCTGTCTGTAAATGTAAAGGAGCAGCGCCAATGCCGGAAGCACCGCTGCCGAAAGATAAATCCCCAGTATCACAAGTCCCGGAAGCACCAGAAACATAATTTCCTTTCCCTCTGTATTCTGCGGCAGGCGCCCGCCCCGGCCGTCCCCGGCCGGTGTCTCTCACGGCATATTATCTCAGAAGCATCTGCCGTTCTTTTCATGCGTACAGGCCCCCGGCTCCTGATCGCACTTGTAGCAGACCTCGTTCGCCAGCGCCCGGCCCGCAAAGAAATCGTCGATGTTCCCGAGCGTCGTCCCCGCGATGTTCTCAAGCGCATCCCTCGTCAGGAACGCCTGATGCGAAGTCAGCAGTACATTCGGGAGCGAAAGGAGACGCGCCAGCACATCATCGGCGATGATCTTGCCGGAATTGTCCTCATAGAACATATCCGCCTCCTCCTCGTAGACATCGAGGCCCGCGCCGCCGATTCTTCCGGACAGCAGGCCGTCCAGCAGAGCCTCGCTGTCGATCAGCCCGCCGCGGGAGGTATTCACAAGATAAACGCCGGGCTTCATCTTTGCAATGGTTTCGGCATTGATGAGGTGATAATTATCTTTGGTCAGCGGACAGTGGATTGAGATGACATCTGATTCCGCCAGCAGCTCATCCAGACCGACATAATGCAGATCGCTGTTCTTTGCCGGATAGGGGTCGTAGGCGAGAACGTTCATGCCGAAGCCTTTCATGATGTCAATGAAGCAGCGCCCGATCTTGCCCGTTCCGATGACCCCGGCCGTCTTGCCGTGAAGATCGAAGCCCGTGAGCCCGACCAGACTGAAATTGAAGTCGCGCGTCCTGTTGTAGGCGCGGTTGAGATGCCGGTTCAGCGTCAGCAGCAGAGCCGCGGCGTGCTCCGCCACCGCATACGGCGAATACGCGGGCACGCGGACGACGTGGATCCGGTTGTACGCATAACGGAAGTCCACATTATTGTAACCGGCACAGCGGAGCGCCACAAGCTGAACGCCGTTCTCGACCAGAGCCCGGAGCGTCTTCTCGCCAAGGTCGTCGTTGACAAACGCGCAGACCGCCTCCGCGCCTCTCGCAAAAACCGCCGTCTTCGGATTCAGCTTCTCTTCGTGATAGACGATCTCATAGCCGTGCCGGCTGTTCTCTCTGTCGAAATACTCCTTGTCATAAGCCTTTGTGTCATAAAATGCAATTCTCATGTCCGCCTCCCCGGGCTGCTCTGTTTGGCTGCTCTTTTTCTCTGTGTGCATCTTATCAGAAAAAGGACAGCGCAAACATGATTTGAATCAAAAAATCAGAGATCGTAAACCGGATATGCCGCGAAACCAGGCAAGGCAGCTTCTCTTTCCAATTTCCCTGAGAAAGAGCGGCTTTGCAACAGGAAAGTTGTCCTGACACTCAATCGATCTCATTCTCCTGTTCCAGTCGGATTTTCTTCTGAATCATATACTCTATCAGAGAATGAAAGATTCCATATTCATCATCTGCATGCATCTCAGCAAGAATGGCGAGATATTGGTTACTGGTGATCGGCATCGCCACGGACTCATATTCCCGCAGGGTATCCAGATCCATGAGAAACGGCCTGACACCTGTTGCAATTTCGCTCTGCAGTCTCAGAAAAATGCGAAAACCGCCGACATCAATATCACTCCAATGCCATACGGACGTCGTGGGAGGGCATGCCAATACAATGGAACGGAACAGACGTCCTTTCATAGGGCTGTAACAGCCGCCGTGATAGATCACGAGCAGCCCATTGCCGATTCCGGCGAGAGCTCTTTCTGTCCGGTTGTCTGAATACACCATCCGCGAGTGATCCGTCAGCTGCCGAACCACCCATACATAATTGGCCTTATTCTCGATGAACAGAATGTTGGAAATCCCTTTGGCGATAACTCTCCTGATATGCCTGACCGTATCTGAATTGAGATACGCGCCATATTTCTCATTCTCATAAGACAGCACGGAACCATTGTCCAGTTCAACAGACAGATTCCCGCACAGCTCGTAAATTTCAGGCCAGCGGCTGATCCCATACTCCAGCAGGAGGTCCTCATCCGACAGTTCGTCGCCGGAGCTCTCTGACGTTCCCCCGTCAAGCTCTGCGCTGTCTGTTTTGTTCAGGCGTTCCTTCCTGATCCGACGCAGAATGCTGACTACCCTGGATTTCATCTGGCGTTCAAAGTATTTGCTGTCCCCATACAGCTTCGCGCTGATCACACGCTCCATCTGCAGATCCTGATTGTCCGAGAGCAGCATCAGAAATCGGATCAGCCTGGCATCATAGTCCAGGTCTTCTGTAAAAATATAAGGCAGTTTTTTCTTCCGAACAAGAGCTGTTTGCTGCGTCTCCAGATAGTGCAGGATGCTTTCTCTCCGGGGCAGCGGCGTATCCTCTTTCTGTCGCAGCAGAATCTCTATGTTCTCTGACAGCAGGATTTCCACTTTCTCCAGGACCGACTTCATTGGTCTGCGGCCGGCCATTCCGTAAGCCGCCTGGATGGATGATTCATCCGGAGAGAGCCAGATTGCTTCTACGATATTACCCTCCTCGTACTTCATCCATGAGTAATCCAGGATGCCCCGCTCTTTCAGCTCCCTCAGTATCAGCAGGAAGTTCCGCTTTTCATCCGGATCCTCCATGCGCCGCATCAGGTCATCCGCTGTTGACGCCTTGTAGAGGAGCCGGCGGCTGTATATGCCCGTCCGGAAGTAGCTGCTGCGTTCGTACACATCCAACAGCTGATTCAGCAGAAACTTCGTCCAATTCTGTTCAGCCGGCATTGCACCACGCCTCCCCCGTTATACTCAGCCTGACACGCAATCTGTGTCTACTCCGTATCTGAACGTTCATCCGGATCATCCCCGATCTCCCTCGGATCGAAATGTCTGGTGAAAGAATGATGACCATCCTTGTACACCGCAGTGTTCCTGTCCACCAGAGGTGCGATTTCCGGAATCTTATCTGTGGGAGCCGAGAAAATCGCCTGCAACTCGAATTCCTTCAGCAGAGGCACACACTGCCGGATCCGCTCGCCGTCCAGCTTACTGAAAGCCTCATCCAGAATGATCATGCGGATGGTGTTGTTCTGCTTGGACCGGATACGGAGCACCTGTGAAAACGAGGCCAGCAGCGCGATATAGAAAGGGACCTGCGTCTCGCCGCCGGACTTTTTATTCAACATTCTAGACAGGCGCTGCGTCTCTTCCTGTTCATTGGTGACGGTCATGTCGAATACCAGATAACTGCGGTAATCCGTAAACTTCTCAATGTTCCTCTCATATTCCTGCCGTCTGGCCTCTGAAGTATCCTCGTCGGAGAGGATAAGAATCCGGAAGAGTTCGTCGATCTCTTTCTGATACTTCTTATTGAAGCTCTCCGAAGCAATGTTCCATCCGCCGGTATCCATCAGGAGCGGGTCCATAATCATATCGTAGTAGCGCTTATATTCTGCCCGCGGCTCCACAATGAACTGATATCGATCGGTCCCAAAACAATTATTCCGCAGATAGTCATTCAACTCGTGGATCTGCTTCTTAATATCTTCTATATTGGACTTCAGTTTCGCAATGAAGTCATCCCGGAACTGGTTGTAGGCTTTTTCCCGGGAATCTCTGATCTTATCCACATAGGAGGACAGTTCATTTTCACTGAGCTTCTGCAGTTCCTTGTCATATTCCCTGTTGGATTCCAGACTGATATCGTAAGGCATCTTGAAATCCGCATTATAAGCGGCTCTGAGTCTGCTCCTCTCCTGCTCCGCCTGTGAGATGATCGTCTTTGTCGCTTCTGCCGCCCTGCTGAAGCTCTCACGCAGAGAGAGTGAGCCTCTTGTCCCTTTTCTTTCATTCTCCAGTTCTTTCTGGAACCGGATTTCTCCAGCTGCTTCCATCCATTTCCGGTCGTAGCAGGATTGGATTCTGTCCGCAATGGTCTCAAGAGACTGCTGCACTTCGGGCAATCTCTCATCCCGGATCTGACGGACTTTCTCTTCCAGACCGCCGTTCTCCTTCAACAGAGCCTGATTTTCCTTAGACTTTCGGTCATAGAGCTGCTTTTTCTCATCCCTCTGCCGCTTCAATCTTTCGAGATAGGTGAAATCAATACTGTCATACTCTCTTCTGACAGCATCCTGTTCTTTCTGCAGCTCCGGAATTGCGGCGCTGTCCTGAATTGACTGCTCATGCGCAGTAATTTCATAGTCCGACATGAGTTCGGTCCGGCTCAGGGCTCTCATCGTGCAAAAGAGGCTGTCCTGCCGTTCATACAGAGCCTTATTCTGGTTCAGCTCTTTCTGAAGCTGCTGCAGCTGCCGCTTGATGGATTCCCGTCCGATGAAAGGATTCTCATATCGACTGGGATTGATCTTCCTGGATACATAGCCCTTATACAGCATGCCCGATCTGGTGATCGCGGTACGGTAGCGATTCAGTTCCATGACATCCCCGCACTTCATCACGTTTCCGAGCAGGTGATCCACATAGAGCCTCGCATCCGGATTGTCCGTTTCGATCTCCTCCGACAGGGCGCCGGCCTTGCCCGTACTGTTCAGGGAGCCTTTCGGATCGGTTAGAGCCTGCCGACTTTTCTGCTCATAATCTCTTCTAAGCGAACCGATATCCACGAGCCCGGCATCATAGACGCCCTGTTCCCGTTTCGCATGGTCGTAAATTACCAAGGCATCCCGATAATATTCAGCCGGCACCAGAAGATAGAATTTCTGCTTGTCCAGATATCCCTCAATGGCGTTCTGCCATGAGAGATCACGGATTTCCAAAAGATCTGCCAGAATATGAACCGGGACCGTCTTGCCGGACTGCTCCATGAGCTGTCTCTCCAGCAGTGCCTTAACCCTCACGACATGATTGGGGTAGGGTTTGATCCCTCTCCGCAGTTTGTCAACACGCTCCGACAGGTCATCCATCGTATTCTTCAGCGCCCGTACACCGCCCTGGAGATCGGAGGCGGTATTCGCCATCTGCTCTTTCAAATCTGAAAGGCACTGCATGGATTCCCGAATCGGCACAGAGGTCAGTGTGCCTGTATTTACCGATCGTAATTGCCGAATGCTGCTCTTCACAGCCGAATCAGCGGTGCACAGAGCCCCTCCCGCATCCGATCCGGTCGACAGCTGATCCAGCTCATCTGCGGTATGCGCCCAGTCCTCTCCACAACTGCGTATCCGTTCAATTACCTTATCACGGCGGCGCAGCAATTCGTCCCGTCGGGCCGTCAATTCGCTGCTCTTCTGCTCAAGTGTTTTCTGGCGCTGACGCAGATCCGAGGTAAGATAGGTATTGTTCAGTTCATCGATTTCTGTCTTAAGATTCTCTGCTTCTTTCTGCAGATTTTCCGCCTGACCCTGATTGTCTGCGATTTTATCCTGTAAACACCGCAAATCTCTTTCCAGCCGCTCTTTCTCTGACTGTTTTTCTACCTGTTCGGCACGGTCTGCGATGTATTTCTGCTGGCGGCGGGTTTCTTTCTGCTGCTCATATCGATCGCTGACGGAGTGAATCTGACCCAGTCTGTCGATCCGGGTACGGATCCTGGCGGCATCGTCTTCCAGACGCTTATACTGTCGGATCTCACTCTGCATATCTTCGACATTGACCCGACCCTTGATGTCGCAGATCGATTCTGTGATGAACTGCTCTATATCGGTAATGGGGGTAAAGGGGACTGCTTTCCTGAGGAGCATAAAATACTTCCTCTTGACCTGCCCGTACACACCGAGAAGGGCATTCTGAAAGGCATGATTGGTATCGTAAAAGTCATACCGGTTCTTGCCAACGGTGCGATTCAGGAAAGGCTTCAAATCCTGCGCCATGCTGTAAGGAACTCTGGTCTTCGGGTCAATGAACAGATTCTCGGGCAGACCGGTCTTCCTGAGAATAAACCAGCGGAATTTGAAAGTCAGATCACTGTAGCAATCTGCCGTAAATCCTGTGACAAACCGTTCTTTCTTATCCGTGTCCAGAAATTCCAAAGAAATATAACTGGTAAAGGGACCTTTCCTCAGATACTGGAAGCCGGTATCCCCATCGTCTCCCGTCTCTCCGAAAAGGTACCCTTTAAGGGTTCTGACCGACTTGGCATTCGCCGCCTTATTGAAATAACTGCCCGCAGAGTCTCCCAGCAGGAGGAGCTGCATCGCATCAATAATCGTGGATTTGCCGCTGGCATTCTTTCCCGTCAGGAAATTGACATTTCCGAACTCAATCAGTTCCTTATCGAAGCTGTACCAGTGGATGAGCAGCAGGCGCTCTATCTGTCTCATTCTCCCTCGCCCTCCGTTACATCTTCATTCTCCGGCTCGATTTCTTCTTCCACTGTCCCTGGCTCACCGGCATCAACACCGTCTGTATCATCCTCGATGAGCTTATGCATATTGCCGATTCTCTCGTTGGAGACAATGAACAGGATAGTGGGACGGATCAGAATGCGTGTATCCGCACTTTCCCACAGGCCGTCTACCTTGCTGATAATCTGAAATCTCGCCATGGTCCGGAGCGAATTACGAATTTGGACATTGGCGGGTTTCCTGCTCACCGCATTGACGGACAGCAGCTTATGGACCAGTTCTCCCGTTGTCGTGAATACCTCCTGAGCCAGGGACAGCTTCTCCCGCTCCTCCTCGTAGATGAGGCGGAGACAGTAGATGAACAGCGTCGTCATCTTATCAAATTTATAGTGATTGTATTCATACTCACTGGAGAGCGCAATGACACCATATCCCGTATCCCTGATCAGATGGAAGCCTGCAAATGACAGATACTCCTCGAACAGTTCAAAGTGGCGTTCCATGAACAGGTAATCCGGATTCGATCTGCGGATGCTATCCTCAAAATCGAAGTCTGCCGATACCAGAAAGCTGTGCCCCAGCAGATAGTTGACCAGTCTGCGGAAATTCTCCTTGTCGGTCATGTTGAGCTTCTCATATTTTTCTTCAAACATTGCTGTTACTCCCGGAAGATCTGTGTCAATGCACAGTACTATGAGCGGATTGCTCCTTATGTTTTCTCGTAAATTTCAAATTCGGAAGATTCCATCCATCCGCATCCGTATTGCCCTCATGGAATGTCACGGTATAGGGGCTGTTCTGCTCCCTGCCGCGCAGGGTAGCCAGGAGGAAGAGGATGAAGTCTTCCGAACCGGTTATGATAAAATCCTCCGTCTGCATCTCATTCCGACTGCTCAGGGAATCCAGTATATAGCGGTCAATCTTCTTATTCGTATACTGTCTGCGGATATCAGAGAGAAAATCACCAACCAGTGCCGGATTGGTCTGTGGCTCAGCTATCGGAAGAGGTTTACCCTCACCGCGGCGGGTTCTCCTTGCCTGCTCATAGAGAGACTGAATGTCCGCATAACTGTGCTGATAAATGCGCAGACCCTCTGACATATCCCTCAGAACCTTGGGATTGTCAGAGTTCTTCAACAGATCAATCAGCTTGCCTTTCGCACTCTGATCGGTGTTGATCAGATAACGGATCTTGTCGACGGATGCGTTCGTATATTCATTATGCTTCCTGTCGATCTCACGGATCATGTCCTCGATTTCATCATAGATATCAATGGCCGAGGCCAGCATCCGTTCCGTCTCGCCTCTTCCCGTCTCAACAGAATCAAACACATGCCGTTTCATGCCATCTGACACTATCTGCTCCCGGATCGTTTCCGAATCCATCCATTCATTCAAGATCTCCAGAATCGAATTCTTAAACCGCGGAACGGAATCCATCGTCTTCAGGGGATAATAGACGGCATCAATAATCTTGGATTTATATTCGTCAAAGTGTTCATGCAGGAGCAAATTTACATCCTGATCGGGCCTCTCTACCAGCTGGAAATATCGTTTGATATTGTTGAACAGTGTCTTCAGTTCGATGACCAGCTGATTGGTGTTATGATAGGCCTGCTGCAAGGCAAAGAGGTAATTGCTCTTGCCTCTCTCTGCATTCTCCAGTACGGCATAGGTTCCATACACGTAGCTGTTGTACTCGCGGGTTCTCTCCTCTGTGAGGCTGTAAAGCAGATTAATGATCGCAATGGAATAGTCCGGAATGGTAATGTACTCATCAAAACTCCCCCGTGCATATTCGGTATCGATCCAGCCGGTGACTTTCAGCTTTCTCAGGAGCAGGCGGGCCTTTCCGGAGATATCCACTGCCTCGGACTGATCCTCATTCTCCTCCTCTGCCTCTTCGGTAAAATCTGCCTCCAGCATACTGCTCTCCAACGAATTCATCATCATCGCCGTCAGATCCTCTTTCCAGATCTGCAGCTCTGTCTGAAAAGCCTCCCGTAGAACGAACAGCGCCTGAACATACAGCGACTTCTTGGCAGAACCCAAAATCGTGAATAATTTATCCGGTACACGATCAAATAATTCCATGGCTGCGATACCTCAACAGATCATGCATTCGTTGTCAGAAGTGTACTTATAGTTCACTCAAAGTACACGTATAGTTCACTCTGCCATCCAATATCCGTTTCTTCTTGAACCTCTTCTCTTTAATAAGCCAAGTTCCTGCAACACCCTGCATATTTTCTTCACACCGCTCAGACTTAATCCACATCTGTCTGCAGCTTCCTGCAGATTAAGACTGCCATCTTTCTGCAGAATCTCGTATACCAGCCTCTGATTATCACTGAGGCCGTTCTTACTCAGCGAGATGCGTTTCCTTAAACGCACATCGTCACGTTCGAATGCAAAGGGTATGGTAACAACCAACATTCCGTCAGCAAAAGAAAACGCATCCTTCCCATACCTGGAAACAATGGTAGGTACTCCATGTCCGCTTTGTTCCGCTAGCCCTGCCGCGATAAAAATTCTCAGAAGATTTCTGTTCACCGGCACGCTCGTTCCCTGATAGAATCCTTCCAATGAAAGCGAATACGGTAACCCGCCATAGGAAATAATTTCCATTCTGTCATCAAAAACATGGATTGATGGAGGAATCCCATTGTTCCAATCATTATGCAGGCAGGCATTAATCCACGCCTCACGGAAACTAGGGTAATCAACCAGTGACGTTTCCTGTCTTTTTGTTTGGGTTACATCAACCTTTGTCACATTTAATGCAGAAAAATACAGCATTACCTCCTCGATGGATGCCAGAAGACATTTTCCTCCGTATTCGGTCCGGCTAGACATTACGGTTTTATCTGTCCCATCAAATTGAACTACCGTAATCCTTGTCTCATTATGATCTGCCAGCAGATAGGCATTAAGGTTATATTTTCCCTTTTTGTTCAACAATCCAAAATTACCCAGAAAATCTTCAGAAGTATTCGGATGATACCCTTTGGCCGTAAGTAACGCAAAAAGAGATCTGAATTTAAGCTTTTGCTCGGGTGCAGCTTTCTGACTGATAATATCTGCGTCAGATGATGCCAGCATTTTTCGCAAGATCGTATTATCCGCCTGCTCATCTGCTGAAACGACACGGATATAATATCTGCCATCAAAGGAATACGGTATATCGGATCCTGCTGCTGAAACCTTAATATAACTCTTCCCTTGCTCCTTGCACGCTTCAATTTTCGGATAGACACGCGGCTCTATCTTATCCCGAATCCGATTCCGAATATCCCTCAGTGTATTCTTGCCGATCATCAGGCCGCATATGTCTCCATTATCATCTACTCCAAAATACACCGTCGCCTCATTGTGTTTGTTAAGCATAGCGGTAATGGATTTCAAACCTTTATCCAGTTGTCCCAGACTCTCCTTGAACTCCCGATATTCGTCTTCTTTACCCAGATTCATCGGTTCCTCCCAAAATTCAAAGTTTACTTTAAAGTATATGCGTGCCGCGAGAATATGGTCAGCGCAGACCGCCTCAGCTGCGATTTCTTACTTTCCTTACATTGCAATTCATCAAATGTCTTCCCAGATGTCTATACGCAAAGGCTTTGACGCCTGACAACTCCTGACGGTGCTTTTCCAGCAATTCGTCCGGCGAATCATATACTCCGAAATCCTGCGTGATTCCCTCGCTTTGGATGTAGGTGCTGTTTCTGTCAAAATCAATGACCGGGTGCTGAAAATCCTTTACCGCCACACCATAACCACAGAAAGAACCGTTACAATTTGCAAATTTTTTCTGCAGCTTTGACAAATATTTTTGATCCAGTATAAATGCCTCCAGTTCATACCACTTATCTTCAAAGTACACTTCGACCCAACTGTGCAATATATTCTGAGGTGCATTTTTATAAACAAATCCACTCATCGCGCCCTTTTGCAGTTTTTTATCTATGGTAAATCCATGAACCCTGCAAGGAATTTCACAGGCACGAAGCAATGCCATAAAAAGGGTTCCCTTTGTATTGCACTGGCCATATCCATCCTCAAGGACCTTAGACGCCGAAATATTGTCATCTGCATTGTATCCAAATAAAACCTCGTCTCTTACAAAGTTATAAATGGCTTTGATGCGATCAAATTCATTCTGTTCTTTCCAACGCTTCCGCTCTATCAGTTTTTGAATGTCCGGATTTGAAAAATCCAGCATTCCGGTTTCCTGCAAATATTGATTCATTTTCATCTCCATACCAAAGCACTCCCGGAGAGTGTAACCGTTTATCCTTTCGCAATCTCGCTCAGCATATATTCCGCATATTTTACGGCATACTCTTTATCATAAATAACCTTTTCGGCTTCCATGGATTCCTGCAAGGCGCTCCCAATCAACGGGTAATATTCGGAGGGTAAGTTCTTCAGCGCCCACTCTCCTCCCTCTTTTTTGGACAAAATAATTTTTTCACTTTTATACGCAAGCACTCTTGCTAAATTCAGCGTCAGATACATTGTCTCCTCCGTAATTCTTTCTGCCGCTTCAGCAATATCCAGCCGGATGGAATCGAAATAATCCTGCAATTCATATATACTTGCAGTCATCATAACACAGAGCCGCCAATAAATTATGACCATTCCCGGCAATCCGTCCGCAAAAGCAGGCGCAGCGCTCCGGATAAGAAAAAGCAGGAAATCGTTTCCGATCTCCTGCCGGACGAAGTCGCCAATGGGGGCTGATATTTCATTATCGTCATTTTTTATAAAGGGCTTCGATAGCCCTCCCGACAAACTCGGTTGTCCCATCGCCGTAAATGCGATCCTGAGCGATCTGAATTTCTGTATTTGTCCGATAGGCCGAAGCCATCTCAAGAACCATATCCATCTCATCCGGAAGCTGAAACATCTGTTTTGTTATGTGATCATATTCCTTTGCCAATGCTCTCACTTCGGGGGAAAGAACATCGGCCCCTCTCATTTCCGCCAGCTTCTTTATGACTGCTTCAAGTTCTTTCTGGTGATTGGAAAAGTCCTCCTGACGGTTCGGGTGCTGCGCTGCTTCCAGCGCCTGCTCTTTCCCGCCGTACCACTCGGCGGCTTTCCGGAAATTTTTCTGCGCCGCTTCACCGCCCGCGCTTTCAGTGAAATGCTGGCGATCAGGCGTTCCATTCGCTCTTTTTTTGCAGCCAGCATGCTTCGCTGCATCCGTAAAATCTGATTTTTGTCAAAAGCCGGGTTGTCTATCACCGCTTTGATCTCTTTCAGCGGAAGATCGAATTCACGAAAAAACAAAATCTGCCGTAGCGTTTCCAGTGCTGCCTCATCATAAAGCCGGTATCCCGATCCGCTTCTTCCGGTCGGCTTCAATAATCCGATCTCATCATAATAATGAAGCGTCCGCACGCTGACCCCTGCCATATCGGATATTTCCTTTGCCGTTCTCAAGTTCGTAACCTCCCCTCCCGTTCCTGATAAGACCACTTTAATCTATGACGCAGCGTGAGGGTCAACCGCTTAATTCTGTATGCTACAATAGCCTTGCCAATATATGCTGTCATTTATTTTCTGACAAAGGAGCTTTGACGCCACGGGCTTTTAGATCTTCATGCTTATCTCGGATTTGATCTGTCCGCTGGTCATGATCGGCTTCGGCAGAGCATTCACAAAGCGCCCTCCGCGCAGCATCAACTCCGTTTATGGATACCGCACGGCCATGTCCATGAAGAATGAGGAGACTTGGAAATATGCCCACGAGGTCGCGGACAGAATCTGGTGATGCTTTCAAATTTGCCCTGTCCCTTTCTCCGCACAGAATCGTTACCGAACACACGATCTCATGCAGGGCATCTCTGAAATCCAATGACCGCAGGGAACGGGTCAGCCTGATCACATCGTTCTTTGAAAGCCCCATGCCGCGGAATATCCGGTCCGGCATGCACCAGAACAGGATGTTCTGAAAATTGATGAGATGACGCGGCATCTTATATTGCGCTCCGATCAGGATCAGCGAAGCCGTCTTATCCTTGTGGCGGATCGCAAAATCCATTGCAAGAATCGCTCCCAGCGAAAGACCGCAGATACGAAAAGGCTCTGCCGCATCCGCATACCTCTGCTCCAAACGGTTCAGAATCGAGAAATAGTCCACGTAGCCGCCCGCGTCGAACAGCTCCGGGCGCTCCGCATCCATGGCCAGGGTCCGCATGATAACATGATCCCAGTCCCGGGCTGTCTGCCCTAAGCCGTGCAGCAGAACCGTCTTCATTTCCATCCTCCCTCTTCACCGAAGTGCCGGCCCTTCCGCGTTATACCACAGAAAGCCGTTTTCCCTGCAATAGCTCTCGATCTCTCCGGCGAGCGCCGGGGCCGCGCCATATTCCAGAAGATATACCGACAGGCCGCAGTCCTTTGCTCTTGCGAGATAATCCTTAAAATAAAGCGTTTCCGCCTCCTGCTGCCTTATGCAGCTTCCGTCCGCAAAATTGATGCCCGTAAAGACGCTCTCCTGATTGATTCCCTCAAAGAGGGAGAGGGCGCTTCCCTCATCCATGCACCTTTTGACAAACGTATCGCCGCCGTTTATAAGCAGTGGAATATCATAGACTTTCAGCTCCTGCAGAATCGCGCAGAGTCCCTGAAACGTACTGTCCGCCGGGTAATGGTAATAGACGTCCGCGTTGTCCAGAAAAAGGCCGTCAAAGCCCATCTCCGCATACTGTCCGCCCAGCTCGCCGGCAACAAAGCGCTGCCACTCCGGGCGGGAAACATCCGCCCAGCGCTCATCCGGCCAGTCCTCATAGACGCCGAGCGTCATATCCCGGAAACGGTTGTAATAGGGACGGTATTCCTCAAGGGCTCCGATATTGAGATAACCGTATACCGTTTTTCCCGCCTCGTGGAGCTCCCGGAGCTGCTCCTCCCGAAACTCCGACGGTTCAATGACTACCATGCGATAATCCTGCAGGCGTTCCGCCTCTTCGCCTCCGATGCCGAGAAATACCCCGTATTCCTGTGACGGCTTCGCGCCGCATCCGGAAGACAGCACCGGGAGGCAGAGCAGGACACACAGAAGAAGCGCCTCCGGCAGGGAAAGACGCTTTTTCCATTTTATTCGTTTTATCCGCTTTTTCTGTTTTATCCGCGGCAAAGAAAAATCAGCCGTCCGGTCTCTTTTTGAAGCTCTGCTTAAAATATCCGTATTCAGAATTTTCCTCTCATGACATCATTTCAGCAGCACCGGTTTCTTTACAAACAGTTCTCTGAGAAGCGCCTCATTGCTGTACAGCACGGTTCCCTCCCGATACCGTGCCATATCCCGATCGATCCGCCCGACAGCCAGCTGGCAGAACGTTTCCACCGTCACATCCATATCGGCATCCGCATCATTCCGCACAATGGACAACACTTTCCCGCTGTCAAAAATCACGGTATATGTGCCCGTATTTTCCGGAAGAAAATAATCTGCAACATGAATACTGTACTGTCCCTGCCGGCAGGCATGACGCATCACAGACAGAATTTTATCAATATTGAGAGCGCGGGCGGTAAAATGGCCGCACAGCTTTCGATCCAGACTGTCGCACTCCGGCAGCAATACGCTCAGATCCACTTTTCATCCGTCCCGGTATCCGCCAGATTATAGTCCCGGATGAAATTCATATAAAGCGCATGCGCCTCGTCGACCGCTTCCTGGGACAATATCCGGTTAACCGCGAATGTCTGTTTGAAAGAGGAAAACTGCTGTATGTCCGCCTTCTGCTCTACCATCTCAGAAGCCGCTTCAAATCCGAATTTACGATAAAATGCAAAGGAAAAAGGGATCAGTGTGGCGAACAGATCACCGTTATCCTTGTATTCCCGCAGGATAACCCCCATCAGGCTGCGAACGGCTCCGCTCCCTCTCGTTTCCGGAAGCGTTCCTACCATGTGCAGCTCGCCGCAGGATAAAACAGCTCTCTCATAGGTCATCGTATGCCGCAGCGTTGAAACAGCCGATATCAGACGCCCCGCCTCATCAAATGCTCCCCACACGTCGCTTTTCGGGTGCTCTGCGCTCTCCCTCGCCCCTTTCTCATCCCACGGATGAAGAAGCTTGCCCGCGCGGCTTCTTTTCGGTATGCTTTGTTCATCATAAGGAGGTTCCCATGGACGCAGAAAACCGCCGTGTCAGAATAAAAAACGCTCTCCAAAGCAGCCGGATGCCGATCAGCGCGTCACGGCTTGCGGGAGAGCTGGGCGTAAGCCGTCAGATCATTGTCGGAGACGTCGCGCTCCTGCGCGCCGCAGGGACGGAAATCATCGCCACGCCGCGCGGCTATACGCTCCCCGCGGGCAGCGCGGCGCAGGGAAAAACGTTCCGCATCGCCTGCCGCCATCGCTCCGAGCAGATGAAAGAGGAGCTGTTTACCATCATCGACTACGGCTGTCAGGTTCTCGATGTCATTGTCGAGCATCCGATCTACGGCGAGCTCACGGGCTCGCTGCATCTCGCGAGCCGCTTCGACGCGGAGGAATTTCTGCGCCGCTGCCGGAGCGAAAGTGCGGCTCCCCTCTCTCTTCTCACGGAGGGCATCCATCTGCATACCATTCTCTGTCCTGACGAGGACGCTTTTCGGCGCGTCACGGACGCGCTCCGGGAAAAGGGTATTCTTCTTCCCGGCGAATGATCTCCGGCGCGCCTCTCAGCACAGACAGAGCCTCGCAGGGCAAACAGAGCCCCTCAGAGCAGATAGGTCGGCAGCTCGCAGATCAGATGTGAGATTACCTGCTCCGCGCCGCCGGACGGTGTGAGCACCGCTGCCGCCGCCTCGCTGCCGTTCGCCTCCGCCGGCCTGCGCCCTTTGCGCGTCTTCCTCGCCGTCCCCGGTTTCACGGCTTTCGTTTCCGACTTCACGGTTTTCGCCTCCGGCTGTACGGCCGGCTGTGCCGCCGTCTTTCCCTGTACCCGCTTCAGAGACCCCTTTCCTACTGACATAACGCTTCCACCTCCCTTGCCAGTTCCATATATTCTTTCGCACTCCGGCCGGACCGCCGGTATTCGATCACGGTCATACTCGCGTCCTGCGCCCATTCGACCGCCGAATCCACGTGAATCACCTGACGAAATACCGGGACGTCGTCCAGTCCCGCCAGCGTCTCCATGGTCTGATGATAATAATTCTTGCGCTCGTCGACCTTGGTGACAAGAATGCCGAGAACCTGCACCGTCGGATCCATGCTCTGTATCTTATGCAGAAAATCCATCATGTTCGCGAGACCGAAGAGTCCCCACGGCGTGGCCTCCACCGGAATAATCACACGATCCGAGGCGAGCAGGATATTCGTCACCCAGTCTCCCAGCGTCGGCGGGGCGTCGATCAGGATATAATCATATTCTCCGCTCTCCCTGACGGGCCGGAGAAGCTCCCTCAGAACAAGCTCCCTCCTCCGCTTCGCGGGAAGCTTCGTCTCAATCCCGCTCATCCGCATAGAGGAAACGATCACGTCCGGCCGCTCCGCCCCGCTTTGCAGAATGAGCGGCGCCAGAGCGCTCCCGTGAACCAGCGCCTCATACAGGTTGCGCTCGCCCTGTGCATATTCCAGCACGCGCTCCTCATCAAAAAAAGACAGCGACAGATTGAGCTGCATGTCCCCGTCGATCAGCAGCACCCGTTTTCCCGCGCGCGAGAGCGCGCTTCCAAGGTTCGCGCAGGAGGTCGATTTGCCGCTCCCGCCCTTGTTGTTCGCAAAGCATATGACCGTCGTATTCCGTCTGCTCATCCACAGCGCCCCCTGTTTCACACGGACAGCGTCCCGTTCTCCTCCGGACAGTAGAGTCGGATCCCGTTTGCCGCAAAGCAGGCGAGCCATGCGGCCGAAGGCATCTCGTCCGTGATTACCCCCGTGATTCCGTCGAGGCCGCATACGCGGGAGAACGCCTTTTTATCAAACTTGGACAGATCCGCCATCAGATAGGTTTTCTCCGCATGAGTCATCATAGCGAGTTTGGTCTGCGTAACCTCCTCATTGCCCTCCATGATGCCCCGCTCAAGGCTCAGCGCCTTGCAGGAGACAAACGCTTTTTCCGCATTAAAGGAGGCGAGCCCCTCGACCGCTTTCGGGCCTGTAAACGCCAGATACCCCTCCTTTACCCGCCCGCCGGAGGAAATGATCTCCCCGTCGGGGATGTCCGCGAGCTCAAGTATATTCTCAATGGAGTTGGTGACCACGGTGAGACGCCTCTTTTCCCGGATCGCCTTGGCCACATAGACCGCCGTCGTGCTCGCGTCAAGAAAAATATGATCGCCGTCCTCGATCAGAGACGCTGCGATCCCCGCAATCCGGAGCTTTCCAGGGACATTGTTTTTCCGTCGGACATTGAACGGAAGATCGATGCTGTCCATGTTGTTCAGCACCGCGCCGCCGTAGCTCTTCGTCGCGATCCCGTCCCGGTCAAGCCGGTCCAGATCCCGGCGTATCGTCTCCTCCGATACCTGAAACTGCCTTGCGAGATCGCCCACATATACCCGTCTCTGTTCCTGAAGAATGCTTATGATCTGATTTCTTCTCTCCAATGCCAGCATACTCTTCTGCTCCGGTTCCGCGCCGCCTCAGATGATCCGCTCGCAGATCTGCGCATCCGGATTCGCAATGACGACCGAATCGAGATACATGCCGCTCTCCGCTGCGGACTGCTTCGCTTTCTCAATCGCGGCCTCGCAGGCCGCCACCTCTCCCGTGAGCACAAGGAATGACTTGCCGCACATTCCCTTTGCCACACGCAGCTCTATCAGCTCCACGACCGCCGTCTTGGCCGCCGCGTCCGCCGCCACGATGATCGAGGCAACATCATAGGTTTCCAGTATTCCCAGAGCCCGCACATTGCCGATATCCGCCGCGCCGTAAAGCGCCGGGAAGATCGACTCGTGGGGGTTGCCCAGCACAAAGCTGTCGATGTAGTGCTCGGAAAAGCTCCGGCTCCCGACCTCGACCGCCGACTTTACCGCAGACAGCTCTCCGGCAATCAGCGCGATATACTTGCCCGGGCATACGGTCTGTGCTTCCAGTATCTCCACTGCCGCCGTCTTAACCATCTGATCCGCCGCCGCAATTCCCGACGGCGTCGTCTTAAATTCAATCATCCCGATGGCTCTGCTCATCACCGCACCTCTTCCGTAATGACAATACCGCGTTCCGTGACCTCAGCGACCCGGCCGCTGATGGAGGCGTGTACCGGCACGCTGAGTCCCTGCCCCGGCTCCCCGATCCGCTGGCCGCGAAGCACCGTGTCGCCTGCCGCGACGCAGGGCTTTGCCGGCGCTCCGATGTGCTGCGCCATCGGAATCAAAACTTTTTTCACCCGAATCGTTTCGTCCTCGAGCGGAGCCGGCACATCGTAGCGGGAAAGCCCGAGCCGCGCTTCCAGCCGCTTCTCCGGGGCTTTCCGGTATTCCCTCGCGCTGTCTGCCGGTCCGGGCTGAACACCCTGCGGCGCCTTAACGCCTTTCGCGCGCAGCCGGTTCTTATACTCCGTGATGAGGGTTCGGGGCGCCAGTCCCTGCGGGCAGGAATACAGCTCGCACAGGCCGCAGGAGCAGCAGAAAAACGTATTCAGAAACACCTCTGCCTGCTGATAGTCCTGATTCGCGGCGCTGCGCATGAACAGATGCGGCTCGATCGGATGCCCCAGCGCATGGCGGGGGCACAGATCCGTGCACATCCGGCACTGACAGCAGATCGACGCCGCCCTTTTCAGATCGATGGAGACCGGCGCTTTCATGCGCTGAATGAGATAATGCTCCTCCGGCAGCACAAGAAGCGCGTTCGTCGTCTTGGTCACGGGGTCCGAGGGACTGCCGAAGCGCCCCATCATCGGGCCGCCGACGAGAAAGGCCGGGCGCTTCACCAGCGCGCCGCCTGCCCTCTCCACCAGCTCCGACAGCGGCGTGCCCAGCGGGACACGGAGCGTGACGGGCTTTTTCACCTCGCCGACGATCGTGACCAGCTTGTCCACAACCGGCGTCGCTTTCCGCATTCCGCGCCAGACATTGAACACCGTCTCAACATTATATACGATGACGCCCTGCTCGATCGGAAGTCCCCCCGGGCGGATGCGCCGGCCGGTGCACTCATAGATCAGGACGACCTCGTCGCCCATGGGATAGACGCCCGGAAGCTCGTGAATCCGAAGCTCCGGGAACCGGTCGATATGCGTCCGGACTGCCCGGATGGTTTCCCGGTACTCCGATTTGATGCCGATGACGCCCTCTTTCGCACCGACCGCCTGCACGATCTGCGAAAAGGTCTCCAGTATTTCCTCCGGATAGGCTCCGAAGAGCTGCCGATGGAGCTTCAGAAGCGGCTCACACTCCGCACAGTTCAGGAGAATCGTGTCGGCCTCCGCGTTCAGCTTGGCATAGCTGGGGAAGCCTGCTCCGCCTGCTCCGACGACGCCGTTCTCCCTCATGATTCCGCTCAGTTCTCTGATGTCCATGATTATCCCAGACCGTTCTCCTCATCGACGATGCCGACAATTGCCGCATCAATCGGCGATGTGTCCTGCCCGCAGCCGATGCGCGCCGCACTTCCGGTAGCCACAAGAACCATTTCTCCCACGCCGGCGCCGATCGTATCGACCGCCACCATGCGCTGACCGCCGCTGTGCATAACGTCAAGCGCCTCGACAATGGCAAACTTGCTGCCGACAAGGTTGCTGCTCTTGCGGGTCGAGATCAGACTTCCCACCACTTTTCCTACTATCATGGTATTCTCCAATGACGAAGCATTCCCCGGCGAGGCACGCAACGCAAAAGCACCCTGCACCGGCGCGCAGGCTGCCGAGCCGCTCTGCGGCTCATGCCATCCCTCCACCTGACAGCATTTTTCGCTTGCTGAAAGGTCCGCGCAGGCGGTTTTGCGATTGCGATCAGGGGTTATTTGCTCTGTTACAGAATATCCTTTACGATGACCGCGGTATCGCCCTGCGCGATATGGCTCGCATTCGCCTCATCCGTGTCAATGTGCATCTCGAGCGTAAAGGCGGGATCCACGCGGATCTTCACACGGTTGAATACCGTCCCCCGGTCGTTGTCCACCCGCACCGAGACATAATCGCCGTCATGCACTCCGGCCGCCGCCGCATCCGCGGGATTCATGTGGATATGCCGCGCCGCGATGATGCAGCCCTCTTTCAAATACAGAGCACCCTGCGGCCCCACGACCGCGATCGGCGCGCTTCCGGCCACGTCGCCGGACTCGCGGACCGGAGCCTTGATCCCCAGCTTCACCGCATCCGTCGCAGAAATCTCAACCTGCGAGCGCCGGCGGACCGGTCCGAGAATACGGACATTTTCAATGGCCCGGAGCTTCAGGCCCACGATTGTGACCTGCTCGTTGGCGGCAAACTGCCCGCCCATGAGCTCCTTTTTCTTCGTGAGCTGATACCCCGCGCCGAACAGTGTCTCCACATCCTCCTGCGTCAGATGAATGTGGCGGGCAGACACGCCGATCGGAACGATATAACCCTGCCCCTCTCCCTCTTTCTGCTGTATGGATTCCAGAACCATTCTTGTAATGGCCTCAATCTCATTTGTCTGCAATGTCGTCTGCAATGCCCCCACCTGCTCTCTTTTCCTGCGATCCTTTATTTTTTCTTACGACAGCGGGCAGCCCCAAAGCGCAGGGCCGCCTGCCGGTCACACCGATCAGCTCAGTTTGGGAAGAATCATCTCGACGTCATTGTGCGGGCGAGGAATCACGTGTGTCGCAATGAGCTCGCCGAGTCTTCCGGCCGCTCCTGCGCCGGCCTCAACCGACGACTTGACCGCGCCGACATCACCGCGGACCATAACCGTCACCAGTCCGGAGCCGATTTTCTCGGTGCCGATCAGCGTCACGTTCGCCGCCTTGCACATCTGATCCGCCGCCTCGATCGCCGCGACAAGACCTCTGGTTTCGACCAATCCCAATGCTTCCTGTGTCATGCTTTTACCCTCCTTGGGTTTTTTGAATAAAATCCAGCCTTTTGCATTTGCTTCTTAATGAATCTGCTTCCGCAATGTCCGCTCCCGTCCGCGGCGCCGTCACACCTGCGACAGGTAGCTGTCCGCCTCCGGATCTCCTGTTTCCCGCTCGGCCGCGCCGCGAAGCTCCTCACGGGCGGCGTACTGCTTCTTCCAGCGCTGCGCGCTGAATTCCACCATTCGGACAATCTCCTCATGCGGGTTCGCGATGACGCCGCAGGCCACCGGTTTTTTGATCGCCCCGGCCTCTGCCGCCGCCACCGCCTCCGTACAGGCCGAGACGTCACCCTCGACGATCAGCGTGACCAGCCGTCCGCCGAGGCGTCTCTCCCATGTCGCAAGCGTGACGTCCGCCGCTTTGCACATGATATCCAGCGCATCGACGGCAGCGACCACCCCCGTTATTTCAATCAATCCGTAGGATCTTCCCATTGCTGTCTCCGTGTCTTATCCGATGGTCGGAAGAATCTTCTCCACATCCTGATGCGGTCTCGGAATGACGTGCTGCGCGACCATCTCGCCGAGCGAGGACGCTCTCTGCGCGCCGGCCTCGACGGCAGCCTTGACCGCGCCGACATCGCCGCGCACCATGACCGTCACCAGTCCGGAGCCGATCTTCTCGGTGCCGATCAGTCTGACCTCGGCCGCCTTGGTCATCGCGTCCGCCGCCTCGATCGCCGCGGTAAGACCTCTTGTCTCAATCATTCCCAGTGCTTCGTATCCCATGTTTCTTTCCTCCTCTTGTGAAAGCCTTATACACCGTTCGTTTTGTTTTTTATGCTGTCAGCGGATGTCTGCCGCGGAGAGCGGCATGATCCGCAGAACATTTGCTTCTGACGGGCCTTTTCGTCCCGCCGCTTTTCTAACGCTTACCGCCTAGCGCTTGTCAAAGGCGCTGATCCCGAGCATTTTGAGCGTATCATCCGTCGGATTGGGGATGATGTAATGCTGCACGTACCCGGCCATCTCCTCTGCCTTTGCCATCGCCGCCTCCATGGCCGCCGTCACATCGGCGACCTCTCCGCGGAACTTCACACATACCAGCAGGGGCACCGGCAGCGAATCGGGATTCTTCGGCTTGTTTTTGTCGAATTTTTCCAGCCAGACATTGCCCGCCTTGACGCCGGCGTCCGCACAGCAGAACGCTGTGACCAGTCCGTATACCTCAATGATGCCTACCGCTTCGTTCCCCATGCTGTGCCTCCGCGGCGCTGCGCGCCCCTCCTCCGCTTACCGGTCGGCAAGCGAGGGGTCGCTCATGACCGCAATTTTAAGTCCTTTCTGCGCCAGGTTCGTCTCGAGAGCCTCGTTGATCCGCTCGAGCGGGAACTTGTGCGTGATCAGCTCCGTGACCGGAAGCCCGATCTTCTTCGCCCTGTCGAGAAAAGCAAAGGTATTGACGTAATCCCGCAGCGTGTACACCCATGATCCCACAATGGTCAGCTCCTTGGAGCAGATATCGAAATGAGGATTGATCGTGGCGTCGCCTCCGTTGATAAAGAAGCCGAGCTCGCACAGACCGCCGCCGCTGCGGATAAAGTGATAGATGTTGGAATGCGCTTTCGGATTGCCGGTGCACTGGAAGCCGAAATCGGCGAGCTGTCCGCCGAACGCCGCGCGCACGCCCTCCGTGAGCTGCTCAATGCCATCCGGAAAATCCGCGAAATTGACCGCCGCATCCGCGCCGAGGCGCTTTGCAAAGTCGAGCCTTACGGGATTTCCGTCGACCGCCACGATCTGGTTGACGCCCATCGTCCGGAGCACCGCGATGCAGAGCAGCCCTATGGGTCCGCAGCCCTGCACGACCACGCGGCTTGCGAAGCGCAGAATCCCGGTCGATTTTGCCCTCTCCACCGCGTGAACAAGAACCGCCGAGGGCTCGATCAGGATGCGCGAATCCAGATCCAGATGGCTGACATTGAAGAACGTCGAGCCGAACGCGCCGCCGCGGATGAAAATATAATCCGCGAACCATCCGTTGAGGTGAACGTCGTCGTCCGGAAGCAGTCCGTAAACGTCCGCGCCGCCCACATTCTTCCGATTGAGGTCGTAGGTCGTGATTTCCGGATCGTCCTTGAAGATCATGCAGGTCACGATCTTGTCGCCGATTTTGACCTCCTTGCCCGCGCTGTCTTTCCGGACGTTCTTTCCCATCGCCACAATCGTGCCGGTGCCCTCATGGCCGAGCGCCACGGGGATGAGCCCGAAAGGATCCCTCTTGAACTCATGGGCGTCCGTGCCGCAGACGCCGGTGCCCTCTACCTTTACCAGAATATCATCATCTCCCAGCGGAGGAACAGGGTATTCCTTGATGTCAAAGTGTCCTGTGGACGTCAGCACCGCGACATGCGCCGTCTTCGGCACCGCCGGCACGCCGCCTGCCGGGGCGGACGCCGCGGACGGGGCATGCACAGGAGCCTGCATGCTCTCCAGAACCGCCCTTACAATTTGTTCTATATTCTGCTGATCCATGGATCTCTCCTTTCTTCTGATCCGGCTGCGCCCCTCAGCGGATGCACAGGCTGTCGGACATCACGCAGCGTCTCGCTTTCGTGAACGATTTGGCACTCGTCAGTCCCTCGCCGGTGCGGCTCGCAATCGTAAAGGTGCAGATGCTCTCTCCGCCGAAGCCCAGCGCCGAGTAGGAGGGGCCGTTCTTCACAAGGATCGCCGTGTCCATTGCCCGCGCATAGCGCGTGATACGGTCCACATTCTTGGAATGGATGTGCGCGGAATGGCGGTTCCCGTGCTCCAGCCAGACCGCCGTCTCCAGAGCCTCGTCAAAATCCCTGACCCGGACCATTCCGAGAATCGGCATCATCAGCTCCTCTGTGATCAGGGGATGCTCTTTCGGGCCCTCAAACACGATGCAGCGGATGTTGTCCGGAACCTCGACACCGACCATGGCGAGGAGCTTTTTTGCGCTGCGCCCGACGCACCTACGGTTGAGACGGCCTTTCTCATCCATGACCGTGTGCACGAGCTTCTCCTGAATCTCCTTTGACGCCAGATAGCAGCCCTGCTCGCTGATCATGCAGTTCATCAGCTCATCCGCAATGGAATCCACCGCGACGATCTCCTTTTCCGCGATGCATGGGAGATTGTTGTCAAAGGTGCAGCCGTTGACGATGTCCTGCGCCGCCTTGCGGATATCCGCCGTCTCGTCGACAAGCGCCGGCGGATTGCCGGCTCCGGCTCCGATCCCTTTCTTGCCGCTTGAGAGCACCGCCGTGACGACCCCGGGGCCGCCCGTTGCCACAAGGAGCGGTATCTTGGGCGACTTCATCATGATGCCGCTCGTCTCCAGCGTGGGCTTCTCGACCGTGCAGGCGATGTTGTCCGGCCCGCCGGCCTCGAGAGAGGCCTCGTTCACCATGTTCACCGTAAAGATAGATGTCTTGATCGCCTGCGGATGGGGATTGAACACGACGGTATTGCCGCCGGCCACCATGCCTATCGTATTGCACAGCACCGTCTCCGATGGATTCGTGCAGGGGGTGATCGCTCCGATCACACCGAACGGCCCCATTTCCACCAGTGTAAGCCCCCGGTCGCCCGAGTAGGCCTCCGTCCTGATATCCTCCGTTCCCGGCACCTTATCGGCGACCAGATGATGCTTGAGGATCTTGTCGCCGACATTTCCCATGCCGGTTTCATCCACGCCCATTCTCGCGATGATCTCCGCGTTCTCGCGTATTTTTCTGCGAATGACGGAAATGATCTTCTCCCTCTGATCCATGGACAGGCCGCGGACGATCCGCTGCGACGCCTCAGCCGCGTCGATTGCCTCCTCCATGGTCCGGAAGACGCCGTGCATCCCGGCGGAGGGGCTGGAAATATTCATTTTGGCCAGAACCTCTCTTACGATGTCCTGCACCATGCTTTCATTGATTTCCATGCTGCACTCCTCTGTCCGTAATTACTTTCCAAGCTGCTCCAGAACGCGGCGCGTGATCTCCGCGATCACCTCCGGGCTCTGCGCTCTGTTGTCCACATGCATATCTGTCGTGCCGTGTACAGAAGATGTGCCCGCAGGCATGCCCGGCGCCTTTTCCGCGCTGCACCCTCCGCTGCAGTTGTGGCAGTTCATGCGGTCCTTGTTGAGGCACAGATTGGCCGGGTGCTTGCCGGGAAGTCCCATCTGGCGGCGGATCTCATAGAGCTTCTGCACCGTGGCCTGGTCAAACTCCTTAGGGCCGCCGAGCATCTTCGACTGATAGAGGAGCTGTGCGTAGAACTCGACTGACTCCATCTTGAGATACGCCGCCAGCAGATCCGTGGACCAGGTCAGCGCGCCGTGGCTCTCAAGGAGAACCGCATCATAGTAGGGAAGATACTTTTCCAGTCTGTCCGGAATTTCGTTCGTGGAGGGCGTACCGTACTCGGCGATCGGAACGCAGCCGAGGGCGATGACCGCTTCCGGCATGATCGGCTGGGTCAGCGGAATGCCCGCGATGGCAAAGCTGGTCGCATAGACGGGATGCGCGTGCACAACGCTCCCGACATCGGGACGGAGCTTGTATACACGCATGTGCATCTTGATCTCCGATGAGGGACGGAAGCCCTTGTTCGCCTGAATGACATTTCCGTTCTCGTCGACCTTACAGATGTAGTCGGGCGTCATGAAGCCCTTGGAAACACCGGTCGGCGTGCAGAGAAACTCATGATCATTCAGCTTGACGGAGATATTTCCGTCATTCGCCGCGACCATGTTCCGGTTGTAGATTCTCTTGCCGATGTCACAGATCTGTTTTTTGATCTCATACTCGTTGACCATTTCCTGTTGCCCTCCTTACGGCTGCCAATATGTTTTGCACTGATATTCAGGGACGGCGCGCCGTGTGCCGCTGTGCCGTCCGGATAACCGGATCATCGCGCCCGCCGTTCTCCGGGTTCCTGCAGATAATCCAGAATATCGCCGATTCCCTCCCCGCTCACGGAGTCGACCCGGAAAATTCTCCGGCATCCCGCAAGGCGGAGCCAGCGCTCGGCCCTGTCGGGCCTTGCGTTTCTGTCATGGATCTGTGTGACAATCCCGATACATTCCCGGTTCGCCGTGCTGGTGCACAGCGGCGGGAAGAGGCAGTAGGGTTCTTTTGCGGAGCACAGGAGCCCCACAACGTCCGCCTCATAGGTATAGACCGCGAGCGCATGCCCCAGCCGCGCGGTCTGCGCGTACTCGCCCGGCGTGTCGATCACAGCGCCGTGCAGCTGTACATACTGCGTTTTCTGATATTCCGTTTTCCGGCCGGTCAGCGCCTGCATCAGCGTGGTCTTGCCCGCTTCGCTCCGACCGATCAGGATCAGCTTCCTCAAGCAGCGCTCCTCTAGGTTTTCGTGACCGGACAGACCGCAAAGCCCAGCCGTTCCCTGCAGTAATCCAGCACCGCGTTTGTCGAGGCCTCCACCTCGGAAACTGTCCCGGTGATGATGAGCGAACCGCTGAAGCGGTCGACGAAGCCAAGCGACGCGCCCGAGGCCTTGGTCGCAACATCCGCGATCACAATAGCCGTCTCGGCCGGTGAAATCGTCATGACGCCGATCGCCGACCGGGAGTGATCCTCCGCGGGGTCGAGCCCCAGCTTGATATAGAGCGTTTCATCCGGACTCGCAATGATGTGGGCCAGCGTAATCTGCTTTCCCGGCACCAGCTCCTGTATGATCCGCTGCTTGCGGTCTTCTACGTCAAATGCCGCCATAGCGTTACCCTCCGATCCGGCATTCCAGTCCCGAGCCGGCCTCCGCGATCTTTTTCAGCATCAGCATGTGCTCCCTGTCCGGCGGGGAAATATCCGGAAGTCCGTACTCTCTCCCCAGCCCCGCGTATTTATCGAGGCCCAGCCGGTGATACGGCAGAAGATGGAGCCTCGCCACATTCGGGAGACTCCCCGCAAATTCCGCGATCGCCCGGATCTCCTCCGGGCTGTCGTTGAATGTCGGGATTGTCGGCACCCGGATCGAGAGCTCCGTCATCCCGGACTTTGCGATCCGTCTCGCGTTTTCAAGGATCCGCTCGTTCGGAACACCCGTAAAGCGCTTATGCTTTGCCGAATCCATGTGCTTGATATCCAGAAGATACTGATCGAGATACGGCAGAAGCTCCTCAATCGCCCGGTACTCCGAAAAGGCCGTGCTCTCCGCCGCCGTGCTGATTCCCGCGGACTTGGACGCCCGGAGCAGATCCCTTGCAAATTCCTGCTGAAACAGCATCTCCCCGCCCGACAGCGTGAGTCCGCCGCCGGTTCTCCGGTAATAGGGGCGGTCCTTCTGCACCGTCTCCATCACCTCTTCGACGGTGACGTCCCGGCCGATGGTCTTCGGCTTTCCCTGCACCGTCATCGTCTCGACATCGTAGTGCTGCGACTCGGGATTGCAGCACCAGCGGCAGCGGAGAAAGCAGCCTTTCAGGAACACAATCGTCCGGATTCCGTACCCGTCATGGATCGAATACCGCTGTATGTCGAAGATCCGGCCCTTTGTCTGTAAGTAATCCTCGGCCATGTTCGCCCTTTCGCTTCTCTATTCCGTCGACGCCTGCTCCGTCCGGGAAATGATATCGTCCTGGAGCGAGCGCGAGAGTGTGGTGAACAGCGCGCTGTACCCCGCGACACGAACCACCAGATGCTGATAATTCTCCGGGTGCTTCTGGGCGTCCAGCAGCGTGTCCCGGTCTACGACATTGAACTGCATATGGAAACCCTTTTGGTCAAAAAAGCCGCGGATCATATTGATGAAATTATCCAGCCCGCTTTCTCCGGACAGCGCCGACGGGTGAAATTTCATATTGAACAGCGTGCCGTTCGAGGCGATCATGTGATCGAGCTTCGCCACCGAATTGCAGGCCGCCGTCGGGCCGTTCACGTCCGTTCCCACATAGGGCGAAACGCCGTCCGCCACCGGCGTGTGCGCGAGGCGCCCGTCCGGCGTCGCTCCGGTCTGCGCCCCCAGCGGAACGTTGGCCGAGACCGGGTACATCCCCGCCTGATACTGACCGCCCCGGGGGTTCCGGAACGTTTCGATCGGCTTCGAGTAACAGTACGCCGCCTCCCGCGCGAACGCATCCACCTCCGGGTCGTCGTTGCCGAATTTTGGCAGCGCCTTGATCATCTCCCAGATCTCCGTGAATCGCGCTTTTTCCTCCTCGGAAATACCCTCCCGCAGGATCGCGGCCGCGACCGCCGGGATACTCTCCTCGGAAACATTCTGCCCCTGCGCCCGCATATCGCGGATCGCCTCGGTCGCAAGTGCCGCCGCGCCGTCGGCGTCAAGCCCCTGCCCGAAATTGAATTTCAGAGCCTTTTTCAGCTCTTTCATCGTCACCGTCTTCTCATCGAAGACGAGCTTTTTCACCGCGTAGAGCGCGTTCCCCACGTTGGCGATGCCAAAGCCCTGCGGCCCTGTGAAATTGAAGTGCGCGCCACCCTCCTCGAGGCAGAGCCCCTTGTCCATGCAGTCGTCGATCAGGCAGGATTCAAACGGGTTCGGCGTCAGCGTCGCATGCGCGACGTCGATGGCGTTGTCGGAATTGACGAGGAGGCTGATCAGATATTTCATCTGCTCCTGATATGCCCGGAAAAACTCGTCATACGACTGCATCTCCTCGACCTCTCCGGTCCGGATCGAAATCTGCTCTCCCAGATCGCGGCCGTTCGAGAACACCAGCTCCAGCGGTCTGCACATATTGAAGAACGCCGCGTCGTGCCAGCCGTCCGTCTTGCCCGGAACCTGCGGCTCCACGCAGCCGATGATCGAATAATTCCGCGCCTCGCGGAGAGAAATGCCGCGGTCCATCATCGCCGGAATGATCGCCTCGTCGTTATAGTAGGCCGGCAGTCCGATGCCCGTCCGCGTGAGCGACGCCGCGTGCATCAGCAGGTCGTGCGGAGAGCCGTTCCAGACGCGGATCGACAGCGACGGCATCGGGAGGAACACATGCTTCGACGCGGTGATGCACATGAACGAAACGTCGTTCGTCGCATCCTCCCCCTCTCCGGTCTGCCCGCCGACAATGAGATTCTGGAACAGGGAATATCCGGCAAAGCCCTTGGCGCTCGCGGCATCCCGGCACTTGTTGAGATCGTTCAGCTTGACCCAGATGCAGTCGATCAGCTCCTGCGCCGCCCCTCTGGTGATCCGCCCCGCCTCGAGGTCACGCTGCAGGAACGGATTCATATACTGGTCAAAACGCCCCGGCGAAATGGAATGTCCCGAGGACTCGATCTGAAGCACCTGCTGAATGAACCAGAAGCTCTGACAGGCCTCCCCGAAGCTCTGCGCCGGGTATTCCGGAACGCGCCGGCAGTTCTCCGCAATCGTCATGAGCTCCGTCCGGCGCGCCGCATCCGCGGTCTTTTCCGCCAGCTCAGAAGCCAGCGCCGCATAGCGCCGCGCATACTCGATCACCGCCTGACAGGAAATGATGACCGCCTGCAGCATAGTAGACTTGCGGACATAGTCCTGATCGCCCGGCTGCATGGCCGCGAGCTTCCCCGCCGCCTCGTCGCTGATCCCGCGCAGGCCCGCGTTCAGTACCTTTTCATACTGGCAGGTATAATGTCCGATGCCGTTGTAATAATAATTTCCCGTTGTGAAAATATTGTGCTCGATCGCCTTGTGCGTCTCCGGCGTCATGTAGGCGTCCGCCAGCTCGCTGGAGGTCTTTCCTTTCCAGTAGGCGTTCGCCTCATGGAGTTCCCGCTTCGTCTGCTCCGAAATGCGGAAGCGGTCGGCCTCGCGCGTCTCGACCGTATCAAACTCCGCCTCCAGCCACTCCCACGAAAATTCGGGATAGGTCTGGCAGCCGCGGGGTGCCAGCGTTGTGGAGCCGACCACCATCTCCCTGTCACGAATGACAATCGGAAGATGCTTCAGAATATGGTGCAGCGCCATGGCGCGGCGGAGGACAATCGGTTTCCCCTCTGTCGCACGATAGGACTCTGTAAGAAGGACCGCTCTCGCGGACTCGATCTCCGGCATCTTCGCAAACAGATCGGAAACCAGCTCCGCAATGCGTCCGGATTTCGGCAGCTCTGTCGAATAATACCTGTTCATTCGCATACCCCTTTGCCGCGTCCTTTGCGGCACTCGCGAGGAGAATTCCGCGCAGGCGAATTCTTCTCTGTGATCAAAATCGATGACGCTGTGCGCATCGACGGGTTGTGGTTTTGTGTTGTCTTCCGCTTTATTATAGAAAGCAATCCGTCATAAGTCAACATAGATTGTCGTT
Source organism: Lachnoclostridium sp. Marseille-P6806 (assembly GCF_900625025.1). Taxonomy (GTDB): domain Bacteria; phylum Bacillota; class Clostridia; order Lachnospirales; family Lachnospiraceae; genus CAG-791. The sequence goes on from NZ_LR130579.1 coordinate 150,613, forward strand.
ATTTCGTGTTGCTTTGTGCCGTTTTTGGGCTTTTTGCCGCCTGCATTGTTGAATTTTGTTATTCCGCGTGAGAGAATGGATTCGGACCGGCATTTTGAACCGGAGTTTCCGGAACAGACAGACTGGGGATATGGATATGATTGTCGACCTGCATACGCATACGATTGCCAGCGGCCACGGCACGCGCGACACCATCGCCGACATGGCAAAGGCAGCCGCCGCAAGGGGAATGGCCGTTCTCGGAATCACCGATCACGGGCCTGCCACCTGCGGGGCCGCCTCTGCATCTTACTTTATGAATCTTGGCAGCGCCCCCAGAGAGCGCTGCGGCGTCGCCGTTCTGTACGGCGCGGAGGTCAGTATTCTGGAGGGCGGCGCGCTCGACCTGCCCGATTCCGTGCTGGCGCGCCTCGACTACGTGATCGCCTCCATGCACATGCCGCCGCGCCGCAGATCCCGCGGCTCTCTGACCTCCGGTACCGCGGAGAGCAATACCGCCGACTACCTGAAAGCCATGGAAAACCCTTTCGTGCGGGTCATCGGCCACTGCGATAATTCACAGTTTCCCGCGGACTATGAGCGCATCGTCTCCGCCGCCGCCAAAAACGGCGTCATCATGGAGATCAACAACGCCTCCCTCATCCCCGGCGGCTGGCACCAGATTCCCGGCATCTCCAACGAAGACAATTACCGCCGCCTGCTTGCGCTCTGCCGGGAGCAGCGGGTGAAAATACTGATTTCCAGCGATTCCCACGGGAACAGGCACATCGGGGAGGCGCCCCTGGCCGAGGCGCTGGTCCGCGAGCTGCAATACCCGGAGGAGCTGATCGTGAACCGGCATCCGGAGATGGTTCTCAATGGCGCCTGACAAGCATGGAACGCGCGTCATCAGTCCGCCCCGCCGTTCTTTTCAAACAGGAAGCGCTCGTCCAACGTAATCGAAAAGCCCTTTTCCAGCGCGCGGAAGTTATCCGGCGTGATCGTCTGGCGCTTTTTATCCGTCATGGACATCACCTTGACAAGAATCTCCGCCGATTTCTCGATCGTGTGCATCAGGCCGAACGTCTCGTCAAAGGTCGCGCCGGAGCAGAACATGCCGTGCATGGCCCAGATGACTGCATTGTATTTTTCCATCAGGTGGCTCGTTGCAACGCCGATCTCCCGGCCTCCCGGGACCATCCAGTCGATCATGCCGATGCCCTCCGGAAAGACCACCGGGCACTCCGTCGCCATCTCCCACAGCTCTCTCGTAAAAATTTCATCTTTCAGCGGCAGGACAAAGGACAGCGCGATGATGTTCGTCGTGTGCGCATGATAGATGATCCGGTGCCGGCCGCCCGTCACGCGCTTTTTGACCTGATGGTTCAGAAGATGCGTCGGCAGCTCGCTGGTGGGTCTTCCGCCCTCCACATAGCCCCAGCAGAGACGGTAGTTCTCGCCCGTGCCGTCGATCTCGATGATCCCGAGGCAGGCCTCCGGATCCGGTCTGATATTGCGGAAAAAGCGCCCCGTTCCCGTGACAAGAAAGAACTCCCCGGCAAGCTCCGGCACCGCCGCGCCGATCGGCGACCATGCGGCGTTTTCCTGAAAGCGCTCCCGGATGGCTTCTACCTCATGGGCCCGGATCCGGTAGGAAAGATTTCCCCCGTTCCGCTCATGCCACCCCTGCTCATAGCCCTCCTGCGCCATGTCGATAAAGTCGTTGACGAACTTCGATTCCAGTACTCTCATGGACACCTCCTGCCGGAACTCTTCCTGTCAGAAATCCCTCTTCTGTCCCCGCCGGCTCTTTACTCACAGCGTACCACATCCCCGCGGACTGTCAATCAGACTCCCGCCTGCTCCCGGTACTCCGAGGGCGACATTCCCACACGCTTCCGGAACACCTTGCTGAAATAGCTGCTGTCATGAAAGCCGACGCTCTCCCCGATATCCGAGATGCGGAGCGATCCCGTCTTCATCAGCTCGCAGGCTCCCGCAATCCGTATCGTGCAGAGATAGGCAAAGATCGTCCTCCCCGTCGCTTTCCGGAACTGGCGGTTCATGTAATCGAAGCTTCCTCCGAAGCGCTCCTCCAGCCCCGCGCCACTGATCTCCTCTCCGTAGTGCGTATTGAGGTAATTGATCAGGCTGTGCAGACGCCGGATCGGCTCTCCCCCGGCCGTCTCTGCCGCAAGGCTCAGATACTGTCGCGACGCAAGAATCAGCGCAGCAAGAAACTCGCAGGCCACGAGCGCCTTGTAACCCTCTCGGCGATCGCGATGAACAGACAGCGCTTCTCCGATCCGGCTTTTCAGCTCGGAAAAGCCCACACCGCCCGCGTAGTTCGCATACTTCGGAAGAAGCAGACGCGGGCACAGCTCAGACGAAACGTCGCAGGGGTCGCTCCGGAGCGATTCCGTCCGGGCCCGCATCATGCGCTCGCAGAGCTTCTCGCGGCTTTCTCTCCTTTTTTCGATGCCCTCCCACATAAAATGGACATAGAAATAGGTGCATGCCGTCGCTCTTCTGCCGACATGCACCTTGTCCGGATCCAGAATCAGAATATCACCCGGCTTCAGATGAAAGCGGACGCCGTCCTCCTCCAGCTCCATGGAGCCGGCCGTCAGAAAATACAGGATATATTCTCCCGGGCGTCTTCTTCTGTGAATGTACGGCGGCTCGAGGTGCTCCTCTCCGATCAGCCGGACCGCGGGAAGCACCCCGCTGTTCAGAAGATAATAGCTGCTCTCCTGTTTCCGTTCCGCCGTCATGACCTGTCCTTTCGCCTATTTGTACAGCTCGTCAAACTGTCTCTGCAGCTCCTCCGTGACCGTTTCGATCCCGGCTTTCTGCAGATCGTCATGGAGCTTCTGCACCGCTTCCTCCGCCGTCATGCCCTGATCATCAAACTTGCCGTAGGCAATCAGCTTCATATCATTGGTATAGACCTCGTTGACGTTGTTGATCTGCGCCTGAATCGCATCCACATCCGGCACAAACTGCCCGTAGGGATAATCGATCGCCGCCGCATCCAGCTCCTCATACATCGGCTCGATAACATCCCAGTTTCTGGACGCGTCCCGGATCTCCAGATCGTCGTTCCGGCCCCACCAGTAGTTGGTCATCCCGTTGATATTCTGCGTGTCCGGATTGTAACCCTCCGGTGTGATGCGCAGGCCGTCCTCATTGACATCCCATGAAACGCCCTTGATTCCATAGTTGAACAGGCGGTAGCAGTCCGGATCGTTGCGGATGAGATCGTACACCATCAGCGCACGCTCCGGATTCTCCGATGCCGCGGAAACTGCCATCGCGCCGTGCGTAATGCTGAGCCGGACCACATTTCCCGTCTCCTCGCCGAACCAGAAGAAGCCGGATTCCGCGTCACTGTCGTCCGTGTAGATCTTGTTGTTGTCCGTGTGGGAGCAAAGATCCGTCCATGTCTGCGTGTGATGCTGCTCTGCCGCGACCTTACCGATCCGATAGTCGTCGCGGTTTGCCGTCGTGGTCTTGTTCAGAACGTCGGTGCTCCAGACGCCCATTTCATCCCACTTCGCCATTTCCTTTGCAAACGCGACCATCATATCCGTATCGTCATACTGAGGAACCGTGATGGTGTAGGGATCCGACTTGGTTCCTCCCCAGAGCGCGTTAGCCGTGATGCCGTCAATGGCGACAAAATCGCTGTGCGACGCCGTCCAGCCGCCTGCCAGCGTCCCGTAAGCCGTTCCGTCGGAATCCCACGCCATGATATCCGGATATGCCTTACGGACATAGGCAAAATACGCCGTCATATCTTCCCAGCTCTTCACCTCGTCAAGACCGGCCTCTTTCGCCCAGTCCGCGCGGTAAATGAAACCGTGATTGGTCCACTGTGCATAATTGTCCTCGGGCATGAGATAGATTTCGCCGTTGTACTTGCAGAGCTCCCAGTGCTCCGGAGAAACGCTCGCCCATGTCTTGGGTGCATAGGTTTTCAGCATGTTCTCGCTCAGCTCAAGGAACGCGCCGTCCTTGGCGTTCGGCCATGCGTCGAGCCAGTCGGAGGCCGTGCCGACAAGATCCACCGAGCCGTCCATCTGCGCCAGCGTCAGATTGTAATTCGCAAGCCAGTCCGTCCACGGAATGTAGTAAATCTGCAGCTCCGCATTGACCTTTTCCGTAAGGATGCCGTTCAGCTCCTCCATCATCCTGTTCAGATTTTCTTTCGCTTCTCCCTCCGGCGGATCGCCTGTCACCATGTAGTTGATCACCACATGCTCCGACGTGTCGATCGCCGCCGCTTCATCACCGGATGCCGCTGCTCCGCCGTCTACGGCAGCATCCGTCTCCGTACCGCTTCCGTCCGGCGCGGTGCGCCCCCCCTGGCCGCCACAGGCCGCAAGAGACGCCGCCATGGTGGTGATAAGAAATGCCGCTAGTACCTTCTTCATAAAAGTCCTCCAATCTCTGTGTTTGCAGTGTTTATATAACAGCCTCGCCGAAACGGCGAGGACAGCTGTCATCTTTTCCCCGGCAGAACATTCCGCCGGTTCCGCTCGCCGGTTTCCGCGCTCAGCCCTTGACAGCGCCGACAGTGATGCCCCCGATAAAATATTTCTGTACAAAAGGATACAAAAGGACTATGGGGCCCGTGGCCATGACGGCGTTCGCCATCTTCACCGTCTCCTGCGGGAAATCCGACAGCGCGATATACTGTCCCGCCACCGAGTTCTTGAGCGCCGCAATCTTGTTGACCAGCTCGTACAGCGTATACTGGAGCGGCTTCACCTCCACCTTGGATGAGAGGAACAGCGAGGACTGATACCACTCGTTCCAGTACCCCAGCGCCAGAAACAGTCCGATGGTTGCGAGCGCCGGCTTCATCATGGGCAGGATCAGGTGTGTGAACACCGTCATGTCCCCCGCGCCGTCGATCTTGCCGGCCTCTGTGATTTCGTGCGGAATCTGCTTCACGAAGTTCTTCATGAGAATGATCAGCCACGGGCTCATCATCAGCGGAAGCAGCACCGCCAGATAGTTATCCTTGAGCCGATAGGTCTGCACCATCATCAGGTAGTAAGGCGCGAGCCCCGCCGAGAAAAGACTGGTGAAATAAATGTAGAAAGAAATCACGTTGCGGTAAGGGTAATCCTTTCTCTGGAGCGCATAGCCGGTCATGGAGATGATCGCCAGCCCCAGAAAAGTTCCCACCGCCGTCAGCGTAATTGTCAGTGCATAGGATTTCCATATCGTGCCGCCGCTGATGATCATCTGATAGGCTCTCGTCGTAAAGCCGCGGGGAATGAGCTGCACGCCCGCACGGCGGATCACCGCCTCGTCCGAAAAAGAAGTGCCGACGATCAGAAGAAACGGGAAAATACAGCACAGCGCATAGAAGCTCACGATCACATAGCCGAGCGTCCGGACAATGATATCGGACACCCCGAGCTTCACTCTGGCCGCCGAGCTCATCGCCTCGAGCTTTTCCTCTCTTTTCCGTTCCTGTCTTGTCATATTCGTACTGGAACTCATAGCCTTCCTCCATACCGGCGCATCCGTGCGCCGCACATCGCTTTTTCTCAGAACAGCGAGTAATCCGGCTCTATCTTCTTGATGACTCCATTCGCGCACAGAACGATCACAAACCCGACAATGGACTGATACAGGCCGACCGCCGAGGCGCTCGAGAAGTTAAAGTCCGCGATGGTGGACCGGTACACATAAGTTTCAATGATATCCGTCGTGTCGTAGAGCATCGGATTCTGGCCGATGACGTTGTAGAACAGGCCGAAATTTCCCTTGACAATCCCACCGAGCGCAAACAGGAGGAGAATGACGATCGTCGGCTTCAGCATCGGAAGAAGAATATAGCGGATCTTCTGAAAGGCGTTCGCCCCGTCCACCCTGGCGGCCTCGATAATCTCCGCATCAATACCGCAGATCGAGGCGAAATAGACCACGGAATTGTAGCCGGTCTGCTGCCAGAGATAGATAATGACCATCAGTACCGGCCATGCCCCGGGGCTGGAATACGGCTGCCACGGTGTCTTGCCAAGCGCCCGCAGAACCTCATTCACGAAGCCCGTGTCATAATTGAGCAGATTGAATACCAGAATTCCGACCAGAACCTGTGAGATGAAATAGGGCAGGAACATCATCGTCTGCGACAGCTTTTTGAAGCGCCTCGACTGAATCTCGTTCAGCAGAATCGCAATGAACACCGCAAAGAGATTTCCCAGAATAATGAATGCGAGATTGTACAGAATCGTATTGCGCGTCAACGTCCAAAGCTTGCCCGACTGCGCCAGAAACTCAAAATTGCGCAGCCCCACGAAAGGACTTCCAAAAACGCCCTTCCGGTACTTGTAGTCGACAAAGGCCACCCAGATCCCCGGCATCGGCATATAGCTGAAGAAAAAGAAAAACAGGATCGCCGGTATGCACATCAGCGTCAGAACACGATAACGCCAGAAGACCTGATACCATGTCTTCTTTTTTCCCAAAGGTCCTGCGGAAATATCTTTCATGCGAATCCCCCCTGGCAGAGCGCTGCCGCGCTCCGTCTTTCTTTGAATCACCCTCTCACTGCCGCCTGCTCTTTCACTTACTCTATTTGCTCTCTATCATCCATCGATTGTCTTTTCTGTCTTCTGCCGGCGCGTCTCTGTGTCGATCGTGAAAACCCACTTATTGTAAGCGCTTTCATCACTATTATTAAAGCACTATGACGAGCGGCGTTCAACTATTTTGTTTTCTTATCGCCCGGTTTCGTCCATGTGCACATTTTTTGCCGCATTTTTTTGTGCACAACAGAATACAGCCGCAGGGAATCATGAAAATTGTTTCACACTCTCTCGCTGCTGTATTCTGTTGTATTGCTTTTTCTTTGTCTTCTTATTTCCTTATTTTCAGAACATCGGCGGTGTGTTCGCCTTGGTCGAGGCCCTCGCATACAGGCCGGACGAGATGACGCGAGATGCCGGAACCTCCCGCCCCTCCACAAGATCGATCGCGGTGTCTGCAAGCGCCCGACCGAACACCTCATAGTCATAACCCACACTCGTAAGCTGCGGCAGAGCCGTTTCCGTCAGAAAGGTATTGTCAAAGCTGAGCACCGCCATATCCTCCGGAACAGACAACCCGCGCTCCCGGATCGCGTGCACGACGCCGACGGCCGAAAAGTCATTGATCGCCATGATCGCTGTCGGCATGGTGCGGCCAATGTTCGAGGCAAACAGCTCGTTCATTCCCCGGTAGCCGCCGCTCATGTTATAGTCCGAATCAATCACATAACGCTCTCGGTAGGTGATTCCGCGGCTCCGCAGGACACTGCGGTATCGGGCCCGCTTTTCATAAGTCGACTTCACATCCGACCGGCCGCCGAGCATGGCGATATGCCGGTGTCCCAGCGAGAACAGATGTTCCATCGCAAGATCCACACCGAGCATCTCGTCGATGCACACCTGATGAACGCGGGCGCCGTCCACCTTGCCGGTGGTCACGACCGGCACCGTATCCGAAATCCGATTGATGAGGTCGGCATAATCGGGGTCTGTGACAAGCCGGTCCGATCTCCCGCCCATCAGAATGATGGCGTCCGCCCGGATATCGAACATTTTCTGGAGCCCTCTGACCTCCAGCTCCGCGCTGCCAAAAGTATTGAAGATCAGCGCGCTGTACTCCAGCTCGTCGATCCGCCGCCCCAGCGTGGCGACAATCTGCGCATAATACGGATTCTGCACATCCGCCGCCACCACACCGATGATCCTTGTCCGGGCCATGGTAAGCCCCTGCGCCAGCGCGTTCGGGCGGTAGTCATAGCGGCGGATCACCTCCTCCACTCTGCGGCGCTTTTCCTCGCTCACATGCGGATTCCCCGACATCACGCGGGATACTGTCGCCGATGACACCCCGGCTTCGCTGGCAATCTGATAAATATTGATCCCCCGTTTCATACCTCCCCCCCCTTGTACCGCACTGTTGAAAGCACTTTCATAAAATCTGTTTCATCATAAGGCTTTCCGCTCTCAAAGGCAAGCGCCCCTGAGGAGCATCTCTGTACAGGACCGGGGCATCGTTTTTACAGAGTCGCTCATTTACCATAAATGACTCTGATTTCCATGGATTTCCGCCTTTTTTATCCTATAATGATGTACAGGGAGCCGGGCCGCGGACTGACCGCGCCGCGCACCAGAAGCACGTTCGTCCGCCGGCTTTCATCCCACAGACGGATAGGATATGAAAAGGAGCTCGACATGGGTAAAGAAATGCCTGAAAACACTGAAAATACAATTGTGAACACGCTTTCAAAAAACTGGCTTTTCCATCTTGGAGAGCTTCCGGAAAGCTGGCAGAAAAGCTGCGATGAAAGCAAATTTTCTCCCGTATCCGTCCCTCACGACTGGTCCGTGCATTATCCCTTTTCCCGCGAAAATTCTTCCGGCACCGGCTACGTATGCGGCGGCATCGGATGGTACCGCACACGCTTCCGGCTCCCCGAGAAGAGCCGCGGAAGACGCCTGCGCCTGTCCTTTGACGGCGTATACAAGCATTCCGAGGTCTGGGTAAACGGCTATTACAAGGGTTTTCATGCAAACGGCTACACGCCGTTTGCCTATGATATCACGGACGACGTGTGCTTCGGCAATGCGGACAATGTGATCGCGGTCCGGGTGGATCACAGGGATATCGCCGATTCCCGCTGGTTCACCGGCTCCGGCCTCCTGCGGCGCGTCCGGCTGATCGAAGAGGCCCCGGTGCACTGCGAAGAATACGGCCTTTCCTTTACCGTTCTCCATGCCGACGCTGCCTGCGCCGAGCTCGGCTTCCTCTCCCGGGTTGTGAACGACAGCCCTGCGCCTGCCGAAGTCGCCGCCCGCTGGCAGCTGTCCTGCGAAGATTCCACGCCGACTCTGGAGGTCTCCTCCACTGTGGCCGAGCTGAAGCCCGGAGAGCACGCCTCTCTCTCCGCCGAGGCCGTCCCGCTCGCCGCGCCGCGTCTCTGGAGCCCGGAGACACCGCAGCTCTATCTTCTGCGCACCTTTCTTTCGGTAAACGGCGGTCCTGAATACCTTGCCGATGAGCAGCGCGTCGGCATCCGCAGCTTTGCTTTCCATCCGGACTATGGGTTTTCGCTGAATGGCATAAATATGAAGCTCCGCGGCGTCTGTCTGCACGACGACTGCGGGGCGCTCGGCTCCGCCTCCGCCAAGGAGATCTGGTACCGCCGCCTGACAAAGCTTCGGGCGGCCGGCTGCAACGCCGTCCGCATGAGCCACAACCCCCACATGGACGAACTGTATGATCTCTGCGATGAGCTGGGCTTCCTCGTGATCGACGAGGCCTTTGACGAATGGGAGGGGCCCAAGAACAAGTGGAGCACGGGCCACAATGTCTACCCGCCCCGCCACGAGGGCTACTACCACGATTTCCCGGCCTGTCATGAGGAGGATCTGCGCGCCATGACGCGCCGCGCGGGCCATCATCCCTGCGTGATTCTCTGGAGCATCGGAAATGAAATCGATTATCCGAACGACCCCTACTGTCATCCGCTGTTCACCGAGATGACCGGCAACAACGATGCCGACAAGCCCGCCGCCGAGCGCATGTACAGCCCGGACCGGCCGAACGCGGAGCGGCTCGCGCCCCTCGCCGCCATGCTTGCGGGAGAGGTGCGCCGCATGGATCCCAGCCGTCCGGTGACACTTGCCGCGGCATTTCCGGAGCTCTCGGCCCGGCTTGGCTTCCTCGACGCTCTGGATGTCGCCGGCTACAATTACAAGGAGCAGCTGTATGAGGAAAGCCATGCCCGCTTTCCCTCGCTCCCTTTCCTCGGAAGCGAAAACGGACACGATTGGGAGGCATGGAAGGTCGTCCGCGACCGTGAATATATCTGCGGGCAGTTCCTCTGGACCGGCATCGACTATCTGGGCGAGGCCCGCGGCTGGCCCATCCGCGCCTCCGGCGCCGGGCTTATGACCCTCGCGGGATATGAAAAAACCGGCTATTACCGCCGCCGGAGCTTCTGGTCCGCAGAGCCCATGGCGCACCTTGCCACTGCCCGCCTCCGACACGACAGCGGCGTGCGTCCGGATTTCTTTTCCGAGAGCTGGAACTACTGTCCCGGCGAGGATGTCCGGGTCTTCGTCTACACCAATCTCTCCCGCGCCGAGCTGTTTCTCGACGGAGCCCTGATCGCCGCAGGAGAGCGCAGCGACGACGAGGATTCCATCTCCTTTATCCTGCCCTTTGCCCCCGGCACGCTCTCCGTCCGGGCCTTTGGACTGCTCACGACGCTCCCGCCTGCTGTTCGCGGAACAAAGGAGTATGAAGTCTTCGATTCTCTCCGCACCGCCTCGCTTCCGACAAGGCTGCGGCTTGAACGCTTTGAAGTCCCCGCAGAATCTTGCTCTGATCCGGATGCTCCGATCGAACAGATTGAAATTTCTGTCTGCGACTCCGAGGGCAGCCTGATCCTCTCCGGCGCATATCCGATTTCCGTTGAGGTTCAGGGCGGGACGCTCCTTGGTCTTGAAAACGGCGATATTGCCGATGTCACGGACTACACCGGCCCGGTTCGCGCCAGCTTTCACGGCCGCCTTATCGCCTACGTCCGCCGGAGCTCCCCGCAAAGGCCGCTCCATATTACCGCGCGCTGCGACGAGCTCGCAGGCGCGGAGCTGGTAATCGGGGAGGAATGCAGGGCATTCACTTGAAGAACCGAATCATCTGACAGCTGTAATCCACCGCAAAACCCAAAAGCGGCCGGCAGCTCTGACATATCCCCGGAAATCCGGGCATATGTCATGGCCTGCCGGCCGTCTTCTGTCTTTTCTTACCGAGGCGAGTCTGCCGCTCAGCGGTACTCCTTCACCCCGAACGAGCGGTACACCGTCCTGCGAAAATCCGTCAGATCGGCAAAGACGCCGTCCGCGATCATCTGCGCGCCGAGGTTCCCGATCGCGGTCGCCTCGCCGGGACCGGCGAGCACGGTCCGGCCCGTCTCCGCCGCGGTGAGCTGGTTGAGCCACACGGCGTTGGAGCCGCCGCCCACGATATTGACCGCGTCAAAATGCTTCCCGGTCAGCGCTTCGATCTCCTCCGCCGCCTCGCGGTAGCACACCGCAAGCGAGCGGTAGATCACGCGGGCGAGCTCCCACGGAGACTGCGGAACCTGCATTCCCTGCTCGGCGCAGGCCGCTTTCACCTCCTCGATCATCGAGACCGGCGCGAGAAAGCGCTGGTCATTAGCCGCCACGAGGGATGCGATGCTCTCCCGGGATGCCCTGTCGCACAGATTTCCAAATGAGAAATCCTCGTCTCCGGTGCGCCCCTCAAAGGGATAGCCCTCCTCCAGCTCCTTTTTCACCGACTGTATCATCCAGAGACCCATGATGTTCTTGAGGAAGCGGTATCTCTTCCGGTAGCCTCCCTCATTGGTAAAGTTCGCCTGCCGTGCCGCCTCGCTGCTGTTCGCCTCCTGCAGCTCGCAGCCCATGAGCGACCATGTCCCGGAGGAAATGTAGAGGGTATCCTCCGCCTCCGAGGGAACGCTCATGACGGCGGACCCGGTATCATGCGTTGCGGGCAGCGCCACGCGGCAGCAAAAGCCGACTTCCTCCGCGATCTCCGGCAGCAGCTCGCCCACCGTCGTTCCCGGCATGGAGAGCGGTCCGAACAGCTTCTGCGGGAAGCCGAGCCGGCCGATCAGCTCTCTGTCCCAGTCCCCCGTCCTGACATCCAGGAGCTGCGATGTGGACGCATTCGTATATTCCTGCCTGCGCACGCCGGTCAGCATATAGTGGAAATAGTCCGGCATCATGAGCAGAAACTCCGCCTGCGCAAGGAGCTCCGGCTCCTCCGATTCCTGCGCCGCAAGCTGGAAAATCGTGTTGTAGATCGCAAACTGAATACCGGTTCTCCGGTAGAGCTCCTCCGCCGGAACGCGGCGGTACACCTCGTCCTCCATGCCCTGCGTCCGGTCGTCCCGGTAGGCATAGCAGTTCCCCAGACGCTTTCCGTCCGCTCCCAGCAGAACGTAATCGACGCCCCATGTATCAATTCCCATGGAAACCGGTATTTTCCCCATCGCGGCACAGCTCTTCATGCCGGCGATAATCTCCCGAAGCAGCCGGTCCGTATCCCAGACACGGTGCGTCTTTCCGTTCACCTCCGCTTTGTCGCTCCCGTTCCAGAAGCGGTGTACCTCCTCAAGAACCATGCGGCCGTCCTCCATATGCGCCAGAATATGGCGCCCCGAGGAGGCCCCGATATCGACCGCCAGATAATATTTCGTTTCGTTCATATGCTCCGCCCTCCGCGCCGCTGAAACGCAAAATGCCTGCGGCCGTGCCGCAGGCCTCTCTTTTCATTTGTCAATCCGTCACTACGCCCTTTTGCAGGAGAATATTGGCGTAAAGCGCCGATTCTCCCGTGGCGATGATCGCGTAGGCCTTTTTCGCTTCCTCGTAGAACGCGAAGCGCTCAATGGTCCCGATCGCTTTTTCGCCGCGCTCATCGTGTGCGCTGACGATCCTTTTGTACTCATCCCAGATCGGTGTCTCGACCTGATCTCCGGGCATGACCTCCATCAGACTGACCGGGTGCTCCACATAGCTGTCCAGAGGGAACAGCGTGAGAATCGCATCCAGAAGCTCCGGAACACCGTGCCCGTCCGCGCGGATCACGATGGCATCTTTCCCCATGGATTCCGCCGGAAAATTTCCATCCGAAATCACGATCCGGTCGCTGTGCCCCATCTCGCAGAGCACCTTGAGAAGCTCCGGCGAAAGGATCTTCGGAATATTTTTTAACATAATCTGCCTTTCTGCGCCCGCGCCGGCAGCACAGACGCCCCTTTTCTTTCTGTTCTGAAGCCGGTATTTTTGTTTTCGTTGTGTCTGATGCCGGAACCGGCGTCCGGGGCAGAGTGCTCTTGCGGGACCCCCAAAAATCCCGCCCGGTCACTCTGACCCCGCCGCCGGAAAAAAAGCGTTACTGAAAAATCTTACCGGATTGTCTTGTACATCGGGCCGTACGCCTTGCACGCTCTGTAATCCTGCCCCTCCTTGTCCATTCCGAACGCATTCCACGCCGCCGGGCGGAAGATCTTGTCCTGCGGAACGTTGTGCATGCACACCGGAATGCGGAGAATCGAGGCCAGCGTGATGAGATCCGCGCCGATATGGCCGTAGCTGATGGCGCCGTGGTTGGCTCCCCAGTTGTTCATGACGTCATAGGCCGTGCGGAACGCGTCGTCCTTTCCGGAGACGCGGGGCGCAAACCATGTGCAGGGCCATGTATAATCCGTTCTCTTCCAGATCTGATCCGAGACCGCATCCGGCAGATTGACCGTCCAACCCTCGCAGATCTGCAGCACCGGGCCGAGGTTCTTGACCAGATTCAGGCGGATCATCGTCGCCGGCATCTCGGCTCTCGTCAGGAAGCGCGCGGAGAAGCCGCCGCCGCGGAAATACCCGTTATCCGCCGCACACCACTCGCTGTGGGAGGTGATCGTCTCGATATCCTCCTCGGTGATGTCGTACCACTCCTTCATGATGCCGTTGCCGTCCGCATCCTTGACCTCGCCGCAGGCGTCAAGACAGCATGCGCCGGAGTTGATGAGATGAATGAAGCCGCCCGACTCGAGCGCCTTGCCCTCAAGCTGATAGCCGGTCGCTTTCTTCACCGCCTCCTCGCTCCAGTAGGTGCGGACGTCGGCGAACATCTGCGCGCGGTTCGTCAGCAGCTTCATGAACAGCATGCCGAGACCGTTCAGGCAGTCGTTCTCCGTCGCGAGGATGTACGGCTCTCGCGCGCCGTTCCAGTCAAAGGTGGTGTTGAGCAGCGATTCCGGATAGTCGCAGTTCGGATAGAAGTCCGTCCACTGGCGCTGCCCTTGGAAGCCGCCCGCGATCGCATTGTGTCCGACCGCCTCCTCCTCGCAGCCCGCCGGCAGATTCGGATTGCCGTTGTAGAGGTCCTTGATGATGCACATCATCTTGACGGTGAATTCCCAGTCCTTTTCTTTCTGCTCCGGAGACCTGCGGATAAAGTCAGGGTTCTTGTCCCAGCCCTCCTTGCAGTGCTCCTTTGTCCACGCGAGCGCTTTCTGATATTCCTCCTCGTCGTAGATGTGCTGCTCCATGCGGCGGATGATTTCCACCTCATCAATGGACTCCACGCGCATGCCGAGATACTCCTCAATGAATGCCGGGTCGATGATGGAACCGCCGATGCCCATGGTGACGGAGCCGATCTGCAGGTAGGACTTGTCTCTCATCGAGGCCGCCGCAACCGCCGCCCGTCCGAAGCGCAGGAGCTTTTCCCTGACGTCCTCAGGGATCTCGGTGCTGTCCGCCTCCTGCACGTCATGGCCGTAGATGCCGAACGCCGGAAGTCCTTTCTGCGCATGGGTCGCAAGAACCGACGCCAGATAGACCGCGCCGGGTCTCTCCGTTCCGTTAAAGCCCCACACCCCCTTGATGGTGAGCGGGTTCATATCCATGGTCTCCGCGCCGTAGCACCAGCAGGGAGTGACCGTGAGCGTGATCGCGACGCCCTCCCTGCGGAACTTCTGCTCGCAGGCCGCAGACTCTGCCACACGGCCGATGGTCATATCCGCAATGACGACCTTGACCGGCTCTCCGTTGGAATATTTCAGGTTATCCTCAAAGAGCTTCGCCGCAGACCGCGCCATATTCATGGTCTGCTCCTCCAATGACTCCCTGACCTTGAGCACGCCCCGCCGGCCGTCGATCGTGGGGCGGATTCCAATGACAGGATAATCGCCGATGTACCTGTTTGCTGCCATAGCTATGCCTCCAATACTGTTGTTGTGCTGATAATAAAACTTCTGCCGCCGCTTCACAAGAAGCTCATGAAGCGGAAGCCTTTCCTGTGCCGCATCATGCCGCGCGCACCGGATGATAAAAAGGGCCCGCATGTCACTGCGGGCCCTGCATGAACCGCAGAACGATCAGTCGTAAAGGTTCGGCGCGATGGTGTCGTCGCCCATATTGTTCGCATCGTACCAGTAGCCGTCGGTGGGAACATCCTCCAGCGCATCGCCGTTCGCCGCCATCGTCAGAGCGTACAGCGTGTAGTAACCCATCATCAGAGGAGACTGGGTAACCGCGCCGTACATGGTTCCGTCAGAGATCGCGCCCTTGATCGTGGAGCCCGCGTCAAAGCCGACCGCAATCACATCGCCTGCCGCCGCATCCGTGCCGAGAACGGAGAGGTTCGCATCCGCTGCGAGAACGCCCTCTGCCGCCGTCTGGTTGGAGCCGAAGATCGCGATGGTGTCTTCCTTGGAAAGAACCGCCTGTGCCTCGGTGGAGCAGAGCTCAACGGTGGTCTGCGCCGGGACTCTCACCTCGATCACAACATCCGCGCTGGCTTCGTCGCCCTTGTCCTTGCACTTGTTAACATAGAACTCGTTACCGGTAACCGCCACAGTCTTGCCGTCCGCCGTGATCAGCTCGATCATCTTGTTGACGA
The DNA here is from genome assembly GCF_900625025.1 of Lachnoclostridium sp. Marseille-P6806. Classification (GTDB taxonomy): domain Bacteria; phylum Bacillota; class Clostridia; order Lachnospirales; family Lachnospiraceae; genus CAG-791. The sequence continues at coordinate 166,078 of NZ_LR130579.1, forward strand.
AGCCGAGCCCTCTCTGCTGGATGTTCAGAGCCGTCGCGTCCTGATTGACCTCACCGATACGGACCTGCGCGTCTGCCGCCGCGATGACGTCCTTGATCGCCGCATACATGTTCTCTGCCGCAACCTCACCGGCCTGCGTATTGTCTGTCGCAACCGTGCAGACGATGGAGCCCTCCGGCGCATCCGCTACGCCCGTATCAAAGGCGACGACCGGAATGCCCTGTTCTGCACAGGTCTTGAGAGAGTCGAGAACCGAGCTGGTATCACAGGCCGCCAGACCGAGACCGGCCGGCTTGCCGTTGATCGCGCTGTTGATCATATTGACCTGATCCGCAATATCAGACTCGGAGTTGGGTCCCTGTGCCGAATAGGTGACGCCCAGCTCCTCTGCCGCCATATCCATGCCCTTGATGGCCGCCTGCCAGTAGGTGGACTGGAACGACTTGACAATGATCGGGAAGTTATAGGCCTCCTTGGCCTTAACGCCTTCAAACTGCGCCGTGCCGCCCGTCGCGCTCCCGCCGTCTTTCGTCTCGGCAGTCTCCGCTTCCGGCTCCGCCTCTTCCTCCGCCTCTTCCTCCGCGGGCTTCTCCTCGGCCTTTTCCTCCGCTTTCTCCTCTGCTGCCGGAGCGCTTGTATCTGCGGTCGGAGCCGCCGCGCTTCCACAGCCCGCGAGCACAGACGCCATAAGGGCAGTGCTCAGAACCATCGACAGGATTTTCTTTTTCATTTTCTGTCCTCCTTGAAAAATTGTGAAATGTATATTACAGCGGCGCAGAATTGCGCCGCATATAACCGTACCCGATTCCCTGCGCGCTCCAGAGCTTAGCTCGTCCGGGAGGAAGCCGCCCGGCGCTTCTTGATGATGTCGATCAGGACCGCACCGATCAGAACAAAACCGGTGATGATCTGCTGCCAGTTCGACTGGAGTCCGATATAAGGCAGACCCGTCTTCAGGAGCACAATGACCATAACGCCGAGCAGCGTTCCGATCACAGAACCGTATCCGCCGGTCGCCGACACGCCGCCGACAAACACGCCGCCGATCGCATCCAGTTCAAGACCTGCGCCCGTGCCGGGCTGCACGGTCGGAACGACCGCCGAATAAGCGATGGCCGCAAGCCCCGCGAACAGGCCGCTGACAACATAAACCGCAATGTGATACTTTTTCACCGAGATGCCGGAAAGGAGCGTCGCCTCCTTGTTGCTGCCGATCGCGATGGTGTAGCGGCCGAATTTCGTGTGATTGAGGATAAACTCCATGAGCAGAACGATCAAAATCATCCAGAGAAAGCCGATCGGGAGCTTGGTCGCGCTGCGCCCGCTTCCGAACGTCAGCTTGAAGATGGAATGGAACCACCCGCCCGGCTGTTTGAGCGTGGGCCACGGCGTCGCCGTCATCATGGAACCGATCCCGCGCGTGATCATGCAGGTGCAGAGCGTCGCGAGAAAAGGCGGCAGATCCATAACCGACACCAGTACGCCGTTCAGCAGGCCGATGCACATGCCGAAAATGACACACAGGAGCATGGCCACGATAACGGGGCAATTGTAATTGCGCACCAGCGTACCGGCCAGCAGCGAATAGCAGACCATGCCGGTTCCGATCGACAGATCGACACCACCGGTGATCAGCGGAAAGGTGACGCCGACCGCCATCAGTACATCATAGTAGGAAAAGTCCAGCATACTCAGAACCGAGGAGTATTTTCGGAACTCCTGACTGAAAATCATGTATACGATGATCAGCCCCAGAATGACCAGCAGAACGATGAAGCGCTGATCCGCCAACAGTTTGGATTTCTTCTTGATCATTTCCGCCTCCTACGCAATGTTCCGGGTCGCCTTATCCATGATAAGCTCCTGCGTCGCCTCTTCGATGCCGAGCTCTCCGGTCTTCTTTCCCTCGCACATGATGACAATCCGGTCGCTCATCCGCAGGATCTCGGTCATCTCCGATGAAATCATGATAATGGATTTACCCTGCGCCGCCAGCGAGGACATCAGCTTGTAGATCTCGTTCTTCGCACCGACATCAATTCCGCGCGTCGGTTCGTCAAAGATCAGAATATCGCAGTTTTTGGCCAGCCATTTCGCGATGACGACCTTCTGCTGATTACCGCCCGAAAGATTCACGACGAGCTGCTCTGCGCTCGGCGTCTTGGTCGCCAGTTCGGCAATATACTTCTCTGTGACATCCCGCTCTTTCTTTTTGTTGATGAAGCCGCCGCTGATATACTCCTCCAGACAGGCCATGGTCGAGTTCTGGATAACGGACTTCTGCACGACGAGGCCGTAGCGCTTGCGGTCCTCCGAGAGATAGCCGATCCCGGCGTTCACCGCGTCCTGCGGCGAATTGATTTCCACCTTGCTGCCGTTGATATAGATATCTCCGCTCTGCTTCGGATCCGCTCCGAAGAGCGCCCGGGCCGTCTCGGTTCGCCCGGCCCCCATAAGCCCCGAGAAGCCGAGGATCTCGCCCCTGCGCAGCTCAAAGCTCACATCCTGCACCATCTTGCCCGCGTTCAGATGCTCGACCCGAAGCACTACCGGCGCATCCGGCGGGCACATGCTCTTCGTCTTGGGCTCCTCGTAAATCACACGGCCTACCATCATGTTGATAATGTCTTCCTTGCTGCAGTCCTTTGTGATCAGCGTTCCGACATAGGTTCCGTCGCGCATGACCGTCACGCGGTCCGTTATGACCTTGATCTCATCCATCCGGTGAGAAATATAGACAATGCCGAGCTGTTTCTCCCGAAGATCACGGATGATCACGAACAGGTCCTCGATCTCCTTTTCTGTCAGCGCCGCCGAGGGCTCGTCGAAAATAATGACCTTGCATTCATGGGAGATCGCCTTGGCAATCTCGCACATCTGCTGCTTTCCGACCGTCAGATCGCTCATCTTCGTGGAGGGGTCGATGTCGATATGGAGCTCGTCGAAGAGCTTCTTCGATTCCTCGATCATCCGCCTGTCGTCGATGCGGAAGCCTTTCATGAACTCGCGCCCGATGAAAATGTTCTGCGCCACCGTCAGATCGCCGACCATGTTCAGCTCCTGATGGACAATGACAATGCCGGCATCCTGCGCCTCTCTCGTATTGTGGAACTCAACTTCCTTTCCCTCGTAGATGATGCTCCCCAAATCCTTGGTATAGATGCCGGTGAGCACTTTCATCAGCGTGGATTTTCCCGCACCGTTTTCCCCCATCAGCGCGTGAACCTCTCCCCGCCGCACATCGAAATGGACATGATCCAGTGCGTGAACGCCCGGAAAGGATTTGTCGATGTCCTGCATTGTCAGGATTACTTCTCCCATATATAGCCTCCGTTCCTGCCGAAACACCTGTTGTCAGACACCGCCGTCAGTTCTTCCTGCGGCGCGCCAGCACGTCCGCGTACACCGCTGCGATGACGATAAAGCCCGTGAGGATGAGCTGCACATCCTTGCCCATGCCGAACGCGAGGATTCCCTCCTGCAGAAGCGAAATGATGAACACGCCCAGAACCGTTCCGCCGATGGACGCGAGGCCGCCGACCATGGAGGTGCCGCCCATGACACAGCCCGCGATCGCCTCGTTGTTGTACTGATCCCCGTAGCCCGGCTGCACCGTCGTGTAGGCCGCCACAAAGAACAGCGCCGCGATGCCGACCAGCGTTCCGCAGATCACATATGCCAGCATCTCCCAGCGCTTCGTGTCAACACCGGACAGGCGCACCGCCTCACGGTTGCTCCCGAGGCACAGAATATAGCGTCCCGCCTTGGTGTTATAGAGCACGATACCGCACAGAAGTGCTGCCGCGCCGAAGATGACAAGCCCCGTCGGGAAGCCGTTTACACTGACAATATTGCGAAACACGCCCGCCCCGCCCGCATCGCCTGACTGCGGCCAGCTGACCGACTGGGACTTGGTGAACACGGAAGCAAGTCCCTTGGCGATGTTCATGGAGGCCATGGAGATGATGAACGGCGGCACCCGCCAGTAGGCGACGAGATACCCGTTGAATACACCGAAAAGAAGGCCGATGAGAATGGAGATCAGCATCGAGAGCGCCAGCGGCACGTGATAGGAATTCAGGCAGTAGCCCGAGATCAGCGCACAGCAGAACATGACCGGGCCGATGGAGAAATCGATGCCCCCCGTCGCAATGACGAAGGTAACTCCCAGAGAAAGGAACCCGAGAAAGTATATGTAGTTGAAAATATCCCGCACCCGCGCCATGCTCGAAAAGCCCGGTATGGCGACCGAGAACAGAATGTACATCAGGATCAGTACAAAAAACAGGATGATCCGGTTGAATCCCAATTTTCTGACGATCGGATTTTGCTTTATCTTATCCACAATACCCTCCAGTCCCTTCACCGCCGCACCCCGCCGTCTCCGTGTGCAGAGCGCCCGCACAGGCGTAAGTTTTGATAGACTTATGCTATTATAAACGTTTCGCTCTGTCAATTGTATAATATTGCGAATTTATCCCATCTTTTTTGAGCATTATGCCATATGCTGTCAGGACTTATTGTGATATTTTTATCTTTTCCGGCATGTTTTTATGGCTTTTTGACTGGAATTTACATGCAGAACCGGATTTTCTTTGCTATCACCGGACAGTGTCTGTTTTTCTTTGCGCGAATCGTTTCGTTCTTATGGATAAAAAAGAAGCACGTCAAAACGCGCCTTTCGCTTTTCATCACCATCCGCAGAGCCTTTCCCTCTCCGACCGCTGCTGCGCTTCCTCCCGCAGATCCCGGACGGACTCCCCCTCCTTCAGCGTAACGAACAGCTCGGTTTTCTGCGGCGCGTAGAGCCTGTCCCCCTCCGCGCGGCGCAGCAGCATATCCACCCGTCTTTCGGATTTAGCACTATAATAGTTTAGGACTTTATTCAGAGGCCATATCTCTCAAACCAGCGTAATTGCTGGCTTTTTTTATTTTGTGAAAGCTTGACAAAATCTTTTGTTTTCTCTTGT